>NZ_JBEZWE010000017.1:0-120152 GCF_040637405.1 Streptomyces sp. NPDC029526
ATCGACGAGGAGACCGTACGGGTGGTGGCCCGGCGCGGCCCGCTGCGCATCGTGGAGAACCGGCAGGGCCTGGTGATGGCGGCGGCCGGCGTCGATGGACGAGGGCGGGGACGGGCGCGGACCGGGGAGAGCCGCCGACGGGCGGGGCGGGGAGTGCGCGGGGCGTCCGCCCCGGGCAGCGGGCGGGCGGGGGGCGGCCCGGCGGTCCGGCGGTCCGGCGGTCCGGCGGTCACCGGACGAACGGGAGGCGGTCGGCCGCACCCCGGGAGGCGGTGGCAGGCGGGTCTGCCGGAGGTCTTTCGCGGGTCTTCCGGAGGACGGTTGAACACGGAGCGACCGGCGGACGTACTGCTGGGGACGGGCCCCGTGACGGGTCCTGTTCGCCATGCCATCGCACCACCGCACGGAAGGACCTCCGGGTGTCGCTCTTCACTCGCTCCCGCAGGCTGTCGGACGCTCCCGGGAGCGGGGCGGTCCCGGACGACACCGCCCGGGACGACACCCCCGGGGAGACGCCCGCTCCGGACACCCCGGAGCACGGCGGGACGGCGGACGCACGGGAGGACGGGGGCCCGCAGGGGGACGGGGGCCCGCGGGAGGACGGAAGGCCACGGAAGGACGGCGGCGTACGGGGGAACGGGACCGCGGCGAGGTCCGGAGCCGACGCCCCGGCGGACGCGGGACCCGGGCCCGCTCCCGGACGCGCGGCGGACGCCGGGTCCGACCGGCCGGGGGCGCCCCGGCCCGGGGACACCGGGACCCCGCCCGAGGAGACCGACGCGGCCGGAACCGAGGGCACCACCGACAGCGCCGAGCCCGAGCGGCCGGACGCGACGGAGGGCGAGCCCACCGCCACGGCGGACGGGGTGCCCGCGCGTCACCCCGAGCCCCGACCCCGATCCGAACCCCAGCCCCAGCCCCAGCCCCAGCCCCAGCCCCAGCCCGACTCCACCCCGCGCCCGGAGCCCTGCCACCTGTCCACCGACCCGGCGGAGCCCGGCCACGCCGAGCAGGCGGAACCGGGGCCCACCGGGCGGACGGAGCCCGAGCCCGCCCGGCCGACGGCATCGGCGCCCACCGACCCGGCGGAGCCGGGTGCCACCGAGCGGGGGCAGTCACCCCCCGCCCCGCAGACGCCGACGGAGGAGACCCCGCCCGCCGGGCGGTCCGCCTGGCGCCGCCGGTATCCGCGGGCGGCACGAGGCGTCACCGTCGGGACGACGGTGCTGGCCGGGGCCCTGATGCTGTTCGCGCTCCTCGTCCCGAACCGCGTGGAACGGCTCGCCCCCGAGGCGTTCCTGCGCCTGCCCGCCGAGGCCATCCTCCTCGCGGCCCTGCTGCTCGCGCTCCCGCCGCGCCCGCGGCGGATCACGGCGGTCGCGACCGGCGTGCTGCTCGGCCTGCTCACCGTGCTGAAGTTCCTGGACATGGGCTTCTACCAGGTGCTGGCCCGGCCGTTCGACCTGGTGCTCGACTGGATCCTGCTGGACGACGCCACGGACTTCGTCCGGGAGTCGTTCGGCCGGGGCGGTCAGGTGCTGGCCGTCGTCGGGGCGGTCGTGCTGTTCGTCCTGCTGCTCCTGCTGATGACGCTGGCCACGGTCCGCATCACCCGTCTGATGACCCGCCACCGCGCCGCCGCCGCCCGCACCACGCTGGTGCTCTGCGTCGCGTGGATCACCTGCGTCACCCTGGGCGTTCAGGTGTCCGGCGTGCGGGTCGCCACCAAGGGCACGGCGGAGATGCTGGGCAACCGGGTGGAGCAGGTGCAGGCGGGCATCCGGGACGCCCGGGTCTTCCGCAAGCAGGCGGCCGTCGACGCGTTCGCGGACACCCCGCCCGACCAGCTGCTCACCGGCCTGCGCGGCAAGGACGTCCTGTTCACCTTCGTGGAGAGCTACGGCCGGACCGCGATCGACCACCCGGAGATGGCCGCGGAGACCGACGCGGTCCTGACCGAGGGCACCGAACGGCTGACGGCGGCCGGGTTCGGTTCCCGCAGCGGCTGGCTGAAGTCGCCGATCACGGGCGCCGGGAGCTGGCTGGCCCACTCGACGTTCCTGTCCGGCCTGTGGATCAAGAACCAGCAGCGGTACCGCAGCCTGACCACCAGCGACCGGATGACCCTGACCAACTACTTCCGCCGGGCCGGCGACTGGCGCACCGTCGGCATCGTGCCCGGCGTGCGGCGGGCCTGGCCGGAGGGGAAGTTCTTCGGCCTGGACCACATCTACGACTCCGAGCACCTCGGCTACCACGGGCCGTACTTCAGCTGGACGCCCGTACCCGACCAGTTCACGATGGAGGCCTTCCAGCGGCTGGAGCACGGCAAGGCGGACCGTCCTCCGATCATGGCCGAGATCATCCTGGCGTCCAGCCACAACCCCTGGTCCCCCATCGCCCGCATGATCGACTGGGAGGACCTGGGGGACGGGTCGGTCTTCCACCAGATCAAGAAGGAGGGCACCGACCCCAAGGAGGTCTGGAAGAACCCGGAGAGCATCCGCACCGAGTACCGGCGGGCCGTCGAGTACTCGCTGCGGAGCCTGATCGAGTGGATCGAGCGGTACGGCGACGAGGACACCGTGGTGGTGTTCCTCGGTGATCACCAGCCGGTCCCGGCGGTCGTCGACGGCGACCCGAGCAAGGAGGTGCCGGTGACGGTCGTCGCCCGTGACGAGAAGGTGCTCGACCGGATCGACGACTGGGGGTGGACCGACGGCCTCAAGCCGGCCCCCGACGCCCCGAGCTGGGGCATGGACCGCTTCCGCGACCGCTTCATGACGGCGTACGGTCCCGACGGGGGCACTCCCACGGCCGCTGCCCCTCGCGACTGACCGGGCCGGCCGGTTCGTACGGCCGCTTCCGGAGTCGCGGCCGCCTCCGGAGCTGCGGCCGCTTCCGGAGACCGGTCGCGCGGGCCCCGGGGCGACCGCTCACCACCGGGCCCGCGCCGAGCGGTCGAGGGCGGACGTGCGGCACGCCGTCGGCCCGCGCGCGCCGAGAGGTCGACGGACCCGGGAGGCGCGGTCAGCCGGCGAAGCGGTCGCGCAGCTCGCGCTTGAGGATCTTTCCGCTGGCGTTGCGCGGCAGTTCGTCCACGAACAGCACCTTCTTGGGCGCCTTGAACGGCGAGAGCCGCTCGCGGGCGTGGTCGATCAGCTCCTGCGCCAGAGCGGCGTCCCCGGTGCCGCCGCGCGGGACCACCACCGCCGTGACGGCCTCCACCCAGCGCTCGTCGGGCAGGCCGATCACGGCGGCCTCGGCCACCGCCTCGTGGGTGTAGAGGGCGTCCTCGACCTGCCGGGAGGCGACCAGGACGCCGCCGGAGTTGATGACGTCCTTCACCCGGTCGACGATCGTGAAGTACCCGTCGGCGTCGCGCACCGCGAGGTCACCGGAGCGGAACCAGCCGTCGCGGAACGCCTCCTCGGTCTCCTCCGGCTTGTCCCAGTAGCCCTCGCAGAGCTGCGGGGAACGGTAGACGATCTCGCCGGGCGTCCCGTCGGGCACGTCCTCGCCGTCCTCGTCCACCACCCGCGCGTCGACGAACAGCACGGTCCGCCCGCAGGAGTCCATGCGCCCCTTGTGCTCCGCCGGGCCGAGCACGGTGGCCAGCGGGCCGATCTCGCTCTGCCCGAAGCAGTTGTAGAAGGCCAGTCCCGGCAGCCGTGCGCGGAGCCGTTCCAGGACCGGGACCGGCATGATCGACGCCCCGTAGTACGCCTTGCGCAGCCCGCTGAGGTCACGGGTGGCGAAGTCGGGGCGGTTCGACAGGGCGATCCACACCGTCGGCGGGGCGAACAGGCTGTCCGCGCGGTCCGCCTCGATCAGGTCGAAGATCCGGTCGCCGTCCGGCGCGTCCAGGACGATGTTGGTGGCGCCGACGGCGAGGTACGGCATCAGGAAGACGTGCATCTGCGCCGAGTGGTACAGCGGCAGGGAGTGGACGGGCCGGTCGCCCGCTCCCAGGTCGAGGGCGGTGATCGCGCTCAGGTACTCGTGGACCAGGGAACGGTGCGTCATCATCGCGCCCTTGGGCAGCGCGGTGGTGCCGGAGGTGTAGAGCAGTTGCACCAGGTCCTCGGTGCGCGGTTCGGGGCCGTCGTACGCGGGCGCGTGCTCCTGCCGGGCGAGCAGGGCGTCGTCGGTGTCGCGCAGCGCCAGGACCGGGACGCCGCCGGGGAGCCGGCCGGCGAGAGCGGGGTCGGCGAGGACGAGCGAACTGCCGGACTGGCCGACGAGGTACGCGAGATCGTCACCGGTGAGGTTCTGGTTGACCGGGACGTGCACCAGGCCGGCCCGGGCGCAGGCGAGGAAGGCGAGCAGGTAGGCGTCGGAGTTGTGCCCGTAGGCGGCGACCCGGTCGCCCGGGGCCAGCCCCTCCGCGAGCAGGACGCTCGCCGTGCGGGACACCGCGGCGTCGAGCTCGCCGTAGGTCCAGGTGCGGTCGCCGTACTCGACGGCGACGCGGGCCGGGGTGCGGCGGGCGCTGCGTCGCAGGATGCCGTCGACCGTGCTGCCGTGTCCTGACGTCATGACTGATGATCCTCGGCCGGTGCCCGGGGAAGGTCAAGGGCGGGGCGGGAGCGGGCCGCCCGGTGTCGCGCGGGAGCGGGCCTCCCCGGTACGGGAGGGGGCCTCCCCGGTGCGGTGCGGGCGGCCGGCGTCCGCGGGGCCCGCGCCGCGGTGCGGCCTCGCGTCGGGCGGCAGCACCGGCCCCGCGCGGTCGCGGGCGCGCGGGGGCGGTGGGCCGTCCGGGGCGAGGACCGGGACGGCCCAACGTCCGGCCCCGCACGCCCCATTGACACATCCCGCCGCTGACAGGAAAGTTTCACCCCGCGAGACGATCCCGAAAGATTCTTTCAGGCCCGATGCGGCCACGGACACGGGAGGAACGTCATGGCGGACGCGGCAGCACGGGGACTGACCCGACGTCAGCTGGGCGGCTCGGCACTGGCCCTGGGCGGCGCGCTGGCCTTCGCCGCCCTCCCGGCCGACCCCGCCGTCGCCGCGGACACCGGGCGGGGCGGGCGGCACCCGGTCCTGCGATACGGCTCGCCCCGGCGCGCGGGACTGCTGGCCGGGCCGCTGCGTGACCTCGTCGCGGATGCCGAGGCGTTCCTGGGTCCGTCGCCCGTGCACCCCTGGTACGCGGGCGCGGTGCTGCTCGCCGGCCGCGGCGGGACGGTCGCCCTGCACGAACCCATCGGCACGGCGGTGCGCTACCGGGACTACGACGAGGAGTCCGACACCGGCATCGAGTTCCCGCCGGACCAGCAGATCCCGATGACCCGGGACACGGTCTTCGACCTGGCGTCGGTGTCCAAGCTGTTCACCTCCGTCCTCGCCGTGCAGCAGATCGAGCGGGGCACGGTGGACCTGGAGGCGGAAGTCGCCACGTACCTCCCGGGCTTCGGCCGGGCGGGCAAGCAGGACATGACGATCCGCCACCTGCTCACCCACACCTCCGGCTTCCGCGCCTGGATCCCCCTCTACCTCTCCCCCACCCGGGAGGAGAAGGTCCGGCGGATCTACGACGAGGAGCCCCTCACCGCACCCGGGACCGCGTACCTGTACTCCGACCTGAACCTCATCTCGCTGCAGCTGGTCCTGGAGGAGGTCACCGGCCGCGCCCTGGACGTCCTGCTCCGGGAGGAGATCACCCGTCCGCTGGGCATGCGCCGGACCCGTTACAACCCGCCGGCCGGCTGGCGCCCGCGGATCGCGGCGACGGAGGTCGCGCGCCAGCCCTGGTCCGGGCTGGAGCGCGGGCTGGTGTGGGGCGAGGTGCACGACGAGAACGCGCACAGCCTGGGCGGGGTGGCGGGCCACGCGGGGGTGTTCTCCACCGCGCGGGACCTCGCGGTGCTCGGCCGGACCCTGCTCAACGGCGGGACGTACGGCGGGGCCCGCATCCTGCGCCCGGAGTCGGTGGAGCTGATGTTCACCGACTTCAACACGGACTTCCCGGGCGACGAGCACGGACTCGGCTTCGAGCTCTACCAGCACTGGTACATGGGTGCGATGGCCACCCCGCGCACGGCGGGCCACACCGGATTCACCGGGACGTCCCTGGTGCTGGACCCCACGACCGACTCTTTCCTCGTGGTGCTGGGCAACTCGGTGCACCCGGTGCGCAGTTGGCGGTCCGGATCGGCACCCCGGGTGGCGGCGGCCGACCACCTGGCCCGCGCGGTGCCGGTCCGCCCGGCCCGGGGGCGGACGGCCTGGTTCTCCGGCATGGCGGGCTCGGCCACGGCCACCCTCACCCTGCCCGCGCTCGACACGTCGTCCGGGGGCGCGCGGTTGCGGTGCGCCCTGTGGTGGGACACCGAGCCCGGATCCGACGCGCTGGTGCTGGAGGCGTCCGTGGACGGCGGTACGACGTGGGAGCCGGTGCCGTTCGAGACCCGGCGCCCGGGCGCGCCGGCGCGGGCGCACCCCACGGGCTCGGCCGACGGCTTCTCGGGCCGTGTCTGGCACGCGCTCGGGGCGCCACTGCCCTCCGCGCGGGGCCTGACCCTGCGCTGGCGGTACACCACCGACCGGCTGTACGTGGGGCGGGGCGCCTACGTGGACGGCCTGCGCGTGGAGACGCCCCGCGGCCCCCTCTTCGACGAGGCCCGCCCCGCCGACGCGCGGCGGGTCACGGCCCGGGGGTGGGAGGCGTCGGCCGACTGAGCGTGCGCGGCGGCCCCCGTCTCCCCGGCTCCGGGTCCGTGCGCCGGGCCCGTGCGCCGGGTCCGTGCGCCGGGTCCGTCCAGGGGCCGGGACGGGCCCGTCCGGGGCCGGAGCGGCCCCGGACGGACTGGAGCAGGGCAGAGGCCGGGGCGGCGGGGGCCCGCCGGGACTCAGCCGCTGAAGACGGCCTTCTGCACCTCGTCGGGACCGCCGTAGCTGTGGTCCTTCAGACCGTCCAGGCGGCTGACGATCGCGTCGTCGGCGTTGTTCTGGCGCGCACGGTCGACCAGCGCCGACTTCTCCGCCGGGTAGTTGATGCCACTGAGGGCCTTCTGCAGGTCGATCGGGTTGGGGTCCGCCATGGGGAACCTCCTGAATCAGGTGATGTCGGACATGTCGTCCCGTACTGCCGCGGTACCCGTCACCCCGTGGTGCATGCGAGCCGATCGGTTCCGGCCGGCACACCGCCCGCCGGTTCCGCCGGTCACCCCTCCCCGGCCCCGCCGGTTCCGTCGGTCACGCCTTCCCGGCCCCACCGGTTCCGCCGGTCACCCCTCCCCGGCCACACCGGTCCCGTCGGTCATACCTGCCCCGGCCCCACCGGCTCCCCCGCCTCCAGCACGGCCATGGCCGCGTTGTGTCCCGGCACTCCGCTCACCCCGCCGCCGCGCACGGCGCCCGCGCCGCACAGCAGGACGTTGGCGTGCCGGGTCTCCACGCCCCAGCGCCCCGTACCGTCCTCGGCGTGGGGCCAGGACAGGGGGCGGTGGAAGATGTGGCCGCCGGGCAGCCCCAGGTCGTGCTCGAGGTCCAGCGGGGTGCGGGCTTCCAGACAGGGCCGTCCGTCCGCGTCCCGGGCCAGGCAGTCGGCGAGCGGCTCCGCCAGGTGGGCGTCGAGCTGGGCGAGGGTCGCCGCCAGCAGCGTCTCCCGCGCCGCGTCGTTGTCCCGCTCGAACAGCCGGGCCGGGGTGTGCAGCCCGAAGAGGGTGAGCGTGTGGAAGCCCCGCGCGGCCAGGTCCGGGCCGAGGATGCTCGGGTCGGTCAGCGAGTGGCAGTAGATCTCGGAGGGCGGGGCGGTGGGCAGCTCCCCGGCGGCGGCCTCGGCGTACGCGGCGGCGAGCTGCCCGTACCCCTCGGCGATGTGGAAGGTGCCGGCGAACGCCTCCCGGGGGTCGACGGCGGTGTCGCGCAGCCGGGGCAGCCGTTCGAGCAGCATGTTCACCTTCAGCTGGGCGCCCTCCGCGCGGGCCGGCGGGGTGTCGCCGGTGAGGACGGCGAGCGCCTGCGGCGAGGCGTTGACCAGGACGTGCCGGGCCGCGGCCACGCCCTCGCCGTCGGCGGTGCGGTAGGCGACCTCGGCGCGCCGGCCGTCGGTCTCGATACGGACCGCCTCGTGCCCGGTGGCGAGGACGGCGCCGGCGGCGCGCGCGGCGTGGGCCAGCGCGTCGGTGAGGGCGCCCATGCCGCCGACAGGCACGTCCCAGGCTCCGGTGCCGCCGCCGATGACGTGGTAGAGGAAGCAGCGGTTCTGCGCCAGGGACGGGTCGTGGGCGTCGGCGAAGGTGCCGATCAGCGCGTCGGTGAGGACGACACCGCGCACCAGGTCGTCGGCGAAGTGCTCCTCCACCGCGACTCCGATCGGCTCCTCGAACAGGGTCCGCCACGCCGTCTCGTCGTCGACCGTCCGACGCAGCTCCTCCCGTGTGGGCAGCGGTTCGGTGAGGGTGGGGAAGACCCGTTCGGCGACGCGGCCGGTCAGGGCGTGGAAGCGCTGCCACGCCCCGTACTCGCGGTCCGAGCCGGTGAGCCGGGCGAACGCCTCGCGGGTGCGCCGCTCGCCGCCGCCGACGAGCAGGCCCGTGGGCCGTCCGTCCCGCACGGTGGGCGTGTACGAGGAGACCGAGCGGGAGCGCAGCCGCACGTCCAGGCCCAGGTCGGCCAGGATCTTCCGGGGCAGCAGGCTGACCAGGTACGAGTACCGGGACAGCCGGGCGTCGACGCCGGCGAAGGGGCGGGTGGAGACCGCCGCCCCGCCGGTGTGGTCCAGGCGCTCCAGGACGAGCACCGACCGCCCGGCACGGGCCAGGTAGGCGGCGGCGACGAGGCCGTTGTGGCCGCCGCCGACGATGACGACGTCGTAGGTTCCGGGTCCCTCGTGTGCGGTCATGGTTCTTCGTAGCACGCGGTGATCGGCACGGGCCAGACGGCACCGGCGGACCCAGCCGCGCTCCACGGACCGAGGTCGGCGGCCCGTCGCCCGTGGACCGTGGCCCGTCGCCGCCCGTCGCCCGCAGGCCCGTGGTCACGGGGCCTGCGGCCCGTTGTGTGGTCCGCCGGGCGCGTGGCTTGCGGCCCCTGCGACGGTTCTCCCTGGTCCCGCCGGACGGCCCCGGCACCCGCTGCGCCTGCCCACCGGCCGGCTGCCGGGCTCCGGCCACGGCGGCACCAGCTGTCCGTACCGCTCCCGGCCGTCCGAACCGGTCCCGACCGGTGCGTACCGGTCCCGACCGGTGCGTACCGGTCCCGGGCGGTGCCTACCGGTTCCGGACGGGCCGCCGCCCGGTCAGGGGCCGCCGGTTCCGCCGGGCTGCCGGAGGGAGGCGACCTCGCGGTACAGCCCGGCCGCCTCGCCGGGGCGGTCGAGCCGTTGCAGGCACTGGGCCTCGTCGTTGCGGGCGGCCAGGGTGTCGCGGTGGTCCGCGCCGAGCACCCGCTCGCGGGCGTCCGCCACCTGCCGGTACTCGGCCAGCGCCTCGCCCCAGCGCTCCAGCCGGCCGAGGGCCACGGCCACTTCCCGGCGGCTGACCAGGGTGTCGGCGTGGTCCGCGCCCAGGACTCGCTCGCGCAGCGCCCACACCTCCCGGGCCTCGGCGAGGGACTCCTCCCACCGGCCGAGCCGGCCGAGCGCCACCCCGGTGCCGTGCCGGCTCCGCAGCGTCTCGGGGTGCTCGGGTCCCTGCGCCCTGGTCCGGTCCGCCACCAGCGCCCGGTGGGCCTCCAGTGCCTCGGCGGTGCGCCCCAGGCGGCCCAGGCCGACGGCGGTCTCGTGGCGTGCGGCCAGCGTGTCGGGGTGGTCGGCGCCGAGGGCGGCGGCCCGCGCCGCCGCGACCTCCCGGTGGATCTCCAGAGCCTGCTCCCAACGGCCCAGCCGGCTCAGGACGAACGCGGCCTCGCAGCGTGTGGCGAGGGTGTCCGGATGGCCGGCGCCGAGGACCCGGGTGCGGGCCGCGGTGACCTCGCGGGCCAGGGTGTACGCGTCCTCCAAGCGCCCGAGCCGGGCGAGGTTGACGGCCAGGTCGTGCCGGCAGCACAGGGTGTCCGGGTGGTCGGGGCCCTGGGTGTGCTCCCGGGCCGCGAGGACGGCGAGATAGCTCTGGTGGGCGTCGAGGGGCCGGCCCGTGCGCGCGAGCACGTGGGCCTTCTCCTGCCGGGAGGCGAGCGTGTCGGCGTGGTCGGCGCCCAGGACGCGCCGACGGGCCCCGGCCACCTGGTGGAACGCGCGCAGCGCGTCGGCGGCGCGGCCCGTGCGGCTGAGGCTGAGAGCGACCTCGTGGCGGCTGGCGAGGGTGTCGGGGTGCTCGGGGCCGAGCAGGTGCTCGCGTTCGGCGGCGACCGCGCGGTGCGCCTCCCCCGCCTCCTCCCAGCGGCCCAGGCGTCCGAGGCTCAGGCCGGCGTGGTGCCGGCCGGCGAGGGTGGTCAGCGCCTGCGGCGGCGGGGCGGGCCGGGTGTCGGCGGACGGCTCCTCCTCACGCCGCCCGGCGGGGTGGGCGATCCACTCGCCGGACAGGGCGGTCGCCGGGTCCCGGGACGGCTGAGCCGGCGCCGTCCCCGCGGCCTTGCGTCCGGTGGTCATGCCCCGGGCCCAGGAGGGCAGCCGGGGGGCGTCGCGCCCGCCCGGGCCGGCCGGCCCGCCGGAGCGGGGCGGAGTACCGGGCGCGGGCGCTTTGGCCGCGGCGGCGGGCGCCCGGCCGGGCGGAGGGGTCGTCCCGCCGGGTCCGGAGCGGACCGTGGCGAGCCGGTCCGCCAGGTCGTGGGCGCTGTCCGGGCGGTGGCCGGGTTCCTTGGCCAGCAGGTCGAGGATCAGGCGTTCGAGGGGCTCGGGCAGGTCGGCGCGGTGCTCGCGCGGCGGCGGGGGCGGGGTGTCGCGGTGACCGACGAGGATCGCCCACGTGTCGTCGAGGTCGAAGGGCGGGACACCGGTGGCGATCTCGTAGAGCACGCAGCCCAGGGAGTACAGGTCGCTGCGCCGGTCGACCGCCGAGCCGCCGATCTGTTCGGGCGACATGTAGTGCGGGGTGCCCATGGCGATGCCGGTGCCGGTGAGCCGGGAGGAGCCGAGGTCGGGTCCGAGGCCGGCGATGCCGAAGTCGCAGATCTTCACCGTGCCGTCGGTCAGGCGCACGATGTTGGCCGGTTTCAGGTCGCGGTGCACGATGCCCTGGTCGTGGGTGTGGGCGAGGGCCGCGGCGACCTGGCCCGCGATGTCCACCACGTCGTCGACCGGCAGCGGCCGCCGCTGCTCGTCGTCCTCCAGGAGCTGGCTGAGGTTGCGGCCCTGCAGCAGTTCCATCACCAGGTACGGGACCCCGTCGGCCTCGCCGAAGTCGTGCACCACCGTGATGCCCCGGTGCTGGAGGGACGCCGCCACCCGGGCCTCCCGCCGGAACCGCTCCCGCAGCACCCGGCCCGACGCCCGGTCGTCCTGCGCGCCGACCGGTCTGAGGCACTTCACCGCCACCTGCCGGCCCAGCGACTCGTCCCGCGCCCGCCACACCTCACCCATGCCGCCGCGCCCGATCCGGTCGAGCAGCCGGTACCGGCCCTGGATCAGTCTGGTCTCCCCCATCTCGGCCGCCCGCCCCCGTCGCTGTCCGCCGCGCCCTCCCCTGGCCCGTCCAGTATGGCCACACCCCGTCCGACTGTGTACGGCCCCGGGCGACCGTCCCGTCCGCCCGCCACGGGCGCCCGTAGGCCCGTCGGCGCCCCCGGGGGTGCCCGCACGGGCCGGTGCGGGCACCCGCCGTCCCGGTGCGGGCACACACCACCCCGGTCGGGCTCCGGTCCGTCCGGCGCGGAAGCGGGGGCGGGGGCGGCCGGCCGCGCCGGTCGTGGTCAGTTCAGGATGCCGAGGAACTCCGTGCAGGCCCGCGCGCAGTCGCGGCACGCCCGGGCCGTCTTCTCGGCCCTGGGATGGTCGTCGAACGCGTGGGCCGCCTCCAGGCACACCTGGCGGCACCACTCCACCTGGGCCCGGATGGTCGCCTCGTCCACCTGGTTCTGTTCGGACAGCATGCGGCAGGTCGCGTCGCAGACCTCCGCGCACATGATGCCCTTGCGCCGTACCTGTTCCTGGCTCTCTGTCCCGTCCGGGTCCACGAGGCTCGCCCGCAGCGCGCAGGCCCGGGCGCACTCGGTGCACGCCTGGGCGCAGGCGAAGCGGTCCTCCAGGAACCGGAACAACTCCTGCTGCGAAGATGTCGTCGTCACACAGCGCGGGTTGCCGGGCGCCCCAGGGTCAAACCCGGCGGCGCGCGGCGGCGCGACGGGTGTTCGCCGACGGCGGTCGGGGGTACCCGCGGGCCATGGTGAACACCGCTTTGATGGAGACGACCGACCTGGCCGCGGGCCGCGGCGTCCTCGGCATCGGGCTGGCCGTGGGTGTCGTCGTGGTGGCCGTACTGATCGCTGCCTTCGCGCTCGGCAGCAGGCGCGTACGGCGCGGCGAGTCCGCCCGGCCGCGTCCCGAGGAGCAGCCCCGGGTGCCCGAGGGGGGCCCGGTCCGCGAGACGCGGGAGCAGCGCGAGCCGCGTGAGGTGCCGCGCGGCGACCAGCGGCTGTCGCCGCACGATCTGGACGGCCGCGGCAACTCCGGTACCCGTACCGGCACTTCGCAGGAGCGGCCGCGCTGGGACGAGGGCAGCAGCGGTGGGTTCGGCAGCGGGGGCCCCGGCTCCCGCTGACCGGCGGTGTCACCGCGACCCCGGCTCCCGCCGTCGTCCGGGCGCCCCGGCGCGTCGGCGCCGTCAGCAGCACGAGCACCGGAACCAGCACACAGCACCAGCACCAGCACCAGCACCAGCACCAGCACCACGCACGTCGTACAGGGATGTGAGAACCATGGCCGATCCTGCCCGCAGCGCTCTTCCGCTGCCCGACTACGACCACCTTCCCGTCGGAAGTCTGGAGAGCCGGGTGCGCTCCCTGAGCGCCGGTGAGGTCGAGGAACTCCTCGCGTACGAACGGACGCACGCCGACCGGCTCCCGGTGACCGAGATACTGACGGCCCGTCTGGACCAGTTGCGGGCGGGGGCCGAGCCGACGTCCGGTGACCCGGCGGCCATGCGTCCCGAGCAGGACGCGGCCCGCGGCGGCTCCCCGGTCACCCCCGCCACCTCGCCCCAGCCGTTCTCACCCCCGCCGCACGGCACGCCGGACCAGCGCGGCAAGCCGAAGGGCGACCGTACGTAGCGCTCCCGCTGCCTCCCGCCGCTCACTCCCGGGCGGGCCGGGGGCCCGGACACCCACGTGTCCGGGCCCCCGGCCCGCCCGCCGTCGTATGAGCCCCGGGCCCGGGGCGGCCGACCCCGGTGACGTGGATCACAGGCTCCGGGTGCATCGTTTCCGGGGGCCGCGAGTCTTTGTCTCCTGTGCAAGGGGTTTTTCTGGACACGGGGGCGGTGGGCATGGAGCGGTCCGGGACCGACGACGGCTGCGAGGGCTTCGACGCGTTCGTGGCCGCTCGCTGGTCGGCGCTGCTCCACGTGGCGCGGCTGCTCACCGGCGGGGACCGGCAACGGGCCGAGGACCTGGTGCAGGAGTCCCTGGTGAAGCTGTGGTTCGCCTGGCCCCGGGTCGCCGATCAGGCGCCCGAGGCGTACGTCCGCACGGTGCTGGTGCGGCTGGCCGCCCGGTCCGCCCGGCGCCGCTGGTGGGGTGAGCGCCCGGTGGGGGAACTGCCCGACCGGCCCGTACCGGACGACGTGTCCGCGGCGGTGGCGGAGCGCTCCCGCCTGGAGGCGGCACTGGCGCTGCTCACCCCGCGGCAGCGCGCGGCCGTGGTGCTGCGCTACTGCGAGGACCTGCCGGAGGCGCAGGTGGCCCAGGCCCTCGGATGCCCGGTGGGAACCGCACGGTCCCACGCCTCACGCGGGGTGGCCCGCCTGCGGCAGCTGCTGTCCGACACCGTCCGGCCCGTGGGCTGAGGGGAGACGTCATGGACGACTTCGAGCGCGAGCTGGCGCGCATGATGCGCGAGACACGGCAGCAGGCGCCCTTCGCGACCGAGCAGCAGCAGCGTCTGCGGCACGGCATCCGGGCCCGCCGGCGCGCCCGGACGCTGTGGCGGGCAGGCGGCTCGGCCCTGGCGGTGACCGGGCTCGGCCTCGGGCTGGCGCTGCTGCCCGGCACCGCCCCGCAGACGCAGCCGGCGGGCCCCGGGCCGCTGCCGGCCACCAGCCCGACACCGCCCCCGGCCGCGCCGACGCCCTCGCCGACGCCGACCGGCTCCGGGGCGGGCCCGGACGCCCGGGTCTCCCAGCCGCCCGCCGCCCCGTCGGTCACGGGTGTCCCGGGCACCACGCCCCCGCTGGGCGGCGGCAGCACGCCGACCTCGCTGCCGAGTGCCACCCACGACGGAGCCGCGGGCGGGAGCGGTCCGGGGACGTCCGCACCGCCCGCGTCCTCGGGCGGTTCTCCTCCGCCGACCCCCGGGAGGCAACCGCCGTCGTCGGCCGGGGCCGAGTCGGCCGACACCGGCTGACCCCCGCCCGGCCTCCGCCGGGCTCCTCCCCGACAGTCCCAGCCGTGAACCGCAGCACCGATCCCGCGCGGACCCGGCATGCCCCTGCCCACAGCGGGCGCGCCGTCCCGCCGGAGAAGAGACCGTGATCCAGCCATGAGAACCGCCCGGCGGTCCGCCGCGACCGGCCTCCGCCCGCCCTCCGCAGCCGCGGTCCCCGCCTCGCTCCCGCAGCGCGCCCCGCTGCCGGCGCACCATCCGGACCCGGTGCTGGACGTCGTCGTCCCCGTGCACAACGAGGAGGACGACCTGGAGCCGTGCGTGAGACGGCTCCACGCCCACCTGACCGAAACGTTTCCCTACCCCTTCCGGATCACCGTCGCCGACAACGCCAGCACCGACCGCACCCCGCTCATCGCGGCCCGGCTGGCCGGCGAACTGCCCGGCACCCACTGGTTCCGGCTGGCGGCCAAGGGCCGCGGAAGGGCCCTGCACAGCGCCTGGAGCCGGTCCGGCGCCCCGGTCCTCGCCTATCTCGACGTGGACCTGTCCACCGATCTCGCCGCGCTGCTGCCACTGGTCGCGCCCCTGATCTCCGGACACTCCGACATCGCGATCGGCACCCGGCTGGCCCCCGCCTCCCGCGTGGTGCGCGGACCCAAGCGGGAGATCATCTCCCGCTGCTACAACGGGCTGCTGCGCGGGACCCTCGCGGTGGGCTTCACCGACGCGCAGTGCGGGTTCAAGGCGGTGCGGCGGGACGTCGCCGAGCGGCTGCTGCCACTGGTCGAGGACCGCGAGTGGTTCTTCGACACCGAGCTGCTGGTGCTCGCCGAACGGGCCGGCCTGCGCATCCACGAGGTCCCGGTGGACTGGGTGGACGACCCCGACAGCCGGGTCGACATCCTCTCCACCGCCCTGGCCGATCTGCGCGGCATGGCGCGCCTCGCGCGAGCCCTCGCGCGCGGGCGGCTGCCGGTGGCCGCGCTGCGCCGCACCACCGACGGCCTGCCGCCCGGTCTCGTGCCCCAGCTGCTGCGGTTCGCCGCGGTCGGTGCCGCGAGCACCGTGTTCCACCTGCTGCTCTTCACGCTGCTGCGGCCCTGGACCGGGGCCCAGGCCGCCAACGCGCTCGCCCTGCTGGCGGGCACGCTCGCCAACACCGCCGCGAACCGGCGGCTCACCTTCGGCGTACGGGGGCGCGGCGGGGTGCTGTCGCACCACCTCAAGGGGCTGGCGGCCTTCCTGGTCGGGCTCGCCCTGACCAGCGGCTCGCTGGCCCTCCTGCACCGCGCCGCGCCCGGGGCCGCGCCCGGCACCGAGCTGGTGACGCTGGTCCTCGCCGGCCTCGCCGCGACCCTGCTGCGCTTCCTCCTCCTGCGGGCCTGGGTGTTCCCCGGTGCCCGTTCCCGCCGTACGACAGGAACTCCCGCTCCATGACCACCGGCACCCCCCGGGCCGTCCCGGCCCCGCCCGCCGTCCCCGCCGCCGGGCCCCCGGGGACCACCGCCCCGGCCGACGTCCCCGACGTGCCCGGCGGACCCGCGCACGTCTCCGCGGCCCCCGGGTCCGCTCCCCCCTCTCGGGGGCGGGGCCGGCTCGCGGGGCCGCGCCGGGTGGTCCGGGAGTACGGTCCGGTGCTCGCGACCTACGGTGTGCTGAAGTTCGCGGGCTTCGCCGTGTTCCTGTACCTGCTGGACTCCGCCGGGGACTTCCGCGACAAGCACCCCCGGTTCGGCGGCGGCGCGCACCCCTGGGACGTGCTGGGCAGTTGGGACGGCTGGTGGTACCAGCAGATCGCCCGGTACGGCTACGACCCGGCCCTGGTGCCCGTGCCGGGCGCCACCGGCCAGATCACCCTGGAGGGCAACTCGGCGGCGTTCTTCCCGCTGTATCCGGCCCTGATGCGGATGGTCTCGGAGGTGACCGGGCTCGGCCCGTACGGCTCCGGCATGGCCGTCTCGGTCGTCTTCTCCTTCGTCGCCGCGCTCGGCATCCACGCCGTGACCGCCCGACTGGGCGGGCGCAGGGCGGGACTGATCGCCGTGGGGCTGTGGGCGGTCTGGCCCGGGTCGGGTGCGCAGTGGGCGGTGTACTCGGAGTCCGTGTTCACGGCCCTCGCGGCCTGGGCCTGCTACGCCGTGATGACCCGGCGCTGGCTGACCGCGGGCGTCCTCGTCCTCGCGGCGGGGCTGGCCCGGCCGACCGCCGTGACCCTGGTGGCCGCGCTGGCCGTCGCCGGGCTGGCGGCGGTGTGGCGCCGGGAGGAGCGTCCGGGCCGCCCGCTGGCCGCCGCCCTTCTCGCCCCGCTGGGCACCGCCGGCTACCTCGGCTGGGTCGGCTACCGGATGGGCCGGTGGGACGGCTACAGCGTCCTCCAGGACGGCGCCTGGGCCCACCGGTTCGACTACGGCCGGCACACCCTGGACGTGCTCACGTCCGTACCCGTGGGCCACTTCGACTACCTCTTCGCGAGGCCCTTCGAGGACGTCATCGGGGTGGGGGTGGTGCTCCTCGTCCCGGTGCTGACGGTGCTGCTGCTGCGGCTGCGTCCCCCCGCCGTCCTGGTGGTCTACCCGCTGCTGTCCTTCCTGATGGTGATGGGCACCCAGCAGATCTTCGGCAACGTCTCCCGTTACCTGCTCCCCCTCTTCCCCCTCCTCATCCCCCTCGCCCTGGCCATGCGCCGCCTGCGCGCGCCCTCGCTGGCGGTGGTGCTGGGGACGGCGGCCCTGGCCTCCGGTTCCTACGCGGGGTACGTCCTGTTCGAGCTGGGCGTGCCGTGACCGGAAACCGGCCGTGCCGACCGCGCCCGCCGGGGGGAGACTGAAGGCATCGGCCGGTGCGGCGCAGTCGAGTCGTCGTGCCGTCGTCCGCGGGAGTCCTCATGTGGAAACGCGCCCGGCGCGGTGGGCGTCCCCACCGCGACACCGTCCCCCCGGTCGAACTGTGCGACCTGTGCGCCGCGACCTTCCCCGCCGACCGTGCGGTGCACTGCCTGGTGCCCGACTCCTCCTGCGTACAGGAGCGCGGTGGGCGCGCGGACGGACTGCGCCTGCTCACCGCGTGCGGCGAGGGGCACCTGGAGGAACTGCGCGAGGACTACCGGCGCCGCCCGTTCGTCGAGGAGGAGTTGTGGGCGGCGAAGGTCGCGCAGGTGCTGGGCACGGGTCCGCGCGCCCTCACCGTCGAGGAACTCGCCCGCCGCACCGGCCTGCACGAGCCGGAGATCCACCGTGCCGTGGTCTGGCACAACCGTCGCCTGCGCGAGGCCCGGGACCATCCGGGCCCGTGACCCGTTCGACCCAACCGCCGCCGGTGTCTCACCGGCCGGGGGCGGAACTCCCCCGCTCCCGGCGGCGCCGCCGCACGACGATGAACAGGTCCGCCGCGGCGATCAGGGCCAGCGCCCCGCACAGCACGGTGATTCCCACCAGGGGGCCGCGCCCCGGGCTGTCGCCCTCGCCCGAGCCGGCGGCCCACAGGGCGAACAGCACGGTCGCCGCGCAGAACACCGGCAGGAAGAACCCGGACAGCAGCAGGCGCAGCCCGAGCGGGCTGCGGGCGGTGACCGGTTCGGTGCCGGTCCGGGGGAAGCGGCGGCCGATCGTGCCGGAGCGCGAACGGTGGACGGGCTCCTGCGTCCGGTCCCGCGGGTCCTGGTGCATCCTTTCCTCCTACGCCTGAAATCCGGCCCGGCGGGCCGGCGGCCGACGGGGGCCGTACCCGTCGCGTAGCCCGCACGGGGCGCGGCAAACCGGCGGGCGGTGACGGTCCGGCCGTGCCTGGATGCCCGTCCCGGGGGCCGGGCGTATGGTCCTGATATGGACGACGCTCGGTGCGGCCGGAGCGGTGCGGCCCCTCCGTCGGCGTCGCGCCGCCGCTCCGCGGCCGTCAGGAAGCGCCGCCCGGGGCCGTCCCCCCGCCCGGCCGGAACGGGCCGCTGATGGACACGGCACTGACCGCGGTGGTGCGCAACAGCGCGGCGTCCGGCGGACTGCTGTACGTGCTGCCCCCGGGCGGGAGCGCCCTGTGGCTGGTGATGACCACCGGTGCGCCCCAGGAGATGGCCTCCCCGTGGCGGCGGGTGGCCCTGAGCGATCCCATCCCGGTGGCGGACGCCGTGCGGAACCGGCGTCTGGTGTGGGTCGGGGACCAGGAGGACATGGCCCGCCGCTACCCGAGAACCGCGCTCGTCCTCCCCTACGACTTCGCGCTGGCGGCCGTGCCGATCACCGCCGGGTCCTCGGTGTGGGGCGGGCTGGTGGTCCTGTGGCCGTCGTCCCACCCACCGGTCCTCAGTGACGCGGAGCGCGAAGCCGTCGAAGCGGGCTGCCAGCACCTGGGGCGCCTGTTCCAGCAGGCCGCCGAGCGCGGTGACCCGCTGCAGCCCACCGGCCGGCCCCGCACCGTCCCGCCGTTGCCGGAACGGATCCGGCCGGCCGCGGAGGTCCGGGCGATGACGGCGTTCGTGGAACGGCTGCCGGGCGGGGCGTGCGCACTGGACCTCAGCGGCCGCATCACGTTCGCCACGCCGGCGGCGGCCGACCTGCTCGGCACCGACCGCGCCGCCCTGCTGGACGCCCTGCCCTGGGAGGCGCTGCCGTGGATGGACGTCCCCCACGTCGAGGACCGCTACCGGGCGGCGCTGGTCAGCCGCCGGCCGCAGTCG
The DNA here is from genome assembly GCF_040637405.1 of Streptomyces sp. NPDC029526. NCBI lineage: Bacteria > Bacillati > Actinomycetota > Actinomycetes > Kitasatosporales > Streptomycetaceae > Streptomyces > Streptomyces sp. NPDC029526. The sequence continues at coordinate 19,095 of NZ_JBEZWE010000017.1, forward strand.
TTCACCGTGAAGCGCCCGCCGGACACCTGGCTGCGCTTCGAGCTGTACCCGGACTCCTCCGGCATCAGCGTCCGCATCCTGCCCGGCCGCGCCGACGACGGCGCCCAGGACGCCCGCCCCGCACCGACCGCGGGGCCGGGGCGTTCCACGGTGCTCTACCACCTGATGCACCTGGCCGCCACGCTCACCGAGGCGGTCGGGGTGCAGGACGTGGTGGACCAGACCGCCGACCAGCTGCTGCCGGCGCTCGGCGCGCAGGGCATGGTGCTGATGACGGCCGACGACGGCCGTCTGATGATCGTCGGCCACCGCGGCTACGCGGCGCACGTCGTCGAGCGCTACCACGCGGGGCCGCTGTCCCCGGACATCCCCGGCGTGCGCGCCCTGACGACGGGTGAGGCGGACTTCTTCGCCTCGTTCGACGAGCTGGAGCGCGCCCACCCGGGCACCGTGCACGAGGACGGGATGTCCGCCTGGGCGCTGCTGCCGCTGATCGCCTCCGGCCGCCCGATCGGCTCCCTGCTGCTCGCCTACCGGCGCCCCCACCACTTCTCGCCCAGCGAGCGCGCGGTCCTCACCTCACTGGCCGGGCTGATCGGCCAGGCGCTGGACCGGGCCCGCCTCTACGACAGCAAGCACGACCTCGCGCACCGGCTCCAGGCCGCCCTGCTCCCCCACACCCTGCCGTCCGTGCCGGGCCTGAAGGTGGCCGCCCGCTACCTCCCGGCCGCCCGCGGCCTGGCCATCGGCGGGGACTTCTACGACCTCATCCGGCTCGACGAGCACACGGTGGCCGCCACGATCGGTGACGTGCAGGGTCACAACGTGGACGCCGCCGCGCTGATGGGGCAGGTGCGTACGGCCGTCCACGCGCACGCGGCGGTCGGCGCCGACCCGGGCACGGTCCTGGCGAGCGCGAACCGGCTGCTCGCCGACCTCGATCCGGGCCTGTTCACCAGCTGCCTCTACGCCCACCTCGATCTGGCCGGGGGGAAAGCCTGCCTGGCCACCGCCGGTCACCCGCCGCCCCTGCTGCGGCACGCCGACGGACGGACCGAAGTGCTCCACGTCCCGCCCGGGCTGCTGCTGGGCATCGAGGGGCACGTCGAGTACCCGGCCCTGGAGATCCCGCTGCCGCCCGGATGCGTGCTGGTGATGTACACGGACGGCCTGGTCGAGGCGCCCGGAGTCGACCTCGACGACGCCACCGCGGCCCTCGCCGGTCTGCTGGAGGCCGCCGATCCGGCCGACCTGGACGCCATGGCCGACACCCTGATCCGGCACGCGCCCGCGCCCGAGGACGACATCGCGCTGCTGCTGATCAGCCCGCAGGCCGATGCCGGTGCCGCTTCCGGGCCCGCCACCGGGCCGGTGCGGCCCGTCGCGGGCGGTGCCTGAGCCGGCCGGGGGCTCCGGACCCGGCGGAAGCGTGCGGGGCAAGGCCGAGGCGTGCGGGGTAAGGCCGGGGGCCGGGGTACCGGTGCCCGGCGACCGGGTGCGGGACGCGGATCCGCTCAGTAGCGTGGCGCCCGTGCTGGACTCGGCGGAGTGACCCGGCGGCGCACGGCCGGCTCACCGGGCGGTGGAGGCGTGATGGTGGCGGACGGGACGACGGCGAAGGTGCCGCGCAAGGTGTACGAGAAGGAACTGCTGCGGCTCCAGTCGGAACTGGTACGGCTGCAGGAGTGGGTGCGGGCGGAGGGCGTCCGGCTCGTGGTCGTCTTCGAGGGCCGGGACGCGGCCGGCAAGGGCGGCACCATCAAACGGGTCGCGGAGCACCTCAACCCGCGCGTCGCACGGATCGCCGCGCTCCCCAAGCCGACGGAGCGCGAGCGGACCCAGTGGTACTTCCAGCGCTACGTCGAGCATCTGCCGGCGGCCGGGGAGATCGTGCTGTTCGACCGGTCCTGGTACAACCGGGCCGGCGTCGAGCGTGTCATGGGCTTCTGCACCAAGCAGGAGTACCAGTTGTTCCTGCGCCAGTGCCCGGTCTTCGAGCGGATGCTCGTGGAGGACGGGATCCTGCTGCGCAAGTACTGGTTCTCGGTCAGCGACGCCGTGCAGCAGGAGCGGTTCCAGCGCCGGCTGGAGGACCCGCTGCGCCGCTGGAAGCTGTCGCCCATGGACCTGGAGTCGATCACCCGGTGGGAGGCCTACTCCCGGGCCAAGGACGAGATGATGGTGCACACGGACATCGCCGAGGCGCCCTGGTACGTCGTGGAGAGCGACGACAAGCGCCGCGCACGGCTGAACACGATCGCGCACCTGCTGGCCTCCGTGCCCTACTCCGACGTGCCGCCGCCGGTCATCGAGCTGCCGGAGCGCCCGCCGTCGACCGGCTACCACCGCCCGCCGCGCGAACTGCAGACCTACGTCCCCGACCACGCGGCCGGCCTGTGACCCGTCGGCCGGCCGCGCACGGGTGCGGTCCGCACCCCCGGTTGGCGGGGCGGCCCCGGGCGGGGCAGCGTGGACTTAGCACAACGACGACCCAGTGAGGTGGCCATGGAATCCCCCGAGCCGGTACCCCTGGTGGTGGTGGGCGTGGACGGTTCCCCCGCGTCGTACGAGGCCCTGCGGTGGGCGGCGCGGTACGCGCAGCTGGTCGGGGGCGAGGTGGAGGCCATCCACGCCTGGGACACCTGGGTGACCCCGAGCTGGGGCGGGCGCGCCGTCGAACCCGACCTCGACCTGGAGCAGGCGCGGTACCGCTTCGGCGAGGCGCTGGAGGCCGCCTTCCCCGGCGAGCGTCCGCCCGGGCTGCGGGAACGCCTCGTCGAGGGCGACCCGTCGGAAGTGCTGATCCGCGCATCGGTGCGGGCCGAACTGCTCGTCGTCGGCCACCGCGGGCGGGGCGGTTTCGCCCGGACCATGCTGGGCTCGGTCAGCACGCGCTGCGCCCAGCACGCGGCCTGCCCGGTGGTCGTGGTGCGGGAGAACCGCAGCTCCTGACCGGGGGCGGTGCCGGGAGGGTGCCGGGTGCCGTCGCGGAGGGGATGCCGTGGCGGAGGTGCCGCGGCGCCGGGCGTCGGGCCGGGGTCGTCCCGTGGTGAGCCGCCTCGCTGTGGACCCTCCCGCGGTGAGTTCTGCCGGGGTGTCCTGTCCCGCCCGTCGGATGTCCCGCCCGTCGGAACGGGCACGCGCGGACCGGCCGGGAGCGGGCGGCGGACCGGGCGGGGGCGGTGGGGTCTCCGCCCGGGGCGGGCCGGGCAGGGCCCACCGGCCCCGGATCGGAGCCGATGGGCCCACGGACGGCCGGGCCCCGGCGCGGGAGGCTGAGGACCGCACCACGGGGCGCCAGGACCTCGCGGCCCCGGTTCCGGAAGGGGAGGCCGGTTCCGGGGTCCGTTCCGGTGCGGCCGGTTCCGGCGGTCCCGTCGGAGGGGACGGCCGCGCGAACGGGTGTGCGGGCGACGGTCGACCGCACACCCGCTCCCCGACGGCGGGTCAGGAGGCGTCCGCCGCCCGGTGCGTGAGCGGCCCCATGCCGGCCTCCCGCCGGTCCGGGCCGGCCGGTGCCCGGGGGCCCTCCTTCTCGTCCGTGCCGGCAGGCGCCGCGCCGCGACCGTCCCCGCCGGGGAAGTCCGGTTCGAGCGGCGGGCGTCCACGGGGTCCCGACAGCACGGGGCGCACGTCCACGACGCCCTCCACCGAGCGGACCACCCGCACCGCGAACGGCACCAGGGAGAGGTCGGGCACGTGGCCGGTGAGCGTCACCACGCCGTCGCACACGTCCACCCGGACCGACTCCATCGAGGCGGGGAAGCGTCCGGAGGCGATCTCGCCCCTGATCTCCCGGGCGAGTTCGTCGTCCTCGCGCAGGAACACCTTCAGCAGGTCGGCGCGGCTGACGATGCCCGTCAGCACACCGTCGCCGTCGACCACAGGCAGCCTCTTCACCTGCCGGCGGGCCATCAGGCGGGCGGCCCGGGCCGGCGGGGCGTCGGCGTGGACGGTCACGGCCGGGGCGGTCATCAGCTCCCGGGCGGTCACCGCGACGGCCTTGTGCGGTTCGGCGGGGCCGCGCCGGAACACCGGCCCGGGCGGGTCGCTGTCGCGGTACTCCTCCTTGCGGAGCAGATCCGCCTCGGACACCACGCCGATCACCCGGCCCTCGTCGTCGAGGACGGGCAGCGCGCTGACCGCCCACTGCCTCATCGTCCTCACGATGTCCTTGAACACCGCCCCTTGGGACAGGGCCACGACGGTGCGGGTCATGACGTCACCGACGGTCTTCGGGGAGCTGTCCATGTCCTCACCCACTTGCTCGGATCTCCTCGGGCGGACACCTCCAGCGTCGGTCACCGAGCGGCCGCCCGGCAGGGCCGAAGGGCCCCTGCCGGGCGCCATGGGTCTCTCGTCGGGACCGTCACCTCGGAGTGCCGGCCCCGGGGCCCGTCGCCCCGGAGTGCCGGCCCCGGGGCCGTGGCGCGCGCCGGTCGGCAGCGGCCCCGGCGCGGGACCTACTCGCCCTGCATGTCCTTCAGCGCCTCCTCGACGCGGTCGAGGGTGTAGTTCGCGTCGGTGTAGCCCGCCACGGTGTTCTTGCCGCCGACGTAGGCCCGCCCGGCCTTGACCGCCGGGAGCTGCTTGTAGAGGGAGGTCTCCTGGACGGACTTCATGAAGGAGTTGACCTTCCCGCGCAGGTCGGAGTCGAGGAAGAGGACGTCGGCGTCGCCGACCGCGGCGGCCAGCTTCTCGTGGGAGAGGGTGGCCTCCGGCTCCTTCTCCTCGGCGACGATCTCGTTCTCCTGCTTCGACCAGGTGAAGCCGAGCGGCACGAGCAGCGTGCCCTGCATGTTCTTCTCGCCCCAGGCGTAGAAGTTGTTCTCCTCGTAGGCGCCGATGACGCCGACGCTCTTGCCCTCGATGACGTCCTTGTAGGTGGAGGCGATGCTCTTCTGCCGGTCGGCGAAGGCCGTCTCGAGCGCGTCGGCCTTCTCGGGCACGCCGAGGGCGTCGGCGATCTCCTCGGTCCGCTGGGTCCACTTCGCGCGGTCGCCGCCGCGGAGGGTGAAGGTGTAGACGGGGGCGATCTCCCGCAGCGCCTCGGTGGTCTCCTCGTCGTACACGTTCGGAGCGAAGATCAGGTCCGGTTCGAGGGCGGCGATGTCCTCCAGCTTCGGCTCCTGCTGGGCGACCACGGGGACCTTCTCGGCCTCGGCGACCTGGTCCTCGGGGACGATGCCCTCCTCGAACGAGCCCTGGCCGACGAGGTCGAAGCCGAGGTCGCGGACCGGCTGGGTGGCCGCGTAGTGCAGGGTGACGATGCGCTCGGGGGTGCCGGGGACCTCGATCTTCGCGCCCGTCGCGTCGGTGACGGTGCGGGTGGCGGGCTTCTTGTCCGCCTTGGTGTCGCCGGACGCGCCGTCGTCGGAGGACGAGCAGCCGGTCAGGGCGAGGGCGAGCACGACGGCGCCCGCGGCGAGCGAGGCGGGAGTGGACTTCATGGTGCGACCTTCCGGTGTTGTGCGGCGTCGGGCCCCGGACGGCGGCCCCGATGCCGGGTGATGATGTGAGGACCGCCGTTGACCGGGTCCTCGATGAGGGTGGCCTGGATGTCGAAGACGTCGGCGAGGAGTTCGGTGGTGAGCACCTCGCCGGGGGGTCCCTGCGCGACGATGCGCCCGTCGGACATCACGATGAGGTGTCCGGCGTAGCGGGCCGCGTGGTTGATGTCGTGCAGCACGGCGACGACGGTGCGGCCGGCCGTGCGGTTCAGTTCGGCGAACAGGTCCAGCAGGGATATCTGGTGCGAGACGTCGAGGAACGTCGTCGGCTCGTCGAGCAGCAGGATCGGGCTCTCCTGGGCGAGGGCCATGGCGACCCAGGCGCGCTGGCGCTGGCCGCCGGAGAGTTCGTCGACGGGCCGGGTGGCCAGGTCCGTCATCGCGGTCCGCCGCAGGGCCCGTTCGACGCTGAGTTCGTCCTCCGCGCTCCAGCGGGAGAGGACCGACTGGTGCGGGTAGCGCCCCCGGCGCACCAGGTCGAGGACGGTGATGCCGGCGGGGGTGACGGTGGACTGGGGCAGCAGGCCGAGCCGTACGGCCAGGTCCTTGGCGCGCATGCGGTGGATGTCCTTGCCGTCCAGGTGGACGGTGCCGTCGCGCGGCTTGAGCAGCCGGGACAGGGAGCGCAGCAGGGTGGACTTGCCGCAGGCGTTGGGGCCGAGGATCACGGTGAACTCGCCGTCGGGGATGCCGACCGTGAGGTGTTCGCCGATGACCCGGCCGTCGTAGGCCATGGTGATGTCGTCGGCGCGCAGCGAGGTGGCCGGCGTCGGCCGGTCGGGGGTGGTCACAGGGTTCCCTTCCGGTTCTCACGGACGAGGAGGGTCAGGAGGTAGAGGCCGCCGATCGCGACGGTGACGACGCCGACGGGCAGGGAGAGACCGGGGACGGCGTGCTGGGCGGCGAGGTCGGCGCTGGCCAGGATCAGCGCGCCGGCACAGGCGGCGGGCAGCAGGGCGGTACCGGAGGCGCCCGCGAGCCGTCGGCCCACGTGCGGTGCGGCGAGCGCCACGAAGGAGATGGGGCCCGCGGCGGCGGTGACGATCGCGACGAGCACCACGCCGCCGAGGACGAGCAGCAGCCGCAGCCGTCCGGGGCGCACACCGAGCGCGGTGGCGGTGTCCTCGCCCAGGTCGAAGAGGGGCAGCGCGCGCTGGAGTCCGACGCCGACGACGAGTGTGGCGACGGTGCCGGCGACGAGCGCGGGGCCGGTGTGCGCGAAGCTGACGGCGTTGAGGCTGCCGGCGCCCCAGACGGCGGCGACCTGGGCGATGTCGGAGTCGGCGACGAGGTAGAGGTAGGTCTCCAGCGCCACCAGCATGGCGTTGAGGCCGATGCCGACGATCACCAGCCGGAAGCCGGCCGTGCCGCCGCCGCGCGACAGCAGCATCACCAGGACGGTCACCACGAGGCCGCCGGCCAGTGCTCCGCCGGTGACCAGCGCGAAGCCGGAGCCCACGAACGTGATCACCGCGACGCCGCCCGCCGAGGCGCCGGCGGTGAAGCCGATGACGTCGGGGCTGCCGAGCGGGTTGCGGGTGATGCACTGGAACAGGGCGCCCGCCACTCCGAGCATCGCCCCGAGGACGACGGCGGCGACGGCACGCGGCAACCGCCAGCGCACGACGAAGAGTTCGGCGACCCGGGTGCCGTCGCCGGTCAGCGTCCGGAACACCTCCGCCGGGGAGTAGGTCACCTTGCCGAGCATCAGGGCGGCCAGGGTGACGGCCGCGGTCAGCGCGACGAGCGCGGCGCACGCGGCCGCCGCGCGCACCGACACCCGTCCGGACACCGGGACGCGTCCCGGCGCGCGCAGGACCAGGTCGCCCCGGTCGGTGAACAGCCACGGGGTCACTGGGTGTGCACCTTCCGGTTCGAGACCAGCCGGATCAGCACCGGTGCGCCGACGAAGGCGGTGACGACGCCGACGGGCATCTCCCGCAGCGGCAGCGCCACCCGGGCCACGATGTCGGAGACCAGCAGCACGACGGGCGCGGCCAGGGCGGACAGCGGGATGATGCGGCGCTGGTCGTTGCCGGCCAGCAGGCGGCAGACGTGCGGGACCATCAGCCCGAGGAAGGAGATGGGCCCGGCGACGGCGGTGGCCGCGCCGACCAGCAGGGTGACGGCGGCGACCGTCAGCAGCCGGACGCGCCGGGTGTCGACGCCGAGGGAGGCGGCCGTCTCCTCGCCGAGCGCGACGGCGTTGAGCGGGCGGACCAGGGTGAGGGCGAGCACCAGGCCCACGCCGAGGTAACCGGCGACTCCGGCGAGGTCGGTGAGAGAGCGTCCGGCGACCGACCCGGCGACCCAGGAGCGGTACCCGTCGAAGGTGCTGACGTCGAGGAGGCGGACGGCGGTGGTGATGCCGCCGAGCACCGCGGCGAGCGCGACCCCGGCGAGGACCATGCGGACCGGGGTGGCCGGGCCGCGGCCCGCGGAGGCGAGCAGCAGCAGGGCGACGGTCGCCAGCATCGCGCCGGCCAGCGCGGGCAGCACCAGCGCGCCGGTGGAGGTGGAGGCCCCGGCCCACAGGGCGAGGGTGACGCCGAGCGCCGCGCCGCCGTTGACGCCGAGGATGCCGGGGTCGGCGAGCGGGTTGCGGGTGAACGCCTGGATGAGCGAGCCGGCGACGCCGAGGGCCGCGCCGACGGCGATGGCGACGATGGTGCGGGGGAGGCGGGCGTCGAGGACGAGGGCGTCGGCCTGGCGGTCGCCGTGCCCGAGGAGGGAGTCGGCGACGCGGCCGGGGGCGATGCCCTCGGCACCGACGAACAGGCTGGCCACGGCGCACAGCAGCAGGGCCGTGGTGAGGGCGGTGAGGACGAGTGGCATGCTGCGCGCCCTCGGTCCGTCGGCCTCGGCGGCCCGTGGTGGGCGGGTGGCCGGGAGGGTCTCAGGCATGGGCGACGGTGACCGTCCCGAAGTGGCCGAAGCCCCAGCCGAGCAGGGTGCGTTCGACCGTGCGGGCGCCCGCCTCGCGGAGCAGGCCGGTGATCCGGTCGCTGGTGCGCAGCGGGAGGCCGGTGACCGCGAGGGCGGTGAGCACGTCCTCGGCGGCGTGGTCGTCGTCGGCGGCGTGGTCGCCGGTCCGCTCGAACAGCACGAGGGTGCGGCCGGCGTCGAGCGCGTGGCGGAGCAGGGCGCGGCAGGCGTCGTCGTCGCGGCCCTCCAGGGCGCTCACGAGGATCGCGCAGTCGTGGGCGGGCCACTCGGCCGCGTCGGTGCCGGGCAGGTGGACGGTGCGGCCCCGGGCGATCCGCTCGGCCACCTGGGCGGCGGCGTCGCCGCTGACGGCGAGGGTGCGGGCGTCGCGCACGGCGGGCAGGTCGGGCAGCAGGCCGAGGACGTAGGTCAGCTGCTCGGCGGTGCGGTCGTGATGGGCGGCGTCGAGGGCGGGGTCGGCGGCCCGCCGCGCCCGCCAGGGCAGGGTGCCGAGGCGCGGTGCGGGGCCGCCGGCGCGCAGCACGTCGAGGAGGTCGACGAAGGCCAGGGCCTCCCGGTTGGCGGGGTTGTCGAGCGACAGGTCCTCCTGGGAGGCGTCCTCGCAGAGCACCGCGCCGAGCGGGGTGTTGCGGTACCGGTCGCCGTCGCGTTCCAGGAGCCCGAGCGCGGTCATGCCGTCGAGCAGCGGGGCGAGCCGGGCGGCCGGCACGCCGGTGTCGGCGGCGAGTCCGTCCAGGGTGGTCACGCCGTAGGCGACGGCCGGGTTGATGCCGAGGGTGACGGCGACCCGGGTGATGACGGGCGGGGCCAGTTCGGTCATCTCGTGGATGTGGTGCAGGAGGGCCGCGGAGGTGTCCTCGGCGTCGTCCGCGGCGGCGGGGGTGAGGCTCTCGGCGTTGTCGCGGGGCGCGGGGGGCTGCGCGGGGGCCGTCCTCGGGCGCCGCCAGTAGCCGGTGACCTCGACGTCCTCCCTGGGCAGCCGGACCTCGTTGCGCAGATGGCGGCGGATCGGCGCGATGGTCATGGCCTCGCCGGCGACCCACGCGTGGACGCGGCCCTCGGGCAGGTCGACGCGGCGCACGGCGTCGAAGAGGCGGGTGCCGGTGCCGGCGGGTTCGCCGTCGCGGACCAGCCATTCGACCGTGACGTCGGCGCGGGTGGCGATCTGCTGGCGGTCGGCTTCGGTGGGGACCTCGACGACGACGTGGCCGCGGGTGCCGGCGGGCGCCTCCTCCAGCCAGCGGGCGATGGCGGGCAGCGCGGTCTCGTCACCGGCGAGCAGGTGCCAGTCGGCGTCGGGGTTGATCCGGGCGCAGGATTTCGGCCCCGCGAAGTGGATCGTGTCGCCGGGGCGGGCCGAGAAGGCCCAGGAGGCGGCGAGGCCGTGGTCGTGGCGGACCAGGTCGACGGTGAAGGAGTTCGCCGCGGGGTCCCAGGAGCGGACGGTGTAGTCGCGGGTGTTGCCCAGCACCTCGGGGTTCCAGGCGAAGCGGGTCTCCTCCTGGGTGCCGATGCGGGGCAGTGCGCCGTCGGCGGGCGGGACGACCAGTTTGACGTGGTCGTCGAAGCCGTCGGAGCGGAAGGCGGGCCGGTGGTACCCCTCCCCCATCACGCCCTCGGCGAGTTCCTCGCCGGTGAGCGTGATGCGCCGCATGTTGGGCGTGACGTCCACGATGTCGGCCACGGTCGCGCGGCGCAGCACGATGGGGTGGATCTCGAGCGGACGGGACGAACGGGGCATGGATACTCCGTGAAGATCGACAGAAGTGAGGTTAGCCTAACCTCACTTTGGCTGATCTTCGGCCCCCCGTGACGCTTTCGCAATCAGGCTCCGACCTGGTCGGTCGCCGATAGGTGTACAGGCCCGCCATCGGCCGGGGAAGGGGACGGGACCGACCCGTCCGCCGGGGCGGACCGCAGCCCCGTCCAGCTCCACCACAGCGCGGCGTACCGCCCCTCCGCGGCGAGCAGTTCGTCGTGCGACCCGCTCTCCACGACGGCCCCCTGGTCGAGCACCAGGATCCGGTCGGCGCGTTCCGCCTGGGTCAGCCGGTGCGCGACGAGCAGGGTGGTGCGGCCCCGGGTCGCCGCCTCGGCCGCCTCCTCCAGCATCCGGGCGCCCGCGCTGCCCGCCTCGGCCGTCGCCTCGTCCAGCACCGCCACCGGCGGGTCGGCCAACGCCAGCCTCGCCAGGGCGACATGACCCGCCTGGGCCGCGGTCAGCGGGTGGGCGCCCTCGCCGACGCGGGTGGCCGGGCCGTCCGGCAGGGCGCGCACCCAGCCGAGGGCACCCACCGCGTCGAGCGCGGCCAGCACCTGCTCGTCGCCCGCCTCCGGGCGGCCGAGCCGCACGTTGTCCAGCAGGGTGCCGTGGAAGACGTGCAACTCCTGGCTGAGCAGGGCGACATGGCGTCCCAGCCGGCTCTCGCCGATCCGGTCCAGGCGCGCCCCGCCCAGCCGTACGGTGCCGGCCGTGGGCCGCAGCACACCGGCCATGACCGAGGCGAGCGTGGTCTTGCCCGCGCCGCTCGCGCCGACCAGCGCCACCCGTTCGCCGGGGGCGACCGTCAGCGTGACGTCCCGCAGCACGGTCCGGTCGCCGTACGCGTGGGTGACGCCGCGCAGTTCCAGGCCCGCGTCGGCCGGCGTCTCGGGCACCTCCGGCTCGTCCGGCGGACTCATGGTGGCGATCCCGGCGAGCCGCGCCAGACTCGCCCCGGCCTCCTGGACCTCGTCGAACTGCGTGACGAGGAAGCCGATCGGGTTGAACAGCCGGTGGAAGTAGAGCGCCGCGGCCGTCACCGCGCCGACGGTCACCGCGTCGGACCGCACCAGCAGGAAACCGGTGACGAGGACGGCGGTGAGACCGATCAGCTCGGCGAAATTGAGCCGCGTACCGAAACGGGTGAACAGCCGGAACACGGTCAGGGACACGTCCCGGGCCGCCGCCGACCGCTCGTCCACCCGCGCCACGTGCTCGGCCTCCCGGCGGTGGGCGAGCACGGTGGACGCGCCGCGCAGGGAGGCCGCCATGGCCTGGGTGCGCGCGCCGGTCGCCACCCGTTCCTCGGCGTACAGCGGGCCGGAGCGCGGGAGGTACCAGCGCAGGGCCAGCACGTACACCGGGGCCGCTGCGAGTCCGGCGAGTCCGAGCCGCCAGTCCAGGGCGAACAGTCCGGCGCCGGTGAGGACCACGGTGAACAGGGCGTTCACCAGCCGCGGTACGACATCGGAGACGGCGGCGGTGACGTCGGCGACGTCGTCACCGGTGCGGGAGAGCAGGTCGCCGGTGCCGGCCCGCTCCAGGTCCTCGGAGGGCACGTGGAGCGCGCGGTCCAGCACCCGGGCCCGGATCCGGGCCAGGACCGTCTCGCCCAGCCGGGCCACCAGGGCGGCGCCGAGTCCGGTGAGCGCCCCGGCCGCGACGGCGGCGGCCACCAGGGTGACGACGACGGAGAACAGGCGGCCGGTCCCGGCGCCCTCCTGCACGTCGTCGACGAGGCCGCCGAGCACCCAGGGCGCGACCAGACCGGCGGTACTGGCCAGCACGGTCACCGCCACGGCGGCCGTGGCGAGGCGCCGGTGACCGGCCGTCTCGGCCCGGAGCAGCGCCCAGGTCCGGCGCGGGGAGGCGATGGGCAGCAGGTCCTGCCGGGGGTCGCCGGGGGTCGCCGCGGCCGGGGGCGTGTCCTGCCCGGGCCGTGGTGTCTCGTCCGTCCGCTCGTTCATCGCAGGACCGCCTTCCGGTACGCCGGGTCCGACGCGGCGAGTTCGCTGTGGGTGCCGGTGCGCACGGCGCGTCCGCCCTCGACCACGACCACCCGGTCGGCGCGCGCCAGCAGCGCGGGACTGCTGGTGACCACGACGGTGCAGTGTCCGCGGCGCCGGTCGGCGAGCCCCTGGGCCATCGCCTCCTCCGTCACCGCGTCCACCGCCGTGGTCGGGTCGTGCAGCACGAGCACGGGCGGCGACGCCAGCAGGGCGCGGGCCACGCCGATGCGCTGCCGCTGTCCGCCGGAGAGCGAGGCCCCGCGCTCGGTGACGCGGTGGTCCAGGCCGGCCGGGTGCTGGGTGACGATGTCGCCGGCCGCGGCGGCGACCACCGCGTCGGCGACCGCCCGGTCGTCGTGGTCCGCACCCGCCGTCAGGTTGTCCCGCAGGCTGCCCTCGAACAGGGCCACGTCGTGCTCCTCGACGAGCACGGTGCGCCGCCGCGCGTCGAGGGTGAGGTCCGCGGCCGGCACGCCGCCGGTCAGGACCTCGCCCCCGTGCCCGGCCGCGCGGCCCGAGAGCACCGCGAGCAACGCGTCCGCGTCGCGCGGGTCGTGGGCGACGACGGCGGTGAACCGTCCGTGGGGGGCGTGCAGGTCGAGGCCGTCGAGGGTGCGGTGGGTGACGCCGCGCAGCGTCAGGTCGGCCGGCGCGGGCACCTCGTCGCGGCTGCCCGGGACGGTCAGCGGCGGGGCGTCCACGGCACCGGCCCACCGGCGGGCGGAGGCCCTCGCCTGCGCCAGGAGCTGCCCGCAGAAGCCGAGGGTGTTCAGCGGCTCGGCGATGAACTGGGCGAGGCCGACGACCGTCACGAGCTGCCCGACCGTCAGGCGCCCGTCGAGCGCCGACCAGCCGGCGAACCCGGCGACCGCGGCGAGGAACAGTCCGCTGCTCGTCGTCGTGACGCCCTGGTGGAGCCCGGTGGTCGTGGCGGTGCGCAGACCGGCCCGCAACGCCTCCTCGCCGGCGGCCCGGTAGCGGTCGGCGGCGGCGCCGCGGGCGCCGATGCCGCGCAGCGTGCGCAGTCCGCCGAGCAGGTCGGCGGCCAGGGCCGTGACGCGTCCGGTCGCCTCCTGGAGCGCGGCGCTGTGCCGGGTGAGCCGGGGGCCGACCCAGGCGTTGAGCAGCACCGAGAGCGTCACGCCGGCCAGCACGCCGAGGCCGAGGGGCACGTCGATCAGGAGCAGGGCCGCCGCCGACACGACGATGGCGGCGACCGCGCCGAACGCGAAGGACACCGCGCGGATGATCAGCGCGGTGCGCTGCGCGTCGGACGCGGCGATGCTGAGGAGTTCGCCGGTCCGCAGGTCCGTACGCCGGCCGCGCGGGTCCAGGGCGGCGCGGGCGACGTCGACGCGCAGCAGGTGCGCCTCGTGTTCCATCGCGGTCACGCCCTGCCGGGCGCCGAGGCGGTACGCGTGGGCGAGGACGGTGAAGAGCACCGTCAGTCCGGCGACGGACCAGAGCAGCGCCGTGACGTCGCCGGTGGCCACGGCACGGTCGATGACCAGGCCGATGGCGATCGGGACGGCGGCCTCCGCGGCCTGGTGCAGCGCCAGCAGCAGCCAGCCGGCCGTGAGCCGCCCGCGGTGACGCCGCAGTGCCGCCGCGAACACCGCCCGGGGCGTGCGGGATTGCGGGAGACTGCCGGGCATGGGTGAGTCCTTCTGGGCGGCGGCACCGTGAGGGCGCGTCGGTTAGGCGAGGCTGACCTTACCAATGCGGCTCCGGCCGGCTCAGCCGCGGTCCCGTCCCCCTGCTTCACCCCGGGCAGGACCGCCTCCGCGCCGTCGGTCGGGGCGCGGTCGTCGGGGAGCCCGCCGGTCCGGCTCCACGGGGTGGGCGAGCGGACCCGAGCGGTCCGCCGTGCACGGGCGTCTCACCGTCGTGCACGGCGTCTCACCGTCATGCACGGCCCCGAGGCCGAGGGTGACGGCATCGTGGTGCTCCGACGGCGACGGCGCCGTGGTCGTGGGGCACCGGTCTCCTCCGGTCCGCGCGTCGGTGACGCCCCGGGAGCGGGGCCGTCAGCCAGGTCCGCCGTAACCGGCCCGGGACCGGCCGGTTCCGAACTTCCGCACGGCCGTGGCCCCCGCGGGCACCGGACCGCCCACGCCGCCCGGGCACCGGACGGCGGGTGCGGCGCCGACGGCGTGCACCGCGGGTCCGGAGGTGCCGCGCCCCGCGAACGCGCCGACAATGGCCTCATGTCCCGGAACAACCGGAGCACCGCGAACGCGTACGGGCCGCCGACCGTGACGGTCAAGGGGCGGGTCGTCAGGCTCCGCACCATCGGTTCCCTGCTGATCGTGGCGGCGGCCGTCTGGTTCATCGCGGCCAACACGGCGTCGGTCACCGTCCGGCTGTGGGTTCCGACGATCACGCTCCCGCTGTGGAGCGTCCTGACGGTCACGTTCCTCGCCGGACTGCTGCTCGGCCTGCTCGTCGTCCACCGGCGCGACCGTCGCTAGGGGGCCGCAGGGGCCGCCGCTCCTCCCGTCGTGCCACGGCCCGGCGGGAGGGCGCACCCCGTCGTGCGCGTGCGCGTGCTCTCGGCCGCGGCAGGGCCGATACTGCCCACGAGCGGCCTTCCGGCCGAGTACCGTCCGAACCGACCACCCGTCCGAACCGACCACCCGTCCGACCGCCCGACCGTTCGACCGCCCGACCGTCCGACCGTCCGACCGACCGACGTGACCCTTTCCCGTCCGCAGCCGCACCCCGGACGCCCGGCCCGCGTCCCGCTCCCGTCCGTGTTCCCGTACGTGTCCGTGTTCCTGCTCCTTCCGACCAGCGGAGTCCGGCGGCCGGTGGCACACCCGCCCGCCGGGGTCCACAGGAGGCACCCATGAAGATGCTCATCAACGTCCCGGAAACCGTCGTCGCCGACGCGCTGCGGGGCATGGCGGCGGCTCATCCCGAACTGACGGTGGACGTGGAGAACCGGGTGGTCGTCCGCAAGGACGCGCCGGTGGCCGGCAAGGTCGGACTGGTGTCCGGCGGAGGTTCCGGGCACGAACCGCTGCACGGTGGATTCGTCGGGCCGGGCATGCTCTCCGCCGCCTGCCCCGGCGAGGTGTTCACCTCCCCGGTGCCCGACCAGATGGTGCGTGCCGCCGCCGCCGTGGACAGCGGCGCCGGCGTGCTGTTCGTCGTGAAGAACTACACCGGCGACGTGCTCAACTTCGACATGGCCGCCGAACTCGCCGAGGACGAGGGGATCCAGGTCGCGAAGGTGCTGGTCGACGACGACGTCGCGGTGACCGACAGCCTGTACACGGCCGGCCGCCGCGGGACCGGCGCGACCCTGTTCGTGGAGAAGATCGCGGGGGCCGCGGCGGACGAGGGACAGCCGCTGGAGCGGGTGGAGGCCGTCGCCCGGCAGGTCAACGAGAACTCCCGCAGCTTCGGCGTCGCCCTCAGCGCCGTCACCACGCCCGCCAAGGGCAGCCCCACCTTCGACCTGCCGTCCGGCGAGCTGGAGTTGGGCATCGGCATCCACGGGGAGCCCGGGCGGGAACGTCGCCCGATGATGACCGCGGGCGAGATCGCCGAGGCCTCGGTGGACGCGATCCTCGCGGACATCACCCCCCGCAACCCGGTCCTGGTCCTGGTCAACGGCATGGGCGCCACCCCGCTGCTGGAGCTGTACGGCTTCAACGCCGAGGTGCAGCGGGTGCTCGGCGAGCGCGGGGTCCCCGTCGCCCGGGTCCTCGTGGGGAACTACGTGACCTCGCTGGACATGGCCGGCGCCTCGGTCACCCTGTGCCAGGTCGACGAGGAGCTGCTGCGCCTGTGGGACGCGCCGGTCAGCACGCCCGGCCTGCGCTGGGGTATGTGACGCGCACCCGGGCAGGGTCCGAGGAGTACCTACCATGCAAGGAGATTCCGTGCTCGACGCCGAATTCTTCCGCCGTTGGATGACGGCGACCGCCGCGTCCGTGGACCGCGAGGCGGAGCGGCTCACCGCCCTCGACTCCCCCATCGGTGACGCCGACCACGGGGGCAACCTGCGGCGCGGGTTCACGGCGGTGCGGGAGGCCCTGGAGAAGGAACCGCCCGCCACGCCCGGCGCGGTGCTCACCACGGCGGGCCGCCTGCTCATCTCGAAGGTCGGCGGCGCGTCCGGACCGCTGTACGGGACGCTGCTGCGGCGGGCCGGCAAGACGCTAGGCGACGCCGAGGAGGTCGACGAGGCCCAGCTGGCCGAGGCGCTGCGGGCCGGGCTGGACGCGGTGAAGCAGCTCGGGGGCGCCGCTACCGGTGACAAGACCATGATCGACGCACTGGAGCCGGCGGTGGAGGCGCTGGGCCAGTCCTTCGCCGCCGCCCGCAGCGCGGCCGAGGAGGGTGCCGTGGCCACGACCCCGATGCGGGCCCACAAGGGCAGGGCCAGCTACCTGGGTGAACGCAGCATCGGCCACCAGGATCCGGGGGCGACGTCGGCGGCGCTGCTGATCGCCGCACTGGAGACCGCCGCGTCCGGGACGGGGGCCGGAGGTGAGTGACGCGACGGTGGGCATCGTGCTGGTGTCGCACAGCGCAGCGGTCGCCACCTCGGTCGCGGAGCTGGCGAAGGGGCTGGCCGGGGCGGGGGACGCGGTCCCCGTCGCCCCGGCGGGCGGCACGGACGACGGCGGGCTCGGCACGAGCGCCGAGCTCGTCGCCGCCGCGGCGGCGTCCGTCGACCGCGGGGCCGGGGTCGCCGTGCTGACCGACCTGGGGAGCGCGGTGCTCACGGTGAAGACGCTGCTCGCCGAGGGTGACGAACTCCCCGCGAACACCCGGCTGGTCGACGCGCCGTTCGTGGAGGGCGCGGTGGCCGCGGTGGTCACGGCGGCCACCGGAGCGGACCTGGCGGCGGTGGAGGCAGCGGCGGCGGAGGCGTACACGTACCGCAAGACGTGAGGCGGCGCCCCCCTCATTGGGGGGCGGCGGCCGGCGGCTGCCTCGAGACGGGCGGCGGCAGGCGGCCGTTCCTTCCGGGTCAGCCGCCGTCGACGAACCGGCGCGCCAGTTCCTCCCCCAGGGTCACCGCCGCGTCGGCGTCCTCGATCGGGGTGACGCGGCTGTCCTTGAAGACGATGTACGTGACGTCGGCAGCGGTGCCACCGGTGAGCGGGTCGGGGTCGATACCGAGGGCCTCGGCGGTGGCGTAGGAGGCCTCGCCGATGATGTGCGCGGGGCCCACGTCGCCGACGACCGCGTACTGGACCCGGTCCTCGTGGATCACGGCGGCGACCGAGCCGCCGCGCACCCCGTGCTCGCGGTAGTCCCAGACCGCGCTGGGGGTGGGCACCACGATGTGGGGCAGGGTGGCGGAGTCCAGCGGACGGCCGTCGGACTGGGCGAAGGCCGTGGCGGCGGAAAAGGTGGGGTCGGTCGCCGCGTTGCAGCGCGGACCGGGACGGCCGTCGCAGTCGATGTCCAGGTCGGCCTTCCAGTGCACGACGTCGCGGGTGCCGCAGACGGGGATCGTCGGGGCGGTGCCGTGGTCGGTGCGGTAGAGGCCGTCGGAGATCCGGGTGCAGTCGCGCACCTTGTCCAGCAGGTCGGCGGCGGACACGGAGCTCTCGCTCCGGGCGACCGGTGCGCCGTGGTGCTCCGCGGCCGGTCCGCCGGGGAGCAGGGTGGGGGCGAGCAGGGCGGCACCGGCCGCGGCCAGGGTGAGCGAGGGGGCACGGAACACGTTCGAGGGGCCTCTCGTCGGGGACACTGACGGGCACTCAGCCCTCAGCCAACCTCATAACGGGTCCGCGACGCGGTCATCGTGACGGGGCCGGAGGGTGCACGACGGGGGGTGCTCGGGCACCCGGGGGCCGAGCCGTGTTCCGGCCCGGGCCGCCCGGTCACCCTCTGAGGCGCGGGACGAGCGACGACAGCGGTCCGCGCCACGGACATGAACCACCGAGCCCTCGCGAGCAGTTCAGCCGTTCGGATGCTCAGCATACGTAATGCGGCGGACCGCACACCAACGACGCCCTCTTGATGTGGCCGCGTCAGGTGCACCATATTGGTACGGACCATTCCGAGGCCGGGATCCGTCCGTTCGGCCGGTGCCCCGGCGTGTCGCCACGACCGGGGTCCGGGGAGAGGAGGAGCGTGCGCCGTCCCACGGCCGACAGGCCCGCCGCCCCGGACCCGGGCGGCCCATCCGGGCCCACGTCCAGGCCCGCCTCAAGGTTCGCCTCCAGGCCCCCGTCCGGGCCCTCGTCCGCGCCCGCCTCCAGACCCGCCGCCAGGCCCTCCTCCACGCGCCCGTCCGCGCCGTCGTCCCCCGCGGGCGCGCCGCCCTCCCCGCGCCCGTCCGCAGCGCTGTGCGCGCCCCCGCTCGAGCCCGCGTACGCGCTCCCGCGTGCGCCCTCGTCCACGCCCCCACGCGCGGTGCGGCGGGCCGGTGTGGTGTGCGCCGTGGCGTGCGCCCTCTTCCTGCTCCTCGCCGCCTGCGGAACCGGTGGCTCCGCGGACCGGGCCGGGGGCGAGGGCGGACTGCCCGGGGCGCCGACCGGAGTCACCGCCGAGGCGGGGAGCGCCACCAGCGTGCACGTGATGTGGAACGCGCTGCCCCCGGGCGGCGGGAAGGTCTCCCGGTACGAGGTGTACCGCGGCTCCACCAAGGTGGAGGAGGTCCCCGGCTCCGCGCACATGGTGGACGTCACCGGGCTCCGGCCCGCGACCGCGTACGCGTTCACCGTCCGGGCGCGGGACACGGAGGGGCGGCTGGGGCCGCGCAGCCGGGAGGTCCGGGCGACGACCCCGCGGGCCGCACCGGAGGACCGCTCGGCACCCACCCGGCCGGCCGGGGCAGCGGGCCGGGCGGTGGGCAGCAGGGCGGTCCAGCTGTCCTGGTCGGCCGCCACGGACGACCGGGCCGTGGTCTCGTACGACATCCTCCAGGCCGGCACGAAGATCCACGGGGTGGGCGGGCAGCAGACGGCGACGGTGGTCACCGGCCTGCGGCCGGGCACCCGGTACTCCTTCACCGTCCGCGCCCTCGACGCCGCCGGCAACGCCTCCCCGGTGAGCACCACCGTGCGGATCACCACACCGGGCTCGGGGGACGGCGGCGCCGGGACCGCGCCCACCCGTTTCGAGGCGGACGTGCGCCGGGCCGACGGGGCCTATCACCTCGACCTGAGCTGGGTCCCGCCGGAGGTGGACGGCGTGGTGACCGAGTACCAGGTCCACCTGGACGGCCGTGCGACGACCTCGCTGGTCTTCGGCGGGGAGGCTCCGCGCGACCGGGCCGAGTACTCCTTCTACGTGGGGAAGGAGCCGGGGGTCACCCACCGGGTGCGGATCCGGCCGATGCTGCCGGACGGCACGTGGGGCGCCTTCTCGGCGGAGCGCACGGTGACCACCGGGACCGGGAACTGACGTTCCGCGGCGGGGCCGTGGGCCGCGGCGCACGGCCCCGTCACCTGCCCGGCGGCGGCCGGGGTGCGGTGGGCGTCCGGTGCGCCTTGGCTGGCCCTGTGCGGCACGGGCGTTCCCGACCCTCGGCGGCGCAAGGGATGTACCGCCAACCGTGCCGCCGGAAGGCAGTCCACATGCGCTACTCCACGTCCGTGTTCCGCTCCGGCCCGACCGCGGCAGCCGCCGCCGCGCTCACCTTCGCGCTGGCCGCTCCGGCCGCCGCCGATTCCGGCATCTCGGTGAGCACCACCGGCTCGACCGTCTCGGTCGCCACGTCGGCGTGCACCCAGATCAACGGCAACTGGGGCACGGCCTCGCTGCTCAACAGCAGCCAGACCAGCTTCGCCCAGGGCAGGCAGGTGGCCCTGTCGGGCAGCGCCTCGTCACAGTCGGCCGCCTGGTCGAACGTCACGGCCGGCACGTACACGGTGATCGTGATGTGCTCCAACGGCAGCACCGCGGGCAGCCAGTCCGTCATCGTCTCGCCCGCGCCCAGCCCGAGCCGGGTCACCCCCACGGCCTCGCCGTCACGGGGCGTCATGGGCGGCGTGGGGGGCGGTTCGACGGACTACGGCACCGTGACCCTGGTCGCGGGCGGCGCGCTGGTCGGTACCGGTCTGCTCGGCGCGGCCTGGTTCCTGCGCCGCCGCAACAAGCCGCACCGCCTCTGAGCCGGCGCCGGCCGCCACCACGTCCGACGCGCTCCGGTCCGGCGGCCGGCGTCACTTGTCCCCCGTCCCGCCCCCACCCCGTCCCTCGCCCCGCAGACCTCGCCCGGGAATGCGCCCCGCACCCGACACGCCCCCGCGGGGTGCGGCACGCGAACGCGCCACACCCGGATGCACCTCGCCCCGGATGCGTCTCGCCCGGCTGCACCTCGCCCCGGGGAGGCGGCACGTCTCGGACGCGCGCCGGGCGCCCGCCTCCCGGGGCCCGGCACCTGACGGCTCAGCCGGCCCGTTCCGCACCCGCCTCCGGCCGCTCCGGGGGCCCCTGGCCCGCCTCCGCACCGTCCGGGGCTCCCTCGCCCGCCTCCGGCCGGTCGGCCCCCGCCTGCGACACCCCCGGCCCGTCTGCTTCTGTTCCGGGCGCCCCTTGAGTCCCTGGTGCTCCTGGCGTCCCCTGCGTTCCTGGCGCTCCCTGCGTTCCTGGCGCCCCCTGTGGGCCGGGCAGTTCGGCGAGTTCGGCGAGGGCGTGTTCGAGCCAGCGGACCCAGAACGTCTCCAGGTCGATACCGGCCCGGAGCACCAGGTGCCGCAGACGGTCCCCCGGGTCGTCCCTTCCGGGCGGGAAGTCGCGCCGCTCGATGTCCTGGTACTCGGCCAACTGCCGCTGATGCAGGTCCAGATGGCGCCGCAGGTCGTCCTCGATGCCGTCGGTGCCGACCACCGCCGCGGCGCGCAGGCGCAGCAGCATCGCGTCGCGGTGCGGCTTGGGGTCCTGCGACGCGGCCGTCCAGCGGGCAAGTTCCGCGCGGCCCGCCGGCCGGACCTCGTAGGACTTCTTCTGCCCGCGGACCGGCTGCCGGGACGGCAGCGCCCGGATGAACCCCTCGGCCTCCAGCCTGCCCAGCTCGCGGTAGATCTGCTGGTGCGTGGCGGACCAGAAGTAGCCGATCGACCGGTCGAACCGACGCGTCAGTTCCAGCCCCGACGACGGCTTCTCGAGCAGGGCGGTGAGGATCGCGTGCGGGAGGGACATGGACTCATCCTAGGGACGGGGGCGCGCACCCCCGCGGCCCGCCCGTGACGGAGAGGCCGACCCGACGGGACGAACTGGCCGACCCCCTGTGGAGAAGTGGCCGACCCCCTGTGGCGAAGTGGCCGGCCCGCCGGGGCGGGCGGCACGTTCCGGGCGGCGGGCGGCACGTTCCGGGCGGCGGGCGGGACGCGGGGCCTACAGGGCCGCGGCCACCTCGGTGCCCTGCTTGATGGCACGCTTGGCGTCCAGTTCGGCCGCCACGTCGGCGCCGCCGATGAGATGGACGGGACGGCCGGCGGCGACCAGCTCCTCGTAGAGGTCCCGGCGGGGCTCCTGGCCGGTGCACAGCACCACCGTGTCGACCTCCAGGACGGTGCTCTCGCCGTCGACGGTCACGTGCAGTCCGGCGTCGTCGATCCGGTCGTAGACGACCCCGGGGACCATGGTGACGCCCCGGTGCCTCAGTTCGGTGCGGTGGATCCAGCCGGTGGTCTTGCCGAGGCCGGCGCCGACCTTGGTGGTCTTGCGCTGGAGCAGGTGGACCGTGCGCGGCGGGGCGGGCCGGTCGGGTGCCGTGAGGCCGCCGGCGGAGGCGTGGTCGAGGTCGACGCCCCAGTGGCGGAAGTAGGTCGCCGGGTCCTCGTGCGCCTTGTCCCCGCTGTCGGTGAGGAACTCGGCGACGTCGAAGCCGATGCCTCCGGCGCCCAGGATCGCGACCCGGTCGCCGACGGGGGCGCCGTCCCGGAGGACGTCCAGGTAGCCGAGGACGCTGGGGTGGTCGACGCCGGGGATGTCGGGGACGCGCGGGACGACTCCGGTGGCGACCACGATCTCGTCGTGCCGGGAGACGTCGGCGGCGGTGACCCGGGTGTCGAGGCGGACGTCGACGGCCAGTTCGTCGAGCCGGGTGCGGAAGTAGCGCAGGGTCTCGTCGAACTCCTGCTTGCCGGGCACCTTGCGGGCCACGTTGAGCTGCCCGCCGATCTCGCTCGCGGCGTCGTACAGGGTGACGTCGTGTCCGCGTTCGGCGGCGCCGACCGCGCAGGCGAGGCCGGCAGGTCCGGCGCCGACGACGGCGACGCGCTTGCGGCGGCGGGTCGGGGAGAGCACCAGTTCGGTCTCGTGGCAGGCGCGCGGGTTGACCAGGCAGGAGGTGATCTGTCCGCTGAAGGTGTGGTCGAGGCACGCCTGGTTGCAGCCGATGCAGGTGTTGATCGCCTCGGGCCGCCCCTCGGCGGCCTTGGCGACGAAGTCGGGGTCGGCGAGCATCGGCCGCGCCATCGAGACCATGTCGGCGTGGCCCTCGGCGAGCAACTGCTCGGCGAGTTCGGGGGTGTTGATCCGGTTGGTGGTGACCAGCGGGACCGACACCTCGCCCATGAGGCGCCGGGTGACCCAGGTGTAGGCGCCGCGCGGCACCGAGGTGGCGATGGTGGGGATGCGGGCCTCGTGCCATCCGATGCCGGTGTTGATGATCGTGGCCCCGGCCGACTCGACGGCCTTCGCCAGGGTGACGACCTCGTCCAGGGTGGAGCCGTCGGGGACGAGGTCGAGCATGGAGAGCCGGTAGATGACGATGAAGTCCTCGCCCACCGCCTCGCGGACCCGGCGGACGATCTCGACCGGGAAGCGCATCCGGTTCTCGTAGGAGCCGCCCCAGCGGTCGGTGCGCCGGTTGGTCCGCGTCACGATGAACTCGTTGATCAGGTAGCCCTCGGAGCCCATGATCTCGACGCCGTCGTAGCCGGCCTGCCGGGCGAGGCGGGCGGCGCGCGCGTAGTCGTCGATGGTGCGCTCGACCTCGGCGTCGGTCAGCTCACGGGGCGGGAAGGGGCTGATCGGCGCCTGGAGCGGGCTGGGGGCGACCAGGTCGCGGTGGTACGCGTAGCGGCCGAAGTGCAGGATCTGCAGCGCGATGCGTCCGCCCGCGTCGTGCACGGCGTCGGTGACGACCCGGTGCTGCTCCGCCTCGGCCTCGGTGGTGATCCTCGCGCCGCCCTCGTAGGGCCGGCCCTCGTCGTTGGGCGCGATGCCGCCGGTGACGATGAGGCCCACCCCGCCGCGCGCGCGGGCCGCGTAGAACTCGGCCATGCGGGCGAAGCCGCCCTCCGCCTCCTCCAGGCCGACGTGCATCGAACCCATGAGGACCCGGTTGGGCAGGGTGGTGAAGCCCAGGTCGAGGGGGGTCAGCAGGTGCGGGTAACGGCTCATCGGGCCCTCCGTGCGCGGTGTGGTGCCTCTGTTGTAGAGGACGCGCGACGGCTTGTGCAACTAGTTGCATAAAGGTCGGGGGGTG
This sequence comes from Streptomyces sp. NPDC029526, assembly GCF_040637405.1. Lineage (NCBI taxonomy): Bacteria > Bacillati > Actinomycetota > Actinomycetes > Kitasatosporales > Streptomycetaceae > Streptomyces > Streptomyces sp. NPDC029526. The sequence continues at coordinate 42,735 of NZ_JBEZWE010000017.1, forward strand.
AGGGAGGACACAGGCGGACCCCGGAGCGGCGCTCCGGGGTCCGGTGGGTGTCGGCCGACGTGGGCGGCTGCTCGGGCCGGCCGTGTCAACGGCTTTCGAGACGGACGTGCAGCTCCCTCTCCTGGTCCCCGGAGACCGTGGTCAGGTCGTGCACGTCGAACAGGTCGTCCAGCGTGCTGCGGAACCGGTCGATGGCCCAGGGACCGCCGTGCAGATCGGCGTCGACGGAGGACGACAGCCGGGCCGGGCCGGCGCCGCCACCGTGCGGTGCGGCCACGTCGAACGTGCCGAGCCACACCGTGGGCCGGGTCTCGTGGAACTCCTCGGGGACGTCCTCGGCGCACCGGTCGGACGTGAAGCAGGCGCAGAGCGCGTCGAACACGATCCGGGCGTCGTGCTTGCTGCATCCGCTGATCTCGACCGAGACGGATTCCGGGTGCGGTCGCTCACTGCTCATCGGGATCGCTCCTCTCGTGACCCCCCGCGTGCCCCGCCCTCCCAGCAAAGCACCGTAGGCGCCCGGGCACGACCCCCGCGTGAGCGTGGCCCGACCTGCCCACTGCTGACGGCCGGCGGACTCGGCGGGTACCCGCAGGCCGGTACGCGCATGCGCGCCGCGCCGGGGTGAGAGCCGCACCGGAACGCGAGAAGCTGGAAACCGGGCCGGCAGAGCGGCGGAAAATCGCCCCCGCGCGCGGTAGAACAAGGGAAGCCGGCAGCGCGACGAGGTGTCGGCCCGAGCGGCGAAGGCGGGCATGGGATGAGTGCAGCCGGGGCACCCCCGGCCGGGGACGGCGGCCCGGAGCGGGGGCCGGTGCGCCCCAGCGGGCTCCTCGACGTGCTGGGCGTGGCCTCGGTGGTGCTGGACGCCGAGGGGCGCGTGGTCCTGTGGAGCCCGCAGGCCGAGGAACTCTTCGGGTACACGGTGCACGAGGCGCTGGGCCAGTACGCGGCCCGGATCATGGTGCACGAGAAGCACCTGGACATGGTCGTCGACCTGTTCGCCGACGTGATGCGCACCGGGCAGAGCTGGGCGGGCGCGTTCCCCATCCGGCGCAAGGACGGCGGCACCCGCCTGGTGGAGTTCCGCAACATGCGGCTGCTGGACGACCAGGGCGAGGTCTACGCCCTCGGCCTCGCGGTCGACCAGTCGACGGTACGGCGGCTGGAACAGGACGTGGCGCTGTCCACCCGGATCGTCGCCCAGTCCCCCATCGGGCTGGCCGTGCTCGACACGCGCCTGCGGTACGTGTCCGTCAACCCCGCGCTGGAGCAGATCAACGGCATCCCCGCCGCGAAGCACCTGGGACGCACGGTCCGCGAGGTGCTGCCCCAGCTGGACATCGACGTCCTGGAGAACGCGGCCCGCCAGGTGCTGGACACCGGGCAGCCGGTCATCGACCGGTCCGCCGTCGGGCGCACGCCGGCCGACCCGGACGAGGACCACGCCTGGACGGTGTCGCTGTACCGGCTGGAGAACGCCCTCGGCACGGTGCTCGGCGTCGCCCTGTCGGTGGTCGACGTCACCGAGCAGTACCGGGCCGGGGTCGAGGCCGAGGCCGCCCGGCGCCGGCTGGCCGTCATCGCCGACGCCTCGGCCCGCATCGGCACCACCCTGGACCTGGACCGCACGGCCCGCGAGCTGGCCGAGGTGGCGGTGCCGGAACTCGCCGACGTGGCGGCGGTGGACCTTCTGGACGCGGTGGTCCGGGGCCGTCGCAGCACCCTCGGTCCGGGGGAACCCGCGGTGATCCGGGCCCTGGCCGTCCAGGGCGACCGGGCGCCGGACGCCCTGCGGGCCGCCGACCCGCCGGGCGGGATGGCCCGTTACGCGCCCGACCGGCTGGTCACCGAGTGCGTGCGCACGGCCCGGCCGGTGATGGTCCCGGTGGTCGAGGACGCGGACCTGCCGCGCATCGCCCGCTCCCCCGAGGCCGCCGAACTGCTCAGGCGGGCCGGCGTCCACTCCTACCTCGCCGTGCCGCTGATCGCGCGCGGCGAGGTGCTGGGCGCGCTGGACCTCAAGCGCTGCGGCAATCCGCTGCCGTTCGGCGACGACGACCTGCTGCTGGCGCGCGAACTGGCCTCCCGGGCGGCCGTGCAGATCGACAACGCCCGCTGGTACCAGAACGCCCGCGCCACCGCGCTCACCCTCCAGCGCAGTCTGCTGCCCAGCCTCCCGCCCCGCACGGGCGGGCTGGAACTCGCCTCCCGCTACCAGCCGGCGGGCGCAACCAGCGAGGTGGGCGGCGACTGGTTCGACGTGATCCCGCTGGCCGGCGAGCGGACCGCGCTGGTCGTCGGGGACGTGATGGGCAGCGGCATCCCGGCCGCGGCCACCATGGGCCGGCTGCGGACCGCCACCAACACCCTCGCCTCCCTCAACCTGGAGCCGGCGGCGCTGCTGGAACACCTGGACCGCATCTCCGGCGACCTCGACCAGGCGATCGCCACCTGCGTGTACGCCGTCCACGATCCCGCGCGACGGCGGTGCCTGATCGCCAACGCCGGGCACCTGCCGCCGGTGCGGGTGCGGGACGGGAGCGCCCCGGAGCTGCTCGACCTGCCCACGGGGGTGCCGCTCGGGGTGGGCGGGGTGTCCTTCTCGACCACCGTCGTCGGCCTGGAGCCGGGCGACCGGCTGGTGTTCTACACCGACGGGCTCGTGGAGACGCGGCGGCACCCGCTGGACGAACGGCTCGACCGGCTCCTCACCCTGCTGGACTGCCCCGACCTGCCCCTGGAGGAGGTGTGCGACCTCCTCCTGCGCACCCTGCACGAGCCCGACAACTTCGACGACGTGGCCCTGCTCATCGCCCGGGCGACGACCCCGGACTGACCGCCCGAGGCCCGTGCGCCGGGCCGCCCGGACCGGGCGCCACCCCGATCACCACGTGGGCGTCCTCCTCCTCGGCCACGGCCGAGCGGGTCCGCAGGCCGGCGGCGGTGAACGCCTCGGTCGCCGCGAGGGTCTGCCGTCGGCTCGTCTCGATGAGCAGGCACCCGCCGGGCGCCAGCCAGTCCGGGGCGCCGGCGGCCACCCGGCGCAGCACGTCCAGGCCGTCCGCCCCGCCGTCGAGCGCCACCAGCGGCTCGTGGTCGCGGGCCTCCGGGGGCAGCAGGCCGATCTCGCCGGTGGGCACGTACGGCACGTTGGCGGCGAGCACGTCGACCCGGCCCCGCAGCCGGCGCGGGAGTGCCTCGAACAGGTCACCGGTGTGGACCAGGCCGCCGGTGCCGGCGAGGTTGCGCCGGGCGCAGCGCACGGCCGCCGGGTCGAGGTCGGCGGCGTGCAGTTCCACGTCGCCGAGTTCGGCGGCCAGGGCCGCCCCGATGGCGCCCGAGCCGCAGCACAGGTCCACGACGACGGAGGCGTCCGGTGCCTGTGCAAGGGCCTGCGACACGAGGAACTCGGTGCGCCGGCGCGGTACGAAGACCCCGGGCACGACCCCGATGCGGCGGCCCCGGAAGCCGGCCCAGCCGACGACCTGTTCGAGGGGCACCCCGCGGGCGCGGCGCCCGGCCAGCGCGGCGGCCTCCCGGTCGGTGCGCGCGGTGGCGAGGATCAGCTCGGCCTCGTCCTCGGCGAACACACAGCCCGCGGCCCGCAGCACGGCCGCGACCGCGTCCCGGGAGGAGGGGCCGGGCGTCGGGACGAGCGGCGGGACGAGCGGCGCCGAATCGGCGGAACGCTGGACGAGCGGCGCGGAGTCGGCGGAACGCTGGACGGGCGACGGGGCGAGCGGCGGGCCCCCGGCGGACGGCGAGGAGTCGGGCGCCGGGCCCGGCGCGGGCGGACCGCCCGGGGCGGAGGCGGGGCGCTGGGACGACGCACCGTCGGGAGCCGGTACCCCGGTCGGTGGCAGGGACGGGGCGGGCGTGGGCGCCGCGGGTGACGGAGGCGTCCCCGTGCCGGAGAGCGGGTCCGCGGACGGGACGGGCATGGGCGCCGCGGGTGGCGAGGCGGGCCTCGTGCCGGAGAGCGGGTCCGCGGACGAGGACAGCGGGTCCACGGGCGGCTGGGACTGCATGGCGGTGGGCCTTTCGAGAGCCGTGGGACGCTCCCCCGCGGTCGCCTACAGCCGGTGTTCCGCGGCCCTGCGAGGCGGGTGCGCCCGACCTGAACGAGCGGTGATCGGTCCCACCTCCCCGGCTCCACAGGCCGCGCCCGCGCGCGGCCGGACCGTCACAGTACCGGACGCCGCGCGGTCCCCGCACCGCCGCGACGATCACCCCGCACCCCGTACCGTGGGACCCTGGAACACCCCGCACCCGCAACGGAACCACTGATCACGTGAACATCACCCGAGGCTTCACCGGCCGCCCCCGCGTGGCCGATCCCGGCCTGCCGCCCGGCCAGTACGACGCCCGTGACACCTGGCCCGTGCTGTCGGCCGAGGTCACCCCGGACCTGGCGCCCGCCGACTGGACGTTCCGCGTCGACGGGCTGGTCGCCCGGCCGCGCACCTGGGACTGGGACCAGGCGCACGCCCTGCCGGCCTCGGCGTACGAGGGGGCCATCCACTGCGTGACGGGCTGGTCGAAGTTCGGGGTGCGGTTCGGGGGCGTGTCCCTGGACGCCTTCCTGGACGAGGCACGGCCCCTGGACACCGCGCGTCACGTCATCGCGTACGCGCACACCGGCTACACCGCGAGTCTGCCGCTGGCGGACGTGACCGGCGGGCGGGCCTGGATCGTCTGGGACGCCGACGGCGAGCCGCTCACGCCCGAGCACGGCGCCCCGGCGCGCCTGGTGGTGCCGCACCTGTACTTCTGGAAGAGCGTGAAGTGGGTCGCCGGCCTGCGCCTGGTCGACCGGGAGGAGCCGGGCTTCTGGGAGGGCAACGGCTACCACCCGCGGGGCAACCCGTGGGAGGAACAGCGGTACTCCGGTGACTGAGACGACGGCCCGGCGGACTCCCGGGACCCAGCAGGCTTCCCGCACCGCGCCGACCGCGCGGGAGGGCCTCGTGCCGCCCACGCGGTTCGCCGTGCCCGGGCGGATCGCGGTGAACGAGGGGACCGCGTCCCGGTGGCGGACGGCGACGCTGACGGAGATCCGCCGGGAGACCCCGCGGGCGTCGACCTTCCGCTTCGCCGTGCCGGACTGGTCGCCGCACGTGCCGGGCCAGCACCTGATGGTGCGGCTGACCGCCCCCGACGGCTACGTGGCCCAGCGGCACTACTCCATCGCCTCCGCGCCGGACGACCCCGGGCACGTCGAGCTGACCCTGGACCGGGTGGCGGACGGCGAGGTGTCGGGCTGGTTCCACACCGTGGCGCGGCCCGGTGACCGGGTGGAGATGCGCGGCCCCCTCAGCGGCTTCTTCGCCTGGCCCGGCGACCGGCCCGCCCTGCTGCTCGGCGCCGGGTCCGGGGTGGTCCCGCTCATGTCGATGGTGCGGCACCACCGGTCCCGCGGCCTGTCCGTGCCGCTGCGGCTGCTGGTGTCGGCGCGCGGCCCCGAGGACCTGATCTACGCGCGCGAGTACGGCCCGGAGACCACCCCGGTGTTCACCCGGAGCGCCCCGCCGGGGGTGCCGGTGGGCCGGCTGACGGCCCGTCACGTCGCCCCGCTTCTGGCCGCGCCGCCGCCCGGCGGGTGGGAGGCGTACGTGTGCGGCTCCAACTCCTTCGCGGAGCACGCCGCCGGGCTGCTGGTGGCCGCCGGTCAGCCGGTGGACCGGATCCGCATCGAGCGCTTCGGCTGAACGGTGCCGATCGCCGGCGCCGGCCGGGGACGCCGCCGGTTTCGGCGCCGAGCGTCCGGGCACCCCTGCGGAGGGTCGGCGGGCGGGTGCGCGGCCCGCGCCACGGGGGTCGCGGCGCGGTCCGCGCATCCGCTGTCCGGCCCGGCGGACGGGTGGGACGACGGTGGGTCGACGGTGCGACGACGGCTGGGGAGGCCGGGATGCGAACGCCGATGGTGAGGGGCCGGCTGCTGCGGGGCAGTCCGCTGCGGCGCCGGTCGGACGCCGTCGAGGCGTGGACGGCCCTGGTGGTCGCCGTGCTGGTGGCCGTGGGCGCCCCGCTGGTGGGCGTGGTCGCGGCCCGGTGGGCGTACGTCGACGCCCGGACCGCCGCGGCGGAGCAGCGCGCGGAACGGCAGCGGGTGGCCGTGGAGGTCACCGGCCGGGCCACCGACGCGCGCCCCGCCACCCTGGAGCGCGGTCACGCCTACCGGGCGACCGTGCGCTGGACCGACCCGGACGGCGGCGTCCGCGAGGCCGAGGCACGGGTGCCCGCCACGGCCGGGGCGGGCGACCGGGTGCACGTGTGGTTCGACTCCCGGGGTCGGAACGTGCCGCCCCCGGTGGACGCCGCCACGGCCTGGCAGCACGCCGTCGGCGTGGGCGGCTTCGCCGCGGGCGGGGCGGCGGCCGCGGTGCTGGTGGTGCACGCCGCCGTGCGGTCGGCGGCGATGCGCCGGCGGCTGGCCGAGTGGGAGCGGGACTGGGCCCGCACGGGCCCCGAGTGGACCCGGCGCGGTGTCTGACCGGGTGGCCGGACGGCCCCGGCTCCGACCGGGTGGCGGAACGGGCCCTGGCGGGGTCCCGCACGGCGTCCGTACGGTGTGATCGTGTACGCGTACTTCACTGACGGAGGCGGTAGTTGATGGCCCGGTTCGACCTTCCCCTCGACGGACTGCGCGAGTACCGCGGGTCCGGCACGGAGCCCGCGGACTTCGACGCCTTCTGGTCCAAGACGCTCGCCGAGGCGCACGCGCACGATCTGGACGCCCGCTTCGAGGAGGTCGACACGGAGCTGTCCACGGTGCGGGTGTTCGACGTGACCTTCGCCGGCTTCGGCGGGCACCCGGTCAAGGGCTGGCTGACGCTGCCCGCCGGTGCCGACCGGCCGCTGCCGCTGGTCGTGGAGTTCATCGGCTACGGCGGGGGCCGCGGTCTGCCGCACGAGCACCTGCTGTGGGCGTCCACCGGCCGGGCGCACTTCGTGATGGACACCCGGGGCCAGGGCGGCGCCTGGGGGCCCGCGGAGGGCACCCCCGACCCGGTGGGCAGCGGTCCCGCCTACCCCGGGTTCATGACCCGCGGCCTCCACGACCCCGCGCAGTACTACTACCGACGGGTGTTCACGGACGCCGTGCGCGCGGTGGAGGCGGCCCGCGCGCACCCGCTGACGGACGCGGACCGCACCGTGGTCGTGGGCTCCAGCCAGGGCGGGGGGCTGGCGCTGGCGGTGGGCGGACTGCTGCCGGACCTGGCGGGCGTGGCGCCGGACGTGCCCTTCCTCTGCGACTTCCCGCGCGCGGTGACGCTGACCGACCGGCCCCCGTACCGGGAGATCGGGCTGTTCCTCAAGGGGCTCCCGGGACGGACCGACGACGCGCTGCGCACCCTGGCGTACTTCGACGGTGTGCACTTCGCGGCCCGCGGGCGGGCGCCGGCGCTGTTCGCGGTGGCCCTGGAGGACCAGACGTGCCCGCCCTCGACCGTGTTCGCGGCCTTCAACTCCTGGGCGCACGAGGAGAAGTCGATCGAGGTGTACGACTTCAACGACCACGAGGGCGGCGGAGCGTTCCACGAGGCGGTCAAGCTGCGCTGGATGCGCGCGTACGCCTGACGGCCGCCGGCGGGTGAGCGTCGCCCCGCGCGGGGTGTGCCGTGTCCGGCGGCGGGCGGATGGGTTCCGCCGCCGGGGCCCGACCTTCCTCGCGGTCCCAGGCGACCGGACGGCCCTGGCCGTCCCGGAGCGACTCGCGATCGCGGACTCGGCCTCACGGTCCCGTTCCTGCCGGCCCTTTCTCGCGGACTCGGCCTCACGGTCCCTTTCCTGCCGGCCCTTCCTCGCGGACCCTCCCTCGCGGGCTCTTCCTCACGGCCCCTTTCCTGCCGCCCCTTCCTCACGGTCCGACCAGTCGGTATGTTCTGGGCTGCGCCGGGCCGCGTCGTCGGAGCCCGGGGCTCCACGACGGCCACGGAGGGCCCATGTCCGAGCACGAGGTTCTGGTTCACGGTCACTGCGACCCGCGTTTCGCGGCGGTGCGGGAGGCGTTCGAGGAGAACTTCCGGGCGCGGGGGGAACTGGGCGCCGCGGTGGCCGTGACGGTGGACGGCCGGACCGTGGTGGACCTGTGGGGCGGGTGGGCGGACGCGGCCCGCACGCGACCCTGGGAGCGGGACACCGTGGTCAACGTGTGGTCCACGACGAAGGGCCCGGTGGCCCTGTGCGCGCACCTGCTGGCCGACCGGGGGCTGCTCGACCTCGACGCCCCGGTGGCCGCGTACTGGCCGGAGTTCGCAGCCGCGGGCAAGGAGGACGTCCTGGTCCGCCACCTGCTGTCCCATCGGGCCGGTCTGGCGGGGCTGCGCGAGCCGCACACCCTGGAGCAGCTCTACGACTGGGACCTGACCACGCGCCGGCTGGCCGCGACGGAGCCCTGGTGGGAGCCCGGCACCCGGTCCGGCTACCACGCTCTGACGTACGGTCACCTCGTCGGCGAGGTCGTGCGGCGGGTGTCGGGGCTGCTGCCCGGCGCCTTCCTGGAGCGGGAGGTGACCGGCCCCCTCGGTATCGACTTCACCGTGGGCCGCCCCGAGAAGGACGCCGGCCGGATCGCCGAACTGGTGCAGGATCCGGCCGCGCCGGGCGGGGAGCGGGCCGCGCCGGCGCCGGTCGCGCTCGCCGCGCTGGCGAATCCGCTCGCGGGCGCGGCCACCGCCAACACCCCCGCGTGGCGGGCCGCGGAGATACCGGCCGCCAACGGGCACGGCACCGCCCGGGCCGTCGCCGACCTGTACGGCGTGCTCATGGGGCGCGACCCGCGCGAGGGCCGCCGGCTGCTGTCGGCCGGGGCGGCGGAACGGGTGCGCGAGGGGCAGGGCCCCTGCCGGGACCTGGTGCTGGGCGCGGGCTTCGGACGGGACACCGAGATCGGGCTGGGCCTCTGGCTCAGCGGACCCCACGCCTCGTACGGCCCCAACCCGCGGGCTTTCGGACACGACGGGTTCGGCGGCTCGTGCGGGCTCGCGGACCCGGAGGCCGGCGTGTCGATGGGGTACGTGATGAACCGGATGGGGCCCCACATCGCCGACGACCCCCGCAAGACGGCCCTGATCGACGCCGTCCACGGGGCCCTGTGAGGCGGGCGGCGCCGGGTGCGGTTTCGGCCGAAGTAGAGGATTGCTCTTCCCTGCTGGTTTAGACCAATGGTAGATGTGATGGCGCACCGATCCCGAGCGCATACGGAACGTCACCATCAGGAGGCGCGGCATGACCCGCACCACCCCCCAGGACCCCGCGTCGGCCGACGGCGAACCCCTGTACCGGCGGATCGCTACGGAACTGCTCGGCGAGCTGCACGCCGGGACCATCCCGCCCGGCGAGCGACTGCCGGGCGAGCGCCGACTGGCCGGGCACTTCGGCGTCAGCCGGGAGACCGTACGGCAGGCGCTGGAGGTGCTGCGCCGCGACGGTCTGGTCGCCACCGACCGGCGGGGCAGCCACGCCACCCTGCCCGGCCTGCCGGTGGAGACGCCCGCCTCCCTCACGTTCCCGGTGGGCGCGCGGTGCGCCGGACGGGGGGCGGTGGCCCGGGCGACGATCGCCTGGGAGCATCCGCCGCCCGGTCACGCGGAGGTGTTGGACCTGGCACCCGCCCGGCCGACCCTGGTGCACCGCTACTGGTCGGCGTCGGCGGACGGGCGGGAGCAGCGGACCGCGGTGACATCGTTTTCCGCGACGGCGCTCGCCGAGGTGCCGGAGCTGGCCCGCTACCGCGGGCGTGCCGACGGCACAGCCGCCGCCGAGCTGCGGCGCGCCTACGACTGGCTGCGCCGGGCCGGTCTCACCCTGCACCACCGCGACACGATCTCCCGCATCGCGGGCACGCCGTCGGTGCGGGTCACCCGGCGGGTGCACGACCAGTACGCGCGGCCGTTGGAGATCACCGAACTGGTCGTCGACAGCCAGCAGGACGCCCTGGTCTACGAGTTCACGCTGCCGGCCGCCGTGTGACGTGAGCGGGGCCGGCCGTCGGGGCGGCGACGGCTCGGACACGATCGGACGCGCCCCGCGGGCACGCCCGGGACCCCCCTCAGGTCACGTTCCTGGGCGTCACGGCGCGTGCGTCACGACGCGCGCGTGCGTCACGGCGCGTGCGCTACGGCGCGTGCGTCACGCCTCCGCACGTACGCCGACGACTCCCCGGCGTCACACCCCGGGGAACCACGGCCCGCCGGTCACGCCTCCTGGCGCACACCGACGACCAGGCGCACTCGCGGACTGCCGTCGGGCCGTCGCCCGAACTCGGGGAGCGGCTGGAACTCCACCCGGAACCCCGCCTCCTGCAGGGCCCGCACGAGGTCGCCGAAGCGCAGGGCCCGGTAGTACATGACGAACGGCGGGCGCCACAGGGCGTTGCGCACCCGCATCACCGTGTCGAAGCCGAGCAGTACGGCGTGGGCGGGCGTGCCGGGCCGGGGCGGCGCGACGACGGGGAGGGCGAACCGGCCTCCCGGCCGCAGCACCGAGTGGACCTGCGCGAACAACCCGGGCACCTCGTCCGGCAGGAAGTGGCCGAGGGCTCCGAAGCTCACCACGAGGTCGAAGACCCGGCCGAACGGCAGGGCCCGGGCGTCGGCGCGCACCCAGTCGACCGGCGGCCCGCCGGGACGGGTCCGCTCGCGCGCCACGGTCAGCATGCCGGCGCTGAAGTCGACGGCGGTGACGCGTCCGCGGCACAGCCCGGCCAGCACCTCCACGCCCGCGCCGGTGCCGCAGCACAGGTCGAGCCCGCGGTCGAAGGGTCCGGTCCGGCGCAGCGCCGAGGCGGTGGCGTGCAGCAGCCCGTCGGGGGTGCGGAAGGGGGTGTGGTCGAACTTCGGCGCCAGGAGGTCGTAGCCGTGCTCCACGGACGAGAGCGCCTGGACGGCGAGTTCGCGCAACCGGGGGCCTTCGGGGCTGAACATCGGCTCAGCCTAGTACCCGGGCGCGGCACCGGCCGAGGGTCCGTCACCCGGGGCCCGGCGCCGACCGAGGGTCCGTCACCCGGACCCCGGCGCCGGCCGGGCTCCACCCCGTGGCCCCGGGCTGTGCCGGAGCCGGCTCCTCGCGGGCGCGGACGGCCAGGACCGTGAGGACGCGCTCGCACCAGCGCAGGTTCTCCTCCTCGAAGCCGATGCCGCCGAGCAGGGTGAGGTACGGGCCCACCCGGTCGGCCTCCCGGAGGTACTCCTCCTCGGTGCGGCCGTCCAGGAGGCGTTCGCGCACCCGGGTGTAGCGGGCCAGCTTGCCCAGGGCCCAGTCCCTGCGCTCCTCGACGAGGGCCCGGGTCGCCTCCGGCGGGACCCCGTCCATGGCCTGGATCTTGATCAGCAGCTCGTCGCGGATGGCGGTCGGGCGCCGGGGCGGGGTCGCGGCGAAGTCGTCCAGTCCCGCGCGGCCCGCCTCGGTGAGGGAGAACATCCGCTTGTCCGGGCGGCGTTCCTGCCGGACCACCCGGGCCTCGATGAGTCCGTCCCCGGCGAGCCGTTCGAGTTCCCGGTAGAGCTGCTGGGGCGTGGAGGCCCAGAAGTTGGCGAACGAGACGTCGAAGAGCTTGGACAGTTCGTAGCCCGACGCCTCGCCCTCCAGGAGCGCGGCCAGCACGGCGTACTTGAGCGACATGTGGACAGGGTAGCGGCGGGTGATTATTCTCTTCCGCACCTATTCAATTAGTTGACTATGAGGGAGATCCGATGCGCGCGTTCCGCGAGGCGGTGGAGGCGCACGACCTGGATGCCGCCGTGGCCCTGCTGGCCGAGGACGTCGTCTTCACCAGCCCGGTGGTGTTCAAGCCGTACGCGGGCCGGGCGATCACCGCCGCGATCCTGCGCGCGGTGGCGGAGGTCTTCGAGGACTTCTGCTATGTGCGCGCGATCGACGACGCCGGGGGCCGCGACCACGCCCTCGTCTTCACCGCACGGGTCGGCGACCGGGAGATCGAGGGGTGCGACTTCCTCCACGTCGACGACGACGGGCTGATCGACTCGTTCACGGTGATGGTCCGCCCGCTGTCGGGCGCGCAGGCGCTGGCGGCGGCCATGGGCGCGCGGTTCGAACAGATCGCCCGGCAGGCCGGGCAGGCCGGGCAGACCGGGCAGGCGGGGCAGGCGGGGCAGGCGGCCGACCCGGCCTGAGGCCCGACGGACGCTCACCGGCCGCACCCTGCCGCCCCGGCGCTCTCGCCGCGCCTCCGACCACCCCCGGTACCCCGGCCGTCCCCGCCGCCCCGGCGTTCTCGCCCCGCCTCCGACCGCCCCCGGTACCCCGGCCGTCCCCGGCCGCCCCGGCGTTCTCGCCGCGCCCCGGCATCCCGCCGGGGAGGAGTGGCGTGCGGCATCCGGGTGCTCGGGGACCTCGCCCGGCCCGGGCAGCGCGGTGCGGCTCCGGTCCGTTTCTACGTTGGCGGGATGACGATCGGATTTGCTTCGCGGGCCGTCGCCGCCGGGTGCGCCCTCTGCGCGGCCGGCCTGCTGGCGGCCGGGCCGGCCGCCGCGACCGCCCGTCCGGGGGCGGGCACCGACCTGCGACCGCCGGACGGCCGGGCCACCGCCGCGGCCGCTCCGGCGGCGCTGCTGTACCGGAGCGGCACCCAGGTCCGTCCCCGCGCCGGGGCCCCCGATGTCCCGGACCTGTCCGCCCGGTCGTGGCTGGTGGCCGACGCCCGCACCGGAGCAGTGCTGGCCGGGCACGACGCGCACCGGAAACTGCCTCCGGCCAGCACCCTCAAGGCACTCTTCGCGCTCACCCTGCTGCCCATCCTGCCGGGCGGGCTGCGCCACACGGTCAGCGCGAAGGAACTCGAGGGGATCGGTGCCGGCAGCAGTCTGGTCGGGGTGGCCGAGGACCGCGCCTACCGGGTCTCCGATCTGTGGAACGGCGTGTTCCTCAGCTCCGGCAACGACGCCGTGCACGTGCTGTCCGCCCTCAACGGAGGGCAGCGGGCCACGGTGACACGCATGCAGGCCAAGGCGCGCGCCCTGGGCGCCCGCGACACCCGGGTGAAGTCGCCCGACGGGTACGACGCGCCCGGCCAGGTGTCCTCGGCGTTCGACCTGGCGGTGTTCGGCCGGGCGGGGCTGCGCAACCCCGACTTCGCCCGGTACTGCGCCCGCGCCGAGGCCCGCTTCCCCGGCCGGGACGGAGGGTCGTACGGCATCCTCAACACCAACCGCCTGCTCACCGGCGCGGACGGCGTGCGGCCCTACCGGGGTCTGGTCGGGATCAAGAACGGTTACACCACACACGCCGGCCACACGCTGATCGCCGCGGCCCGACGGAACGGGCGCACGCTGGTGGTGTCGGTGATGAACCCCCGCTCGGGCCACCGGCACGCCGTGTACGAGGAGGCGCGCTCCCTGCTCGACTGGGGGTTCGAGGCGGCCGGGCGGGTCGACCCGGTCGGTTCGCTCGACGCCGGGCGGGCCACCGAGGGCGCCACCGAGGCCGCCGCGGCGGCGGGCCCCCAGGCCCGTCCCGTCGGCGCCGCCGCGGCCGGGGACGCGGGTGGCACCCCCGGACGTCCGGTGGCCTGGACCGTCGCCGGTGCCGCGCTGCTCGGAGCGGCGGCCGTGGCGCTGGTGCTGCGCCTGCTCTTCGGCCCGGCCCCGCGCGACTGAGCCGGCGCGCCCGGGCCCCGACGACCGGGGCCCCGCCACGGGATACCGGGACGGGGAGGGGCGTCGCAGGCCGACCGGCCACGAGGGAAACCTGGGCCGGAGGCCCACCCGGCTCAGAAGACCGACAGGCCGGTCAGGGTGGTGAAACGGTCCAGGGCGGCCACGCCCGCCACCGAGTTGCCGTGCTCGTCCAGGCCCGGGCTCCACACGCACAGGGTGCAGCGGCCCGGCACGACGGCGATGATCCCGCCGCCCACCCCGCTCTTGCCCGGCAGGCCCACCCGGTAGGCGAAGTCCCCGGCCGCGTCGTAGGTCCCGCAGGTCAGCATCACGGCGTTGACCTGCTTGGCCTCGCTGCGGCTGAGCAGGCGGGTGCCGTCGGCGCGTAGACCGTGCCGGGCCAGGAAGGAGGTGGCCGACGCCAGGTCCCCGCAGGACGCGGCGACGGAGCACTGCCGGAAGTACTGGTCGAGCAGGACCGGCACGGGGTTGTCGATGTTGCCGTAGGACGCCATGAAGTGGGCGAGGGCCGCGTTGCGGTTGCCGTGGGCGTCCTCGGAGGCGGCGATCTCCAGGTCGAAGTCCAGGCCGGGGTTGCCGCTCTCGGCCCGCAGCAGGGCGAGGAGTTCCCCGGCCGCGTCGCCGGTCCGCGTGTGCAGCCGGTCGGTGACGACGAGGGCGCCCGCGTTGATGAACGGGTTGCGCGGGATGCCGTCCTCGTACTCCAGTTGCACCAGCGAGTTGAAGGGGTTGCCGGACGGCTCGCGGCCGACGTGCTCCCAGAGGACGTCGCCCTCCCGGGCCAGCACCAGCGCCAGGGTGAAGACCTTGGTGATCGACTGGGCCGAGAAGGGCTCCCGCCAGTCCCCCACCCCGTACACCGTGCCGTCCAGTTCGGCGACGGCCATGCCGAAGCGACGCGGGTCGCGGGCCGCGAGGGCCGGGATGTAGCCGGCGGGAACGCCCCGGCCGGGCGTGCGCTCGATCTCCTCCGCGATGCGCTCCAGCACCGGCAGGAAGGTCATGGACGTCGTCATGATCCCCATTGTGCGCGCTCCCCCGCGCGCCGCCGCCGGGGCCTGTCCGGGACCGAGCAGCTGGCGATCAGCGGCTCCCTCGAGCGCTGGTGAGCGGGATCGGACCCGGGGCACGACCCGCCGGGCAGGGCCCAGCCGAGCGAGGCCCTACGCCCACAGGAGACGGGCCAGCGCGGCGCCCGCGAAGGCGGCGCCCGTGCCGGTCACGACGCTCGCCGTGACGTTGACGGCCGCGAGCAGCCGGTCGCCGGACTCGGCCAGCCGGAGCGTCTCGTGGGAGAAGGTCGAGTACGTGGTGAGGGCCCCGCACAAGCCGGTGCCGAGCAGCAGCCCGAGCCGGGGGCCGGCGGCGCCCGCCGCGATCGCGCCGGTGAGCAGACCGAGGACCAGGCAGCCGGTGACGTTGACGAGGAACGTCCCCCACGGGAACGCCTTGTCGTGCCGGGAGCGCACCGCGTGGTCGGTGAGGTACCGCAGGACCGCGCCGGCCATCCCGCCCAGCACGACGAGGAGCCAGGTCACGGGGCGCCCCCGCCGGTGGGCTCCGGCGCCCTGCGGAGGGGACCGGGGGCGGCCACCCGCAGGACGCGGCGGGTAGCCGCGGTGGCCGTCCACACGGCGGCCAGCGCGGCGACCGGCGTGCCCGCGAGGAGCACGAGCGCGAGGCCCGCGCGCCCCGACTCGATCAGGCGCAGGCCGTCCACGGTGTACGTCGAGAAGGTCGTGAAGCCGCCCAGGAACCCGGTGCCGAGGAACGGCCGGACGAGCGGGTGGACGGCGCGGGCCTCGGTGACCGTCACCATGAGCACCCCGATCAGGGCGCAGCCGAGGACGTTGACCCCGAGGGTGGTCCACGGGAAGCGGTCCGGCGCGACGGGCCACCACAGCGTGGCCGCGTGGCGCGCGGCGGCACCCGCCGCTCCGCCGAGGGCGACGACGGCCAGGACCGGGAGGCCGGGGAACCGCACGGCCCGGACGGGGCGTGCGCTGGGCGGGGGTGTCACCGGGGCGCGTCTCCTACTCGCGGGCGGCCCGGGCGTCGTCCGGGCGCGGTCATGAGCAGGGACCGTCGGCGGCGGTGCGCGGTTCGGGACGGCGGGCCCCACCGCCGTGCCGTGGGCGGGCCCACGGCGGTCCCCAGCCTAACGCGGCGGACCGCATGGCCGTCCGGGGCGGCCGGGGGGCGAGCGGACGGACCGGACCAGCCGGACGGGCTTGGTCCGGCCGTCCTCCGCCGTCGCGCTCCGGCCGTCCGCCCACGCGGACCTGCCACAGCGGCCGACGGTCCGGCCGGCCAGCCCACCCGCCCGCCCGCCGCAGCACGACAGGTCCGCGGGCGGGGGCGCGCCGTGTGGGCCGGTGCTCCGGCTGTTCTGCGTCTGCCCGTCTGCCCGGCCGATCCGGCCTGTCTGCCCGTCTGCTCCGTCGGCCCACCGATGGCTGCGGACGGCCGGGGCGCGTGCGCGCGGGGCGCTACCAGCCCTTCTCGACCAGGCGTGCCACCTCGGCGATGCGTACCTCGTCCCGCCGGTAGCGGGGTGCGCCGTCGGCGCGGTCGACGTGCAGCAGGCCGAGCGCGGCGAGGAGTCCGAGGTGGGTGCGGGCCACCGGGTCGGGCATCCGGAAACGGGCCGCGACGGCGTCGGCGGTGGCGCCCCTCTCGGCGAGTTCGGGGTGCTTGAGCCACATCAGGATGTGCAGCCGTGTCCCGTCGACGGGAGTCCTCAGCATGTCGTCCACCTCCACCGCGGGTGCCGCTCTGCGGGCTCCTCCACTGTCGCGCAGTCCGGGTCCCGCTGTCCCGGGCTCGGGGGCGCTTGGCGGGTCGATGTCGTTGCGGAGTACCCAAGTTGGCCGATGCGGCCCTCTTGGCGGCGGTCAGCGGCGCCACGAACCGGACGACCTCCCCGGCGACGCGGCAGGACGCGGCAAGCGGTGCGGTGCATCGCGACCCGCCGACGGGGAGCGGTCGCCCGGGCGACCGGGGGTGGACGGTGCCTCAGGGGCGGGCGAGCAGGGTGCGGACGCCTTCGGAGGTGAGCGTGAGGCTGTGTTCGGAGCTGCCGTCGATCGTGAGGGACAGTTCCTCGGCCGGCCACTGGGCGGCGAGCGCTCCGAGCGGCACCAGCCGGTAGCGGGAGACGAAGGGCAGCAGCCCGGTCATCTCCAGTTCCGAGGTGAACACCGGGACCACCTGGGTGCCGCCGGGCTGCTCCAGCACCGGCAGTGCCACGGCACCGGGGTCGGCCGCCTCCTCGTCGCCCGTGTCGTCGGGGACCGGGATCAGGACGTCGCTGTCCGCCAGGGCGTCCAGCGCGGCGGTGTCCTCGGTGTCGTGCGCGAGCGCGTCCAGGGCGCGCTGCGCGGGCGTGGGGGCGTTGTTCTCGTGCGCGGGTGTTTCCATGACAGATCCCTGCTGGCGGAGGTGCGTGCGACCGCCCGGATCAAGATCGTTTCCGGGCGCGGGTGCTGCACGCGTACCCGGTCCGCGACGGCGCAACCCTGCGGAACCGACCCCCTGCCGCTCCCCTGAAACGCATGGCTATCATATGAGCGCCGTCTAGCTCGAAAGATGATCCTGTGACTGTCAACGAAGACTCGTTCACCGCCTGGCAACACCGCGAGGAGATCGCGGAGTCGATGATCCCGATCATCGGGAAGCTGCACCGCGAGCGGGACGTCACCGTCCTGCTGCACAGCCGCTCTCTGGTGAACAAGTCGGTGGTCAGCATTCTCAAGACCCACCGCTTCGCCCGGCAGATCGCCGGCGAGGAACTCTCCGTCACCGAGACGCTGCCGTTTTTGAAGGCCCTCACCGCGCTCGACCTCGGCCCGTCCCAGATCGACCTCGGCATGCTGGCCGCGACGTACCGGACGGACGACCGCGGCCTGTCGGTGGCCGAGTTCACCGCGGAGGCGGTGGCGGGCGCGACCGGTGCGAACAAGATCGACCGCCGTGAACCGCGCGACGTGGTCCTCTACGGCTTCGGCCGCATCGGCCGGCTCCTCGCCCGGCTGCTGATCGAGAAGTCCGGCTCCGGCAACGGCCTGATGCTGCGCGCCATCGTCGTCCGCCAGGGCGGTGAGCAGGACCTCGTCAAGCGTGCCTCGCTGCTGCGCCGCGACTCGGTGCACGGGCAGTTCCAGGGCACGATCACCGTGGACGAGGCGAACAGCACGATCGTCGCCAACGGCAACAGCATCAAGGTGATCTACGCGAACGACCCCTCACAGGTCGACTACACGGCGTACGGCATCAAGAACGCGATCCTGATCGACAACACCGGCAAGTGGCGCGACCGCGAGGGCCTCTCGCAGCACCTGCGCCCCGGCGTCGACAAGGTCGTCCTGACCGCGCCCGGCAAGGGCGATGTGCCCAACATCGTGCACGGGGTCAACCACGACACCCTCAAGCCGGACGAGCAGATCCTGTCCTGCGCCTCCTGCACGACCAACGCGATCGTGCCGCCGCTGAAGGCGATGGCCGACGAGTACGGCGTGCTGAGCGGACACGTGGAGACCGTCCACTCCTTCACCAACGACCAGAACCTGCTGGACAACTACCACAAGTCCGACCGCCGCGGCCGTTCCGCGCCGATGAACATGGTGATCACCGAGACCGGCGCCGCCTCGGCCGTCGCTAAGGCGCTGCCGGACCTCAAGGCGCGCATCACCGGCAGTTCCATCCGCGTTCCGGTGCCCGACGTCTCCATCGCCATCCTGAACCTTCGCCTGGGCCGGGCGACGAACCGTCAGGAGGTCCTGGACCACCTGCGGAAGGTGTCGCTGACCTCGCCGCTGAAGCGTCAGATCGACTTCATCAGCGCTCCCGACGCGGTCTCCAGCGATTTCATCGGCTCGCGCCACGCGTCCATCGTCGACGCCGGCGCCCTGAAGGTGGAGGACGACAACGCGATCCTCTACCTCTGGTACGACAACGAGTTCGGCTACTCCTGCCAGGTCGTCCGGGTCGTCCAGCACGTCTCGGGCGTGGAGTACCCGACCTACCCGGCCCCGGCGGTCTGACGCCGGACGTCCCACCGGTCCGCCGATCCCACCGATCCGCCGATCCGCCGGTGCGCACCCCCGGTGCGGGACCGTGGCCCCCGGTCACGGTCCCGCACCGGGGGCGTCCCCGCGTCCGAGGCGGCGACGGCGGGCGCGAGCGCCCTGGGTCCTGTCGTCACCTTCCCTCGCGCCCGGTACCGGGTGATCGTCACCGGTCCGGACGGAATCGCTCCGCCCGGATCGGTGACGGTACGCGAACCCCTGGGTCCAGATCGGTAACGATCACCCGGTAACGCTTGCCGAGCGCGAAACACTTCCTACGCTGCGTGCATGTCCCTCTTCAGCAGTCGCACCAGCCGACGTCCCCGTATCGTTCCCGCCCTCGACGACGCCGACCTGGCCCGCGGTCTGAAGCAGTTGAGCAAGCGGGGAGTCGGCGGGGGCCGGGCCCCCGAGGTGTCGGTCGTCGCCACGCTGCTGCGGGAGGCGGGCGACGACTGGGACCGTCGCAGCCACCGCGCGTCCGTGCTGGCGGAGGCGGTGGCCGGGACCGAGCTGGCCGCTGCCTGGCTGGACCGCGAGCCGGACAACGCCGACGCGCTGGTGTTCCACTCCTGGGTCGGCCTGGCGCGCGGCCTGCGCGACCGTCGGGTGGAGGACGCCGCCCAGTTGGTGCACCAGTGCCACCGGGCGGCCGAGGCCGACCCCGCCGACCCGACGCCCTGGGTGGTCCTGCTCGGCCTGGCCCGCGTCGAGCGGTACGCGCAGAACGACGTCAACGCGATCTGGCGGGAGGCCACGGCCCGCGACCGCTGGCACCGTGAGGCGTACGTGCAGATGCTCGCCTACCTCTCGCCGGAGGAGGGCGGTTCGAGCGCGTCGGTGCTGGACTTCATCGACGTGGTGCGCACCCGCATCCCCGCCAACGCGCCCTGCGCGGCGATCGAGATCACGGCCGCCGTCCGCCAGTACCAGGGCCTGCTGGCGCAGGGCGGGGTGCGGGCCATGACCGCGGGCCAGTTGTGGGACGGCGGGCAGATCGCGGCGGCCGTCGAGCAGGCCGCCGGGCTGTGGGCGAAGCCCGGCTTCTTCCAGCACGCTGCGGCGCTGGCCGACCTGAACGTGCTGGCGTACGCGCTGTGCGCGGCCGGGCGGGCCGCCGACGCGCACCACGTCTTCCAGGTGCTCCAGGGCACCGTCACCCCGTGGCCCTGGGACGTCGACGGCCCGGCGGTGCAGCGGTTCGAGCAGCACCAGGCGAAGGCGGAGCGGGGGCGGCAGGGAGGCATCGGCGGGAACTGACGCCGCCCGGCCGCCCCCCGCGGTCAGTGCCGGTCGAAGACCGTCCCGACGGCCTCGCGCAGCGCCGCCTCCGGGTCGGTGACCGGCCCCTCGGAACGCCAGGCCACGAACCCGTCGGGGCGTACCAGGACCGCGCCGCCGGCGGTGATGCCGTGCGCCGCCGCCCAGTCGGCGCCGTCCGCCGGCCGGAGATCGGTGTCCGGTCCGTCGCCCACCCGGTACGAGGTGAGCGGCACGGACAGCCGCTGCGCCACCCGGTCCGCCGCCGCGTGCCAGGGGCATGCGGAGCCCGCGGCGCTCAGCAGGACGGGCGTGCGCTCGTACAGGTCCAGCGTGGACAGGCGCGCGCCGTCCCGCTCCAGCCACAGGTGCGGGGCGCGGCTGCCGGG
Organism: Streptomyces sp. NPDC029526; assembly: GCF_040637405.1. NCBI lineage: Bacteria > Bacillati > Actinomycetota > Actinomycetes > Kitasatosporales > Streptomycetaceae > Streptomyces > Streptomyces sp. NPDC029526. Next base: position 63,093 of record NZ_JBEZWE010000017.1, read on the forward strand.
CTCGCCGGTCAGCCGTACCCCGTCGGGGACGACGGGCGCGGCGGGGTCGGTGCCGAGGACCGCGCCCCGGGGGTAGCGGTAGGCCAGGGCGACGTTGAGGATGCCGCCCTTGCGTCCGCCGGGCCCGCCCGTCTGTTCGGCGGGGGTGTAGCCGGGGTGGCTGTGCTCGACCGAGCGTGACGAGGCGCGGGCGCTGGTGGCCTCGGCGACGGGCCGGCGTTCGGCGTCGTAGGAGTCCAGCAGCCGCGGCCCGGCCCAGCCGTCGAGCACCGCGGCCAGCTTCCAGGCGAGGTTGTGGGCGTCCTGGATGCCGGTGTTGGACCCGAAGGCCCCCGTGGGAGACATCTCGTGGGCGGAGTCGCCGGCGAGGAACACCCGGCCGTCGGCGTACCGTTCGGCGACCCGCTCGGCGGCGTGCCAGGCGGCGCGGGCGGTGATGGTGACGTCCAGGTCGGGTACGCCGACGGCCCGCCGGATGTGGGCGGTGCACCGCTCGTCGGTGAACTCCTCCAGCGTCTCGCCGTGTTCGGGGTGCCAGGGGGCGTGGAACACCCAGCGCTCGCGGTTGTCCACCGGCAGCAGGGCCCCGTCCCCGTCCTCGCCGGTCAGGTAGCAGACGATGAACCGCTGGTCCCCCACCACGTCGGCGAGGTCGCGGGAGGTGAAGGTGATGCTGACGTTGTGGAACAGGTCGCCGGGGCCGTTGTGGGCGATGCCGAGGCGCTCGCGGACGGGGCTGCGCGGGCCGTCGGCGGCGACGAGGTAGTCCGCCCGGATGGTGGTGTGTTCGCCGGTGTCCCGGCTCTTGACCCGGGCGGTGACCCCGTCGGCGTCCTGGTCGAAGGACATCAGTTCCGTGTGGAAGCGCAGGTCGCCGCCGAGTTCGCGGGCCGCCTCCACCAGCACGGGCTCGACGTCGTTCTGGCTGCACAGGCACCAGGCGGTGGGGCTGAAGCGGGCCAGGCCGCCGCCGGGGTCGATCTCGCGGAACAGCCACTCGCCCGCGTCGCTCGTCAGGCTCGGCGTCTGCAGGATGCCGTGGTTGTCCGCCAGCACCGTCGCGGCCCGCTTGATCCGGTCCTCGACGCCCGCGGTCCGGAACAGCTCCATGGTGCGGACGTTGTTGCCGCGCCCGCGCGGGTGCACGGACGTGCCGGCGTGGCGTTCGACCAGCGTGTGGGGGACACCGAGGCGTCCGAGGAACAGGGAGGTGGACAGGCCCACGAGCGAGCCGCCGACGATGAGGACGGGCGTGCGGTGCCCGACCTCGCCGGCCTCTTCGATTCGGTTCATGACAGAGCGCCTCCAGCATCGCCCGCGCGGGGCTGCGGAACGGGACGCCCCCTTACATGCCCGGCGGGGAGGGGCGCGCGTCGCCGCGGCACCCGGTTGGCGCGGGGTTCACCCGGGTGCACCGTGTCGCTCGCGCCCTGTGGGGGCCGCGTCGACCATCGAGGCATGGCGACCCCGGCCCCCTTCGGACAGGCGGTCGTTCCTGACCCTCGAGCTGTACTTCCGCGAAGAAGAGGAGAGGTGTGCCGGATGACCATGTCGGGACGCATATCGCAGTCCGCCTTCGACGGCTCCAGGCTGCGGGTGATCCTGCTGCTCGACCTGTACGAGGGAGCGCAGCAGCAGTTCCTCGACGCGTACGAGCACATGCGGAGCAAGGTCGCCTCCGTCCCCGGTCACATCAGTGACCAGCTCTGCCAGTCCATCGAGAACCCCTCGCAGTGGCTCATCACCAGCGAGTGGGAGAGCGCCCCGCCGTTCCTCGCCTGGGTGAACAGCGAGGAGCACGTGGAGACCGTCCGGCCGATGCACAGCTGCGTCCGCGACACCCGCTCGATGCGCTACACCGTGCTGCGGGAGACCCACCGCGACCAGCCGTCGGACGCGGGCGCCGCGGCCGGCCTGCAGACCGCCGTGCGGGTGGGCGACGGAGTGGCCCGCCACGCCCTGACGTTCACCGTGAAGCCGGGCTCCGAGTCGAAGGTCGCCGAACTCCTGGCCGGGTACGAGTCCCCCGAGGCCCGGGTCGACGAGACCACCCGGCTGCGCCGCACCTCCCTGTTCATGCACGGCAACCGGGTCGTCCGGGCCGTGGAGGTGGAGGGCGACCTGCTGGCCGCGCTGCGGCACGTGGCGAAGCAGCCCGGGGTGCGGGCGGTCGAGCAGGCCCTGGACCCGTACCTGGAGCAGGAACGGGACCTCACCGACCCCGACTCCGCGCGGGTGTTCTTCACCCGCGCCGCGCTGCCCGCCGTGCACCACGTGGTGTCCGGCGGACCGGAACCGGCCGGGCTGCGGCGGCACATGCTGTACTACCCGGCCGTCACCGGCCGCGGCACGGACCTCGCCCGGTTCCTCGCCCACCAGGACGAGGCCGCGGCCGAGGACCCGTCCGGCCCGGTGTACGCGAGCACCGTCTTCCAGCGCGACGACATCGTGGTCCGCCTGGTCGACGTCACCGGCGACCTCGACCTCGACCCGCACGCCGCCCTCGGCATCAAGGGCGCCGGCAAGGCCGCCGAACTGGAGCGGCTGCTGGACGGCGCCGCGATCGGCGTCGAGGGCTCCCTGGACTCGGAGCGCACCCTCAACCGGCTCCTGTCGCACGCCGACATGATGCCGGTCACCGACCGCAGCGCGGCGGCTTCCTGACGGTCAACCGCGGCGACGCCGGGCCGTCGACGCCCCGGCGTCCCGCACCAACCGGAGGTACCCATCATGTCCAAGCATCATCCACGCATCGTGGACCTGAGCGAGACGGAACCCAACCGCCGGCGCGGCGGTGACCTCAGGACCCTCCTCACGCCCGCCACGGTGGGCTCCACCAGCGGGTTCATGGGGCTGGCCATCATCAAGCCCGGTGAGCGCATCGGCGAGCACTACCACCCGTACTCCGAGGAGTTCGTGTACGTCGTCAGCGGCGCGCTCGAGGTGGACCTGGACGGCGAGCCGTTCGCGCTGCGCGCCGAGCAGGGCCTGCTGATCCCCGTCGACATGCGGCACCGCTTCCGCAACGTCGGTGACGAGGAGGCCCGCATGGTCTTCCACCTCGGTCCGCTGGCCCCGCACCCGAGCCTGGGCCACGTCGACACCGAGGAGAACGTCTCCAGCGAGGCCGGGCCGCAGCTCACGGTCGGCGGGCCCGAGCACGGGCGGCCGTCCGAGCCCAGTGGGGCCATAAAATGACCCGGCGAGTGGCCGTCACCGGTATCGGTGTGGTCGCTCCCGGGGGTACCGGGACGACGGCGTTCTGGGACCTCCTCGCAGCCGGCCGCACCGCCACCCGCGGCATCACCCTGTTCGACCCGGCGGGACTGCGCTCCCGCATAGCCGCCGAGTGCGACTTCGATCCCTTCGAGCACGGCCTCGATCCGGAGCTGTGCCAGCACGCGGACCGCTACATCCAGTTCGCGGCGGTCGCGGCCGACGAGGCGGTGCGGGAGGCCGGGCTCGACTCGTCCCCCGCCGACCCCTGGCGCACCGCGGTCAGTCTCGGCAGCGCGGTCGGCGGCACCACCCGGCTGGAGCACGACTACGTCCGGGTCAGCGAGCACGGCAGCCGCTGGGACGTCGACCACCGGGCGGCCGAGCCGAAGCTGCACCTGGCGTTCCAGCCGAGCACCCTCGCCTCGGTCGTCGCCGAACGCTTCGGCGCGCGGGGCCCCGTGCAGACCGTCTCCACGGGCTGCACCTCCGGGCTCGACGCGGTCGGCTACGGCTTCCACACCGTCGCCGAGGGCCGCGCGGACGTCTGCATCGCGGGGGCGTCCGACTCCCCCATATCGCCGATCACCATGGCGTGCTTCGACGCCATCAAGGCGACGTCGCCCAACAACGACGATCCCGCGCACGCCTCCCGTCCCTTCGACGCCCGTCGCGACGGTTTCGTCATGGGCGAGGGCGCCGCGGTGCTCGTCCTGGAGGACTACGAGCACGCCCGGGCCCGGGGCGCGGAGATCCTCTGCGAGATCGGCGGGTACGCCACCTTCGGCAACGCCTACCACATGACCGGGCTGACCAGTGAGGGTCTGGAGATGGCCCGCGCCATCGACAGCACGCTGGAGCAGGCCCGGATCGATCCCACGCGCATCGACTACGTCAACGCGCACGGCTCCGGCACCCGCCAGAACGACCGGCACGAGACGGCGGCGGTGAAGCGGTCGCTGGGCGCGCACGCCCACGACACGCCCATGAGCTCCATCAAGTCCATGGTGGGGCACTCCCTGGGCGCGATCGGCGCGATCGAGGTGGTCGCCTGCGTCCTGGCGCTGAAGCACCAGGTGGTGCCGCCGACGGCGAACTACGAGACCCCCGACCCGGAGTGCGACCTGGACTACGTGCCGCGCACCGCCCGTCCGCGGAAGCTGGACCACGTGCTCTCCGTGGGCAGCGGGTTCGGCGGCTTCCAGTCCGCGGTGCTGCTGACCGGGCCGGGCGGGAGGACTCCATGAGCACACAGCGCACACAGCGCACACAGGGCGGCCTGCGCGGCCGGCCTCCCCGGGGCGCCGCCGTCACCGGCATCGGTGTGATCGCGCCCAACGGCACGCGCACCGACGCGTTCTGGAAGGCCGTCAGCGAGGGCGTCGTCGTACTGGACCGGATCACCCGGGAGGGCTGCGACCACCTGCCGCTGCGGGTGGCCGGCGAGGTTCGCGGCTTCGACGCGGCGGACCTGATCGAGGACCGGTTCCTCGTGCAGACGGACCGGTTCAGCCACTTCGCGATGGCGGCGGCCTCCCTCGCCCTCGACGACGCCGGGCTCGGCAGCGGTGACCCCGCGGAGCCGTTCGGCGTCGGGGTGGTCACCGCCGCCGGATCCGGAGGCGGCGAGTTCGGCCAGCGGGAGCTGCAGAAACTCTGGGGCCAGGGCCCCAAGTTCGTCGGCCCCTACCAGTCGATCGCCTGGTTCTACGCGGCGAGCACCGGCCAGATCTCCATCCGCGGCGGCTTCAAGGGGCCCTGCGGTGTGGTGGCCGGCGACGAGGCCGGCGGGCTGGACGCCCTCGCGCACGCCACGCGTGACGTGCGGCGGGGCACCGGCACCATGCTGGTCGGCGCCGCCGAGGCGCCCCTGGCCCCCTATTCGATGGTGTGCCAGCTCGGCTACCCCGAACTGAGCACCGTCGAGGAGCCCGAGCGGGCCTACCTCCCGTTCACCGAGGCGGCGTGCGGTTTCGTGCCCGCCGAGGGCGGCGCCCTGCTCGTCGTCGAGGACGAGGAGCAGGCCCGTCGGCGGGGTGCCGCCGTGCGGGCCACCCTGGCCGGGCACGCCGCCACCTTCACCGGGGCGTCGCGCTGGGCGGACTCCCGCGCGGGCCTCGCCCGGGCGATCGAGGGTGCCCTGGCGGAGGCGGGCTGCGCCCCCGAGGACGTCGACGTGGTGTTCGCCGACGCGATGGGCGTGCCCGAGGCGGACCGCGCCGAGGCGCTGGCGATCACCGACGCCCTCGGCGCCCACGGCAGCCGGGTCCCCGTCACCGCTCCCAAGACCGGCTACGGGCGGGCGCACTGCGCGGCGCCGGTGCTGGACACGGTGGCCGCGGTGCTCGCCATGGAGCACGGCCAGGTGCCGCCCACCCCCAACGTGTCCGCCGGCTGCCACGACCTCGACCTGGTGACGTCGCGGGCCCGCCCGGCCGAGCTGCGCACCGCCCTGGTCCTCAGCAGGGGACTGATGGGTTCCAACGCGGCGCTGGTCGTGCGCCGCGGTGGCGAGTCCGCCCGGTAGGTCCGGGCGGGGAAGGAGCAGACAGCATGATCACCACCGAAGTGACCTTCGACGAACTGGCCGCCCTGATGAAGAAGGCGGCCGGCATCACCGTCGACCCGCAGGAGCTGAGGCAGGCCGCGGAGTCCCCCTTCGACTCCTTCGGTCTGGACTCGCTGGGCCTGCTCGGCATCGTCGGCGAGCTGGAGAACCGGTACGGCCGGTCGCTGCCGCCGGACTCGGAGCGCTGCAAGACGCCCCGGGAGTTCCTCGACCTCGTCAACAACACCCTCAAGGCTGGAGCCTGACCGTGGCCGGACACACCGAGAACAGCATCACCGTCGACGCTCCCTTCGACCTCGTCTGGGAGATGACCAACGACCTGGAGAACTGGCCGAACCTGTTCAGCGAGTACGCCTCCGTCGAGGTGCTCGCGCGGGAGGGCGACACCACCCGGTTCCGCCTGACCATGCACCCGGACGACAACGGCACGGTCTGGAGCTGGGTGTCCGAGCGCACCCCGGACCGCGCCACGCGGACCGTGCGGGCCCGCCGCGTCGAGACCGGCCCGTTCGCCCACATGGACATCCTGTGGGAGTACGCGGACGTGCCGGGCGGGGTGCAGATGCGCTGGACGCAGGACTTCGCGATGAAGCCCGACGCCCCCGTCGACGACGCGTGGATGACGGACAACATCAACCGCAACTCGCGTACGCAGATGGCGCTCATCCGGGACCGGATCGAGCAGGCCGCCCGCGAGCGGGACGACGCGTCCGTCGCCTCCACCCGCTGAGAGACACCGGTCCGGGAAGGTCCGGGAAGGCCCGAGGTCCAGGAAGGACACCACCGATGCACCACGCCCTGATCGTCGCCCGGATGGCTCCCGGGTCGGAGTCGAAGATCGCCGACGTGTTCGCCGCCTCCGACCGGGGGGAACTCCCCCACCTGGTCGGGGTGAGCCGGCGGCGGCTGTTCCGGTTCGGCGACGACGTGTACCTGCACCTCATCGAGTCCGAGCAGGACCCGGCGCCCGCCATCGCGAAGGTGGCCGGGCACCCGGAGTTCCGCAGCATCAGCGAACAGCTGGAGGCGTACGTCAGCCCGTACGACCCGGCCACCTGGCGCGGCCCCAAGGACGCCATGGCGCAGTGCTTCTACCACTGGGAGCGCGGCGGCTCCTAGAGGAGCGCACACCGAGGCCGCCGGTTCCGCGTACGTCGCGGGGCCGGCGGCCTCGGTGCGGGCGGGTGCGGCCGGACCGGTCGTCCGGGACCTCTCGTGCGCCCGGGACCTCTCGTGCGGACCGGGCCGGACCGGGGAGCGGGGTCCGGCCCGGTGCGGACGGAGGACCTACGGGACGGTGCAGTCGAAGGCGTGCAGGTAGGCGTTGACCGGGCTGACGTCGTCGATGACGAGGCCCGCGTCGGTCAGGCGGTCGGTCATGCTCTGCCGGGTGTGCTTGGCACCGCCGACGTTGAGGAGCAGCAGCAGGTCCATGGCGGTGGTGAACCGCATGGAGGGGGTGTCGTCGACGAGGTTCTCGATGACGACGACCCGGGCCCCGGGCCGCGCCGCGCGGCGGACGTTGGCCAGCGCCCTGCGGGTGCTGTCGTCGTCCCACTCCAGGACGTTCTTGATGATGTACACGTCCGCCCGGACGGGGATGTCCTCGCGGCAGTCGCCGGGCACGACGGTGGCCCGGCCGGCCAGGGCGCCGCCCGCGCGCAGCCGCGGGTCGGCGTTGTCCACGACGCCCGGCAGGTCCAGCAGGGTGCCGTGCAGGTGGGGGTGCTTCTCCAGGAGGCTCGCCAGGACGTGGCCCTGGCCGCCGCCGATGTCCGCGACGGAGGCCGCTCCGGCCAGGTCGAGGAGCCCGGCGACGTCCCGCGCGGACTGCTCGCTGGAGGTGGTCATGGCGCGGTTGAAGACGTGCGCGGATTCCGGGGCGGAGGCGTTGAGGTAGGTGAAGAACTCCTCGTCGTAGACGTCCTCGAAGACGTTGCGCCCGGAGCGCACGGCCTCGTCGAGCTGCGGCCAGACGTTCCAGGTCCACGGCTCGGTGCACCACAGGGCGATGTAGCGCAGGCTGTGCGGGTCGTCCTCGCGCAGCAGGCGGGACATGTCGGTGTGGGCGAAGGTGCCGTCGGGCCGTTCGGTGAAGACGCCCTGGCAGGTCAGTGCCCGCAGCAGGCGGCGCAGGGTGTGCGGCGGGGCCTTGACCGCCTCCGCCAGGTCGTCGACGGTCAGGGGGGTGTCGTCCAGCGCGTCCGGCACGCCGAGGCGGACGGCTGCGCGGACGGCGGCGGCGCAGGCCGCGCCGAAAACGAGCTCCCTCAGCCGCATGGGCGGCGGGGGAGTCGGATCAACGGTGGTCATCCGTTGCCTCGCTTCTGATGGTGCTGGGGGGTGGGGGTGGGGGGCCGGGCGGGGCCGGGGTCAGCACAGTCCGGCGGGCTCGGAGAGGGTGCAGGTGTTGCCGCGGAAGGTGTTGGCGCCGGCGGTGTCCCGGTTGGCGAGGTCGGCGGGGCTGTTGCCGGTCACCAGGTTGTCGCGGATGTCGTTGCGCTCGTTGACGGCGCCGACGAAGCTCTTGAACAGCACGATGCCGCCGGACAGCGGTGAGGTGCCGCGGTTGTCCTCGACCCGGTTGCGGGCCACCACCGTGTCCTCGGCGCCGGTGAGGACGATGCCGGAACCCTGGAGGAAGGGCAGCCGGGGGGTCGCCGCGCAGTGCTTGTTGTTGGCGTGGATGTGGTTGCGGGTGACGCTCAGGGCGCCGGCCCGCGGCTCGGACTCGTCGCCCACCACGAACACGGCGGCGCAGTTTCCGGTGGCCTCGTTGCGTTCCACGCTCAGGTTGCGCAGGCGGCGCACGGTGACGCCGATGCGGTTGCCGGTCATGCGGTTGTGGCGGATCACGGTGCCGTCCGCGTCCCGGGCGCCCTCCTCGGTGTCGGTGGTGTTGGACACGAACAGCCCGGCGTCGCCGTTGTCCTCGGCCACGTTGTGGCTGACGACGCTGCGCACCGAACGCTCCTGGGCGATGCCCCACTGGCCGTTCTTCTCGGCGCTCACGCCGCGCACCTCGAACCCTTCGGTGCGGGTGGCCCACAGGCCGTTCTTCTCGAACCCGCGCAGGGTCAACGACCGTACGGAGACGTCCTCGAGGGGCTTGTCGTCGGTGCCGGTGACGCAGACGCCGTTGCCGGCCGTGGCGCAGGCGTCCTTGCCCGTGCCGGGGACCAGGACGGTGCGCCCCGCGCCGGAACCCCGCAGGGTGACGCCCGAGTCGGTGATGCGGACGCTCTCCTTGTAGGTGCCGGGGGCGACGAGGACGGTGTCGCCGGGCTCGGCCGCGTCGACGGCCTTCTGGATGGATTCGCCGGGGTTCACCCGGTGCACGGAGCGGTGGTCCGCGGACGGTGCGGACGGTGCGGCGGCCAGGCCGGTACCCACGATCGCCGCGGTGCAGGCGAGGTAGGTGAGGTGTCGTTTGGTCATGTGCCGAAGCTATGAGCGGGGGTACCGCCCCGCCACCGGTGATCGCCCAGGTGGGCTCGGCGTGCGGTGTGCCGCCGGGGTGGGAGGCGACGGCCCGTCAGAGCGGCGGCCGGGCACCGGCGATGGGACCGGGCGGGTGCGGCGGCGGGCCGGCCGGGGCTGCCGCGACCGTGCCGACGGGCGGGGTGAGCCGGTGCCGACGGGCGGGGTGAGCCGGTGCCGACGGGCGGGGTGGGCCGGTGCCGGTGGGCGGGGTGGGACGACGGGCGGGCGGGACGGGCCGGTGCCCGCGGGCGGGACGGTGCCCCTCGCGGGGCCGGCCCCACTCCCCCGGCGTGCGCCTTCCGGCGGCGTACCCGCCGGTCAGGAGCGGCCCGGCCTCCTCGGCGGCTCCGGCCCGGGCCTCGCGTGGGTGCCGGGCCGGTGCCGGGCGGCAGGCGCGGGTCAGCCGTTCATGGCCGCCCAGAACTCCTCGAAGGACATGCGGCCGTCGCCGTCGGTGTCCAGCGAGTCGATCAGTTCGCGGGCCTGCGCCTCGGTGAGGTGGGAGCCCTCCAGTTCGGCCACGACCTGCCGGTACTCCTCCGGGGTGACCTGACCGTCCCCGTCGAGGTCGTAGCGCTCGAAGACCGTGCGCGCCGCCGTCTTCACGATGTCCGCCATGTGTTCCGTCCTTCTGCGATCTCCGCTGACGGGGCCACAGTAGCGCCGGGCGCGGCCGGCTCCTGACCGCCGGCCCTTCCCGCGAGGTCCGCCGGCGGTCGGACTCCGACGGCGAGGGCGGCGCGTCCGGCGTCCAGGAGCCCGCGGGTCCGGGGCAGGTCCGGCATCTGCTCCTCCAGGGCGTCCAGGGCGGGGGGCAGGGAGCGGGCGGGCACGCCCCGGGCGGCCAGGATCCCGGCGGTCCAGGTGAGGAAGCCGGTGAAGACGTCGGCGTCGTCGACGTAGAGGGCGGCGGCCAGGAAGTCGACGATGTGCGCCAGGTCCTCGGCGGTGCGCTCGCGCTGTTCCTCGTCGTAGTCGCGCATCGGCGGGAAGCGTCGCTCCAGCTGTTCGACGGTCTCGCGCACCAGGTGGTGCGCGGCGCGGGTGACCTTCGTGTACTCCTGGTCCGCGAGGTGCGGCAGATCGTCGACGGTCTGGTGGTGCGGCCGGGGGGCGGGCAGCGGCCCGGCGCCCAGCCGGTCGGCGGCGGCACGGGCGTGCGGTGCCCAGGCGTCGGCGCCGAGCCGGCGCGCGTAGCGGCCGTCCACGCCGAAGCCGAGACCGCCGACCATGACCGGCACGCCGGTCGCCTGCACCGCGGTGATCGCCGCGTGGGCCATGGGCAGGCGGGTGGAGAGGGCGGCCGACAGGCACACCACCGACGATCCGGTGCGGTGCAGCTGGCGCACCAGGTGGGCGGTGGGGACCTGCGCCCCCAGGTAGGCGACCTGCCAGCCCCGCAGCCGCAGGGTCTCGGCGAGCAGCCGGGCGGGCAGGGCGTGCCACTCCTTGTCCACGCAGGCGACGGTCACGCTGCCCCGCGCCGGGTTCGGCCGGGGTACGGGCAGGGCGGCGATGACCCGGTCGCTGATGGCGGTCGCGGCGTGCTCGTCGGCGACGCCGATGCGGTTGGCGGCCCACTCCCGCCCCACCCGGTGCTGGACGGCGCTTATCACGTCCAGGAGCACCGACTCCGGGTCCAGTCCCGCTCCCAGTGCGTCGGCCACGACGTCGAGGGCCGCGTACTCGTCCGCCGCCAGGGCGGCCTGCCAGAGCCGCTCGGCCCACTGCTCCGCCCGCTCGTCGACGGCGGCCGGGGCCGGGTGGGACCCGGTCCGGTGGGCGGGCCCGTCCTGGCGGGAGGATGCGCGTGTGGCGGTCATGCGGTACGAGTGCCCACCGTCGCCGTGTCCACGGCACCCGTCGGCTCGCCGCGGGGCGCGGTGACGGCGAGGACCGCGATGTCGTCGTGGCGTCCGCCGCCGATCCAGGCGTCCGTCAGCATCTGCACGCGCTCGACCACGGCCGCCGCGGGCAGGCCGCCGCACTCGGCCAGGGCGCGCGTGAGGCGCTCCTCCCCGAACTGGGCGTCGCCGAGCGGACCCCCCTTGGCCTCGGTGACGCCGTCGGTGTAGAGCACACAGGTCTCGCCCGGGGCCAGCCGGACGTGTGCGGTGCGGGAGGTGATCTCCGGGAGGACGCCGATCAGGGTGCCCCCGGTGTCGGCCTCCTCGACGGTGCCGTCCCGCCGCACGATCAGCGGCGGGGGGTGACCGGCGGACGTCAGGCGCAACGCCACGGACCTGCCCTCGCGGCGGGCGGAGGCCAGCACCAGGGTCGCGAAGCGCACCCGGCCGCCCTCGCTGCGCATGGCGTTGTTCAGCAGGCGCAGCATCCGGCCGTGATCGTCCGCCAACGGCCGCAGGGCGTTCAGGGTGTTGCGGATCCGGCCGGTGATCACGGCCGCGTCCAGGCCCTTGCCCGCCACGTCGCCCAGCACGGCGAGCGTCTCCGCGCAGTCCTCGCCGGGCGGGTGCACGTCGTAGAAGTCGCCGCCGACGCGGTCGGTGTCGACGCTCGCGCGGTAGCCGCCGGCGAACTCCATGCCCTCGACGTGCCGGAGGGTGGGCGGCAGCAGCGCCCGCATGAGGGTGTCGGTCACCTGGTTCTGCTCGGCGTACAGCCGCGCGGCCGACATCGCCGAGCCCGCCCGGGCGGCGAACAGACCGACGAGTTCCCCCTCGGCCGCCTCGAACGCGGCGCGCCGCGTGCGGCCCAGGAGGATCAGCGCGCCGGCGGACAGGCCGTGGCCGGGGAGCGGGGTGACCGTCATCGCGCCGATCTCGCCGAACCCCTCGGGGACCAGCCAGTCGGGAGCGGCGGCCGGGTCGATCCACCTGGGGGGCGTCGGGGGGAAGCCCTGGAGCGCCTCGTCCAGTCCGGGCAGCTCCGACGCGGCAGCGGCGGCGACGGCGTCCCGGGTGATCCGGCCGCGGTGGTCGCAGACGACCACGGGGAGCTTGCGGGCCCCGGTCGGGGTCACCACCACGGCCGCGTCGGCCAGGTGCTCGGCCGCGAGGCGGGCGGTGACCTCCATGCACCGTTGCGGGTTCAGTGAGGCGAGCAGGGCGCTGGACGCCTCCGCGAGGAACCGGGTGCGCCGGCGTTCCGCCGCCAGTTCGGCGGCGAGGGCGCGGTGCGCGGTCTCGTCCTGCAGCCACCAGGCCGTCCGGCCGCCGTCGCCGAGCGGGGCGGCCGTGGCCGCGACGAACCGGTCACCGACCGGACCGCGCGGGGTGCCGGCTCCTGGGGTGCGGTGCGCCTCGACGAGCCAGGCCGGGGAGCGGAGGGGCTGTCCGGCGCGGGCGTCCGGCAGCAGCGCCGCCGCCGGGGCGTTGACGTCCACGACGCACCCGGCCGCGTCCAGGACGACGACGGGGAAGGGGGAGGCCGCCGCCCGGCCGACCGGATCCGCCGGACCGGTGCCGACGGCGTGGGGGAGATCGGGCAGGTCGGGGAGCGTCGTCATGCGCGGGCCGCCAGGTGCGGCCGCTCACCTCCCCTTTCCATCAGCAGTGGGTGGTCCGGCCACCCTTCCTCACCCCGGGGCGCCGACGCAAGCCGGTGAGCCGGCCGGGAACGGGGGTGACAAGTCCGTTTCCGACGGAGGATTCCGGCGGCGGGCGAAGGGAACCTTTGGGATTGCGCGCGGGAGGGTGGCAGAGTGCGGGCATGAGTGACGAGCAGATGGTGACGGTGCGGGAAGGCGCCCAGGCGTTCGTTCTCGAGGTGGCGGGCGAGATCGACATCGACACGGTCGACGCGCTCGAGGAGGGCATGGCCCGGGCCTGGGAGGTGAACGCGCCGGTGACGGTCGTGGACCTGTCCGGCATCCGGTTCGCCGACTCCAGCCTGCTGAACCTGCTGCTGGAGGCCCAGGTGCGCTACTCGGCCGCCGGCCGGCGGCTGGCGGTGGCGGGCCCCTTCCACGACGCGGTGCGGCGCCTGTTCGACCTCACGGGCACCGCCGACCACCTTCCGCTCACCGAGGACGCGGAAGCGGCCGTGCGCGGGGCGGCGTCCGACACCGACCGCCGGTGAGCCCCGCGCCCGCCGTCCGCCCGGCCGGACGGCGGAGCGCCACGCGGCCCCGCCCGCCCCACCGGCTCCGTCCTCGGGCCGGTGGCGGACGCGGCGCCCGGCCGTGATGAAGGGCACCGCCGACGGCGTGTGGGGTACGACACGTGCCGGCCGGGGATCCGCTCCTCTCGAGGACGCGGACCGCTCCGCTCTCAGGACGCGGGCCGCTCCGCGTAGGCCCGGTGCCGGTCGTCGGTGAAGGAGTACGGGGGCCAGGGACCGAAGAAGCGGATGCGGACGGCGGGTTCCCGGGCACCGAGGTCGCCGAGGACGGTGCCGACGGCGTCGATGTCCTCGTTCCGCACCAGCAGGGCGGCGGAGAGCACGTCCGTCTCGTCGGCGGACCGGTGGACGGGCCCGCGGTCCCGGATGTCCTCGGCGACGGCCAGCAGGCGCTGCCGCACCTCGGCGTGGAGCGCGTCGGCGAGCCGCCCGGCCGCGTCGCGGGCCTCCCGTTCCCGCTGCTTGGCCAGCAGCCTGCGCATGCCGGGCGAGACGGCTCCGTCCCCCGGCCGTTCCACCGGGGCGTCGCGGCCGGGGGTGCCGGAGGGCGGGGAGGTTGAGGGCGGGGTGTCGGAGGGCGGGGCGGACCCGTCCGCGGCCGCCGCGCGGTCCACGGTGATCTCCACCCTCAGCTCGCACCGTCCCTCCAGGGCCGCCAACTGCTCGCTGACGCCGGGCTCCTGCTCGGCCACCCAGGCGGCCAGGCGCTGTCGGGCGTCGAGGCCCGAGGCGGTGTCGTCGGCGACGAGCACGTTGAAGGTCATCGGCAGCACGCTGCCGGTGCGTTCCCAGACGGCGGTCACCGCCTCGCTCTGCTCGGCCACCCAGCGCCGCACCTCGGCGTCACCGCCCTCGTACGGGGCGGGCGCCGCGTCGTGCACCAGCGCGGCCACGCCGGTGCCGGGCACCCCGGCCAGCCGCAGCGGGCGGCCGTCCAGCCCGGTGATCCCGTCGGCGGCCCCGGGCCGGTCGGGAACCAACGCGTACACGTAGAGCGCCGTGTGGTCGTGGTCGGTCATCCGTGTGCCTCCTCCGCCCAGCGCCGGGGGTTGATCAGCTTGTCCACGACGTCGTCGACCACCTCGTCCAGTCCGCGGTGCAGGTCGGCCACCGAGGAGACGATCCCGTGGTCCTCCTTGATCTGTTCCAGTGCCTCGTCGAGTTCCAGCAGGGCGTCCGCGAGGCGCTCGGACTCCTCCGGCGTCAGGTCGCCGCCGTTCATGCGGCGCAGCGCCTGGCGGTCCAGCGCCTCCTGGATGACCTCGACCAGCGTCACGACGAGGGACAGGACCCCCTGCTTGAGGCTGTTCTCGTCGACCGTCAACGGCATGTCGGTCCTCCCTTGTCTTCTCCGCGGTCCTGTCGGGTGTGGTGTGCCCGGGTCCGGCGGGCGGCCTGGTCGCCGACCGGACAGAGGTTCGGGTCACGGGCCGGGCGGGCGTTCCGGCCGCGGTCCGGGCGGGCGTTCCGGCCGCCGTCCGGGCGGGCGTTCCGGCCGCCGTCCGGGCGGGCGTTCCGGCCGCCGTCCGGGCGGGCGTTCCGGCCGCCGTCCGGGCGGGCGTTCCGGCCGGCGTCCGGGCGGAGGCACTGCCCAACGGTCCGCCCGAGACCCTGTCCGGCGGTCCGCCCGGGGCCCTGTCCGGCGGTGCGTCCGGCTCCCGGTCCAGCGGCCCGCCCGAGGCCCCGTCCGGCGGTCCGCCCGAGGCCCCGTCCGGCGGTCCGCCCGAGGCCCCGTCCGGCGGTTCGCCCGGGGTCACTGCCCCGGTGGGGCAGGGTGTCCGGCCCGCCGGCCCGGGCACCCCGGGTCTCTCCCCCGGGCGTCCGTCCGGCTCCCCGGTGCCTGATCGGCCACCCCGTTCCGCGGCCCCCGGCCGCGGGCGACCCGGTGCGCGGTGCGGGGCGGCCGGCCGCCCTTCGCGCGCTCATCCGGCGGCTCCCACGGGGCGGGCCGCGTCCAGCCGGCGGATCCAGGCCGCCGGGTCGTCGGCGGCGAGCCGGACCTCGTCGCCGGTGGCCGTCCGCAGGCCGAGGACACTGCCCTCGCCGGCCGGGCCGTGCCCGGGCAGCCGCCGTGCGCCGGTGATGTCGGCGGTGCGCAGCACCAGCGCGGGACGGGCGTCCACCGGGGACTTCCAGGTCAGCCGGTCCTCGGTGAGCCGGGCCCGCCCGCCCCGCCACAGGGGACCGGAGCGGCGCGGCTCCTCGTACCAGAGGTGGCCCTCGGCGAGCGCCGTCTCCTCCTCGGGTGCGGGCGCGTGCCCGAAGGGCAGGGCGGGCGCGAGGCTCCCGGCGCAGGCGCGGGTGAGCAGGTCGTGCAGAGCCTCCGGCTCGCGGGCCGACAGCAGTTCCCGGGCCCCGTCGGCCAGGGTCAGTTCGAGGCGCAGGCGTTCCTCGCCGCCGACCGTGCGCTCGGGCGTCATCCGCACCGCGCGCACGGCGGCGAGGTCGGCCTGCCACAGGATCTCGCGCGGCTCGGCGCGCAGCACGACGATCCGCTGGTCGGTGACGTGGACGGTCCCGGGCCGCCAGCCGCGGTAGACGCCCTCGGTGAGCAGGTGTCCGCCGCCGGTGCGGTGGAGCAGGCGCTCTCCCTCGCGGAGGTCCAGGGCCCGCCGGGCGACGGATCGTTCGGCCCAGTCGCGGGTGGCCTCGTCCCAGTGGCGCATCATCCCGTACTCCAGCATGGTCTCCATCCCGGCGACAGCCGCCCGGAGCGAGACGCCGATCAGCGGGATGTCCGCCACCGCGACGATGAGGTCGAGGTGCAGGACCGCTCCCTTGTTGAGCAGCACCTCCACCAGGTCGTCCAGGGTCACCCGGGGGTCCCGGGTGGGCCGCATGGGGGCTCGTTCAGCCGTCACTCCGCGACGCCTCCCGCTCGGCGGCGGGTTCCTCCGCCGGGTCCGCGTCCCGTCCTCCCTCGACGGCGGCGGTGGCCTCCCCGCCCCCGGTCACGGCCTCCGGGGCGTCGCCGTCCCCGGCCGCGCGGGCCTGGGCCTGGGCGCTGCGCCAGCCGCACCACGGGCACCACTGGTTCAGCAGTTGCTCCAGCGGGGCGCGCTTGCCGCAGGCCGGGCAGGACTCCTTCTCCTCCCGGGTCTCGCGCCAGGCGGCGGTCTCCGTGTCGGTACCGGAGGGGAACTCCAGCCCGTAGCGGGCCGCCGTCTCGAACGAGGCGAGCGCGGCGCGCAGTCGGATGCCCAGCAGCTCCACCCCGGCCACCGAGACCATGATGTCCGCGTTGAGGACGAGTCCCTTGTCCAGCAGGGTCTCGACCACGTGCGCGAGGCTGCCCTCGCCGTCCCGCCGCGGCTGCATGGGGGAGGCGCCCGCCCCCACCGCCGGTACGCGGGCCGACGGCTCGCGCGGGGAGACCGCCGAGGAGAAACCGCCGTCGCCGGACCTGATCCTTTCGGGATAGCTGCTCATCCCCCGCGTTTAACCGTTTCCCCGCCCCTCACACTCACGGCGGGCATCCGGGTGCGCTCCGGAAGCGCCCCGCCGGGTCAGTCCGCGACCGGCGGTGTCCGTCCCGCCAGCCGGCGCAGGCGCAGGGCCAGTTGGATCTCCAGGGCGCGGCCCGGCTCCTGCCAGTCGTCGCCGAGGAGCCGGCCGACGCGTTCCAGACGCTGGGCGACGGTGTTGACGTGGACGTGGAGTTCGTCCTTGGTGCGGGCGGGACTCATGCCGCAGGCGAAGTACGCGTCGAGGGTGCGCAGCAGTTCGGTGCCGCGGCGTTCGTCGTACGTCATGACCGGGCCGATGGTGCGCTCGACGAAGCCGCCGACGTCCCGGTCCCCGGCGAGCAGCAGGCCGAGGAAGCCGAAGTCCTCCGCGGCGGCACCGTCCCCGGCCCGGCCGAGCAGCCGCAGGGCGTCGAGGCAGCGCCGGGCCTCCGCGTAGGCGCGGGCCACAGTGTCGGGGACGGCGGTCAGGTGCTCGACGGGGGCGGAGGCGCCGACGGTGACGGGTTCCTGGACGGCGGTGCCGAGCTGGCGGGCGGCGCGGCGGGCCAGGTCGGTGGCGGTGTCCCCGGGGGCGAGGGGAAGCAGCAGGACCGTGCCGCCGTCCCGGGCAGCGGCGAGGCCCTCTCCGGTGGCCGCCAGGTGCGAGGCCGCGGCCCACAGGCGCCGCCGGGCGTCGGCCTCCTGGTCCGCGTCGGCGGTGCCGGTCTCCAGGCGGGTGGCGAGCACGGCGTAGGTGGCGTCGAGGTCGGCGTTCAGCCGGCTCGCCCGCTCCCGCAGCAGGCGGGGGTCGCGGTCCCGGGCGTCGAGCAGGTCGTCGAGCAGTTCGCCGCGCACGCGCTGCTCGGCCTCCGCGGCGGACCGGCGGGCCAGCAGCAGCAGCGAGGTCACCATGGCCGCCCGCTCAAGGGTGCGCTGGTCGACCGGGTCGAGCCCGGGGTGCCCGCGCAGGACGAGCGCGCCGAGCAGTTCACCGCCGGCCGCCACCGCGGCGATCCAGTCGTCGCCGTGCGGGACCGCGTGGCCCTCCGCGCGGGAGGTCTGCAGGGCTCGGACGGGCGCGGCGGCGGCCTCGGTGAACTCCACGGTGCCGTCCAGGACCTGGGAGACGGCTGCGGCCACGTCGTGCACCCCGCCGCCGCGCAGGACGAGTTCGGCGAGCCGGTCGTGGACGTCGGAGGCGCGTTCGATGACGCCGCTGCGGTCACGGATGATCTCGTTGGCGCGCTCCAGCCCGGCGAGGGCGGACCGGGTCTCGGCGAGCAGGTTGGCGGTGTCGATGGCCGCCGCGGCGAGGGCGGCGAAGGAGCCGAGCAGGGCGATCTGCTCGCGTTCGAAGACCCGGGCCCGCCGGTCGGCGGCGAACAGCACGCCGATGACGGTGTTCCCGAGCATCAGGGGCACGCCGAGGATGGCCACGAGCCCTTCGTCACGCACGCCCGTGTCGATGGGGACGGTGTGCTGGAAGCGGTCGTCGCGGAAGTAGTCGTCGGTGACGTAGGGGCGGGCGGTCTGCGCCACCAGGCCGCCGAGTCCCTCGCCCATGCCCAGCCGCAACTGCTGGAAGCGGGCCGCCACGGACCCTTCGGTGACCCGCATGTAGGTGTCGCCCCGGGCCGGGTCGTTGAGGCTGAGGTAGGCGACGTCGGTGCCGAGCAGGGACCGTGCGCGCTGCACGATGGCCTGCAGCACGGCGTCCAGGTCCCGCAGCCCGGCGAGGTCGTGCGCGGTCTCGAACAGCGCGGACAGCTCGGCCTCCCGGCGTCGCCTGCCCTCCAGCTCGGCGCGGACGCGCAGGGCGAGCAGCTTGGCGTCCTCCAGTGCGGCGATCCGCTCGGCGGGCCACCCCTCGGCACGGGCGAGCAGCACGGGCTGCTCGTACGCCTCGGCGGGCGCGCCCCGGGCGAGCAGTTCCAGGAACGGCGTCTCGGCGGGAGCGGGAGCTGGAGCGGAAGCGGAGGCGGGGGCGGAGGCGGGGGGCTCGTCGGCCCGGTCCGGGGCGGCCGGACCGGCCGGACCGGCCGGGGCCGTACCCGGGCCCCGGCCCGGATCCGGGTCGGTCCCCGCCCTTGCCTCCGTGTCCGTGTCCGTGTCGACACCCGCCCCCGTAGCCTTCCCCGGACCCGCGCTCGTTCCCGTGCTCGGTCCCGTTCTCGTTCCCGCACGGTCGGCACGCGGGGGGCTCGCGGATCCGGGGCCGCGGTCCGGGCCGGGGGCGGGTCGGGCAGTGGGGGCGCTTGCCGCCGCCGCGTCGGCCGGGGCCCCGGCGTGGGCGCGGGACCCGGTGCGGGGGCGCCCGGCGGGCGGCAGGTGGTCACGGGACATGGTCACAGGATTCCTCATCACGCGGCCGCCCCGTCAGGCCTGTGGACAACGCGGTCATGCGGCCGACCCTAGACAGCAGCCCGCCCCTGCCCCATGGGTCCGCCCTACACAGTTCAGCCGATTCCTGTGGTGTCGAACCATGTAGGTGCATCCGACATGGCCTGCTTGACGCGGAAGCGCGCGAACTCGTTCAGCTGCGGCAGGGCGTCCAGGTCGAACCAGGCCACGTCGAGCGACTCGTCGTCGTTGACCCGTGCCTCGCCGCCCACCGCCCGGCAGCGGAAGGTGATGTCCATGTACTGGCAGATGTCGCCGTTGCCGTACGTCACCGGTGAGAGCGCCTGGACCAGGACGACCCGTTCGACGACGCACCGCACCGCGGTCTCCTCCTCGACCTCCCGCACCGCGCAGACCGCGGGCTGCTCACCGGGGTCCGGGATGCCGCCGATCACCGACCAGGCGCCGGTGTCGCTCCGCCGGTTCAGCAGCAGGCGCCCCCGGTCGTCGAAGACGAGGGCGGTGACACCGGGCAGCCACAGCAGCTGATGCCCGGCGGAGGCACGCAGGGTGCGGATGAAGTCGGGAGTGGCCATGGCCCGACCCTACGGCGTGCTCGCCGGCGCCCGAGCCACGGCCCCGGCCGGTGATCGTCTTCCCGGCCCGGGGGCGGCGGCCTGCACCGGGGAAGCGGTCGCCTCCGGGTGTTCCGAGGACAGCCTCGCCACGAGCCGCCGCCGCGCAGCGGCGAGGCGCCGGCCCCGTGAGGGCGGCCCCCGTGAGGGGCGCCGCGGTGTCTCAGAGGCGGGCGGACGGAGCGTTCCGCTCCAGGTGGGCGCCCAGGGTCGCGACGAAGTCCTCGGCGCGCGCGAGCTGGACCCGCAGCTTCTCCACCTGCTCGGCGGCGTCCTGCCGGTAGGTCCGCACGCGCTCCAGCAGCACCTCGCGCTCGTCTGCGTCGAGGGGGTCGTGGCTCTCCAGGCGGTCGGTGGCGTCCAGCAGATCGCGCATCTGCTCCAGGGTGAAGCCGAGCGGCTTCATCCGGCGGATGACCATCAGGCGGGCGACGTCGGTCTCGGTGTAGAGGCGGAAGCCGCCCCGGGAGCGGGCGGAAGGGACGACCAGGCCGGTCTCCTCGTAGTGCCGGATGGTCCGCAAGGACAGTTCCGTGCGTGCGGCGACCTCGCCGATCTGCATGTGTGTGTCGTCCACGCCCGTGGTCCCGGCCCTTCTCCGTCGGCGGTCCGCGGTCCGCGGCCCCAGCAAGCCCTACTCTAACGTTAGGGTAGAGTTGCTGCCCGTGAGGGCGGCCCGGCTCCCTCGCTGCCGCTGTTCCGGGGCCGACGACGCCCCCGGCGAAGATCCAGGATTGTGCAGGAGAGAGCGCGTGCGCGAGCCCATGACGCCGACCGCCGCTGTCTGCCCGCCGTGAGGCTTCGCCCCCGGAGGTGAGCCGCCCGGCCGCCCGTGCGCGCCGCCCGGCCACACCTCCCCCCTCTTCGACTTCCGGCTCGTTCCCCGGGCCGTCCGCGGAGTGCCGGCCCGGCCTCGCGCGTCCTTCCCGCACGTCCCGGCCTGCCGACGGGGTGTGCCCGAGCACGACAGGTACGCATCTCTTGTCTTCTGCTGCTGTGACACTCACCGCGCGGCTGCGCGACGTCACGCCCGACTGGCTGAACGACCCGAAGGTCTGGCGCACCGAGGTCCTGGCCGGGCTGGTGGTCGCCCTGGCACTGATCCCCGAGGCGATCTCCTTCTCGATCATCGCCGGGGTCGACCCGGCGATGGGGCTGTTCGCCTCCTTCACGATGGCCGTGGTCATCTCGGTCGTCGGCGGACGCCGGGCGATGATCTCCGCCGCCACGGGCGCCGTCGCGCTCGTCGTCGCCCCGCTCAACCGCGAGCACGGCCTCGGCCACCTCGTCGCCGCCGTGATCCTCGCCGGTGTCATGCAGGTCGCCCTCGGCGCGCTGGGCGTGGCGAAGCTCATGCGGTTCGTCCCCCGCTCGGTGATGGTCGGCTTCGTCAACTCCCTCGCCGTTCTGATCTTCATGGCCCAGGTCCCCGAGATGAGGAACGTGCCCTGGGCGGTGTATCCACTGATCATCGGCGGCCTGGTCCTGATGGTGCTCTTCCCCAGGGTCACCAGGGTGATCCCGGCTCCGCTGGTCTCCATCGTCGTCCTGACCGTCATCACCGTCGGCGCGGCCATCGCGGTGCCTACCGTCGGCGACAAGGGCGAGCTCCCCTCCTCCCTGCCGGTCCCCGGCCTGCCGGACGTGCCGTTCACTCTCGACACCCTGACGACGATCGCCCCGTACTCCTTCGCGATGGCTCTGGTCGGTCTGATGGAGTCGCTGATGACGGCCAAGCTGGTCGACGACATCACCGACACCCGCTCCAACAAGACCCGCGAGTCCGTCGGCCAGGGCATCGCCAACATCGTCACCGGTTTCTTCGGCGGCATGGGCGGCTGCGCCATGATCGGCCAGACGATGATCAACGTGAAGGTGTCCGGCGCCCGCACGCGTCTGTCGACCTTCCTCGCCGGCGCCTTTCTGATGGTGCTGTGCATCGTCTTCGGGCCGGTCGTCTCCGACATTCCCATGGCCGCGCTGGTCGCCGTCATGATCATGGTGTCGTTCGCGACCTTCGACTGGCACTCCATCGCCCCCAAGACGCTGAAGCGGATGCCGGCGGGCGAGATCGGCGTCATGGTCGTCACCGTGGTCGCCGTGGTCGCCACCCACAACCTCGCCATCGGCGTGGTGGTCGGCACGATCACCGCGATGGTCATCTTCGCCAGGCGGGTCGCTCACCTCGCCGAGGTCACCTCCGTCGTCGACCCCGACGACACCACGGTCGTCTACTGGGTCACCGGGGAACTGTTCTTCGCCTCCTCCAACGACCTCGTCGGTCGGTTCGACTACGCGAACGACCCGGAGAAGGTCGTCATCGACCTGTCGGCCGCGCACGTCTGGGACGCCTCCTCCGTCGCCGCTCTCGACGCGATCGAGACCAAGTACGCCCAGCGCGGCAAGACGGTGGAGATCACCGGTCTGAACCACCCCAGCGCCGACCTCCACGGCAGGCTCACCGGCGAACTCGCCGGCAGCCACTGACCGCGTCCCCGTACGACCACAGCGGAAGGACCCCGGCCCGCCGGGCCGGGGTCCTTCCGTCTCTCCTGCTCGCCTTCCGTCTCTCCTGCTCGCCGCTCATCCCCGGTCGGGCGACGACCCGGCGTCCTGGACGCCCGCCAGCGGGCCGCACCCGGCCACGGCGACGGTGCCGCGCCCCGGTACCGAGCGCTGTCGACGGCCACCGTCCGCCACCCGTCCACGGATCTCCCGGGTGCGCGGCAGGCCGCCGCGCACGCGCGGGCGACGCGACCGCGGTCGACATGACCGCGGCCACGACGACGGACTGCGACAACTACGTCCGGCAGCCGGCGGTGCCGGGACCCGGGAGGGCGGGACCGCCGTGGCGGAGGGCCGGCGGGCAGGCGTCACGGCCGCGTCCGCCGGGCCCGCTCGCCGGTCTACGCGTCCCCGGTCCGCCGCGCACGCACCCGCACGGCGACGGCCAGAGCCAGACCGCCCGCCGATACCAGCACCAGGACCGCCTCCGGCAGCACGCCGAGGCGGGTCGCCGGGGTCTGCGAGGAGCGCAGGGGCACCTCCTGCACCAGCGAGTCCGCGACGAACATGCCGGTCCGCTGCGCCACCGTGCCGTCCGGCATGATGATCGCGCTGACACCGCTGGTCACCGGGACCGTGACGGTGCGGCTGTGCTCGACGGCCCTGACCCGGGACATCGCGAGCTGCTGGTAGGTCATCTCGCTGCGGCCGAAGGTCGCGTTGTTGCTGGGCACGGAGATCAGCTGGGCGCCCGCGGTGACCGTGTCGCGCACCGCCCAGTCGAAGGCCGCCTCGTAGCAGGTGACCAGGCCGACACCCGCGCCGTTCATCGTGAACACGCCGGGCACGGAGCCGCGGCTGAAGTCCTGGCGGACCATCGAGGTCCACTCGTCGTTGATCGCCCCGATCAGCGAGCGCAGCGGGAGGTACTCGCCGAACGGCTGGATCTGCCGCTTGTCGTAGGTGTCGACGGGGCCCTTGTCCGGGTCCCACAGGATCTGCTCGTTGAGCAGCCTGCCGTCCTTGGACACCACGCCGCCGACGGAGACGGGCGCGCCCACGGCCTTGGCCGCCCGGTCGATGACGTCCCGGGCGTCGGGGTTGGTGAAGGGGTCGATGTCGGAGGAGTTCTCCGGCCAGAGGACCACGTCGGGCTGTGCGACCCGGCCCGCGGCGACCTCGGCCGCCAGGCGTTCCGTCTCCCGCGCGTGGTAGTCGAGGACCGCGCGCCGCTGGGAGTTGAAGTCGAGACCGAGCCGGGGCACGTTGCCCTGGATGACCGCGACCCTGACGGTGCCGTCCTCGGCCGCGTCCGTCACCAGCGGCCGGGCGGCCACCGCCGCCACGAGCGGGACGGCCAGGCTCAGCAGGCCGGCGGCCGCCGCGCCCCGCCGCAGACCGCCGGTGCGCCGGGCCGCCACGGCCACGCGTACGGTCTCGTACAGGCCGAAGCCGCACAGGACGACCGCGAAGCCGAGCACGGGCGTGCCGCCCAGCGCGGCCAGCGGCAGGAAGACGCCGTCGGCCTGCCCGAAGGCGACCTTGCCCCACGGGAAGCCGCTGAAGGGCGCGCGGGCGCGGGCCGCCTCGCCGGCCGTCCACAGGGCGGCGGCCCACACGGGCCAGGCCGGCAGCCGGGACACGGCGGCGACACCGGCCCCCACCAGGCCGACGAACACGGCCTCGATCACCACCAGGGCGATCCACGGCCCCGGACCCACCTCGACCCCGGTCCACACCAGCAGCGGCAGCAGGAAGCCCAGCCCGAAGAGGTAGCCCAGGCCCAGCGCCGCCCTGAACCCGCGTCCGCGCAGGGCCCAGCCGAGGACGGCGAAGGCCGGCACGGCCAGCCACCACAGGGTGCGCGGCGGGAAGCTGACGTAGAGGAGCAGGCCGGCCAGAGCTGACGCGGCGGCGGGCAGGAGGCGCCGGACGCGTCCGAGCAGACGGTCGCGGGGCGTGGGCGGTGGCACGGGGTCCGCCGCGCCGACAGGAGGTGCGGTGACGGTCACGCGGGGAGTCTACGGCGCGTGACCTCGGCGATGACAGCGCGGACCGGTGACCCGGGGGCGCCCTCGGCCCGCCCGGCCGGGCGCCCTCCGCCGCGGTCGCCGCGGGCCACGGCGGTCCGGGCCGGGGTCGGTGACGGCCCGCGCTGCCACGGGGCCGACGGACGGACCGGTTCACGACCGTCCCGGACCGGCCGTCACCCGTTACGGTGTGCCGGTGCCCTGGACGTGCCCGCGGGACGCGGCGGCCGACGGCCGGGGTGCCGTCAGGGTCGGGGGCGACGCGGTGCGGGGTGCGGGGTGGGTTCCACGGAAAGGTCCACGGCCGGTCCGGAGACGGACGGCGACAGACGTACGGGGGCGGACGCCGCGGGGATCATGGTGATGGGCGCCTGCGCGGCCTGGCCGCTGATCACGGCGGCCGTCCGCGGCGGGCGCCCCGAGGGGATGCTGCTCGCCGTGCTGGCCGTCGCGGCCGGGTACGCGGCGGGCCGGATCGGCGGGGCTCTGCTGCCGGTGGCGGCCCCCGCTGTCGCGGCCCTGGCCGGAGCGGGTTCGGCGGTGCTGGTGCCGGACCTGACACCGGGCCCGCAGCTGGTGACGCCGCCGGGGCACGCCGGCGCCACCGCGGCCGTCCTGGCGCTGTCCGCCGGGGGCGCCTGCTGTGCTGCCGGGGCGGCGTCCGGCCGGGCGGTCCGGCTCGCGCTGCGGCTGCTGGCGGCCGGGATCGTGGTGACCGGGGCGGCGCTGGGTTCGGTGGGCGGCTGCGTGGCCGCCGCGGTGGTACTGCTGTGTTCCCTCGTCGCCGGCCGGGCGGTCCGCCGCGGCCCGGGCCTCGCCGCGCTCGCGGTCACCGCCGCCGGCGTGACCGGGCTGACCTGGGCGGTGGCCGGCCGGGCCGTGCCCGAGGGGTTCGCCGCCGCCCTGGAGGGACGGCTGACCCCGCACCGCGTGGAGCTGTGGCGGGACGCGCTGACCATGGCCGAGCAACACCCCGGGGTGGGTGTGGGGCCGGGGAACTTCGGGAGCCTGAGCACCGCGGCCGCACGGTCCGTGCTCTCCGGCGACCGGCCGCACTCGGCGCCCCTGCAGCTCGCGGCCGAACAGGGGCTGGTCGGGGCGGCGCTGTTGGCGGCGGCGTTCGGGTGGATCCTCCACGCCCTGTGGCGCAGTCCCCGGAGCACGGCGGTGGTGCTCACCGCGGGCGCCGCGCTGACCGCCGTCGCGGCCGTCGCCGCCGTGGGCAACGCCCTGAGCTTCAGCGCGGTGCCGCTGGGCGCCGGGCTGCTGGCCGGGCTGGCGACCGCGCGCCCCCTCGCCCCGGTCGCCCACGACCGGACGCCGCCCCCTGCCGACCCTCCGGAACCCGGGCGGCCGGTGCGGTGAGGGCCGCCACTCCCCCGGCCGGCGCCGGGCGGGTCAGTGCGTCGCGCCGGACCTGTGCGGGTGCAGCCGGTCACGGATGACGCGCACCGCCGCCTCCGCGTCGTCGACGGTGACGGTGAAGGTGTGTCCGTCCCACAGACGCAGGACGACCCCTTCACCGCGCCGCACGACGACCGCGGTGCCCTTCTCGGGCCGCCAGCGGTAGCCCCAGCCGCCCCAGTGCCGCGGGGTGACGTGCGGTGCGAAGTCCGCCCCGGCCACCTGCGACAGGGGGATGCGGCGGCGCGGCACGCCGATGTGGCCGCACCGCACCTCCAGGTGGTCCTCGTCGACGCGCAGCGCCACGTGCACGAAGGCGAGGGTGCCGAACAGCACCAGCAGGCCGGCGGCGATGCAGCCGACGACGGCCATGGCCAGGGGGGCGATGCCAGTCGTCCACGCGGAGTCGACGGCCAGGGCGATGCCGAGCGCCATGCAGGCGGCACCGATCAGGGCGAGCAGCCACTGGATGCGGTTGGTGGCCCGGCCGATCCAGACGTCGGAGTAGGGGACGGGCTTGCCGTGGGGGTGGTCCCTCATACCTTCGAGGTTACTCAGGTTTCGCTCCGCCGGTACGGCGTCACTCTGCGTGACGGTGTCGGCTCGGCGCCCGGCCAGCGCGTTCGACGCCTTCGGCCCGGCCGCCACGTTCGGCACGTGGGCGGGCGGCCCGGGGCGGCCGTGGAACCCGGCGGCGCGGGCGCGCCGACGCTCTCGGGCCACGGGACCACGGAGCTGCGGAGCTGCGGCAGCGGAGCTACGGCGGCGGAGCTACGGCGGTGCGGAGTCAGCCGACCGGGGCGGTCCCGGCGGTCCCGTCCAGGAGTCGGCCCTCGGCGTAGGTGAGCACCGCCGCCGGGAGCGGGCCCTCCCGCCCGCTCAACAGCACCGTCAGGGTGCCGGTCGCCGGCGCCTGCGGCGCGGGCTCCCCGCCGATCCGGCGCAGCGCCTGCGCCGCCACGGCACCGGCGGAGCCGTACAGCGCGAGCCGCGGACGGCCGGGCTGCTGGACGGCGGCCCGGATGCGCTCACCGACGAGTTCGTAGTGGGTGCAGCCCAGGACGACGGCCGTCACGTCGTCCGGGGTGAGGGCGGCGGCAGCCGCGACGGCGGCGTCGATGGCGGACTCGTCCGCGCGATCCACGGCCTCGGCCAGCTCCCAGCACGGCACCTGGGCCACCTCCACCCCGTCGGCGAAGGTGTCGATCAGGTTGCGCTGGTAGGGGCTGCCGGTGGTGGCCGGGGTGGCCCAGATCGCGATCGGCCCGCCCCCGGCCGCGGCCGGTTTGATCGCCGGGACGGTGCCGATCACGGGCAGTCCGGGTTCCAGGCGGGCGCGCAGGGCGGTGAGGGCGTGCACCGTGGCCGTGTTGCAGCCGACGACGAGGGCGTCGGGCCGGTGCGCGGCGGCGGCCTCGGCGACGGCCAGGGCCCGGGCGGTCAGGTCCTCCGGGGTGCGGGGGCCCCACGGCATACCGTCGGGGTCGAGGGAGAGCACGAGATCGGCGTCCGGGCGCAGGCGCCGTACCTCGGCGGCGGCCGCCAGCAGACCGATTCCGGAGTCCATGAGCGCGATCTTCACCCGGTCACGATAATCGATGTGCCGGTCCCGGCCGCCCCGGTGGGGGACACTGCGCCCGTGGACGTCGTCGTGTGGAGTGCCGCCGGATCACTCGTCGCCTGGCTGTGGCTGCTGCTCGGCCAGGGCTTCTTCTGGCGGACGGACGTCCGGTTGCCGCCCGGGCGGGAGCCGGACTCCTGGCCGCCGGTGTGCGTGGTGGTCCCGGCCCGGGACGAGGCCGGGGTGCTGCCCGCGAGTCTGCCGACGCTGCTGGCCCAGGACTACCCGGGCCGTGCCGAGGTGTTCCTCGTCGACGACGGCAGCACGGACGGCACCGGCGCCCTCGCCCGGGAGCTGGCCCGGGAGCGGGGCGGGCTGCCGCTGACGGTCGGCACGCCCGGGGAGCCGCCGGCCGGGTGGACGGGCAAGCTGTGGGCGGTGCGGCACGGCATCGCCCTGGCCCGCGAGCGGGAGCCCGCTTACCTGCTGCTGACGGACGCCGACATCGCGCACGCGCCGGACAGCCTGCGCCGGCTGGTCGCGGCGGCCTCGGGCGGCGGGTTCGACGTGGTCTCGCAGATGGCCCGGCTGCGGGTGGCGAGCCGCTGGGAGCGGCTGGTGGTGCCGGCCTTCGTCTACTTCTTCGCGCAGCTCTACCCGTTCCGGCGGATCTCCCGGCCGGGTGCCCGTACGGCGGCCGCGGCGGGCGGCTGCGTCCTGCTGCGGGCCGACACGGCCGCGCGGGCCCGGATCCCCGACGCCATCCGGCACGCCGTGATCGACGACGTGGCCCTGGCGCGGGCGGTCAAGGGCGTCGGCGGGCGGGTCTGGCTGGGCCTGGCGGACGGGGTGGACAGCGTGCGCCCGTACCCGCGGCTGGGCGACCTGTGGCGCATGGTGTCGCGCAGCGCCTACGCGCAGCTGCGGCACAGTCCGCTGCTGCTGACGGGCACGGTCGCCGGGCTGGCGCTGGTCTACCTGGTGCCGCCGGTGGCCGTGGCCGCGGGCGTCCTGACGGGCACGTGGCCGGCCGCGGCGCTCGGCGGTGCGGCCTGGCTGGTGATGACGGGGACGTTCCTGCCGATGGTGCGCCAATACGGGCAGCCGTGGTGGCTCGCGCCGCTGCTGCCGTTCACCGCGTCGCTGTACCTGCTGATGACGGTGGACTCCGCGGTGCGGCACCACCGGGGGCGCGGTGCCGCGTGGAAGGGCCGCACCTACGCCCGGCCGGACGCCCTCGCCGAGGAGGGCTGATGCCGGCCGGGCGCCGGGGTCACTTGCGGCCCGGGGTCCAGTTCATGCCCCAGCCGTAGACGTGGTCGACGGTGCGCTGGGGGCTCACCCCGCGCTCCGGGACGAGGTAGCGGGCCTCGCGCTGCACCACGAGGTCGCCGTCGCCGGTGCTGGTGATCAGGGCGAGGGCGCACACCGTCGAGGGGACGGTGCACTCGTCGAGCGAGAAGTCGATCGGGGCGCCGTTCTGCGGCCGGAGGGTCACCGTGGCGTTCAGGTCGGCGAAGGACCGGGCGCCCTCGTAGATGGTGACGAAGACCAGGATGCGCCGGAAGGCCTGCTTGTGGTCGAGGTTGACGGTGAGGTTCTCACCGCTGGCGACCGCGCCGGTGCGGTCGTCGCCGTCCAGGTGGATGTACGGGGGCTGGTGCAGCGAGCCGAAGGCGTTGCCGAGGGCCTGGACGACGCCCTTGCGGCCGTCGGTGAGCTCGTAGAGGGCGCACAGGTCGAGGTCCAGGTCGGAGTGGGTGGCGACGGCGCGGCCGAGCTTCGCGGCCCAGCCCGAGAACTGCTTGCGCACCTCCCAGTTGAGGTTGACGTGCAGGGCGCCCGAGGTGCCGCCCTGCTTGGTGAGCGAGACCGACGGGGCGGCCTTGGTGAGCGTCACCTTGGTCAGCCGCACCGGTGCCGCGGCGGGGGCGGGCGGAGCGGCGGGCGGCGCGGCGGGCGGGGCCGGGGGCGTCACCGGCCGGGCCGCGGCGGGGGCCGCGGGCGGGCCGGCGGGCGGGGGCGTCGCCTGCTGGGGCTCGTCGACGCTGATGCCGTAGTCGGTGGCGAGTCCCTCGAGGCCGCTGCTGTACCCCTGGCCGACGGCGCGGAACTTCCAGGCGCCCTGGCGCCGGTAGAACTCGCCCAGGACGAACGCCGTCTCGGTGGTGGCGCCGGTGCTGTCATACCGGGCGGCGACGGTCCCCCCGGGCTCCTGCACCTCGATGTAGAGGTCCGGGATCGCTCCGAAGGTGCCGCCGTCGCAGGAGGCCGCGAGGATCACCGTCTCGATGGCGGGTTCCACCCGGGTGAGGTCCACCGCGAGGGTGTCGGTGACGCGGTCCCCGGCGTTCCGCTTGCCCTCGTGGCGCACGGCCCCGGAGGCGTGGGACGGCTGGTTGTAGAAGACGAAGTCGTCGTCGGAGCGGACCTTCCCGCCGACCAGAAGCAGCGCCGAGGCGTCCGCGTCCGGCACTCCGGGGCCGGTACGCCACCCCAGTTCCACCCGCAGCGCCGCGGTCGGCACCGGTGTGTTCGATCCCTTCGGCATGGACATGTGCGCCCCCATCACGGGTCATCACGCCAGGTCGGGCCCCGGCACGCGTGGTCTTCTCGTCCGCCCCACTATGCCCCGTGGGCCGCGGACGTGAGGAACGACCCGTCATGACCGGGAGTCAACCGGCGGTAACAGGCCCGGAACTCGGGCTTTACCATAACGTCAACCGCCCGGACGCCCCTTTTCGGCAAGTTCACTCACATAAGTGCGGCCACGCCACTGCGGGCACGGAAAAGAACCGTCTTACCGGTCTCCCCAAAAACACATCGTGGGCTTAACTTATGTGCCATGACCTCCCCCCGCTCCACTTATGGCGGCGGTTACTACTCCGCCTCCTTCCCGGACACTCCGATCTACGACTCGCTCGTGGCCGAGCGGGGCACCCCGCAGATCGCCCCGATCCGGGTCCCGGCAGCCTACGAAGCACCCGGCAGTCATCTGCCCGCGCTTCCCTCGGCGTTGCCCGCTCTCCCGGCGGCTCCTTCCCAGTACGGCTACGGCTACCCGCAGGCGCAGCAGCCCGCACCGCTGCAGCAGGCGCCCACGGCCTACATCCCGCAGCAGGCCACCGCGCCGCGCGGCTACCCCGGCCCGCAGCCGCAGCCGCCGCGCCCGGTGCCCCCGGGCGGGGGCTACGAGGCGATGCGCCCGGCGGCTGCCCCGCGGCCCGGTCCGGCTCCGTACCAGGACCCGTACCAGAGCCAGCAGTACCGCGGTTACTGAGCACCGCGCCGCCGAGCCGTCCCCTGGAGCCCTCCGCGCCGTCCGTGCGGTCCGTGCCGTCCGTGCCGTCCGTGCGGTCCGTGCGGTCCGGCAGGATGGCTCCATGGGGAACGCGCGTCTGCACTCGATTCACATTCATCCGGTCAAGGCGCTCCGGGGCGTCCCGCTCACGGAGGTCGTCGTGGAGCCCTGGGGGCCCGCCGGAGACCGGCGCTGGATGCTGGTCGACGACAGGAGCAGGGTCGTCACGCAACGTCAGCAGCCGCGCCTCGCACCCACCGTCGCCGAGCTGCTGCCCGGGGGCGGCGTGCGGCTGTCCGTGCCGGGGGCGGAGCCGCTGACGGTGCCCGTGCCCCGGACCGGCACCACGGTCACGGTGGAGATCTTCGGCGACACGGTGGAGGCGTCACCGGTCGAGGACCCGGCCGTGCGGGAGTGGTGCCGGGCCCGCTTCGGCACCGGCTACCGTCTCGTGCACCTGGACGACCCGGCCACCCGCCGTCGGATCGACCCGGCGTACGCGGGTCCGGACGACACCGTCACCTTCGCGGACGGCTACCCCCTGCTGCTCACCACCACCGCGTCCCTCGACGCCCTCAACTCCCTGATCGCGGTGGGGGACCACGCCTCGGAGGGGCCGCTGCCCATGAACCGCTTCCGGCCGAACCTCGTCGTGGCGGGCACCGACGCCTGGGCGGAGGACGACTGGGAGCGCGTCGCGGTGGGCGAGGTCGCGTTCCGGATCGCCAAGCCCTGCGGGCGGTGCGTGGTGACCACCACCGACCAGCGCACCGGGCGGCGCGGCCGGGAGCCGCTGCACTCCCTGGCGCGGCACCGCCGGGACGGCACCAAGCTGCTCTTCGGCCAGAACCTGATCCCGCTCACCACCGGCACCGTCCGCACCGGCGACCCGGTGCGGGTCCTCGCCCGCCGGTCCGGCCGGGGCGACTGACCCGCCGGGCGCGGCACGGCCGGAACGGCTCACCGGCCGGGGCGGGGCACGGCCGGGGCGGCTCACCGGCCGAGCGGCGGCAGGGCGGACGGCGCCGCGCGCCCGCCGCCGTGAGCGCCCCCTCCCCTCCGGCACCCACCGGGGCCGGTGCGGTACCGACGAGGCGCCGAGGCGTGCGGGCGCGGGGCCGGGGGAAGCCGTACGGCGGGCGCGGGCCGCCTTCCGGCTCCGGTCAACTCGCGCGCCCCGCGCACGCTACGGTGGACCGGGCCGAGGCACTCGGCGACAACCCGCGTACAACGAGGTGGGGGCACAGTTACGCCATGGCACAGGGCACGGTCCAGGTGACGCACACCGGCACCTCGCGGTGGCGGCGCCGCACGGGTGAGTACGCATCGCTCGCCGCCGCCCTGGAGGCCGCGGCCGACGGCGACGTCCTCACCGTCGCCCCCGGCACGTACCGGGAGAACCTCGTCGTGGAGCGGGCCGTGACGCTGCGCGGGCCGGACGGCTCGCCCGGTTCGGTGCGCATCGCGCCCGCGGACGGCGTGCCGCTCACCGTGCGGGCCTCGGCGGTCGTCCAGGACCTGCACGTGGAGGGCCAGGACGCGGCCGCCCCCGCCGTCCTCGTCGAGGAGGGCACCCCCGAGCTGCGGGACCTACGGATCGTCACCCGCTCCGCCGCCGGCATCGAGGTGCGCGGTGACGCCCGGCCCACCGTGCGCCGCTGCACGGTCGACAATCCGGCCGGCGTCGGCATCGCCGTACTCGACGGCGGGGGCGGGGTGTTCGAGGAGTGCGAGGTGGTCTCCGCAGGACAGGCCGGCGTCGCCGTGCGCGGCGGCGGCCACCCGCGCCTGGAGCGGTGCCGGGTGCACCACGCCGCCGGGTCCGGCCTCACCGTGACCGGGGAGAACTCGGCGCTGGAGGCGGTGGGTTGCGAGGTGTACGAGGTGCGCGGCAGCGGCGTCCAGGTCACCCACCGGGCCGCCGCCCACCTCACCGACTGCGACGTGCACCGCACCACCGGCGACGGCGTCACCCTCGACACCGACGCGGTGCTGACGCTGGCCGACTGCCGGATCCACGACATCCCGGAGAACGCCGTCGACCTGCGCTCCCGCTCGGTGCTCACCCTCACCCGCACCACCGTGCGGCAGTTCGGCCGCAACGGCCTGTCGGTGTGGGACCCCGGCACCCGCGTGGACGCCAACCAGTGCGAGATCTTCGACAGCACCGGCGACTACCCGGCGGTCTGGGTGAGCGACGGGGCCACCGCCGTGCTGGACTCGTGCCGGGTGCACGACGTGCCGGACGCCCTGTTCGTGCTCGACCGCGGATCCCGCGCCGACGTGGTCGACAGCGACCTGTCCCAGGTGCGCAACACCGCGGTGTCGGTGAGCGACGGCGCCACCGCGCAGCTCGACGACTGCCGGATCCGCGAGGCGGCCACCGGCGCCTGGTTCCGCGACCACGGCAGCGGCGGCACCCTCAGCAACTGCACCCTGGACGGCACCCAGACCGGGGTCATCGTCACCAAGGGCGCCGACCCGACCGTCGAGCGCTGCACCGTCGACTCCCCCGCCGAAGCGGGCGTGTACGTCTCCGCGGGAGGCCGCGGCTCCTTCCTGAACTGCCGGGTCACCGGCAGTTCGGGCTACGGCTTCCACGTCATCGACGGCAGCCGCACCACGCTCCGCAAGTGCCGTACCGAGCGCTGCGCGCGCGGGGGTTACGAGTTCGCGGAGGGCGGCGCGGACGCGACCGGGGCCGGCGGCCCGCTCGTCGAGGACTGCACCAGCGACGAGAGCGGCGGCCTGCGCCCCGCCGCCACCGCGACGCCCGAACCGGCCGTGCAGACGGCGGGCCACTCCCCCGGCCTGCTGGGCGCCGTCCCGGTGCAGCGCCCCGAACCCGTGCCCGCCGCCCCGGTGGCGCCGATGACCGCGGTGGAGCCGGAGGCCCGCGAGTCGAAGGCGGTGCTCGGCGAACTCGACGCGCTGGTGGGCCTGGAGAGCGTCAAGCGGGAGGTCCGGGCGCTGATCGACATGATCGAGGTGGGCCGCGCCCGTCAGCGCGCGGGCCTGAAGGCCGCCTCGGTGAAGCGGCACCTGGTGTTCACCGGCTCCCCCGGCACCGGCAAGACCACCGTCGCCCGGCTCTACGGCGAGATCCTGGCCTCCCTCGGGGTGCTGGAGAAGGGGCACCTGGTCGAGGTGTCCCGGGTGGACCTGGTCGGCGAGCACATCGGCTCGACGGCGATCCGCACCCAGGAGGCGTTCGAGAAGGCGCGCGGCGGTGTGCTGTTCATCGACGAGGCGTACGCCCTGTCCCCGGAGGACGCCGGGCGGGACTTCGGCAAGGAGGCCATCGACACGCTGGTGAAGCTGATGGAGGACCACCGCGACGCGGTCGTGGTGATCGTCGCGGGCTACACAGCGGAGATGGAGCGGTTCCTGTCGGTCAACCCCGGGGTGGCGTCCCGCTTCTCGCGGACGATCACCTTCGGCGACTACGGCCCGCGGGAACTGCTGCGCATCGTGGAACAGCAGGCCGAGGAGCACGAGTACCGGCTCGCCCCCGGGGCCGCCGAGGCCCTGCTGGCGTATTTCACGGACATCCCCAAGGGGGCCGCGTTCGGCAACGGCCGCACCGCGCGGCAGACGTTCGAGGCGATGGTGGAACGGCACGCGGGCCGGGTCGCCCAGCTCGCGGAGCCGAGCACCGACGATCTGACCCTGCTCTACGGCGAGGACCTGCCGGCGCTGCCCTGATCCGTCACCCGGACGCGCCTTCGGACGCGTGTCGGGACGCCGGCCCGGGCACCGCGCCGGACGGCGGCCCGGTAGGGCGCGGTCCCGGAACCTCGGGCCGCAGCCGTGCCAGGAGCCGGCGCCGTTCCTCGGCGAAGACCGGGTCGGCCTGGTAGTCGGAGTGGCCCAGGATCGGCGCGGGCAACGGGTGGGCGCGGGTGCGGCCGTAGGCGAGCGGGTCCTTCAGCGGCGGGCGGTCCACCGGCGGGCCGTCGTCGCCGGAGAGCCGTACAGGGCCTCCGATGGGGTCGGTGAGCCGGTACAGGTTGGTCCAGCAGTCGGCCTCCCGGTGCAGCCGGTCGAGGGCGTCCGGCCCGAAGTGGGCCGGGAACCAGCGGCCGTAGAGGCGCTCCAGCGGGGACCCGTACGTCAGCAGCGCGACCCGGCTGCGGGTGGCGGGCGGCAGTTGCCAGGCCGCGGCGGCGGCCAGCACGCTGCCCTGGGAGTGGCCGGAGACGACCAGCCGGCCGCCGGTGTCCTCGGTCCAGGTGGCGATCCGCCAGGTCAGGTCCGGCACCGCGCGCTCCGCGTAGCAGGGCGGGGCGAAGGGGTGGGCGGCGCGCGGCCAGAAGGTGCCGACGTCCCAGAGGATGCCGATGGTGCGCCGGGCGGAGGCGTCCTTGTAGGCGCGCCGCCCCCAGGTGACGAACAGTATGAAGCCCAGGCCGATCAGCCAGGAGCCGAGTGCCTGCGCGGTCTCGGCGGCCCCGTGGACGACGGCGTACGAGCCGCGGGCGGCTTCGCCGGGCGTCCGGTCGGTGACCAGGGCGCCGACGAGGGCGCCCGCTCCCAGCAGCAGGGTCGCGCCGGAGGTGACGGCCACGACGCGCGGCCCGCGGTCGGTGAGGGCGGCCAGGGCGCGGGTGCGGGCGATGCGACGGGTGCGGGCGGGGTCCGCCGGTTCGCCGGCGTACTCCCGGGCGACGGCGGCGCGTTCCTCGCGGGCCAGCTGCCAGGCGCGCCGGGCCAGCCAGCCGGCCAGCACCAGGAGCAGGACCAGCAGGGGCGGGATCGCGGAGGCCTGCCAGGTCAGCACGACCGGCGGTCCGGGCATCGCGGTGCCGGTGCCGTCGAGCCAGTCCGCCACCCGCTGGGCGACGCCGCCGGACATCACTCCGCCCAGGGCGCAGGCCAGCATCGCCACGGCCGGTCCGGCCAGGCCGCGCAGCGCGGCACGGCGGTCGGGGTCGCTGCGGTGCAGCGCGCGGGCGGTCACGCCCAGGGCGATCACCAGCAGCCCCTGGGCGAGGCCGAGGGCGCCGAACGTCTCGTCGCCGGGGAGCCTGCCGGACGACGTCCAGCCGGGGCGTTCCCACCCGGCGTGGAGCACGCTGAGCACGAGCAGGGCGAGGGCGGTCAGCGGGAGCCACCGCACCAGGTGCGTGTCGAGGACGGTGTCGGCCCGGCGTTCGGCCCGGCCCCGGCGGCACACCACCCACACGACGACGGCCGCGGCGGCGGCCAGCGCGCTCTCCAGGAGGAGGCCGAGCAGCGCGGGCACGGCCGGCTCGGGGGTCTCGCGGTCGTGGCGGGCGGCGGCGGAGCCGACCGCAGCGGCGACCGTCAGCAGCGCCGCGGCGGTGTGCGCGGCCCGCAGCCGGGCGCCGAGGCGGCGGCCGTACCAGAAGCCGGGACGGCCCAGCGCGGTACCGCCGTCCCCCTCCTCTTCCCCCGGGCCGACGGCGGTGCCGGGGTCCTGCTGCGGGGACAGCGGCTGCTGGGACTCGTAGGCGCTCCAGGTGCGCAGGGAGAGGTACCACAGCAGACCGGTCAGCGCGGTGGGCACCAGCGCGGCGAGGGCGAGGCGGCGGCCGGGCATGCTCCACCAGCCGCCGTCGGAGATCTCGGGCGAGAGGAACCCCAGCCAGGAGTGGCGGGCGGCGCACGCGCCGGTGCCCGCGCACTGCCAGGCGGCCAGGTCCAGGGCGACCTCGCAGGCGGCGGCGACGAGGAGCACCGTCAGGCTCAGTCCGGTCAGCCGCAGCAGCACCCCGTACAGGCGGACGGTGCGGCGGCGGCCGCGGGCGGTGGGGCGCATCCAGTGGGCGAGGTTGACGACCATGAACGGCAGCAGCAGCAGCCACAGGGCGCGGGTGCCGTTGCCGGAGGTGAGGTTGCACCAGACGTAGGCCTCGGGAACGGGCCCGTCACGCCGCCCGGGGGGCCGCCGCTCGGCGTCGGCGTCGTCTGCCCGGCGGAAGACCGCGGCCACGTCGTCGCCGGTGACGCGGACCGTGCGGGGGTCGTTGAGCATCGCCTCGGGGGTCGTGCCGCCCACGCCGTGGACGAGGAGTTCCAGGGCCGCGCCGCCTTCCCCGGGACCCGCTGCGGGGGCTGCGGTGCCCTCCGCCGGTCCGCGTTCCTGCGCCCGTTCCACGCTCGGCAACTCCCCCCGGTGACACGCCGTCGGCTCGGTCCGTGCGGGCACAGGATGTCCGGCGGCGGCCCCTCTCACACCTCCCGTCACGCAATCTCCCCGGTCCGTGTGAAGGACGGGCCACGGACGGGACGCGAGTGACGTGTGCGCGACGATCCGCCGGTGGCGCCGGGCGGGTCGCGTCATGGGAGGATGGAACGTCCGTGCACCGGGGCCGGGCGGAACGTGCTCGCCGCCGCGGGAGTGCCGGGCGTGTCGGACGGTTACGCGGCGAAAGGACCCGAGCGTACGTGAGCGAGAATCAGAACCTCCTCGCGGAGCAACGACGCACCCTGATCCTGGACGAGGTCCGGCGCCGGGGCGGGGTCCGGGTCAACGAGCTGACCCGCAGGCTCGGTGTGTCGGACATGACGGTGCGCCGCGACCTCGACGCGCTGGCCCGGCAGGGCGTGCTGGAGAAGGTGCACGGCGGCGCGGTCCCGGTGGTGGAGGCCAGCACCCACGAGCCCGGTTTCGAGGCCAAGTCGGGTCTGGAGCTGAGCGCCAAGGAGGACATCGCGCGGGCCGCCGCCGAACTGGTCCCGCCGGGCGCCGCGATCGCGCTCTCGGGCGGGACGACGACGTTCGCGCTGGCGCACCGGCTGCTGGAGGTGCCCGATCTGACGGTGGTCACCAACTCGGTGCGGGTGGCGGACGTCTTCCACGCGGCGCAGCGCACGTCGGGTCCGCGTCCGGGTGCCGCGACGGTGGTGCTCACGGGCGGGGTGCGTACCCCGTCGGACTCGCTGGTGGGCCCGGTGGCCGACCAGGCGATCGCCACGCTCCACTTCGACCTGCTGTTCCTCGGCGTGCACGGGATATCCGTCGAGGCGGGCCTGTCGACGCCGAACCTAGCGGAGGCCGAGACCAACCGCCGACTGGTGCAGTCGGCGCGGCGGGTCGTGGTGGTCGCCGACCACACCAAGTGGGGCACCGTGGGCCTGAGTTCGTTCGCGTCCCTGGACCAGGTGGACACGCTGGTGACCGACTCCGGGCTGCCGGCCCGGGCGCGGGAGCAGGTCGCGGAGCGGCTGCGGCGGCTGGTGGTGGCGGGCGAGGCCGAGGCGCCGGCGGAGACCGGGGCGTCGGCGGGGGCCGGGGGGCGACCGGAGGACGCCGAGCCCGGCGACGACGGTCCCGGGCGCACGTCCGGCTCGGCACCCGACGACGGTGACGGCTCCGGTTCCGCCGGGGGCGCCGTGGAGGGCGACCGGCCTTCCTGAGCTGCGCGGCTCCGGAGCGTCGGCCGGGTCCGCCGGGGACGTTCGCCGCCGACGGCACGGCACCCTTCCGGATCGCGCTCGGAGCCGCCCGGTCCGGCCTCGCACGGGCCTTCCGCGACGCGGCCACGAGGCCGGACCGGCGGCCCGGCGCGCGGCGCCGAGCACGTGCGACCGGAACCGCCCCCGGCCCTTTCGTACGGCCCCGGCCGCCCCGGCCCCCGGGCGGGTCACTCCGGCCGGGCGGGTCGCTCCGGACGGGTCACTCCGGCCAGACGCCGGTGCTCAGCAGGGTGTCGATGACCGCCTCGTACGGGGTGATGTCCAGCCCCTGCCCGGCCAGCCAGGCATCCGAGTAGTAGCGGTCGAGGTAGCGGTCCCCCGGGTCGCACAGCAGGGTGACCACGCTGCCCTGCCGCCCGGCGGCCACCATCTCCGCGACGATCCTGAGCGCGCTCCACAGCCCGGTGCCGGTGGAGCCGCCCGCCCGGCGCCCGATCGCCCTCTCCAGGGCGCGGACCGCGGCCACGCTGGCCGCGTCCGGCACCTTCATCATCCGGTCGATCGCACCGGGCACGAAGCTGGGCTCCATCCGGGGCCGGCCGATGCCCTCGATGCGTGACCCCCGGTCGCAGGTGACGTCGCCGTCACCGGTCGTCCAGCCGTCGAAGAAACAGGAGTTCTCGGGGTCGGCGACACAGACGCGGGTGTCGTACTGGAGGTAGTGGACGTAGCGGGCGAGGGTCGCGGAGGTGCCGCCGGTGCCGGCCGTCGCGACGATCCACTCGGGTTCGGGGAACCGTTCCCGTTCCATCTGCCGGAAGATCGACTCGGCGATGTTGTTGTTGCCCCGCCAGTCCGTGGCCCGTTCGGCGTAGGTGAACTGGTCCATGTAGTGGCCGCCCGTCTCCGCCGCGAGTGCGGCGGACGCCTCGTACATGGTGCGGGGGTCGTCCACGAAGTGGCACCGGCCGCCGTGGAACTCGATCAGTCGGCACTTCTCGGCGCTGGTCGTGCGCGGCATGACGGCGATGAAGGGCACGCCGATCAGGTGCGCGAAGTACGCCTCGGACACGGCCGTGGAGCCGCTGGACGCCTCGATCACCGGGCGGTCCGGGCGGATCCAGCCATTGCACAGCCCGTAGAGGAACAGCGACCGGGCCAGCCGGTGCTTGAGGCTGCCGGTGGGGTGCGTGGACTCGTCCTTGAGGTAGAGGTCGACGCCCCACCGTTCGGGCAGCGGGAAGCGCAGCAGATGGGTGTCGGCGGAGCGGTTGGCGTCCGCCTGGACCCGGCGGACGGCTTCTTTCAGCCAGTCGCGGTAGGCGGTGTCGGTCCGGTCGACGTCGAGGGTGACGTCCGTCCGGGTCAGGGGAGAAGTGCTCACGGCGGGCTCCTTACGCTGAGCGCCGACGGCGTCTCACGCGGCCGGTACTCCGATCATAAGCACCCCACACACCCCTCTTCACCTGCATAAACGCATCTTTGGGAGGCTCAAAGGTGCTCCTGGGGACGGGGGCGTGAAGTTGCGGGGGCGCACGGGCCGGAGTGCTTCGCGCGCCTGCGGAAGGAGGAGCGCGCGTACTGGTGCTCGACGGCGCGCGGGGGCACACTGCACCGGCGGGAGGATCCCCCGGACGGGGAGACCGGTGGTGGACGCGCCGGACCCGGGAGGGTCCCGGCACACCGACGCGCGACGAGGGGGCGTGGGACATGGCGGAGCCGGAGTTCACGGCCACCGGCGTGCGGATCGGCAGACGGCTGCGGTCGCTCACCCGGGCCGGGCAGGTCCGGATCAGCGACGGCCGTCTCGAACTGCTCACCAGCTACGGCACGGAGATCGACAGCGCACCGGTGCAGGCGGTACGCGCCTCCCGCCCCTGGTTCGCCCCGGAGGACCGGGCCTTGGCGGACGTCAACGGCACCCGTTACTCACTCACCCTCGGTGACCACGATCCCGCCCCGGGCGAGCCGGGCCCGCCGGCGGCACGCCGCTTCATCGAGGCCGTGCGGCGGGCGGCGGGGCGCGGCGACTGAGATGTCCGCGAGTTGCGCCACCCCACCCCGTACGTCACGCTGTTCACACGTCACTCTGGGTTTACCGGCGATAACGCTGCGAACCAGCCCGCCGGCCACGACAGCAGGCGGCAGCGTCACGCAGGCATCCTGCTGGATCCGTACTCCGTGTTCTTCCGGACTCCGATCCGGACCTGACATCGGGGAGTCGCAGCCGTGATCAGTCACCCAAGCAGACAGTGCACGGTGGAGCTCCAAGCCCTGCCGTCGCGGATCGGACAGGTCCGCAGAATCGTATCTGCGCAGTTGCGCTACTGGCATATGGACTGCCTGATCGACCGGGCCTCGCTCGGCGTGACGGAGCTGTTGTCCAACGTCCACCGGCATGCCCGGCCCGACAAGACCTGCACCGTCGAGATGGAGCTGTTGCTCGACCGGCTCAAGGTCTCGGTGCACGACCGCGATCCGCGCCTGCCCGTCGTGTCGGACGCGAGCCCGCTCGCGACCTGCGGCCGAGGGCTGGCGATGGTCGCCGCGATGAGTGAGAGCTGGGGCGCGCTGCCCGACGGCGACGACGGCAAGGTCGTGTGGTTCACCCTGCCGACGCCCGCCGTGACCGCCGCGCCCGTCCCGGCCCGCCTCCCGCGGCTCAACGGGGCGGAGCGTCCCTCGCCCCGGATCACCGAGGTCGCGGAGGTCGCCCTGGTCGAACGTGCCACCGAGGGTCACCGCCCCGAACCAGCTCCCGCCCGGTCCGCCGTTCCCGGCTGACCGGGCGGTGACCTCGTCGCCGGGCGACCGGCGCGGGGCACGCTGTGCCTCGGCGCCGTCCGGGGTGATCCACGCCCGCGGTCGCGCTGTGCCTCGGCGCCGTCCGGGGTGATCCACGCCCGCGGTCGCGCTGTGCCCCGGCGCCGTCCGGAGTGATACACGGCGCGCGGTCGCGGCCGTACGCGTCACGGACGCGGGCGCCTGCCGGTCGTTCCTGTCACGGTCGCGGGGGCCTGCCGGTCGTCTCGCACGGGCGCACGGGCCGGGGCCGCCCGGAGCCCTCCGGCAGGCGGGCAGCCCGGCCGGCACGGCGCGGTGACCCGCCTGCCGGGGCTCCGGGGCCGTGGGGCGGGAAGCCGCGCGGGCCGGGGTCAGGACGAGGGTTGTGCGGTGTCCTTCATCCGGCCCCAGCCGTGCCAGCGCTCGACCTCGACCCAGGCGCTGACCCGGCCCCGCTCCCGGTTCGGGTACGGGCCGCCGGTGTAGTGCCGGGCGAGGCGGTCGATGTCGGCGAGGTCGGCGTCGTCCCGCCACTCGGCCACGCGGCCGATGAGGGTGACGTGGGTGTACCAGTCGTCCTCGGCCAGCACGGTGAGGGTGACGCGCGGGTCGCGGCGCAGGTGCTTCAGGCGGACGCGGCCCTCGTCGAGGTTGAGCAGGACCCGCCCGTCCTCCCAGAGGTACCAGGTCGCCGTGGACACGGGTGAGCCGTCGGCACGCACGGTGGCCATGACACACGGGTTGGGGCGGCGCAGCAGGTCGACGGCGTCGGCGGGCAGCGGGGGCTCGGACACGGGTTCTCCTTCGTCTTCTTCGTGTGAGGGTGGTGACGGGGGTCGGCGGGCGTGCCGGGGCGGCACGGGCAGGAGGGCCGGACGGCCGAACAGCCGGACGACCTGGCGACCGGACGACCGGGCGACCGGGTCAGTCCGGGAAGCTGGCGTAGTAGGCGGCGGCCATGTCCTCGTCGCCGTGGCCCTGTGCCGCGGCGCGTTCCAGGCGCTCCGCGCTCGCCGCGGCCACGTCCAGGCGTGCCCCGTGCTGTCGACCGGCCCGCACGATCAGGCGGGCGTCCTTGGCGGCCGTGGTCACGGCGAACTGGGCCGGGGACAGCTGTCCGGAGCGGATGAGGCCGGCCTTGGCGTGCAGGTAACCCATGTCGAGGGGGCCGCCCCTGACGAGGTCGAGGAAGCCGTCGGGGTCGACGTCCAGGGCCTCGGCGAGCGCCAGGGACTCGCCGACGGCGGACGTGGCCGCCAGGACCCAGCTGTTGACCACCAGTTTCAGGCGCGTGGCGCTCGCCGCCGCGCCGTCGTCGCCGGTCCACACGGTGCGGGTGCCGACCGCGTCGAAGACGGGCGTCGCCCTGTCCCGGCCCTCGGCGGGGCCCGCGGCGAGCACGGTCAGCTGCCCGGCCTCGGCGGGCTGCCGGGTGC
This sequence comes from Streptomyces sp. NPDC029526, assembly GCF_040637405.1. Classification (NCBI taxonomy): domain Bacteria; kingdom Bacillati; phylum Actinomycetota; class Actinomycetes; order Kitasatosporales; family Streptomycetaceae; genus Streptomyces; species Streptomyces sp. NPDC029526. Next base: position 105,269 of record NZ_JBEZWE010000017.1, read on the forward strand.
CGAGCACGGGGGCGTCGTAGAACAGCAGGCCGTGCTCGCGGGCGAGGGCGGCGAGTTGGGTGACGTCGTCGAGTCCGGCGGTGGTGGACTGCGCCCAGACCGTGCCGGGCCGTAGGGCGGGGGCGGCCTGCCGCACGGTGTCCAGGGTGACGGGGCCGTCGTGCAGCACCGTCAGCACGACGTCGGCCGTGGCGACCGCGTCGGCGGGGGTGTCCGCGACGTGCGCGCCGTCGGCGGCGAGCGGTTCGGCCTTGGCGCGGGTGCGGTTCCAGACGCGGACGGCGTGTCCGGCGCGGGCGAGGTTGCGGGCCATCGCGGCACCCATGATGCCGGTGCCCAGGACCGCCACGGTGAGCTGGTCGTCGGTCATGCCGTCGCCTTCCTTCGTCGGGCCGGGCCGCCTCGCGACCCCGGGGGCCGGTCTCCCTGCCCCCGCTCTCCAGTACCCCGGTTCCGCCGGGTGCGTGCGCCCGCGGTCGTATGCGGGGGCGTGCGGTCGAGGTGTGCGCGTGCGGTCAAGGTCCGTTGTGTTCGCGTGCGGTCGATGGGGCGCCTTCGACATCCCCCCGGGCCCGCCGCCCGGCCGCCACCGCGGGTCCCTGGCCCGGGCTACGCGAGGGCGCCCAGGGGATCGTCCAGGACGGGCTGCCAGGCGAGTTCGGCGGCCCCGACCAGGCTGTTGTGGGCCAGGGTGCAGGGCAGGATCGGGACGCTGCCGCTGCGGCCCCACAGGCTGCGGTCGGCGACGACGGCGCGCAGCCGGTCCGGGTCCGCCTCCAGCAGCGTGCCGTGCAGGCCGCCGAGGATGATCCGGTCGGGGTTGAGGATGTTCACCAGCCCGGCGAGACCGCGGCCGAGGCGGTCGATCAGGCGCTCCACCGCGACGCGGACGGCCGGGTCGTCGCGGTGCTCACGGATCAGGGTGTCGGCGTGCTTCAGCAGGGACACCTCGGGGCCCGGTGCCCGGCCCGCCGCGGTCAGGAAGGCCAGCGGGTCCGTCTCGACGTCGAGACAGCCGCGGCTGCCGCAGTGGCAGGGGCGGCCCTCCGGGTGGACGGGGAGGTGGCCGACCTCCAGGGCGAGCCCGGAACTGCCCGAGTGCAGGCGGCCGTCGAGGACCAGCGCGCCGCCGACGCCGCGATGGCCGGTGGCCACGCAGAGCAGGTCGCGGGAGCCCCGTCCGGCGCCGTGCCGGTGCTCGGCGAGCGCGGCGAGGTTGACGTCGTTGGCGGCGAAGGCGGGGCCGTCGAGCCCGGCGGCCCGCACCTGCTCGGTGAAGATCTCCCGTACCGGCGCCCCCGCGGGCCAGGCCAGGTGCAGGGGGTTGAGCGCCAGCCCTTCCGGTTCGGCGACCGCGGACGGCACGGCGAGCCCCGCTCCCACGCACCGGCGCCCGGTCTCGCGGAGCAGGTCGGCGCCGGCCGTCACGACGGAGCCGAGCACCTTCGCCGGGTCGGCGTCCACCACCTCGCAGCCGGGTGTCGTGGCGACGATCCGGCCGCCGAGGCCGACCAGGGCGGCGCGGAACCCGTCGGCGTGCACCTGGGCGGCGAGGACCACCGGTCCGTCCTCGGCGACCGCCAGCCGGTGCGAGGGACGCCCCTGCGAACCGGAGGCGGCCCCGGGGCGGGCGTCCACCCGGATCAGGCCCAGCGCCTCCAGTTCGGCCGCGACCGCCCCCGCGGTGGCCCGGGTCACGCCGAGCTCTGCGGTGAGCACCGCCCGGGTGGGCGCCCGGCCGGTGTGCACGAGCTCCAGGGCGGGCCCGAGCGCGGCGCGCCCCCGGTCCAGCCGCGCCCTCGTGGTGGTCCCTTTCCCCGGCGTCCCGGGGTCCGCGTTGCCGCTCATGAAGGAGAGTGTTCCATGATCCGTCCCGGTGGCCGACTACAGGCCGGACACCCGCAGCGTGATGTTCAGCCGTCCCTCCAGCCCCAACTCCGGTGGTGCGGTGCCGCCGTGCACGCGGGGCACCCCGTGGTACGCGAGCCGGGAGGGGCCGCCGAAGACGAACAGGTCGCCGCTGCGCAGCTCGACGTCGGTGTACGGGCGGGTCCGGGTCTCCGGGTTGCCGAAGCGGAAGACGCAGGTGTCGCCGAGGCTCAGGGACACCACCGGGGCGTCCGCCCGTTCGTCGCTGTCGCGGTGCATGCCCATCCGGGCGTCGGCGTCGTAGAAGTTGACCAGTGCGATGTCGTACGCCGCTCCCCGGGCCGCGTCGGCGCCCAGGGCGTCGGCCACCGCGCGCCGGCCCAGGCGCCCGAGGAGGCCGGGGAACGGCTTGACCGGGGCGCCGTCGCCGTCGACGACCGTGCGGGCGTACCCGTAGGGGTACCAGTGCCAGCCCAGGCACACCTGGCGGGCGGACATGGTGCCGCCGCCGGGGGTGCGGACCGTACGCAGTCCGGCGGGCGGCCGGGCCCACTCCCGGCAGGCCGCGAGCAGCTCGCGCTGCCCGGCGAGGTCCAGCCATCCCGGCACGTGCACCGCGCCGGGCGCGATCTCCGCCCGGGCCCTGGGGAACAGCTCGGCGTCCATGCCCCCATCCTGCCGGACCGGGCCTGAGCTGGGGCTCGGCTAGCCTGTGGGCACGATGGACGACCGTATGACGACGCCGTGGGGTGCGCCGGCGCTGACCCGCTTCCCCGAGGATCCGCGCGACCGGCTGCGCGCCTGGGACGCCTCCGACGCCTATCTGCTGCGGTACCTGGACCGGGAGGGGATCACTCCGTCGGGGACCGTCGTGGTGCTCGGTGACCGGTGGGGCGCGCTGGTCACCGCGCTGGCGGCGCACCGGCCGACGCAGATCACGGACTCCTGGCTGGGACAGCAGGCGACCCGGGCCAACCTGGCGCGCAACGGGGTGGAGCCCGGTGCGGTTCGGCTGCTCACCACGCAGGACGCGCCACCGGGCCGGATCGACGTGCTGCTCGTGCGGGTGCCCAAAAGCCTGGCCCTGCTGGAGGACCAGCTGCTGCGGCTGGCCCCCGCGGTGCACGCGGACACGGTGGTGATCGGCACCGGCATGGTCAAGGAGATCCACACCTCCACGCTGCGCCTGTTCGAACGGATCCTCGGCCCGACCAGGACCACGCTCGCCGAGCAGAAGGCGCGGCTGATCCTGTGCACCCCGGACCCGGCCCTGGAACGGCCGGACAACCCCTGGCCGTACCGCTACACGCTGCCCGAGGACATCGGCGCGGTGTCCGGCCGGCCGGTCGTCAACCACGCGGGGGTGTTCTGCGCGGACCGCCTCGACATCGGCACCCGGTTCTTCCTGCGGCACCTCCCGGCCTCCGGTGAGGGGGCCCGGGTGGTGGACCTGGGCTGCGGCAACGGTGTGGTCGGCACGGCGGTGGCGCTCGCCCAGCCGCGGGCCGAAGTGCTGTTCACGGACGAGTCGTTCCAGGCCGTGGCGTCCGCCGAGGCCACCTACCGGGCGAACGGCGTGCCGGGGCACGCGGAGTTCCGGGTCGGCGACGGGCTGACGGGCGTGCCGGACCGGAGCGTCGACCTGGTGCTCACCAATCCGCCGTTCCACTCCCACCGGGCGACCACGGACGCCACGGCCCGGCGGATGTTCGGGGACGCCCGACGGGTGCTGCGGCCGGGCGGCGAACTGTGGGTCGTCGGCAACCGGCACCTGGGGTACCACGTACGGCTCCGGCGGCTGTTCGGCAGCAGCGAAGTCGTCGCGTCCGACCCGAAGTTCGTGGTGCTCAGGGCCGTCCGGCGGTGACCGGCCGCCATGACGGCCACAACGGGCACGACCGGCACGACCGGCACGACGGCCAGGCGACCGCAACCCAGGCGACCACAACCGGCGAGGGGCGGGGCAGGCACGACCGGCAGGGCGGACACCACCGGCACGACGCCGGAACGACTTGTCGACACATCGACCGGTCAGTGCATCAACAGATCCCTACGGTCGTGACGGTGCTCGTGACCGTGCTCGTGACCGTGCTCGGGGTCGTCGCGTACGACGTCGCCCGCGGTGCCGCCGCGCACGACGGGCCCGAGGCCCGAGCCTGAGGCCGTGGGTCGAGCCTGAGGCCGTGGGTCGACCGGCACCTGCGCGAGCGGGCGGGGCGGGTGGGGATGGCCGCCGACTCCAGCCGGCTGCGCCGCCGGGCGTTCGCCCGGATCTGCCCGGCGGAGGCGGTCGAGACGCGGGTCACCGACGCGGCGGCGGGCCGCACAGGCGCTGCACGCGTTCGAGGAGGCGGGGTTCCGGGCCGTCGTGGCGTGAGCGCCGCACACCGGGCCGGGTCCGGCCCGCGACCCTAGGCTGGCAGGCAGGACGACAGTACGCCGCCGGGCCAGGGAGGCTGCGATGGGCGGAACGGACGGGGAACACGGGGCCGCCGGGGACGATCGCGCCGCCGAACGCCACGGGCCCGCCGCGGAGCACGGGAGGGACGGGGCCGACGGGCACGATGGGGAGTCCGGGCAGGACGGGCGGGGCCACGGCCGGCGCTACGTACCGATCGCGGACCACGGACTGATCGGCGATCTGCGCACCGCGGCCCTGGTGGCGATCGACGGCACCATCGACTGGTACTGCTCCCCGTCCTTCGACGCGCCCAGCGTGTTCGCGGCCGTACTGGACGCCGACCGCGGCGGCTGCTTCGAGCTGGCGGCGGCAGTGCCGGCCCGCACGAAGCAGTTCTACTTCCCCGACACCAACGTACTGATCACCCGGTTCTACACCGCCGACGGCGTGGGTGAGGTGCAGGACTTCATGCCCGTCTCGGAGGACCCCGCCGAGATCGGCAGGCACCGGCTGATCCGGCGGGTGCTGTGCGTGCGCGGGACCATGCCGTTCCGGGTCCGGGTGGCGCCGCGCTTCGACTACGGCACCCGGCCGCACACCGTGCGCCCGCACGGCGACGTGACGGTGTTCGCGTCCGAGCGCCTGTCCCTCGGACTCACCTCGACCGTCCCCCTGACGCCCGACGGGGACGACGTCCGGGGGGAGTTCCGGCTCACCGAAGGCGGCACGGCGATCCTCGCCCTGGACCACCTGGCCGAGGGAGTGACGCCGCGTGGCTGCGCCCGGGAGGAGGCGGAGAGCGCGTTCGGCGCGACGGTGAGCTACTGGCGGCGCTGGCTGTCCTCCTCACGGTACCGGGGCCGCTGGCGGGAGATGGTGCACCGCTCGGCCCTCACCTTGAAGCTGCTCACCTACGCGCCGACCGGGGCGATCGTGGCCGCGCCGACCACCAGCCTGCCGGAGGACATCGGCGGGGAACGGAACTGGGACTACCGCTACGTCTGGGTGCGCGACGCGGCGTTCTGCGTGTACGCGCTGCTGCGGCTGGGGTTCTCGGAGGAGGCCAGGGCCTTCATGGGGTTCGTGTCCCGGCACATCAGCCCCGGGGACGGCGACCCGTCCGGCCCGCTGCAGATCATGTACGGCATCGACGGCCGCACCGACCTGACCGAGACCGAACTCGGCCACCTGGAGGGCCACCTGGGCTCGGCCCCCGTGCGGGTCGGCAACGCCGCCGCGGAGCAGTTGCAGCTCGACATCTACGGCGCGCTGATCGACTCGGTCTACCTGTACGACAAGTGGGCGGAACCCGTCTCCAGCGAGGAGTGGGACCACGTCTGCGCACTGGTGGAGTGGGTGTGCGGGCACTGGGACCAGCCGGACGAGGGGATCTGGGAGACCCGGGGCGGTCGCCGGAAGTTCCTGTACTCGCGGCTGATGTGCTGGGTGGCGATCGAGCGCGCCATCCGCATGGCCCACCGGCGGGGGCTGCCCGCCGACCTGCCTCGCTGGCAGGCGTGCCGGGACACGATCTACCGGCGGATCATGAGTCACGGCTGGTCGGAGCAGCAGGGTGCTTTCGTGCAGCACGAGGACGGGGTGGTGCTGGACGCCTCGGTCCTGATGATGCCGCTGACCAAGTTCATCGCGCCGACCGACCCGAAGTGGCTGCGCACCCTGGATTCGCTGACCGAGGACCTGGTGTCGGACTCGCTGGTGTACCGGTACGACCCCGGCCTCAGCCCCGACGGGCTGCGCGGCGGCGAGGGCACCTTCTCCATCTGCTCGTTCTGGTACGTGGAGGCGCTGACGCGGGCGGGGCGGCTGGACGAGGCGAGCCTCGCCTTCGAGAAGATGCTGACCTACGCCAACCATCTCGGCCTGTACGCCGAGCAGATCGGTCACACCGGCGAGCAGCAGGGCAACTTCCCGCAGGCGTTCACGCACCTGTCGCTGATCAGCGCCGCGTTCAACCTGGACCGGGCGCTGGGCTGACGGCCCGCGGCCCGGCCGCCGGCCCTCACGTGGGGGCAGGCCGACAGCGCTCTCGTCAGGGCCGGCCGGCGGAGGCCCGGGGGCTCCGGTGGTCCCGGGATGCGCCCCGGTGTTCCCATGTGGCGCCCGAAGGCGGGCTCGGGTGGCGCCCGAAGGCGGGCTCGGGTGGTCCCGGGGGCGGGCTCGGTGGCCCCGGTTGCGGAACCTGCCGGTCAGTGGCCGTGCCCGTCGGCGGGGTCGTGGTCCCCGCCCGGCGCGTCACTCCCGGAGTGTTCCGGATCCCCGGAGTGCCCCGGGGTCGTGCCGTCCGGGTCCGTGGTGCCGGGGTCGGGCGAGGCCGCGGGGGTGTCGGTGCGGGTGTCCGGGGTGCCCGCGTGCACCGTGAAGGCCGCGGTGCGCACGACGCCGTCGTGGCGGAAGTCCAGGAAGAGGCGGTAGCTGCCGCTGCTGGGTGCGGTGGCCGTGAAGGAGACCGCCGGTCCGGGCCTCGTCGTGCCGTCGCCGGGCTCGCCGTTCGGATGGACGTGCAGGTAGGCGAGGTCGCCGGAGCGCAGCGCGACCAGGTGGCCGTACGCCCCGAGGTAGGGCTGCAGGTCGGTGACGGGCCTGCCGTCCCGGGAGACGGTGAGTTCCAGCTCGCTCGCCCGGCCCGGGCGCAGGGTGCCGGTCAGCCGGACCTCGTAGCCGTCGACGCGGGCGGTGCTGTGGGCGCCGGGGAGGGCGAGCGGGCGGTAGGCGCCGGAGACGGCGAGGTCCGCGCCGAGGGTGAGACCGCGGGCGCCCTGCCGGGCCGGGGTGAAGTCGGCGAAGATCCGGTAGGCACCGGCCCGTGGGAGGTCCGCGGTGGTGGTCCAGGTGCCGTCGCCGGAGCGGACCAGGTGCAGGTGGCGGTAGGTCCGCAGGTCGCGGGAGGCCACGATGAGGTGGAGTTCCTTGTCGTGCTCGCGGCGGAACCGGGTGACCGTCCTGCCCTGCTCGTCGCGGACACGGAAGCGCAGTTCGGCCGGTTCCCCGGCCTCCGCGTGCGGCGTGTCCAGGTCGAGGGTGTAGCCCCGCTCGGAGATGTGCAGTCCACCGGCGGGGACGGTTCCGTGACCGCCGTGGCCGTCACCGTCGCCCCCCTCCGGGTGGCGCGAGGCGGAGGCGTGTCCCGCGTCGTGCTCGGGGGGCCGTTCCGCGACCGCCGGGTCCAGGCTCTGGCCGACGCCGTAGGCCGTGGTGAAGGCGGCGGCCAGAGCGGCGGCGAAGGCGGTGATCCTCAGTCCGGTGTTCATGGCCGTCTCTCCTCGGGATCGGCGCCGGGGTCCGCGTCGGGCCCCGGCTTCCACCCTTCGAGTGCATACCCCCTAGGGGTATAACGTCAAGTCGGATCCGCGACCGAATGGGTACGGGGCAGGGGTATGCCGACCAGCGCGGTGTCCTGCCGGTGTGGACCATGCGTACGGTGGGCACCTGGTGATTCCCGGCCCCCCGGCTCGGGTACGCCGAGCGCGCGGCCCCGTCCGCGCCCCCTGCTCACAGCCGCCAGCCACCACGGGAGAGACACAGATGAGCGAGCCGACCACCGGCGACCAGGACCTCACCCGTCCGCTCACCCGGCCCGTCACTCCCGCCGACGGGCTGCGCCGGGTCGCCTCCGCCGTCCTCGGCGATCTCCGGGCGGTGGACGGCGCCCTGTACGCGGCGGTCGCCGCCACACCCACCCCCACGCTCGACCGGACCCTGCGACGGCTGTCGCACGCGGCCGACCACTCCAAGATCTCCTTCGCCATCGCGGGCGCCCTCGCCCTGAGCGGTGCGCGCCCCCGCCGGGCCGCGCTGGCCGGCGTCGGCGCCGTCGCGGTGGCCTCCGCCTCGGCCAACCTGCTCGGCAAGCGGCTGGTGCACCGGGACCGGCCGGACCGGGAAGCCGCCCGGGTGACCGTGGACCGGCACGTGAAAATGCCGACGTCGGCGTCCTTCCCGTCCGGGCACACCGCATCGGCGGTCGCGTTCGCCACCGCCGTCGGCACGGTCCTGCCCGCCGCCTCGGTCCCCCTCGGCGCGCTCGCGGGCGCGGTCGGCTACTCCCGCGTGCACACGGGCGTCCACTACCCGGGGGACGTCGCCGCCGGCGCCGTCCTCGGCATCGCGAGCGCCGCCACCGCACTCGCCGTGGCCTCGGCCCGTCTCCCGGCGTCCTTCGGCTCCCGGCGGTTCCGGTGGGCGGGGCCGCGGGGCTGACCGACCGTCACGGGACACCGCCGGCGGCCCTCCCGACCCCGGCCCATGTCCCCCGCCCCCGCATTCGACCCGCCCCCGCATGGCTCCAGTCCCCGGTTCCGCCCATGACTCCAGCACCTGGCTCCGCCCGTCGGCTCCAGCCAGGCTCCGCTCGTCGGCTCCACTGGTCGGCTCCACTGGTCGGCCGGCTCCCCCGGCCGGCTCCGGCAGCTGGCTCCACCGATCGGCTCCCCCGCCCGGCTCCCACCCCGGCCCGTCTCCCCCGCTATGCCTCGCGCTCCCTCCGTCCGGCTCGGCCGGTCCCCCTCCCGTGGCCGCCGCCGCGGCACCCGCGACGCCGCCCTCCGGGTGAGCGGCCGGGCGCACGCGCCGGGCGGACCGGGGGCCGGGAGACGGGCCGTGCGGGGAGCCGTCCGGGGAGCCGTCCGCGGAAACGGGTACTGCCCGGGGCGAGGTTGCTCCCGGGCAGTACCGTGACGTCCGTCCGCGGCGCCGTCACACGAGGTGGGCGAAGACCACCAGGTTCTCGGTGTAGTCCTTGGCGGAGTGGTCGTAGTCGCCCGAGCAGGTGATGAGCCGGACCTGGGCGTCGGGGGTGTCGGCGTAGACCCGTTCGTCGGGGAAGTCGTCCTTGTCGAAGGACTCGGCGCCGTCGACCACGAAGGTGGCCGTGCGCCCGTCGGCCCGGACCACCTGGAACTTGTCCCCCTTCTCCAGTTCGCCGAGACGCGCGAACACGGCCGGGGACGTCTTGGTGTCCACGTGCCCGGCGATGATCGACGTGCCGAGTTCCCCCGGGGACACACCCTTCGCGAACCAGCCGACCAGGTTGGTGTCGTCGGCGGGCGGGGGTTCGAGCCGGCCGTCCTTGCCGATGGCGAGGTCGGTGAAGGGCGCGTCGACCTTGATGTCGGGGATGCGCAGCCGGGTCGGCTTCGACGGCGGCAGATGCTTGGGCGCCTCGGCGCTCGCGGACGGCTCGGGAGCGGTGGCCGTGGCGGTGGCGGTGGCGGAGACGGCGGGCGGGGCGTGCGGCACTTGGGCGTCGTCGGGGGGACTCTGCCGGCCGCCGAGCAGGCTCACCGCCAGCACCAGGGCAGCCGTGCCCCAGAACACCGCAGTCGTCACGGCGCGCAGTCGGCGTCTGGGCGGCCGTTCGTCGCTTGCGCGGGGGGACAGGGGGCTGGCTGCCATCGGAAGACCACCTCACTGGAACACGGCAGCGGACACATCGGGCGAACGGGCGAGCGGGGCCGCCGACGCGCTGGACACGCGTGCGGCGACCCCGGCTGCTATGTCATCGGGCATGGCTCACGCCACGCTTCCGGACGCCTTCTTGCGCCGCAGCGCGTAGGCACCCGTGCCGAGGACCGCCAGTGCGGCCAGGCCGGCGGCGCTGACGCCCGGTTCGGCCAGTCCGCCGCCACCGGTGTGCATGCCACCGCGCGGCTTCTCGTGCTTCCAGTCCTTGCCCTTGTCCTTGCCGCTCCAGGACTCCTCGCTCTGCGAGTCGCCGCCGTCCTTGCCCTTGTAGGTCTCCGGGTCGTGCTTCGGGTCCTTGGCGTTGCCCCAGTCCCCTTCGTTCACCGCGGCGAGAGCGCCACCGCCGGTGTGCATGCCGCCCTCCGGCTTGCTGTACTTGCCGTGCTTCTCGTGCTTGCTCTCCTCGTCGTGCTTGCCTCCCTTTTCGTGCTTGCTCTCCTTGTCGTACTCCTTGCTGGTGGAGGAGGACTTGTCGTGCTCCCAGTCACCCGTGTGGTCGGCGTAGGCTGCGGGCGCCGCGATCGCGAGGGCGGCGGTGGCCGTCGCGGTGGCGAGCACCAGGCGGGCAGAGCGCATCTGGACTTTCCTTCCGTCTCGGACGGGCTGCTGACTCCACGTCAGTACGAGGGACCCGGCCTCGACGTGAACCACCGTCAGTCAGGCCGTCCGCGCTCACCATCCGGGACGATCACACGGGTGAACGGCGCACCCGTCCGGGGGGACCCGGCAGCCGCCACCCGGGGGCCGGACGGCGCTGCCCCTTGCACTCGCGGGCCGCGGGACACGTCCCGCGACGGACCTCCGCCTGCGGTCGTGGAAGACCGCCACCCTTCTCCTCCACTCCGCTCTGCCCTTCTCCAACCCGCTCCGAGAGGGCCGCCGGCCGCTTGCCCGCGCGCCCGGGGCGCCCGTAGCCTGACTTTGTGCCGCTCATAAACAAAACCCGGCGGCAGCGTCTCGCGCCGGGTCCCGACCTCGTCCGCCTCCGTGTCGCCCTCACCGCGTTCTTCGCCCTCGACGGCTTCCTCTTCGCCGGCTGGGTGGTACGCATTCCCGCCATCAAGGCACAGACGGGCGCCTCCGCGAGCGACCTCGGCCTCGCGCTGCTGGGGGTCTCCGCCGGGGCCGTGGTCACCATGATGCTGACCGGCCGCCTCTGCCGCCGCTACGGCAGCCACCCCGTGACCGTCGCCTGCGCCGTCCTGCTCTCCCTGAGCATCGCCCTGCCGCCGCTCACCCACTCCGCCCTCGCGCTCGGCACCGTGCTGCTCCTCTTCGGCGCCGCGTACGGCGGGATCAGCGTCGCCTTCAACAGCGCCGCCGTCGACCTGGTGACCGCTCTGCGGCGGCCGGTCATGCCCAGCTTCCATGCCGCGTTCAGCCTCGGTGGCATGCTGGGCGCGGGAGTGGGCGCCCTGGTCGCCGGGTCCCTGTCGCCCACCGTGCACCTGTGGGGGCTGGCCCTGGTGGGGTTGGCGGTGACCGCCGTGGCCGGGCGGGTGCTGCTGCGCTGCGAACCGCCGGTCGCGGCACCGCCGGCCCGGCCCGCCGGGGAGTCCCCGTCCGGCCGCGACGGTCGCACCCGGGCCCTGGTCGTCGTCTTCGGGCTCATCGCGCTGTGCACGGCCTACGGAGAAGGGGCGCTGGCGGACTGGGGCGCCCTGCACCTGGAGGAGGACCTGGGAGCCTCGCCGGGCACGGCGGCACTCGGCTACTCCTGCTTCGCCCTCGCCATGACGGTCGGACGCCTCAGCGGCACCACCCTGCTGGAACGCCTGGGCCGCACCCCCACCCTGGTCGCGGGCGGCAGCACCGCCGCCCTCGGCATGCTGCTCGGGGCGCTCGCCCCCTCGGTGGGCCTCGCCCTCGCCGGTTACGCCGTCACCGGGCTCGGCCTGGCCAATCTGTTCCCCGTGGCCGTCGAACGGGCCGGTGCGCTGGCCGGCCCCAGCGGTGTCGCCACCGCCTCCACGCTCGGCTACGGCGGGATGCTCCTCGGCCCTCCGGCGATCGGCTTCATGGCCGACTGGTTCGGTCTGCCGTCCGCCCTCACCAGCGTGGCGCTGCTGGCCGCGGTCGCCACGGTGATCGCCTTCGCGACCCGCCGGGCGGGTGCATCACGACGGGATGTCCCCCGGGTGGGCTGATCGGCGGTCCGACGGGTGGGTACCCGAGGTCCGACGCCTGTTTGGAAACGAGTTCCGTCGCGTCGGGCTCCCGCCCGGTGAGGGCGCACGGCCCCCGGCCGGCCCGTCGCCCACCCGGCCCGTAGCCCGCCCGACCGACCACCCAGGGAGAGGGAGCAGCACTGTGAGCGAGCAGCAGCAGAACCCCACCGACCAGCACCCGACGCCCGACTTCCCGGCCCAGGACCAGCCGCACCCCGGTTGGACCGGCCCCATGGACCCGCCGCCGGACCACGGAGAGGACTCGTACCGCGGCACCGGGCGCCTCACCGACCGCAAGGCGGTGATCACCGGCGGGGATTCCGGCATCGGCCGGGCCGTGGCCCTGGCGTTCGCCCGGGAGGGGGCGGACGTGCTGTTCACCTACCTGGACAGCGAGAAGGAGGAGGCCGACGAGACCACTCGCTGGATCGAGGAGGCCGGGCGGCGGGCCGTGGCCGTCCCGTGCGACGTGCGCGAGGAGGAGAACTGCCGCGCGCTGATCGACCGGGCGGTGTCCGAGTTCGGCCGGATCGACATCCTGGTCAACAACGCCGCGTACCAGATGTCGCAGCCCGACGGCATCGAGGCGATCACCACCGAGCAGTTCGACCGGGTCGTGCGGACCAACCTCTACGGCATGTTCTGGCTGTGCAGGGAAGCCGTGCAGCACATCCCGGAGGGCGGCAGCATCATCAACTCCGCCTCCGTACAGGCCTACAAGCCCAGCCCGCACCTGCTCGACTACGCGACGACCAAGGGCGCCATCGTCACGTTCACCCAAGGGCTGGCGCAGATGCTGATCGAGCGCGGCATCCGCGTCAACGCCGTTGCTCCGGGCCCGGTGTGGACGCCGCTGATCCCGGCGACGCTCCCGGACACGACCGAGTTCGGCAAGCAGGCCCCCATCGGGCGGCCCGCGCAGCCCGCCGAGATGGCCCCGGCGTACGTCTTCCTGGCCTCCCAGGAAGCGTCCTTCATCACCGCCGAGATCGTCAACGCCACCGGGGGGACGCCGCTGCCGTAGGCCCGCCGTGCGGGTCGGGCCCGGGGCGCTGTGCGGGTCGGGCCCGGGGCCGTCGTGTAGGTCGGGCGCGGGGCCGCCGTAGGGGTCGGGCCAGCCCTGAGTCCGCCGTAGAGGTCGGGCCCGGGGTCCGCCGTAGGGGGTGGGTCGGGCTGCGGCAGCCGATCTCATGAGGGCAGGGCGCAGGGCCGGTGGGCGGAGTCAGGTCGCGAGCATGCGGGCGAGGACTGCGCGCTGGGCGGGGAGCACCTCGTCGTGCAGCGCGCGGCCCTTCGCCGTCAGCGAGACCCGCACCCCGCGGCGGTCCTCAGGGCACGCGTCACGGTCGACGAGTCCTTCACGCTCCAGCCGTGCGATGAGACGGGACAGCGCGCTCTGGGTGAGGTGGACCCGTTCCGATATCTGCTGGATCCGGAGGGTTCGGCGGTTCCGGGCGGAACCCTCGGCCAGTATGTCCAGCACCTCGAAGTCACTGGCGCACAAATGGTGTTCGTGCAACACGCGGTCGAGTTCACAGTGGGTGCGCGCATGCAGCGCCAGCATGTCCCGCCATTGTTGAACGAGCGCCTGTTCGGCCTGCTTCGCCGCCATGGCCCGCACCGTAGCAGAGGGGTACGGGCCTGCAGGGCGGACACTTGTCCGTATCCAGCCGGTCGCTGCGCCGGACGCGGGACGGCCCGTCGCCACCCGGCGTCGCGTGGTCGTCCGCGTCCCGCTCCCCGTGGTCCCGCTCCCGGTGCGGGTCCGCGCCTGCTGGTCCGCGTGCTGGTCTGCGTCTGCTAGTCCGCGTGCTGGTCTGCGTGCTGGTCTGCGGCGGCTGTGGCCCGCGACGTGCGGCCGGGCCGAACGCCCGGCCGGACCACGGCGTCAGCCCGCCGCCGACCCACCTGGGCAGGTTCAGGCGCCGTGCCTGCTCGCGCCCTGCTGCTTGTACACCAGGCCGACACTGTGGGCGAGTTGTCCGGCGGCATGCCGGAAGAACCGCTCGCGGTCCTCGACGATGCGGTTGAACTGGCCGAACAGCTCGAACCCGACCAGCCCGAAGAGCTGCGCCCAGGCCGCCACCATGGCGACGGCCACCTCGGGCGGCAGATCGGGCGCGAGGTCGGCGGCCAGCCGCTCCGCCTCGGGCCGCAGTTCGGCGGGAAGGGAAGGCTTGGCCAGACCGAGGCCCCGATGGGCTTCCCGGAGGATGCCGATGAGCACCAGTCCCACCCGGGACGCGGCCGCCACGGTGGTCCTGGGTGCCGTGTAGCCGGGGACCGGGGTGCCGTAGATCAGCGCGTACTCGTGCGGATGCGCGAGCGCCCAGCGGCGCACGCCCTCGCACACCGCGGTCCAGCGCCGCACCGGCCCGGCGTCCTCGGCCCCGGCGTGGGCCGCCTCCGCCGCCTCACCGATGGAGTCGTAGGCATCGATGATGAGCGCGGTCAGCAGGTCGTCACGGCTGGGGAAGTAGCGGTACAACGCGGACGAGGCCATGCCGAGTTCGCGGGCCACGGCGCGCAGGGACAGCTTGGTGGCGCCCTCCGCGGCCAACTGCGCTCGGGCCGTCTCCTTGATGGCCGCGGTGATCTCGATTCTGGCCCGGGCGCGGGCGCCTTGTGGCGTCGACGTACTCATGCAGGACAGTGTGACACCGCGTGAAGAGCACTGTGCACAACCGAGAGCACTGCACTCGAACGAGAGCGATGTACGCCACCCTCAGCGAACCCACCCGCCGGCCACCTCGTGTCATAGCGCCGTCCCGTGCGACACCCCACCGAACCAGCGACTGAGGACAAGCACACCCACCCAAAAGAGCACTGCTCACGCAGGTGCCCCTAGGTCACCGTCGTGGTCGTCCGGACTAGGAGTTGTCGTCAAATGTCACGCCCACATCAGCAGCGATGCGAGGGTGACGGCTGCTTGGTAGGACTCGGCGGTCTTGTCGTAGCGGGTGGC
>NZ_JBEZWE010000018.1:0-105361 GCF_040637405.1 Streptomyces sp. NPDC029526
ACCCCCCAGGTCATCCCATCGACAGGGGGACACAGTCATGCCGGGCCCGGAGGCCAGCGGCCCTCTTGCAGGACCGCGGAAAACATAACGGGGAGCCGTTTTCGCTGTGGGAGCCACAGCCCTTGTGATCTTCATCTACGCGAGGTAGTAGCACCCTGCAAGAGGGAGTCGGTCGGTTGACATCAGCGGCTGACACCAACAGGTGCGTGCAGCACGACATCCACGCTGCCTACCAACGTGGAAGGCCGCCAACCGCCGAAGAACATCGCAGAAGGTGCATCATCGCAAGACTCATTGGAGGAGTGTTCGCGATCTTGGGGCCCCCTCTTGCGGTCGTGGGACTTGTTCGCCTGATCACGCAGTAGAAGCTGGGACAAGCGTGCCCCCTGCGTGCCCGGCCGGTTGGCGTCTTGCGGGAAGCAGGGGAAGACAGGGGAAACACCGCACGAACGCGCAGGTCAGCGTCTCCCCAGGTCAGCCATCATCCGCATACGCGATCTTCCAAACTAGGGACATGGAGGGTGGCTACCGGTACCAGTCGCCATCGCCTGCGAGGGAACGGTGCAGGTAGTCCTCCAGCTCGCGCGCAGCCCACAACCTACTGTCATTTTCGTGGTCCCAGACGAAGATGTCCGGACGCTCAGGCGTCAGCACGAAGGCGAACTGGTCGCCCCCGCCATTGTCGCCGAAGAACAGCAGCGGATCGAAGGGCATGTACAGGCCGGGGAACGTATCGGGGGACCAGAACAGCAGGTTCTGCTCCACAATCCGATCCAGGGACCACACGACGTCAGTCCCGTACTCGCCGACCATCCCGTTGGTCTCCATCAGCAGAGCAGTCAGCTGCGCCGGCAAGCCTCGGCCAAGGCGCCGCTCCGCCTCGGCTAGAGCAGTCGCGTCAACGGGTGCGCGGAACTCGACCTCGGGCAAGGCTTCGGCAGCAGCTTCTTTCCACATAGGCGCAGCCTAGGCCGAAGGGCTGACCGCCCCGACGACAGGAGCTGTACAGCAGGGAAGTACAGCAACCACCGCGACCGCAGCCAGTCGTCACCGACCGCAGGCACCCGGATGGCCAGCCCGACAGACCTCAGCGACCGCTCCGCCCGTAGTTCGCATCGAGGGGGCCAGGGGTTCAAATCCCCTCAGGTCCACGCAGCTCGAAGCCCCGGTCGGGATCTCCCGGCCGGGGCTTCGACATGTCGTACGGCAGTGAAGTGCAGCGGCTGGTCCGGATGCTGCTTGCCGAGGCGCCGGCCGGTGTGCGCGGCGCCCGATGGGTGGGGTGCCTGCGCCCGTCGCCGTCGCCCGCGAGGGCAGGGTGTGGGTGGTCCGGTCATGTCCGGCGGGGAGGAAGGAGTGGTGATGTTCGACCTCATCGTCATCGTGCGCGTTCCGGAGGCCGACGACGTCGCTCCCGTCGCCGACGCGTTGGCCCGGATGCGTCCGCTGTGTCTCGCGGAGGAGGGCTGCGTCAGCTGGGAGGCGTACCAGTCGGAGGAGGATCCCGCACGGTTCGTCCTGGTCGAGCGGTGGGCGAGTCGGGGGCACTGGGAAGCCCACGACGCCGGAGAGGCGATCCAGGGGATCTACCTGCCCGAGATCCTGCCGCGCGTCGAGCGTGAGGTGCACCCGAGCGCGCCCGTAGGACGTCGGGACCGCTGATCCGGCGGGGTAACCGGACGGGACCCGGCGAGCGTTGGCTGCCCGGACCGGCCCCCCGGAGCCGCCGAGGGGGAGCCCACGGGTCGCACGGGCGCTGCATGCGCGGCCCTCTCCCGCCCCCGGCCCCGCCCGCGCCCCCGTCTCAGTCGAGCCGCTGCCCCATCCGCGCCGACCGCCGGTCGTGGGCCCTGGTGTCCCACCACTCCTCCAGCAACGCCCGGACCAGGTGGACCAGTCGGGCCAGGCGGGCCGGGTCCGGGGACGGGGAGGTGAGGACGTCCGTGACGGAGCGGTCGGCCAGGGGGAGGGTGAACGCCCAGCGCTCGCCCGGCCGGTCGGGCCGGTCGAGGCGGTCCACGGTGAGGCGGTAGGCCAGCACCGGGTGACCGTCCGCGGGGTGGGTGACCGTCAGGGCGTCGACGCCGAACCGGGTGCTGCCGTCACCGGTGGTGTACGAGCGGGCGAGGGCCTGCTCGGCGGGGGGCCGTGCCGCCGTCACGCGGGGGACCGCAGCGCTTTGGCGTAGCAGCGGCTCTCCTCGTGGAAGCGGTAGTAGCCGAAGGGCTCGCAGGGCTCGTAGCCGCTGGAGGTGTACAGGGCGATGGCCTCCGGCTGCTTGGTGCCGGTCTCCAGGACCATGCGGACGCGGCCGGCGGCGCGGGCGTCTGCCTCCAGGGCGGCCAGGATGCGGCGGGCCAGGCCGCGGCCGCGCATGGACTCGATCACGTACATCCGCTTCAGTTCGGCGTCGCCGTCCCGGTTGCCCTCGCCGTTGGCGTTCTGCACGCGCCAGCCGCCGGAGGCCACGGGGACGCCGTCGTCGTCGTAGACGATCAGGTAGGTGCCGTTCGGGGGTGTGAAGTCCGCCGGGTCCATGGGGGTGGCGTCGCCGCCGTCGCCGTAGCGGATGTCGTATTCGGCCTGTACCTCGGCGTCCAGCTTCACGGCGTCGGGGTGGTCGTAGGGGACTGGGCGGATGTTCATGTCGAGCACGGTAAAACACGACCCGGGGTGAGCGGCAGCCGGAATTCGGTCCGGAATTGGACCTTGTCCAGGGTAGCGGTATCGTGCCCGGGTGTTCACTGTGACCTCTGTCAACGTCAATGGTCTGCGTGCCGCCGCGAAGAAGGGCTTCGTGGAGTGGCTGGCCGGGACCTCCGCCGATGTGGTGTGCCTGCAGGAGGTGCGCGCGGAACCGCACCAGCTGCCCGAGCAGGTGCGGGAGCCCGAGGGGTGGCACGTCGTGCACGCGCCCGCGGCGGCGAAGGGACGGGCCGGGGTCTCGCTGTACACCCGGCGCGAGCCCGACCGCGTGCGGATCGGGTTCGGCTCGGTCGAGTTCGACGGCAGCGGGCGGTACGTCGAGGCGGACCTGCCCGGCGTGACCGTTGCCTCCCTGTACCTGCCCTCCGGCGAGGTCGGCACCGAGCGGCAGGAGGAGAAGCTGCGGTTCATGGGCGAGTTCCGCGCCCACCTCAAGCTGCTGCGGGAGCGGGCCGCGGCCGAGGGGCGCGAGGTCGTGGTGTGCGGCGACTGGAACATCGCCCACGAGCGGGCCGACCTGAAGAACTGGCGGGGCAACACCAAGAACTCGGGCTTCCTGCCCGAGGAGCGGGAGTGGCTGTCCCGCGTGCTGGACCCGGACGACGGCGGGTACGTCGACGTCGTGCGGGCGCTGCACCCGGACGTCGACGGGCCGTACTCGTGGTGGTCGTACCGCGGGCGGGCGTTCGACAACGACAGCGGCTGGCGCATCGACTACCAGATGGCGACCCCCGGACTCGCCGGCCGGGCGCTCAAGGCGTACGTCGAGCGGGCCGCCACGCACGCCGAGCGCTGGTCCGACCACGCGCCGGTGACCGTGGTCTACGGCGCCTGACGTTCCCTGGTGACCGTGACGGACGGCGCCTGAGGCTCCCCGGTGACCGTCACGTACGGTGCCGGACGTTCCCCCGCGCCCGTGGGCTACGGCGTCTGAGGCTCCCCGGTCCCGCCGGTCCCCGGCTGCTTGCGCCGCCGTCGGTCGAGTGCCAGGGAGAGTTCCGAGTCGACGACGCTGCGGGCCAGCGGGCGCAGGCGGTCCAGGGCCTCCTCGGGGGCGTGGCGCAGGACGAGGTCGGCGAACAGGTCGGCCAGGGCGTCGGCGTGGGTGCGGACCACCGCGCCGGCGTGCAGGACCTCGGCCAGCGGGATGCCCTCGCGGACCAGGGCGGCGGAGACGTCCAGCAGGCGGCGGCTGATGTGGACGATCTCCTGGCCGTCGGTGCCCAGGTAGCCGAGTTCCAGGGCCGCCGCCAGGTTCTCCGGGGTGACCTGTCCGGCGAAGCGGTCGGCGAGCTCCTCGGGGGTGAGGCGGACCGGGGTCTCCTCGGTGGGGGCGCCCACGCCGAGGAGTTCGCCGACGTCCCGGCCGTGGTCGAAGGCCTCGGCGAGTTCGGCTATGCCGTTGAGGGTGTGGCCGCGTTCCAGCAGGGCCGTGATGGTGCGCAGGCGGGCCAGGTGGTGGTCGTCGTACCAGGCGATGCGGCCCTCGCGGCGGGGCGGCGGGATCAGTTTGCGTTCGCGGTAGAAGCGCAGGGTGCGCACCGTGACGCCCGCGAGCCGGGCCAGCTCCTCCATGCGGTACTCGCGCCGCTCGTGCGCACCCTCCCGCGCCTCCTGCCGGTCGCGCCCCTCCTGCCGGTCGTTCGCCTCCCGCCGGTCGTGCCCCACGCGCCGCCCGTGCTCCTCGCGCCGCTCACCGGGTTCCGTGCCGTCTTCTGCCACATCAGCAGCCTAGAGCCTGCTTCCGCCGTCCCGCCCGCCCGGGAATCGGGTCTGCCTACCGGCGGTAACTTTCCCTCGCCGACCCCTACCCATCAGTACGGTGCTGCTCTACGCTCCCCATTGCGCCAGTGTTCACTGGCAGGGTTCTGAGCGATGCGTGGAGGCTTCCGGATGGCCGAGCACGAGCATGTACGGGTCGCGGTGGTCGGGTCGGGGTTCGGCGGCCTGGGAGCCGCCGTGCGGCTGCGGCGCGAGGGGATCACCGATTTCGTCGTCCTGGAACGGGCCGGCAGCGTCGGCGGCACCTGGCGTGACAACAGCTACCCCGGGTGCGCCTGTGACGTCCCGTCGCACCTGTACTCCTTCTCCTTCGCGCCCAACCCCGACTGGCCCCGCTCCTTCTCCGGCCAGGAACACATCCGCGCCTACCTGGAGCACGTGACCGACGCGTTCGGCCTGCGCCCCCACCTCCGCTTCGACTCCGAGGTCAAACGGATGGCGTGGGACACCGAGCGGCTGCGCTGGGACATCGAGACCAGCAGCGGCAGCCTCAGTGCCGACGTCGTCGTCTCCGCCACCGGACCCCTGTCCGAGCCGAAGGTCCCGGACATCCCCGGACTCGACACCTTCCCCGGCAAGGTCTTCCACTCCGCCCGCTGGGACCACGACTACGACCTGCGCGGCAAGCGGGTCGCGATGGTCGGCACCGGGGCCTCCGCCATCCAGATCGTGCCCTCGATCCAGCCGCTGGTCTCCCGGCTCACCCTCTTCCAGCGCACCCCCGCCTGGGTCCTGCCCCGCGTCGACCGGCCGATCGGCGCCGCCGAGCGGGCCCTGCACCGCACGCTGCCCTTCACCACCCAGCTGCGGCGCGGACTGCTCTGGGGCGTGCGGGAGCTGCAGGTGCAGGCGTTCACCAAGCACCCCGGCCAGCTCGGCTTCGTGGAGCAGCTGGCCAAGCGCAACATGGCCCGCGCCATCAAGGATCCGGCCCTGCGCGCCAAGCTCACCCCGGACTACCGCATCGGGTGCAAGCGGATCCTGCTGTCGAGCACCTACTATCCGGCGCTCGCCGAGCCCAACGTCGACGTCGTCGCGAGCGGGCTGCGGGAGGTGCGCGGTTCCACCGTGATCGCCGCCGACGGGAGCGAGGCCGAGGTCGACGCGATCGTGTTCGGCACCGGCTTCCACGTCACCGACATGCCCATCGCCGAACGGGTCGTCGGCGCCGAGGGGAAGACCCTCGCCGAGACCTGGAAGGGCGGCATGCAGGCGCTGCGCGGCGCGGCGGCGGCCGGCTTCCCCAACTGGATGACGATCATCGGGCCGAACACCGGGCTCGGGAACTCCTCCATGATCCTGATGATCGAGTCCCAGTTGAACTACCTGGCCGACTACCTGCGCCAGCTCGACGTCCTGGGCGGCCGGGTCGCCCTCGACGCCCGGCCCAGCGCGGTGCGCGCCTGGAACCACCGGGTGCAGGAGCGGATGAAGCGCACGGTGTGGAACACCGGCGGCTGCACCAGCTGGTACCTCGACGCGAGCGGCCGCAACACCACCATCTGGCCGGGCACCACGGGCGAGTTCCGCCGCGAGACCCGGCGGGTCGACCTCGCCGAGTACGCGGTGCTGCGGGCCTCCTCGACGGAGTCCGCGTCCGCCGCCGCCCCGGCGGGAGCCTCCGACGCCACCGGTGGCTCCCGCGCCGATGACACCACGGGGGTGGACGCGTGAGCCGGCCCGCACACGTCACGGCCGGGCGGTACGCCCCGCCCGCCCCCGTCCGGGAACTGACCGTCGTCTCCGCCGACGGCTCCCGGCTGCACGTCGAGACGCACGGGCCCGACGGGGCGCCCGCGGTCGTCCTGTCCCACGGCTGGACCTGCTCCACCGCCTTCTGGGCGGCACAGGTCCGCGCCCTGGCCGCCGACCACCGGGTCGTCGTCTACGACCAGCGCGGTCACGGCCGCAGCCCGGCCAGTGCCGCGTGCAGTGCCGAAGCGCTCGCCGACGACCTGGAGGCCGTGCTCACCGCGACCCTCGAGCCGGGTGAACGGGCCGTCGTCGCCGGGCACTCCATGGGCGCGATGACCGTCCTGGCCGCCGCCTCCCGGCCCGCGCTCACCGCCCACGCGGCGGCCGTCCTGCTGTGCAGCACGGGCAGTGCGCGCCTGGTCGCCGAGTCGACCGTGCTGCCCCTGCGTCCCGGCCGGCTGCGGACCGCGCTGACCCGGCGCGTCCTCGGCTCCCGGCTGCCGCTCGGCCCGGTGACGCCGATGGCCCGCCGCATCCTCAAGTACGGGACGATGGGGCCCGGTTCGGCGCCCGACATGGTCGACGCCTGCGCCCGCGTCGTGCACGCCTGCCCCCGGCAGGTGCGGCACGCCTGGTCCCACGTCCTCGACCTGCTCGACCTCGACGACCGCGTACGGGAGTTGAGGGTGCCGGCGGAGGTCCTCGTGGGGACGGCCGACCGGCTCACCCCGCCCGTGCACGCCCGGTCGCTGGCCGCCGCGCTGCCGCACTGCCTCGGGCTCACCGAACTGCCCGGCATCGGCCACATGACGCCGGTCGAGGCGCCGGACGAGGTCACCGGGATGATCCGCGCCCTGGTGGCCGCCCACCTCCCGACCGGCTCTCCACCGGCCGCCGAGGAGCAGGCCCCGGCGACGACGGCGGCCTCGGCGACGGCGGCCCCGGTCACGGCGGCCCCGGTCACGGCGGAACGGCCGTCTGCGGCGGAGGCGTCGGCCGCCCCGCCCGTCCCCGCCGTACCCGCCCCCCGCACCGCACCCACCGCACCCGCAGCACCAGTGGAGGACACCGCATGAGCAGGGTCAGTCTCGAAGGACGGGTCGCCGTCGTCACCGGAGCGGCGCGCGGCGTGGGCGAGTTGCTGGCCCGCAAGCTGTCCGCGCGCGGCGTGAAGGTCGCGCTGGTCGGCCTGGAGCCGGACGCGCTCAAGGACGTCTCGGCGCGGCTGCACAGCGACAGCGACCACTGGTACGCCGACGTCACCGACCACGAGGCGATGACCCGGGTCGCGGCCGAGGTGAAGGAGCGGTTCGGCCGGGTCGACATCGTGGTCGCCAACGCCGGTGTGGCGACGGGCGGTCCGTTCGCCGACTCCGACCCGGAGTCCTGGCGGCGGGTGATCGAGGTCAACCTCATCGGCTCGGCGGTCACCGCCCGCGCCTTCCTGCCTTCGCTGACCGAGTCCCGCGGTTACCTGCTCCAGATCGCCTCCCTCGCCGCGATCACCCCGGCACCCATGATGTCGGCCTACTGCGCCTCCAAGTCCGGTGTGGAGGCGTACGCGCACAGCCTGCGCGCCGAGGTCGGGCACCGCGGGGTGAAGGTCGGCGTGGCGTACCTGTCGTGGACGGACACCGACATGGTGCGCGGGGCCGACCAGGAGGACGTCATGCGGGAGTTGCGGCAGCGGCTGCCGTGGCCGACGAACAGGACGTACCCGCTCGGTCCCGCCGTCGACCGGATCGTGGCCGGGATCGAACGGCGCTCCGCGCACGTCTACGGGCAGTGGTGGCTGCGCGGGATGCAGGGCGTGCGCGGCTACCTGCCCGGGATGATCGGGACCGTCGGAGGGCGGGAGATGCGGCGCTTCGCGGACCGGCTCGACGGGATGCGGACGGGGCTGGTCGGAGCGGGCGGCAGCGCCGACGAGGAGCACCGGCTCACGCAGCGTAAGTGATCGACATGCGCAGGGTCACCGCCCGTGTGAATCTGGTCGGGCCAGATCCCCTCACCCCCCACGGGAGTGAACCCACATGGGTATGAAGGACCAGTTCCAGGAGAAGTCCGAGCAGTTCCAGCAGCAGGCCAAGCAGAAGGCCCAGCAGGGCAAGGAGCAGCTGCAGAACCGCGGTCGTCGTCGCGAGGACGACATGGACAACCCGCGCCGTCGGCAGGAGCCCGAGGAGCGGATGGACCGCGACCGCGAGGTCTGACGGTCCCCGCGAGGAGGCGGAGTGACGCGGGAAGGGGCGCCCCGAGGGAGGCGCCCCTTCTCCGTGTGCCCGGCCGGGACGCCCTGGTGTGCCCGGCCGGGACCGGAGCTCCCCGCGCCCCCGGCGACGCGTGCTCCGCTACGTCCTCGGCGGCAGTTTCGGGCGCGAGCGGTCCGGCAGGTCGCGGCGGGCGGGGGGTGTGGCCGGCGGCTCGGACTCCAGGAGTTCCAGGGCCAGTCGGACGGCGTCGTCGAGCTGGGCGTACCGGCCCTCCGCCCAGTCCAGCGGGGTGCGCAGCGCCTCCAGGTCGGGCGCGACACCGTGGTTCTCCACCGACCAGCCGTAGGCGTCGAACCAGGCCGCGTTCATCGGCACCGTGATGACCGTGCCGTCGCCGAGCCGGTGCCGTCCGGTCATGCCGACGACGCCGCCCCAGGTGCGCTGGCCGACCACCGGGCCGAGCCGCAGCAACTTGAACGCGGCGGTGATCATGTCGCCGTCGGAGCTGGTCGCCTCGTCGGCGAGGGCCACCACCGGCCCGCGCGGCGCGTTGGAGGCGTACGACACCGGCTGGGCGTCGCGGGTGAGGTCCCAGCCGAGGATGGTGCGGGTCAGTTTCTCCACCACGAGCTCGCTGATGTGGCCGCCGGCGTTGCCGCGCACGTCCACGATGAGGGCGGGGCGGGACACCTCCATGCGCAGGTCGCGGTTGAACTGGGCCCAGCCGGAGCCGCCCATGTCGGGGATGTGCAGGTAGCCGCACCGTCCGTCGCTCAACTCCCGCACGACCTGGCGGCGTTTGGTGACCCAGTCCTGGTAGCGCAGGGGACGTTCGTCGATCAGCGGGACCACGGCGACCCGGCGCGGGGGGCCTTGGCCGCCGGCGGGCGCGAAGGTCAGCTCCACGGTGGTGCCGCCGGCGCCCGCGAGCAGCGGGAAGGGGCCGGTCACCGGGTCCACGGGGCGGCCGTCGACGTGGGTGAGGACCGCGCCCTCGCGGATGCCGGTCCCGGCCAGCGGGGAGCGGGCGCGGGAGTCGGAGGCGTCGCCGGGCAGGATCCGCCGGACCGTCCAGCCCTCCTCGCGCGGCACCAGGTTGGCGCCCAGCAGGCCCTGGCGGCGCTGGTAGTGCGGGGGGCCCTCGTTGCGCCGGGCGGCGGACACGTAGGCGTGGGAGGTGCCGAGTTCGCCGAGCACCTCGCGCAGCAGGTCGGCGAAGTCGTCGGGGGAGGCAACCCGTTCGACCAGCGGGCGGTACTGGTCCAGGACGGCGTCCCAGTCGATGCCGCACATGCCCGGGTCCCAGAAGTAGGCGCGGATCAGCCGCCCCGCCTCCTCGTAGGACTGCCGCCACTCCGCGGCCGGGTCGACCTGGTGCAGGATGCGGCGGGCGTCGATCCACACGGTGGAGTCGCTGTCGCCGGGTTCGGTGGCGGGCACCGCGCGCAGGTCTCCCTCGTCGGCCACCACCAGTCGGGTGCCGTCGCCGCTGACCGCGAACACGTCGAGGTGGTCGACGAGTTCGGTCCTGCGGGCCTTGCCGATGTCGAAGTGCTCCAGGGTGGGACGGCCGCTGGTGTCGTCCGGGTTGGCGAAGGTCTCGCCGAGCGCCCCGGAGATCGGCCAGCGCAGCCACACCAGCCCGCATCCGGCGACCGGGTGCAGCGCTGAGTACTTGGACGCGGCCACCGGGAAGGGGGTGACCCGGCTCTCCAGCCCTTCGGTCTCCACGGTGACGGTGCCGTTCTCGCCCTCCGCCGCGTCCTCGCGCTCCACCGGGTCCAGTCCGCCGGCGGCCGGGCGGCCCTCCGGGTTGAGCGCGAACGGTGAGGGGGTCGCGGACGACAGCGGGACGAGGTACGGGCGGCAGCCGAGCGGGAAGGACAGGTCGCCGGTGTGCACGTCGTAGACGGGGTCGAAGCCGCGCCAGGACAGGAAGGCCAGGTAGCGGCCGTCCCGGGTGAACACCGGACTCTCGTCCTCGAAGCGGCCGTTGGTGACGTCGACGATCAGCCGGTCCGCGAGCCGGGCCAGTTTGATCTGCCGCAGCGACCGGCCGATGCCGGGGTGGGACCAGGTCAGCCATGCTCCGTCGGGGGAGAAGGCGAGGTCGCGCACCGGGCCGTTGAGGGAGCGGATCAGCTCGGTGACCTCCGCGCCGTCGCCGCCGCTGCCCTCCCCGCTGCCTCCGTCGTCGTCCCCGCCCGTGCCGAGGAGCAGCAGCCGTCCGTCGTGGGCCGCGACGGCGAGCCGCCCGCCCTCCGGGTCCGCGACGAGTTCCTGGACCCGGCCCAGCCGTCCGGCGGCGAGCCGCCGGACGGGACGCTGGCCGGTGGCCCGGGGCAGCGAGGCGATCTCGACGGCGTCCTCGCCCTCGGCGTCCGTCACGTAGGCGACCTGCCCGCTCGCGCCGAGCATCTCGGGGAGCCGGACGCGGACGCCCGGGGTGTCGGTGAGGGTGCGGGCGGGGCCGTCGCGGTGGGTGAGCCAGTACAGGCTGCCGCGGATCACAACGGCGCTGGCCCGGCCGGTCTCGTCGACGGAGATGCCGTCCAGGTGCTGCGCGGCGGGCACCTGGTGGCGGCGGCGTCCGGCGCGCGGGCCGCTCAGGCGCACGTCGAGGCGGTGCGGGACGGCGCCGGGGGACAGGTCGTCCACCATCCACAGGTCGCCGGCGCACTGGTAGACGATCCGGGTGCCGTCACTGGAGGCGTGCCGGGCGTAGAAGGTGTCGTGGTCGGTGTGGCGGCGCAGGTCGGTGCCGTCGTGGGCGCAGGAGTAGAGGTTGCCGACGCCCTCGTGGTCGGAGAGGAAGGCGATCCGGCCGGCGACGAACATCGGGGAGTGCAGGTGGCCGTCGATGCCGTCGAGGAGCCGGGTGCCGTGCAGCCACAGCCGGCCGGTGGCGCCGCCTCGGTAGCGCTTCCAGGAGGCGGGCTCGTGCGGCGGGGTGCCGGTGAGCAGCAGCGACCTGCGTTCGCCGTCGATCTCGGCGACCTGGATGTCGCTCACCGGGCCCCAGGGCAGCTTGCGGCCGGGGCTGCCGTCGCAGGGGAGCTTGTAGGCCCAGGTGAAGTAGGAGAACGGTTCGCCGTGCGAGGCGACGGCGAGGATCTCGGCGTTGCCGTCCTCGTCGGGCGGTTCCCAGCCGCAGACCCGGGTGTCGTCGCTGCCCCAGTAGGTCAGCCGGGTGCCGGGTCCGCCGTCCACCGGGATCACGTGCACCTCGGGGTCGAGGCTGTGCCAGCTGGTGTACGCGATGTGCCGGCCGTCGGGGGAGAAGCGGGGGTGGCCCAGCTTGGTGCGGTCCACGGTGAGCCGCCAGGCCCGGCCGGGCCGGTCCAGCGGGGCGATCCACAGGTCGTCCTCGGCCACGAAGCACAGCAGGTCGCCGTTGAGGTGCGGCAGGCGCAGGTAGGTCACCCTCCCCATGCTTTTCCCGGGGGTGGGCGGGAGCAAGTCGGCCGATCCGGGGCATTCGGGTGGGGTGGGTCGTGATGCCGTGCCGCAGGGGGGAGGGGCCGTGACGCAGAACACGTACGAAACGGTTTCGTTTCCTTAGTGGGCGGCGGTATCGTCGTCACGTGTACGAAACCGTGTCGTTCGCACGGTGCCAGGGACGGAAGGTGAGCGGGATGACGGAGACGGCGGCACCGCGTCGCAGCCGGATCACGCCCGAGCGTGAGGCCGAACTGTACGCGGCCGTGCTCGATCTGCTCCGCGAGGTCGGCTACGACGCCGTCACCATGGACGCCGTCGCCGCCCGCACCCGGTCCAGCAAGGCCACGCTCTACCGCCAGTGGGGCGGCAAGCCGGAACTGGTGGTGAGGGCGCTGCGGTCCCAGAACCCGGGCAGCATCGCGGACATCGACACCGGCTCCCTGCGGGGCGACCTGCACGCGATCATCGCTCGCGAGGACGACTGCGCCATGGCACAGAACGCCGCCCTGATGCGGGCGCTGTCCATGGCGGTCCAGGCGAACGAGGACCTGCGCCAGGCGTTCAAGGAACTCCTGGTGGAGCCCGAGGTCGAGGAGTTCACCCGCATCGTCCGGCGGGCGATCGGCCGCGGCGAGATCAGATCCGACACCCCGGCCCTGTCGTACCTGGTGCACATGATGGTCGGCGCGTTCGTCACGCGGACGCTGATCGACGACCTGCCACCCACGCGGGAGTTCCTGGCCTCGTACATCGACGCCGTGGTCCTGCCCGCACTCGGCGTCTCCCCACGCTGATCCGGCGGTCGCCCCGGCCGCCACACCCCCTTCACTGACCGCACCCCGGTCAGCCAGTACCTGACGCCTCCGCTCACGTCGTCGGGCCGTACCTCCCTGCCCTGAAAGAACCACGACTGACCGGGAGACCTCCCTCGTGGCCACATTCCTCTATCGACTCGGTCGACTGTCCTTCCGGCGACGGCACTTCGTCGCCCTGATCTGGGTCGCCCTGCTCGCCCTCGCCGGCGTCGGCGCGGCCGGTGCGCCGGTGGCCGGGAACAGCTCGTTCTCCATCCCCGGCACCGAGGCCCAGAAGGCCTTCGACCTGCTCGAGGAACGCTTCCCCGGCACCAGTGCCGACGGAGCGACCGCACGCGTCGTCTTCAAGGCGCCCGACGGCGAGAAGGTGACCGACGCCGCCCACAAGGCGACCGTCGGGGACACCGTCGAGGAGCTGTCCGGCGGCTCCGAGGTCGCCCGCGTCACCGACCCCTACCAGGGCGGCGGCGTCAGCCAGGACGGCGGCATCGCCTACACCTCGGTCACCTACAAGGTGTCCGGCATCGAACTGGAGGACTCCTCCCGCGACGCCCTGCTGGCCGCCGCCGAGGACGCCCGCGACGCCGGGCTGACCGTCGAGATCGGCGGTGACGCCCTCCAGGCGATCCCGGAGACCGGGGCCGCCGAGGTCATCGGCATCGGTGTCGCCGCGGTCGTCCTCGTCATCACCTTCGGCTCCCTGCTCGCGGCCGGACTGCCGCTGCTCACCGCGCTGATCGGCGTCGGCATCGGCGTCGCCACCATCACCGCGCTCGCCGTCACCCTGGACCTGGGCTCCACCACGTCCATCCTGGCCACGATGATCGGCCTCGCGGTCGGCATCGACTACGCCCTGTTCATCGTCTCCCGCTACCGCGGCGAACTCGCCGACGGACGCGAACGCGAGGAGGCGGCCGGCCGGGCCGTCGGCACCGCGGGCTCCGCGGTCGTCTTCGCCGGCCTCACCGTGATCATCGCCCTGGTCGGCCTGTCCGTGGTCAACATCCCGATGCTGACCAAGATGGGCGTGGCCGCGGCCGGCACGGTCGCCATCGCCGTGCTGATCGCCCTCACCATGATCCCCGCCCTGCTCGGCTACGCCGGACGCCGGGTCCGCCCGGCCGGCGCCAAGAGCCGGCTGCTCGGCGGAGGCCGCTCCACCGACAAGCCGCAGCGCGAGAACATGGGCACCCGCTGGGCGCGGTTCGTGGTCCGCCGGCCCGTCGCCGTGCTGTTGCTCGGCGTCGTCGGCCTCGGCGCCGCCGCCGTGCCCGCCGGCTCCCTGGAACTGGGCCTGCCCGACGACGGCTCCCAGCCGACGTCCACCACCCAGCGCCGCGCCTACGACCTGCTCTCCGAGGGCTTCGGCCCCGGCTTCAACGGCCCGCTCGTGGTCGTGGTCGACGCCAAGGGCAGCGACGACGCCCAGGGCGTCTTCGAGCAGACCGGCAAGCGGATCGAGGCACTCGACAACGTGGTGGCCGTCGCCCCCGCCGCCCCCAACAAGGCCGGCGACACCGCCACCATCACCGTCATCCCCGAGTCCAAGCCGTCCTCCGTGACCACCGAGGACCTGGTCCACGACATCCGCGACGCCGGGAAGGACCTGCGGTCCGACACCGACGCCGAGGTCCTGGTCACCGGCGCCACGGCGATGAACATCGACGTGTCGGAGAAGCTCAACGACGCCCTCGTGCCCTACCTGATCCTGGTCGTCGGGCTGGCCTTTCTCCTGCTGATCGTGGTCTTCCGCTCGATCCTCGTCCCGCTGAAGGCGGCCCTCGGCTTCCTGCTGTCGGTGATGGCCGCCCTCGGTGCCGTCGTCGCGGTCTTCCAGTGGGGCTGGCTGTCCGGCCTGATGGGCGTCGAGGAGACGGGCCCGGTCATGTCGATGATGCCGATCTTCATGGTCGGCGTGGTCTTCGGCCTGGCGATGGACTACGAGGTCTTCCTCGTGACCCGCATGCGGGAGGCGTACGTCCACGGGGAGGAGCCCAGCCAGGCCGTCGTCACCGGCTTCCGGCACGGCGCCCGGGTGGTCACCGCCGCCGCGGTGATCATGATCGCGGTCTTCTCCGGCTTCATCGGCTCCACCGAGTCCATGGTCAAGATGATCGGCTTCGGCCTCGCGATCGCCGTCCTCTTCGACGCCTTCGTCGTCCGCATGGCGATCGTCCCGGCCGTGCTGGCCCTGCTCGGCAAGCGCGCCTGGTGGCTGCCGGCCTGGCTGGACCGGATCCTGCCCAACGTCGACGTCGAGGGCGACGGGCTGCGCACCGGCTCCGAGAAGGAGAAGGGCGACGAGGACCGGGAGCTGGTCAGGACCTGACCACCCCCTCCGAGCGGCCGTCGCGACGGCCGCCGCACACCAGCCGGTGAGGGTTCCCGTGGGGACGGGGGCGCCCTCACCGGCTTCCACCGGCCGGCGGGCCGGGCACGGCGACCCCCGGTCGCCCGCCCGGCCCGCCGGCCGCTACCGTGCCCCGCATGACGACCGACGCCACCGGCCCCGCCGCCGACGGCTCCGTGGCCCACCCCCGCTTCGCGCAGGCGCTGCGGGACCTCGGCCTGGAGCAGCTGATCGGCGAGGTCCGCCGCTTCCCCGACGCCACCCGCACCGCCGCCGAGGCCGCGGCGGCCGTCGGGTGCGACCTCAGCCAGATCTGCAAGTCCCTGATCTTCGCCGCGGACGGCGTCCCCGTGCTCGTCCTCATGGACGGCGCCTCCCGCGTCGACCTCGACGCGGTACGGCGGGAACTCGGCGCGAAGAAGGTCACCCGCGCCAAGGCGGACGCCGTCCGCGAGGCCACCGGCTACGCCATCGGCGGCGTCCCGCCCTTCGGCCACCGCACGTCCGGCACCCGCGTCCTCGCCGACCGCTCCCTCCTGGAGCACGACCTCGTCTGGGCGGCGGCCGGCACCCCGTACACCGTGTTCCCGATGGACCCCGAGACGCTCGTGGCCCACGCCGGCGGCACCCTGGTGGACGTGCGCGAACGGACCGTGTGACGCCCGCTGACGGGGCGTGGCCGGGGGGCGGCGGTCAGCCGGACTGTTCGCCCGAGACGACAGCCACCTTCCACGTGCTCGCCCCGCCCGTCACCCGCATCGCGAGCCGCTGCGGTTCACCGTCGGTGTGCACGACGCCCTCGATGCCGGCGCCGTCGCACAGGACCCGGTGGGGTGTGCCCGCCCCGTCCCGGTCCACGAGCGTCACCTCGCCCGGGCCGGTGCACTCGGCGTACACCGTGTAGACCTTGTCCGGGGGCGTGAACGTGGGCAGGTCCCGGCTGCCGGACCCGCCGGTCTCCGCCACCAGCATCCGAGCCCCGGCGGGAACCTCCAGGCGGGGCGCGTCGGGCGCCTCCGCCGGCGCACCGGAGGGGAGGGGGGACGAGACGGTGGTGTCCGGGGAGCCGGTCTCCCGGGGGGACGAGGCGGCGGTGTCCGGGGAGCCGGTGCACCCACCGAGGAGGAGGCACGCCAGCGCGGCGGCCGACAGGGCGGACGCGGTACGACTCCACGCGGGCCGTGACCCGCGCGCCGAGCCCGGCGGACCGCCCGCGCCGGGGGCCGGCGGAACGGACACCGGAACGGACACCGGGTCGGTTCCGGCTCGCAGAAGCGTCGATCTCATGAAGTCTCCCCGTGGTGAAAGGTGGCGCAGCCCCCGTCGGCCGGATGCCGGGGGAGCCGCATGCGCGCCCCGTGGTCAGCGGGGCGAGGGAGAAGATATCCGGCGTTCCCACGGAGCCAGCGGGGGCCTGTTCTGCCGTGGCCGGAAATGGCCGGCGGACACCAGGGGGTGTGAGGTGACGCGAGCGCCGTGCAGCGGCCTCCCCGCCGGCCGGGAACGGGCGGCCGGCTTCGGCCGATGGCCGGTTCCTCACCGCCCACCGGGAACCCCCGTACCGAGAACCCGTGCACCGAGAACCCCCGCACCGGGAACCCCTGCATCGGGAACCGCCCACCGCGCATTCCCCGGTGCCCGAGGCAGCCGCGCCGGTGTCCTGTGCGGTGGCGGCACGGGTGCCGGCCGGGGTGCCGTGATGTCGCCGGCCTCACCGCGGCGGGTGCGCGCGCCCGGTGGCGGGCGCACCCTGGAACCAGGGCCCTCTCGTTCGGATCAGGCCGGATCAGGAAGCGGGTCCGGCCTGATCCGGCCTGATCCGAACGAAGGACCCCAGGGATTCCGGAGGTGATCGTCATGGCGCACACCATTGTGGGCTGGCACGTAGAGCTCGAGTTCAGCGAGGACGACCAGCACACCCGCGCGGCCGCGATGGTGCGGCTGCCCGACGGCTCGGAGATACGGGCGCACGGGCACGCGGTCCGGCACCACACGGACGCGAATCAGCCACGGGTCGGGGAGGAGATCGCCGGGGCCCGGGCGTTGAACGAGCTGGCGATGCAGCTGCTGACCAAGGCGCACGGGGAGATCGACGAGGCGTCGGGGCGCATCTCGCACCCGATCCACGTCTGACCACCGTTCCCGTCCGGACCGGTGCTGCCCGGCGCATCCGCCCGGCCCGGGCGGACGGCCGGAGGCGCGGCCAGGCGGTCGGGAGGACGTCCGGCGGGGCGGTCGCGCGGTCGTGCCGCCGGACGGTCGTGCGGTCGTACCGCCGACCGGTCGTGCGGACGTGCCGCTGGGTGGTCGTTCGGTCGTGTCGCCGGGCGGTCGTGCGGACCGGTCAGGCGCTGAGGCAGGCGCGCAGCGCGCGGATGAGGGACTGCGCCCTCGGGTCGGCGGTGACCGACCGGCGGAAGCCGTTGGTGACGTAGCCGAACGCGATGCCGGAGCCGGGGTCGGCGAAGCCCAGGGGGCCGCCGCGGCCGGGGTGGCCGAAGGAGCCGGGGCCGAGGAGCGGCGAGGCGCTGCCGTGCAGCATGAAGCCGAGGCCGAAGCGGGTGCCGACCACGAGCACGCGGTCGGGGCCCGCCGACTCCTCCGCGCGGGCCAGGTCGACAGTGGCCGGTCCGAGGAGGCGGGTGCCGTCGACCGGGCCGATCAGCGCGGCGTGGAAGCGGGCCAGCCCGTCCGCCGTGGCGATGCCGTTGGCGGCGGGCAGGACGGCCGCGTGGAAGGCCGGATCGTTCTGGTCCGGGGACGGGGTGATCGCCGCGAAGGCCCGGCGGGTGAGGGAGGCCGGGTCGGCGTACGCCTCGGTCACCGCCGGCTTGGGGCGGGCCCGTAGCGCACCGGCCGGTTCGGCGCCCTCGATCCGGCCCACCCGGCCCACCCGGTGGGCCTGCGCCGCGGGCAGCCCCACCCAGAGGTCCGCGCCGAGCGGGCCGGCGATCTCGTCGGCGATCCACTGGCCGGTGTCCCTGCCGGTCACCCGCCGGACCAGGGCGTCGGCCAGCCAGCCGTAGGTCAGCGCGTGGTAGCCGTGGTCGGTGCCCGGCTCCCAGGCGGGTGCCTGCGCGGCCAGGGCCTCGTCGGCCCGGAACGGATCGGCCGCCTCGCCCGGGGTGAGGGGCCGGTCCAGCACCGGCACACCGGCCCGGTGGCCGAGCACGTGGCGGACGAGCACGCCCTCCTTGCCGTGCGCCTTGAACTCCGGCCAGTAGTGGGAGACCGGGGCGTCCAGGTCCAGGGCCCCGCGTTCGTGCAGCATCAGCAGGACGGCCGCGGCGACGCCCTTGGTCGCCGAGCGCACCACCTGGGTCGTGTCCCGCTGCCAGGGGGCCGTCCCGTCGACGTCCCGCGTCCCGGCCCACAGGTCGACGATCCGCTGCCCGTCGCGGTACACGGCGAGGGCGGCGCCCCGTTCCCCCAGCGCGGTGACGTTGCGGGCGAACGCCTCGGCGACCCGCTCGAAGCCCTCCGCCACCGTGCCGTGCACGTCCACGCCCGCGCCCGGGTCCCGTTCCGCGTCCACGCCCGACGTCCCTTCGCTCACCTGTGACAGTGGGTGCAACGACCGCCGTCCGCCTGCGATTCCAGGGTCACCGGGGGTCGCCGCGATCGTTATGTCGCCGTTGCCCCGGAACCGGGCCCGGAGCCGGTCCCGAGGCCGGCAGCCCTCCACGCCGTCCCCGCACGCACCGGTCCGGGTTCCCGGAGTGCGGCGGGCCGCAACCGGAGGGGGACGAGCCCGGACCGGACGGGCATATTCCGCTTTTTGGTGGGACATTGGACGGGGGTGGGTACACGAATGACACGGCACAGCTGAGGAAGCACCGCGAAGGGGCCCACGATGTCCGTAGTCGAGCAGTACGCGCGAGCCCACATCGTCACCGACGCGGACCCCCTGCTGGGCGATCGCGGGGCCGTCCCCGTGGTGCTCAGGTACGACCCCGCCACCGATCCCCGGTCCGTCCGCGTGGTGCTCCCGGGTTCCGGGCCGCGCGAGTTCGTGGTGCCCCGTGAACTGCTGGAGCAGGGACTGCGGATGCCGGTGAGCCACGGCGAGGTGCAGGTGTGGCCGTGCGGGCGGGTGCAGACGGTGGTGGAGTTCCACACCGCGCGCGGGGTGTCGGTGGTGCAGTTCGAGAACAAGGTGCTGACCCGCTTCCTGCACCGCACGCACGCCACCACGGCCGAACCGGTCCCGCACTGAGCCACGAGGTCCGTCGAGCGCCGGCAGCCGTGCCCGGCCGCCCCACGGGAAGGGGGCGGCCGCACACCGTCCGTGCCGGGGGCCGGGATCCGCGCGGAGGACCGGGGCGGCCGGCGTCGCCCCGCACCCCTGGCCCGCCGGGTTCGGCCCGTCCGGCCCCGGGCCCGGTCAGCCGCCCAGCTTCAGCAGCGACGCCACGATCGGCCCCGCCGACGACCCGCCGTGCCCGCCCTGCTGGACGACCGCCGCGCCCGCCACGTCCCCGCGGTAGGCGGTGAACCAGCCGTTGGGCTTCTTCTGCCCGTCCACTTCCGCCGACCCGGTCTTGGCGCCCTTGTCACCCGGAACCCCGGCCATCGCCTCCGCGGCCGTGCCGGAGGTCGCCGTGTACGCCATCAGGTCCCGCAACTGCGCCGCCGTCCCCGGCGACATGGTGCGCGCGGCCTTCGCCAGCGTCCGGCCGTCCACCTCCGGTGAGACCAGGTACGGCTGACGGAACACGCCCGCCTTGACCGTCGCCGACACCGACGCCATGTTCAGCGGGTTCATCCGTACCCCGCCCTGGCCGATCAGGGAAGCCGCCATCGACGCGTCCGACTGCACCGGCACCGAGCCGTCGAAGGTGGCCACGCCCACCTGCCAGTCGTTCTTCGACAGCCCGAAGACCTGCTGGGCCTGCTTCGTCAGGTCGTCGTTCCCCAGTTCCGGCGCCTGGCTGATGAACGCGGTGTTGCAGGAGCGGGCGAAGCTGGCCCGGAACGTGCCGTCCTTGATCTGGAACTTGTCGAGGTTCTGGAACTTCCAGCCGCCGTAGCTGAAGTACTTGGGGCAGGGGTGCTTGTCGTCGACGCCCGCCAGGTTCTTCTCCAGCAGCATCGAGGCCGTGACGACCTTCATCGTCGAACCGGGGGCCAACGAGCCCTGGAACGCGGTGTTGAAGCCCCGTGAGGAGTTCGCCGCCGCGAGGATCTCCCCGGTCGACGGGCGCACCAGCACCACCGACGCCCGGCGCTTCTTGGCGACCTGGGCCTCGGCGGCGGCCTGGAGCTTCGGATCCAGCGTGGTCTCCACCGTGCCCGGGGTGCCCTCGCTCAGCGCCAGCAGCGTCTTGTCGGACAGCTCCGCCTTCTCGGACGCCTTGCCGCGCACCACCCGGAGCTCGATCCCCGCCGTGCCGCCGGCCGTCTTGCCGTACTTCTCGCGCAGCCCGTCCAGCACCAGGCCCAGGCTCGGGTACTTCGCGGTGGTCAGCTCGCCGCCGTCCCGGTCCAGGGCCTTGACCGGCGGGGTGCCCGACTCGCCGGTGACCAGCCGGTCGCCGTCCTTGAGGTCGGGGTGCACCACCGACGACCGCCAGGCGACCCGCGGTTCGCCGTCCGCGGCCCCCCGGACGACGGTCAGCACGCTGGCGTAGGAGAGCGGCTTGCTGATGTCCCCGTGCTCCACCGTGCCCTTGACGGAGAAGGGGACCTTGTCCCCGGTCGGCTCGGACGGGGTGAGGGAGACGTCCCGGACCCGGGCGTCCTTGGTGTATCCGGTGAGCAGGGCGGTGGCGGCCTTCGGGTCGTCGGTGAGGGCGGCGGCCTCGCTCACCTCGCCCTGCTGCCAGGCGGTGAGGAACCGCTCGGCCGTCCCGGTGATCTCGGCGGCGGTCAGCGGGCCCGTCTTCACCTTCTCCGCCTGCTGAGCGGACGCCGAGCGGGTGTCGTCCTCGGCGGCGGCACCGCCCCCGAACAGCGCGTAGGCGCCGACCCCGGCGCCCCCGACCACCACGGCGATCATCCCGCCCAGCACGGCGGGTCTTGTCTTCCGTCGCTCGACGACGCGCTTCCTGTTGCCCACTGCTGTCCGTTCCTCCGCTGCTCGCCGGGCCCCCGCAGCCCCTGGGGTGTGTGTCCGGCACCGGCCCGTGGCGTCGCGCCGCCGGGCTCGGGTGCGCCAGGACGTCTCCTGGTGGCCGTCGTGACGGGCCTGTGCACACACGACGGCCCTACCCTAGTGCCGCGGCAGACGCCGCCTGTTGCGGTACTGGGGTCCCGCGCGGGACCGGCCCGCTCAGCCCACCGCTCGTAGCACGGCCGCGACGATCGGACCGGCCGCGTCGCCGCCGTGCCCGCCCTGCTGGGCCATGGCCGCCGCCGCGACGTCGCCCCGGAAACCGGTGAACCAGCTGTCGGACGTGGCGTTGCCGTCGACCTCGGCGGAGCCCGTCTTCGCCCCGATGTCACCGCTGAGCCCGGCCATCGCCTTCCGCCCGGTGCCCTGCGTGGCGGTGAGCCGCATCATCTGCTTGAGCTGGGCGGCGGTCCTGGCCGACAGACCCTCGGCCCGCGCCAGTTGACGCCCGTCCAGCCGGGGGGAGACCAGGTACGGCTGCCGGAAGGTGCCGGTGATGGCGGTGGCCGTCACCGAGGCCATGGTCAGCGGGTTCATCTGCACCTGGCCCTGACCGATGGCGTTCGCCGCCCGGTCCGGTCCGCTCACGGCCGGCACCCGCCCGTCGAAGGAGGCGATGCCGGTCTTCCAGTCGTCCCGGCCCAGCCCGAACCGGTTCTGCGCCTCCTGGGTGAGGGAGGCGTCGGTGAGCGGCTTCTCGTCGATCAGCTTGATGAAGGCGGTGTTGCAGGAGCGCAGGAAGCTGTCGGCGAGGCTGGCGTTCTCGTTCGGCTGCAGCCCGGTGATGTTCTTGAAGGTCTGGCTCTGCCAGGTCGCGGTGGCGGGGCAGGGCGCCGGTCCGTTCATCGTGGTCACACCGTGGTCGATGAGCATGGCCGCGGTGATGATCTTCATGGTGGAGCCGGGGGCGACCCTGCCGAGGAAGGCCGCGTTGAAGCCGTCCTCGCGCTGGTTGGCCATGGCCAGCACCTCACCGGTGCTCGGCTGCACCGCCACCACCGAGGCGTTGCGGTGCGACTTCACCGCCTCCTCCGCCGCCGTCTGCGCCGCCGCGCTGAGCGTCGTACGGAGCTTGCCGGCCTTGCCCTTCCTCAGGGTCACCAGCGGGGTGTCGGCGGGCGTCTCGCCCGAGGCGTCCCCGGCGTGCCGGATCACCAGCTCGACAGCGGGGGTGCCGCCCGCCTTGTCGCCGTACTTCTCGCGCAGGGTGTCCAGG
Source organism: Streptomyces sp. NPDC029526 (assembly GCF_040637405.1). Taxonomy (NCBI): domain Bacteria; kingdom Bacillati; phylum Actinomycetota; class Actinomycetes; order Kitasatosporales; family Streptomycetaceae; genus Streptomyces; species Streptomyces sp. NPDC029526. Next base: position 22,331 of record NZ_JBEZWE010000018.1, read on the forward strand.
ACCGGGCCCAGCGACGGGTGGTCGGCCTTCGTGAGCACCTTGCCGTTCCGCCCCACCGCCTCGATGGGAGGCTGCTCCGACTTCCCGGTGACCAGGGTGTCGCCCTCCTGCAGGTCCGGATGGACCACCGACGGCTCCCAGTCCACCAGCGCCCGCCCGGTCGACTTCCCCCGCACCACCGTCAGTTCGCTCGCGTACTCCAGCGGCGCCGACCTGCCCTCGAACGTCACGGTCGCCCGGACGCGGAAGGGCACGGTGGCTCCGGCGGGCGTGCCCGGGGAGATCCGCACCCCGGTGATCCGGGCGTCCTCCCCGTACGCCTCCAGCAGCGCGCCCGCCTCCTGCGCGTTGTCGGTCAGCGCCGCCGCCTGCGCCGCGCGCCCCTTCTCCCAGGCCGTGAAGAACGCGCCGGACGCCTTCTTCACCTCGGCCCCTTCCGGCGGCCCCGACTTCGGCACCGCCGCCGACGCCCCCGGCCCGCCGTCCCCGCCGATCGCCGACACGAAGGTGTACGCGCCGTACCCGGCCCCGCCGACCATCACCGCGAACACCCCGCCGACGACGGCGACCTTGACCCCCTTGCCCATCGGGCGACTCCCCTCCCCACCGGTCCCCCCACGCCTTGTGGACATGTCCATGAGGTCCGATGCCCTGGCACTCTACGCACGGCGCGTGACAGAGGAGCCACTGTTTCCGTTCGGTGGCCGAAGCGAAAGGGGGTTGTTTGCGTGGGCGGGAGTGCCGCTCGGGCCGGAACCCCCGCGCCCCGGACCTCGTACGCCGACCCGAGGGGCGAGGGGCGAGCCGCCGAGCCGCGGGACCGGCGTGCACCGACGGTGCCGGACCGCCCGGAGCGCGTCCCCCTGGGACCCTCACAGGGCCTGGTCACCGAGGTGGGAGACAGTGTGTGGCGGTCCAGTGAGTGAGCGAGGGGCGGGGCAGGGCGTGGGACTGCGCAGCTGGTGGACGGACCGCAGAGCGGGCGCCCGGATCGATCGCATGGCCGAGGCGGTGCACGCCGGGCGGGTCCTGGTCGCCGACGCCACGGCCTACGAGACATGGGAGCGGCGCCTGGCGAGGGCGGGCACCACGGGTGTCCTGGAGGTCCACGGCGACCACATCCACTTCACCGCGAACGCCGAACTCACGGAACCGGGCGGCGGCTGGCAGACCTCGCGGACCCGGATCGCGGACGTACGTGACGGTGACGAGCCCGGCGAACTGGTGGTCGCCTTTCACACCCCGGCGCAGTTCCGGGCCATCGTGGCCGCACCCTTCCGGCACGTGGACAAATGGCGTGCACTGAAGGCTGGTTGAGGCACCGGACGCCCTCCGGGGCACCGCGCGCGTCCGTCCGGAGGAGACCCGGCCGGCGCGTCCGACCCTCGCGTCGGCCGGGGCCCGGTCGGCCCGGGCCCCGTCACCGCCGTCGCAGTCACACCCACGTATCGAGCCACATCCGCGCCCGCCAGTCGTCGATGGGGATGGCCTGGCCGGTGTAGAGGGGCCAGAAGTAGATAAAGTTCGTGTGCTCCGGCCCCGTGGGGCCCCGACCAGGGCGTTCGTCTCTGGCCGGGGCCGTATCAGGCGGCTTGGGCCGTCCCTGGGCCGTGATCATGCGTGCTCGACGCCAGGTAGAGGCTGTCGACGGCCTTTCGGGTGCGTCCCTCGCTGCTCGGCATGAGGTGCGTGTACGTCCGGAGCGTGAAGCCCGGATCGCTGTGACCGAGGTACTGGCTCAGGGCTCGGATGCTCTCGCCGGCGTCCAGCAGCACGGAGGCGTAGAAGTGCCTGAGCGCGTGCATCCCGTGCTCGCGGGCGGACGCGTAGCGCTCGCCCGGCTTCGCCTCGGGGATGATGCCGGCGGCGGCCAAAGCGGGTTTCCAATAGTGATCGTTGAAGTGGCTCACACGGACGTGGTCGCCCTCAGCTCCGCTGAAGATGAGCCGCTTGGTCACGAGAGGGCCGTCGGGCGTACGCCAGGGAAGCGTCACGTCGATCGGCTCGCACTCATCGGCGTGGGCCCGGAGAGCGGTCGCCACAGCCTTGGGGAGCGGCACGTCGCGGACCTTGCCGCCCTTGGGGAGGGCGAAAACATACTTGCCCCGGATCCGCTTGAGCTGATGGCCCACGGCCAGCCATCCGCCTTCGAAGTCGAGTTCATCGACGGACAGACCGAAGATCTCGCCCTGTCGCAGTCCGCATCCCGCCCCGGCATCCACGGCGGCCTGGTAGCGCCGGGGGAGGGCCGTGCGCACCCCGAAGACATGCTCTGCCGTCCACGGGATGACGCGCGGCTTGCCGGCCTTCGGGAGTTGCACCGTGCGGGCCCGGCAGGGGTTCTTGCTGAGCAGTCCGTCGTCGACCGCCGCACTCAGCGCAGCGGAGACGGTTCCCACGATGATGCGGCGATGCGACTCCGCCGGCACTGTGGCTTCAAGGGCGGCGATCCAGGCGCGGATGTGCTCGGGCTTGAAGGAGCCGAGCGGGCGCGAGCCGATGTGGGGGTAGGCGTGCAGCCGGAGCCGACGCTCCGCGGCCTCACGGCTGTTGATCTCGCCGGTGTGCGTCTGCACCCAGCGTTCCGCGTACTGCCGGAATGTCGTCCGGGAGGAGCGCGGGTCGACGTACTGGCCACGGGACATGTCCGCTTCGATGTGCGCGAGCCACTGCTTGGCGAGCCGCAGCTCCTTGTCACGGAACGACTTGCTCTTCTCGGTGCCGTCCGGGCCGACGTACCGGGCGCGGTAGCGGAGGCCCGTTCCGTGGCGGTCGGTCTTGGTTTTGACGGGCTTCCCGTTGGCGTCGGTCTCGGTCTTGTACCAGCGGTCCTGGATGTGGCCTGCCATGGGGCGGCGGTCCTCTCTCAACACACAGCAGGGAGAGCCGCGCACGGCGGCTCTCCCTGCTGTGTGTGGTGGTGTCTGGCTAGGCGGCGGTGGCGGTGTTCTTGAGGGCGGTGACGTAGGCGCGTACGTCGGTGGGGTCGTAGCGGAGGTGCTTGCCGATGCGGAAGCCGGGCGGGCCGGTGCGCTTCTTGCGCCACTGGTAGACGGTCTCCAGGGGCACCTCGAACATCTCGGCGATGTCGGCGGGGGTGAGGTACCGGTCGGGGAGGCCGCCGCGGAGAGTGGCGCGGGGGTCGGGGGCCGTCGGCTGTGCCATAGGGACTCCAAGCGGGGAGGGCATGGCCGCCTCTGTCCGAGGTAGGGAACTCTGCGTCATCGCGTCACCTGTGACACGCGTTGCTCTGACCTGCGGTCTAGCGGTGACGCAGGACTTCTGGGCACGTCATCTGGTGACACAGCACTTCGTCACCAGATGACGCGGGTGACGCCCGATGACGCAGGGTCCGCTTCCCTGCGTCACCGCTGTAACGGCAGGTCGCCGGGCGCTTGCCGTCTTCGGGTGACGCAGGTGACGCAGCGTCTCTTCCCTTCGGACAAGAGAAGGGGATGTCTGTTGTGGTGCGCGGTTCAAGCGAGAAGAAGGAGCCGCTTCGCGGCGCGACCATCGCTGGGCGGCTGCCGCCGCCGAACAGCAAGAGGAGCACGCCGGGCGGGGTGCTCCTCTTGCTTGTGCAGGGCGTGGTGCCGCCGGTCAGAACGCTGGTGCCTGCTCGTGAGTGGGCGGCGGGGCCGGGGGGCGGGTCATCTCGATGAAGCGCGCCGTGCTGGTGCGGCCCCAGTCGATGAGAACGCCCCGGGCGGCGAGGGTGGGCTGAAGGCGCTTGAGACGGTCGGAGAGCACCTTGCCCGTGGTCGGCCACCCCTTGGGCAGGGGACGGCACTCCTCGCCGCTGTAGAGGCCGGTGAGGCAGTGCAGCCACTCAGTCGACGTCATCCGCTGCTCTGCCCCGGCGTCCAGGCCGGCGGCGTGCTTCAGCACGGTCTGTGCCAGGAGGTCGCCTTCGATGACGTCATCGTTCAGGTCGTCCAGGGCGGCCCGGTAGGCGCCCAGCGCTCCGAGACCGGTCGCCGCGTCCAGCTGCGCGCACAGGTGCGCGAAGTCGGCCATGCGCAGGTCAGTGGGGATGTCCGCTTCCGCCGCGCGCACCTGCACGGTGAGGTCCAGGAGGGAGCCCAGGATCACGGGCAGGGCCTCTTCGAACTCCGCCCACAGTTCCGCTTCGGTACGCCGGGTGCGGGGGCGTTCCAGGCGCAGCGGGAGGAGTCGTTCGGCGAGGTCGGGCCGGATGACGCCCACGTCGATGCCGGTCAGGAGCAGGGGGCGGCGATAGCGGGCGCGGACGACGTCGCCGTCGGTGTAGAGGGCGCGCTTGATGGTCTCGGCACCGGTGACGATGCAGCACATGAGGTCGGACAGGTCTGGGGCGAGGTGAGAGAGGTTGTCCAGGGCGGTGACCCAACCGGCAGCCACGGCCGCGATCAGGTTCTCCTCGTCCTTCGGTGCCCGGCGCAGGTCCCCGGTCATGCCCTCGATGATCCGCACGAGCATCCGGCCGCCGGTGGACTTCCCCGCGCCCTGCGGGCCGGTGAGGAACGGGGCGGGGACGGGCACAGACGGTTCAAGGCAGCCGATAAGCCAGGCGATGGCCAAGCACTCGGTCTCCGCAGTGGCGAAGTTGCACAGCCGCAGCAGGGCGTCGATGCCCTTGCCGTCGGTGTCCTTGACGGGCACGGGCAGTTCCCCAGTGAGCTGGGTGCGCCGCCAGCACACCTCACGCGGGTCGGGAATGGCGATGTCCCAGCCGGTGGGATGGATACGGACCGACCGCCCGTCGTCGCGGCCCAGGTCCAGCCACGTCGCACCGTCGAATCCGGGAGCCACGCGGATGTGAACGGGCTGTACTTGCTGGCTCATCGCCAGTGCCTCGATCAAGTCCAGTGCCTCCTTCAGAGCGGTGCCGTTGAACACGCCGTGCCCGTCGTTGAACAGGCCGACCATGAGTTCCTGCCGGTGACTGCCCGAGGTGCCCTGAGAGCGGATCGGACGGGCCACGGGGTGGCCGTTGCGCTGCGCGTACACGGTCCCGTCGGCGGTGCGGAAGTACCGGAAGTGCGCCTGCGCGTAATCGGCGATGACCTCGCGGGCGGGAGTCTTCTCGTCCTCGGACATGGTCACAGTCCCAACGTCGTACGGGCGTTGGTCCACGCATCCGCGCAGTGCCGCGGGGACTCGCCCTTGGCCTGCGCGGCGGTGAACAGACGGGCGATGTGGGCGTCGGTCAGGCAGCCGCATCGGCCGTGCCGGGACAGCACCGCGAGGAACACCCGGTAAACGGTCGCGTGAACAGCCCTGGACGCCTCGGTGATGCGCTGCTCTGCCATGGCGACGCCACGCTCCAGGTAGGCGGGCGTACGGTGCGGGCACTCCCCGCCCTGGACACCGGCGGGCGCGACGGCCGCTCGCACCGCCAGGCGGGCCGCAGGAGGCTCCTTGACGGCCAGGGCCCGTGCGGCGTCCGGCAGGTCGGCCATCGGGCCGGTGCCGGGGCCGAGGTAGCGGGCGTAAGACATGGTCGACTTGATGTCGACGCCGGGCCGGACCGCGTTCCGCGAGGGCATGGTGCCCCGGTAGATCCAGTGTTCCCCGCGCGTCGTCGGCACAGTCCGCGTCGCGGGCAGGGCGGTCCGGGCCCAGACCATGGCTCCCGCGTCGTCCAGGTCGACGACGGTCAGGCCGGCGCCGCCGGGGTGGTAGCCGACGCACACCGCCCGCCGCCACGCCGCCGCCCATGCGGCTGAGGTGATGACGTCCGGGTCGGTGGTGGCCGCGGCCCAGGCGTGGCAGATGCCGGGGCACTGGCAGGGGCCGGGGGTCTTCATGTTCGGCCGGCCGCCGCACGCGTTGCCGGCGCACGAGGGGCAGTTGCCGAACGGCACCTTGCCCCGTCGCAGCGGCAGCACCGGCACACCCTTCGCGGCCAGCGACAGTGCCGTCCGTAGGTGTTCCGGCAGCGGCGGTCGTGGGCGGGTGTCTCGCCGGATGGTGGCGGGTTGGGTCATGCTGGATGCCTCCAACAGATCTGTTGCGGATTGGTTGGGCAAGGGCGGCCCCGGTTCATTGGCGTGAGTGGGGGGCCGCCCTTGGCGTAGCTAGCCGTGGAAGTGGTTGCGCTTGATCACGGCGCGGCGGATGTTCACGGTCGTGCCGCCCTTGTGGCCGCTCCCGCTGAGCACCTGGATGGCGATCCAGCCGCCGAAGATGACGGCGGCGAGGGTGATGAGCTGGCCGATGAACGCGGTGAGGGCGGCGATGAACGAGGTGAGCAGGAGCAGTCCGCCGCACACTGCGAGGAACCCGACGCCTCCGAGGGCGACGTTCACCGCCGCGCGGGAGATGGCCGGCTTGGTGGTGACGGGTTCGGGGCGGGCGGGGTCGATGGCGTAGCCGGTGACGACGTGGCCGTCCGGGAGGACGATGCTCGCCACTGTCGGAACGGTGCCCGGCTGCGCCGGAACGACCGGCGCGGAGTGGATGACCGGGGGCGGTATCGGGGTGGGCTGGTGTACTTTCACGGCCCGCTGAGGGGTGTGGTCGGGGTACATGCGGAATCCCTTCCGGCGTATGGCCAGGGAGGTGGAGACACCCCCTTTCGGGGTGCCGTGTGGAGGGTGTTTCGGGGGTCTGACCTGCGGGCCTCCCTGACTCCCTGAACGATCATTCGTGCAGGTCAGGGCCAGGGAGGTGGGTCAGGGAGGTGGTCAGGGAGTTCTCCCTGCCTCCCTGACCCGCAGCGGGTCGGCTCCCTGCGATCAGTTGGCGGAAGCGGAACCCTCACTGTTGCGGTTGGTGAGGGCGCGGGCGACGCGGTCGCGGGAGACGACCATGACGCCGTCGGACTTGTAGGGCTCGGCGTCGGCGTCGTCCAGGACGCGCTTGAGGTCGATGAACGACCACTCGCCATAGGCGCTGGGGTTGCGGGTGGCGAGGCGGGCGAGGACGTCCTTGGTGCGGACGCGGGGTGCGTCGCCGATGACGGCGGCGATGTCGGCGAGCGGGTCGTGCTCCTCTTTGTGCTCGATGGCGTGGAGGGTGGTGACGCCGTCGCGCAGGGCCTTGGCCCGGTCGGTGATTGCGGTGGCTGCGTCGTCGTCGATGTAGTGGGTGCGCACCGTGATGGACGACTGCCCCGCCGGGATGGTGATCCCGTCGGAGGCGACGACCAGGGTTCCCCGGTCCAGGCCGGGACGGAGCAGGTTCGGTGCGGCGCCGCCGTCGACGGCCTTGTCCCCGAGTGCCATGCGGGCCTGCGACTCGGTGCCGAGGGCGAGGGAGGCGCGGGTGTGGGCGCCCTCGCGCACCAGCTTGGGCAGGTTCTCGTTGGTCGGGTCCTGGGTGCCCTGCCACATGAGCACGTTCACGGCCCGCCCCTGGTTGTGGATTTTGCGGACGGCCATGAAGTAGCGGGAGTTGGCCTTGCTGCCGCCGTAGGGGCGCTTGTCCTCGTCCTTGGCGGGGCACATGAACGCGACCTGCGCTTCGTCGACCAGCACGATGAGTGGCGGGAAGGTGGTGCCGGGCGGGGCCTGGATGCGGCGGTTCATCTCGGCCACCGCGCCCTCGACCATCTCGGTCACCTGGATCACGTGCTCATCGGTCGGCCCTTGGATGAGGGTGCGGGCGAGGCCGTCGAACATGGCCCAGTCGCCCACGCCCTTCAGGTCGCCGATGAGGAACTCCACCGACCGGTCAAGCGACAGCCACAGGGCCAGGGAGCGCAGGGCGACGGTCTTGCCCTGGTTGGACAGGCCCGTGATGAGCAGGTGCCGCTGGTAGAGGGACAGGGCGGCGGCGTCGCCGCGCAGGTCCTGACCCCACGGTGCCTTGCCCTTCTTGTAGTCGGCGGTCATCGTCTCGTCGGTGACCAGCGGCGACGGACCGATCGGCTCATCCAGCGCCCCGCTGTCGGCGATCCACAGGCGGACGGTGCGGGCGGCCTGCGGGATGGTGATGAACACCTCGTGCTCATGCCGGGTCAGGTTCTCCGCGAGCTTCCGCCGCCGGTTCTGCACCTCGATCGTCGACACCCCCGAGGGGAGCGTGACGTCGACCTCGACGCCGCATCCGGCGATCGTGATGGGTCCGAGCATGCTCGCGCCGGCATCGCCCATCTCCTTGATGGCGTTGCGCAGGGCGGAAATGCCGAGGTCGCGCAGTGCCTTGACCACGATGGACGGCGTGATCGGCTCCCCCTCACCCGACCGCACGTTCGCCGGGAGCGCCCACTGCGGGGCCGCCTGCTGCCGACGGCCCACCGACCACAGCGCGAGCAGCGCGAGGAACGGGCCGATGGTGATGGCCGGGCCCCACACGATCTGCACGATGCGGATCAGTAAGGCGATGAAGTCGATGGTCGCGGTCAGCGGCGTGACCACATCCCCGACCTGACCGGTGCTGATCGCCATCACAACGCCGAGGGCGACCAGCACACCGACGCTCATACCAGCGCCGACGGCTACACCCTTGGCGGCGTCGACCGGGGAGTGCAGGAGGTCCATGCGGCGGTGGTGGCGGGCGGCGCGGAAGCGGCTCAGCCGCTCCTCCCACTCCTCCGCCGCTTCCAGGTTCCCGGCGGCCTCCGCCGCCCGGATCATCCGCTCATAGCGGGCCCCGGTCCGGCCGTCCCACGCCCGACGGGCGGCGATCCTGCCGCCGTTGAACGTGTAGAGGCCGTGCCGGACGACGGCGCGGCCGGCCGACCGGGTGCGCTCGTGCGTGACAACGGTCTTCACCGCGCGGCCGGAGCGCACCCACAGCGGCACCGGCCGCGCGGGCGGCGCGTCCGGCACGACAGTGAGCACCGTCGGGGCCGTGCCGACGGTCGTGGGTTCGGCAGGCGGGTTGGAGTGCTTGTGGAGGTGAACGACGTTCTCAGACATGCTGGAACAGCTCCTGACTGCCCCCTTCGCGGGGCGGTTGTGGGTGAGAGCCGGGGTGGCCGGGTCCGTGGAAAGAGCGGCCACCCCGGTGCACGTTGGGGCTGGTCACCACCAGCCGGACGACTTCTTGGCCGCCTTCTCGCGCGCGGCCTCCGTAATGAGCCGCTGCCGCTCGCCGTGCAGCGCGTTCAACTCCGCCGCGAGCCGCATCTCAGCGGCCGACGAGGTGGACTCCATCTGCGTTTCGGCGCGGCCGGCGCTGCGGCCCCGCGCGGTGCGGTAGGCGCCACCGGCGGCGGCGCGGAGCATGGCGCGGCGCTCGCGGCCGTTCAGCGGCCACAACTCACCCCGCCGCACGGCCTCCAGCTTCTTGCTGGTCGCCCGGATCTCGCGGTCCAGGCGGCGCAGGTCGGCGTTGCTCATCGGGTGCTCCCATCGGACCCGTGCGGGTCGGCGTCGGTGCAGGGCACGCAGGTGCCCAGCGAGGTGGGGATGACGTATCCGGCATCGCGCCGGCAGACAGGGCAGATGCGGCGGGCTCGGTTGGCCTTGGCCAGCGCCGCCCGCCGTGCCGGGGTCATTGGACGCACCGGCACGGCGAGGTCGACGCGGTAGAGGTAGGCGACCAGCGGGCCCCGTCGGCGGCGGGGCCGTTCGAGTTGCGCGGCCACGTCTTGACCGCCGGGCCGCAGGCCCAGGGCGCGGAGTTGGCGGCGGGTGGCGTAGCCGTCCGGGGCGAGGCGCCACCGGAACACCGGCAGCGCCCCCATCATGCGGCCACGCGCTTCCACGCGGCCCGCAGCCGCATCTCGCTCGCGGCGTGGCCGGCGGCGCGGAACCGGGCGGCCATCTCCCGGTAGGACAGGGCGGGTGTCTCGCTGGTGCGGATCTCGTCGACGATGACGTCCAGCGCATCATCGGTGAGAGCCGGTGCGCTCTCCAGCGACCGGGCCGCAACCGGCTCCGTCGGCCCCCACACGGGCAGTTCCCAGTGGGGGGTGACACCGGGTGTGACGCGGGCCGTCACGCTGGTCAGCGCCCTGCCGGTCTCCTCACCCGCGCGGGCCGTCTCCAGCGTCGACCACGCCCCCGCGAGGGTCTGCGCGGTCTTGGCCTGGACGCGTGCGACGCGGGCCCCGGCCTCCGTCACGGCCGTCAGCCGCGTCTCCTCGGTGGCCGCTTCCGCCCGCAGCCGGGCGCGTGCCACGGCGGCCTCGTCGCGCGCTTCCTGCTGGATACCGCGGATAGCGTCCAGCGCGACGGGGGTGAGGGCGGTGCGCTCCCACATCGCGTGCACCAGCCACAGGGCTTTGGCCGCGATCGGGAGCCAGGCGACGGCCAGCCATGCCCCGGCGGAGTGTTCTGCCGTGAGGGCGTGGGCGATGAGGACGCCGGCGGCGAGGATGCCGAAGGACCAGCCGACGGCGGTCACGGCGCGGTTGTGGTCGCCCTGTGCGGCGAGGCGGCGTTCGTAGGCGAGGGTGGCCAGCCATCCCCCGTCGATGCCGAGCCCGACGACCAGGGCGACCGGCCACGGCACCGCCGCCCCCAGCCACATGACGACCACGGCGAGGGTGAGCACCATGGACACGGCCGTCATCGCGACGGCCGGCAGAACGGTCTTCGCCCTCATGCCGCACCCCCGTCCCGGTCGCGCACCGTGACGGCCGCGATCAGCAGGACCGGGGTGGAGTCGTCGTCGGGGTCCCGGCTGTCTTCCGTCCAGGACCACACGGCGTCCGGTGCGACCTCGTAGCCGAGGGAGGCCAGCGCCGCCCGACGCTCCGCCCCGGTGGGGACCGGAGCGGTGCGCTCCCACCGGAAGGTGGGCCACTCGGTCTCGCCGTACAGCACGACGTACAGCCGCCATGCGCTGCCGTCGCTCGACATCTGCGCGGTCAGCGTCCTCACGCGGCACCCCCGGGCAGGCTCGCGCCGGCGTCCTGGTTGAGCAGGGCGACGCGGGCGGCGAGCGCGCGGCGGCGGGCCCGGCGGATGCGCCGGTTGTCCAGCTCGGTCGGCGTGCGGTCCAGGGTGACGATGTGCGCGTCCAGCAGCTCGACGTCCGCCAGGATGACGGGCATCTCCCGCTCGGTGGCGTCCAGTTCCGCGTTCGTCGGCTCCACGAAGTCGGCGAACGCGGTAACGGCGTCCTGAACAGTGACGATGGGGTTCATTGGGTCGTGTTTCCTCTCAGGATGGGACGGCCCGAACAGCGCCCCCGGAGCTGCAACTCCGGGGGCGCGCCGTTGTGTGGTGGGGTCCGCTGTCAGCGGTGGAGGACCTTGCGGATCTCGACGTTGCGGCCGTAGCCGTCGCGCAGGCGGACGACCTTGAAGCAGCCGCCGCCCACGTCGGTGATCAGGTGCTTCTCGCCCTCGTAGTCGACGACCGTGCCGACCTGGTCGACGTTGACGTGCTTGGGGTTGGTGATCCGGCGCATGCCTGCCCCTCTCGGGTCACTGGGACGGGGTGGACGACCGGCCCGCCCGAAGTGGGCGGGGAACCGGCTCCCCTCAGCGCTGCACGTACGAGACGCGCAGCGGAGGCAACCGGCGCGGCGGAAGCCGCGAGGGTCGATGCACGATCCAGTCGCGCGATCCGCCTTTTCGACTCGGGGAGGCGGGGCCCACCTCTGCAGTTGTCAAAGAGCTGGCGCTTCCTCCGAGCCCGTTTCACGGAGCCCCTTGGGACGGCATGGGAGCAGCCCGATGGGACGCCCCTGACTCGCTGTCCTGGGACTGCGAGCCGCTCGATAAGACCATGGCGCACAGTCCCAGGACTGTCAACAGTCCTGGGACTGTGTTTCACTGGTCGGTGTCGAGAGGAGTGCTGCATGGCGCCCAAGTGGCGGGAGCTTGCGGACCGACTGGCCGAACAGATCAGGAACGGCGAGTACGCGCCCGGTGCCCAGTTGCCGCAGATCAGGGACCTGGTGGAAGCGGGCGAAGGCTCGAAGTCCACCGTCCATGCGGCCTATAAGGCGTTGGAGGCCGAAGGGCTGGTCACGTCGTCGCGCGGACACGGCACGGTCGTCCGCGAGCGAGCCCCGCTCAAGCGGCTCGGCATCGCGCGGTACGACAAGGCCAAGTGGCGGGACGGCGATGAAGTGGCGTTCATCGCGGACCGCGTGGCGTCCGGCCGTACGTACAAGCGCAACGAGCAGACGCAGACCGTCAGCCGTGTTCCGGCGCCGGCCGTCGTCGCCCAGGCGCACGGTCTTCCGGAGGGCGCAGAGGTCTACGCACGTGCGCGCGTGGTCAAGGAAGGGTCACAGCCGACGCACACGCTGACCAGTTACTACCGTCCCGAGCACGTGGAAGGGACGCGCATCGTCGACCCGGCACCAGGGCCCGCCGGCCGGGGCGGTGGCTTCCGTGTCCTGTACGACGCTGGGTACGAGATCGACCACATGCAGGAGACGCTGTTCGCCCGGATCCCCACGGCGGACGAAGTCCAGCTGCTCCAGCTTGCACCGGGCGAATGGGTGGTGGAGCTGCACCGGACGACGTACACGGCCGACGGCACCGTGGTGGAGTTCGCGATCGGTGTCCACGCAGCGACACGCTTTGCCTGGACGTACGACTTCAAGGTCCCCGACTCAGCGAAAGCGGAGGGCGAGAGCAAGTGATCTCAGCACGGGCATGGGCCGACGCTCAACGGCTCTGGGACTTCCAACAGATGAGGCACGAACTGCGCCCATGCTCTGTTGCGATCGGGCTTGGCAGCCATGACCTGGGAGTCGCCGACACAACCGCCGATCTCTACCACCGGGGCATGATGCCGTTGATCGTCTTTACTGGGGCGACCAGCCGCACCACACGCGACCGCATGCCGCGCGGGGAGGCCGAGCACTACCGCGAGCGGGCGATGGAACTGAGAGTGCCGGCCGATGCCATCCTCGTGGAGCCGCGGGCCCGGAACACAGGAGAGAACATCCGCTTCTCCCGTGCACTCCTCGAAGAGCGCGGAGCCGCTGTGTCCTCCGTCCTCCTGATCAGCAAGCCGTACGAGGAACGACGGGCCTACGCGACCGCCCGCAAACTGTGGCCCGAAGTCGAGTGGGTCAACGCATCCACACCCATGACCCTGGCTGACTACGTGGACTCGATCGGAGACGCACGCCTCGTCATCGACATGTTGACCGGCGCGCAGCAGCGACTCATGGTCTACCCACAACAAGGATTCATGATCGAGCAGCCCGTACCCGAGGACGTGGTCGCAGCGTACGAGCGGCTGCGTGACGCCGGGTTCACAAGCCGACTCGTGGGAGACACCGTAGAGCGGAAGTAGCGACGCCCGGGAGCTGCGCGAGGCCTGCTGTGCTCAACCTTTCGCTTAGCACAGCCGCTCTTTCGTTACTGGCAAGTCATGTTCATCTAGAGGCTTTGGCCAAAGCAAAATAGATAGTTTGTTCGACTTTATCGATCCTACCCTCGAGGTCGGTGAGGTGCCTGCTACGCTCCTCGCTACTTGTTCGAAGGTGTGCAGGTGGAACCTCGTGGGGAGCCTGGTTCCAGCAATTAACAGCATGCTCACCTCCGAAAGTGAACGTCTTTTCACTAGGGGGGCGCGTGCTTTCTAAAGTCGTCATTCAGAACTACCGCACGTTTCGTCGGTTCAAGCTCGACTTCGACCCTAAGATGAACATTTTGGTCGGCGACAACGACGCCGGAAAGTCGACGATTCTGGAAGCGATCAGTCTTGCACTCACCGGAAGGTTGCGAGGTCGACTTCTCGCCCAGGATCTCTCGCCCTATCTATTTCACAAGGATGTCGCCGCAGAGTACATTGCCGCCTTGCGTGAGGGGCGAGAAGCTCGGCCGCCTGAAATTATCATCGACCTTTTCCTCGATGGCAAGGTGGCGCCCGCTGAACTGATGGGGACTAACAACCTCCTCAAGGCTAATGAGCCTGGAGTGCGAATCCGTGTTTCCCTTAACCCGGACTATGAGCCTGAATACAAGGAGTTCATTAAAGATCCCACTCAGGTTCGGTTGGTCCCGACCGAGTATTATAAGGTCGACTGGTTGGCGTTCTCTGGGAATGGAATCACCTTCCGCAGTATCCCTGCCACTGCCTCACTCATTGACGCTGCGAACATTCACCTTCAAAGCGGTGTTGACTACTACTTGAACGGAATTATCAGTTCGCACCTTGCGCCGGGTGAACGGGTCGAGTTGGCGCGCGCCTACCGAAGCCTCCGAGAGAATTTCGCGGAGGATGACTCGATCATCAAGATCAATGAGAAGCTGCGAGGCGCTCCCCGAGAGGTAAGCGACCGTGAGTTGACCCTCAGTATTGACGTGTCGCAGAAGTCAAGTTGGGAAAGCAGTATCATCCCTCACCTTGATGATCTCCCCTTCCAGTTTGTAGGCAAGGGCGAGCAGAGCACGCTTAAAATCCTGCTAGCGTTGAACAAAAAGGTTGAGGAAGCGCACGTCGTCCTCGTTGAGGAGCCGGAAAATCATCTGTCCTTTCCTAACTTGGGTAAGTTGGTCAAAAGGATCAGCGACAAGTGTGAGAACAAGCAGGTGTTCATCACCACGCACAGCTCGTACGTCCTGAACAAGCTGGGCCTGGAAAAGCTGGTTTTGCTCTCCGCCACGGAGGGGGTGCGACTCGATAGCCTCCCGTCCGATACTCAAAACTACTTCAGGAAGCTCTCGGGCTATGACACGCTGCGCGTGGTCTTGGCGAAGCGGTCACTCCTCGTTGAAGGCCCGTCCGACGAGCTGGTCGTCCAGCGGGCCTACAAGGACGCTCACGGCGTTCTGCCCGCTGAGGATGGAGTGGACGTCATCAACGTTCGCGGGCTCTCCTTCAAGCGGTTCCTTGATATCGCGTCGCTGCTCACTCAAAACCGTGTAGCCGTCATCACCGACAATGATGGCAAGGACGCGAGCGTCGTTAAACAGGGTTACAGTACCTACGCTGCGTTCACGAACATCTCCGTCCACGTAGGTGAGGACGCGACGTTCCAGACACTAGAACCGCAACTTTTCAAGGCGAATGGTCTGGCAAGAATGAATGAAGTCCTCGGTCAAAATTTCACGACCGAGGAAGATCTGCTCAATTACATGAAGAATAACAAGACAACCTGCGCGCTGGCAATCTTCGAAAGTGGCCAGATCATCACCATGCCGGAGTACATCAGGGATGCAGTTGCATAACAACCTTGCCGTAATTGCCGCAGCTGGCTCGCGCAAGACCCAGCACATCATCGACTGCGTCCTTTCTGACCCCAACAAACGCGTCCTGGTGACGACTTACACCAACGAAAACCTACATCAGATCGTCAACAGGCTGAGCGCAGGAACTGGTGTCCTCCCCGGCCACGTCACGGTGATGGGTTGGTTCACCTTTCTTCTGAATGAGTGCGCTCGCCCCTACCAGAGCTTTGTCCTCGGCGAGACGGGGATGATGGGCGGGCTCAACTTTGTCGGGCAGCGTTCCAGGTATCTCCCCCGGAGCGAACCCACGCGCTACTACCTCGACTCCGGCCAAGCTGTGTACCGGGACGGCGTCTCTGCGCTCGCCTACGAAGCCAACAAGTTGAGCAATGGTATGGTCGTTGATCGGCTCTCGCGGATGTACGATCACATCTACATTGATGAAATTCAAGACATGGCGGGATACGATCTAGAGCTTCTAGAGATATTGATGAATTCGTCAATTGCTGTGACTGTGGTGGGCGACCCCCGCCAGGCCACATTCGTGACGAACAACGCTGCCAAGAACAAGCAGTTCAAGGGGAGCGGAATCGTCGATTGGCTTGGTAAGCGCACTAGGCTCTGCCAAATCGAGAATCGAGTCGAGAGCTACCGCTGTAACCAAGACATCTGCAACTTCGCCGATGATCTGTATCCGGAGCTTGCGCGGACGATCTCCAAGAACACTGAAATCACTGGCCATGACGGTATCTTCGAGATCAAGAAGTCGAAAGTGCAGGAGTACGCGGAGCAGTACGCACCGGTCGTCCTACGTTGGGACAAGCGGGCCGACACCTGCGGTCTCGAAGCAATGAACATGGGCACCTCGAAGGGCAGCACCTTCGACCGGGTGCTCATCTTCCCGACGAAGCCAATGATCAGGTTCTACCAGACCCGAGACTTCAAGCAGGCCGGGGACAGAGCAAAGCTCTACGTCGCTGTCACGCGCGCCAAGTACAGCGCTACCTTCGTGATGCCCTAGGTGTACAGGCCCCGACGTAGACCTCTCAATCCGCCCCTTCTTACGCCCCATGCGTACTTGTGTGCGCCCCTGACCCGCCCCCTACGTTGCGACGTCAGCCAAGGGGCGTGTCGGAGGGGGAGCAACATGAAGCCAGCAGCGGACGTACTCAGCGACCTCGCGCAGATGTCGAACGTTGCGGTGCATTCGGACAGAGCGCTGGTCGGCAGCGTAGCTGCGGCTGCGGCCAAGGACGACGAGAAGCGTAAGGAGAAGGAAGGTGAGGCGCTGCGGCGGAAGCCGGACCTGCAACCTGTACGGACTGGGGAAGTTAGCCCTCTGCAGCTGACCCCCTGGAGCGTCTTGCACACGCTTGGTCGAGCCATGGCGCTGTCCCGGCGAGGCGCCGGCCGAGGGCTCGCTGAGCATTGGGGCAGTTTGAAGTACAGCCAAGCCTTGGCTGGTAGCTTCAGCGAGCACATGAAGCTCTCTGCTGAGGGGCGGGAAACAGCGGAGCACTACAAGGCGCTTCAATCTGGCGAGCTAGGGGTCGGCTTCGCGTTGGCACTAGCCAAGCAGATTCTGGTTCGGCGCCATCCTGGGTACTGCGTTTCGATAGTCCCGGCCGATACAACTCTTAGGGCGGGTTGGGCCCTTAACAGTAGGGACAAGGGGCCGCGATCCGGGTACCGCTACCGTCCGCGCTTCTTCGCTGAGGTCTGGAAGCCAGAGGCAGAGTCGTTGGTGTTCCCGATCGAGTGCAGAGGGCACCACGGTAACGCTCCCGACTCGCACGACCAGCTTGCCGCTGCCTCGGCAGCCGTAGAGGCGGTGCACATCGGGGGATGGAACGAAACGCCGAGTCTGGTGTTCAGTACGGAGCTCCCCTTGAAGGGCCCGCTTACAGTTCACGTACTGCAGTCCACGGGTCAGGGTGGGCGTCTGACTGGGCGGGCGTGCTCCTATGAGAGAAACCTGGATGATCCGCTTGAAGACGAAAACATCTATCCAGGTATCCAGCCGCCGCCCGTCGGAGACGAGACGCAGCCGTCCGTCCCTGGCTTCCATGTGAGGCCGAAGCACTATGAGTGGTTCCGCCACGTACTGGCGCGCACAGCAGCTGCTGGGCTGACGGCCTTTGCTGGTGATGGGGCAGCAACTGCCCAGTACTTGACCAAGCGGCAGGGACAGCGTCACTTCACTGGCTTCGCTCATGCGGCCGCTGGCAGCGTTCAGGACGCATACGGGGAGTTTCTGGGCATTCCCTGCGTCGGTACGGACCACGTGTTCCGCCTGAACAGAACACGTGTGGAGGCGTTCTCGGGGATTGCTGAAGATCTCTTCCGTCACCTCGAGGCGGGCAAGGTGGAGCAATACCGCGCTGAGGTGCACGCACGGCGCGCAACCTGGCCTCGTGACACCTGGGACCACGAGTGGTGGGGGCCCGTCTCAGTACACCCAGACGGATCCGTGTTGGCCACGCGCGTTCTGCAATGAGGTGACCTTCCCCAGAGCGCGCTTTAACCCCGGCTAGCCCTCAGAGCACATCACGATGACGAGTCCGCAGGCTAGAAGATCGAACCTAGCTCGTTGTAGAGCTGCTGAGCACCACAGCCGGGCCGTGACGGGGCCGTGCGAGGGAGGCCAACGACAGCCACTAACGACCGACAACGGCCACGGGGGCGCGGCGCTCCGCCGCGCCCCCGTGGGACGTCCGTCCAGCTAAACCCACGTGTCCAGCCACATCCGTGACCGCCAGTCGTCGATCGGGATCGGGGTGCCGGTGTAGATCGGCCAGAAGTAGATGAAGTTCCAGGCGATCAGCAGGGTCACCACGCCCGCCGCCGTGGCGCCCGCGACGCGGCGGGTGTCGGTGGAGCGGGGTGGGCCGACGAGGGCGCCCAGGAGCATGGCCACGGCCAGGCACAGGAAGGGCAGGAAGACGATGGCGTAGAAGTAGAAGATGGTGCGTTCCTGGTAGAGGAACCAGGGCAGGTACCCGGCGGCGACGCCGCAGGCGATGGCGCCCGCGCGCCAGTCGCGGCGGAAGAACCAGCGCCACAGGACGTAGAGGAGGGCCAGGCAGGCCACCCACCACAGCACCGGGGTGCCGATCGCCAGGACCTCGCGGGCGCACTTCTCGGCCGCGTCGGCCGGGCAGCCGTCGGTGCCGGGGGCCGGGGACTCGTAGAAGTAGGAGACCGGGCGGCCGGTGACCAGCCAGCTCCACGGGTTGGACTCGTAGGTGTGCGGCGAGGACAGGCCGACGTGGAACTCGTAGACCTGGGCCTCGTAGTGCCACAGGCTGCGCCACCAGTCGGGGAACAGCCAGGACCAGTCGCTGTCGCGGCCGTCCTTGACCGCCCAGTCGCGGTAGTAGCCGCCGGTGCCGTCGGAGGGGGAGAGGATCCAGCCGGTCCAGGAGACGACGTAGGTGACGACGGCGACGGGCACCGTGGACAGGAAGGCCCAGCCCAGGTCGCGGCGGACCACCGCCCGGTAGGGGTGGTGGGCGCCCGCGACCTTGCGCATGCCGACGTCCCAGAGCACCGCCATCACGCAGAACGCGGCCATGACGTACAGGCCGTTCCACTTGGTGCCGATCGCCAGGCCCAGCATCAGGCCGGCCGCCACCCGCCACGGCCGGAAGCCGATGCGGGTGCTCTCCGCGATCCGGGCGTTCGGGCGGACCCGGCCGTCCGCGTCGGCGGGCAGCGCGGCGGCCAGCTTCTCGCGGGCCCGGTCCCGGTCGATCAGCAGGCAGCCGAAGGCGGCCAGCACGAAGAACATCAGCACGCCGTCGAGCAGCGCGGTCCGGCTCATCACGAAGTGCAGCCCGTCCACGGCCATCAGCGCGCCCGCGAGGCAGCCCAGGAACGTGGACCGGAACAGCCGGCGCCCGATCCGGCACAGCATCAGCACCGACAGCGTGCCGAGCAGGGCGGTCATGAACCGCCAGCCGAACGGGTCGAAGCCGAAGATCAGTTCGCCGAGCCCGATGACGTACTTGCCGACCGGCGGATGGACCACGTAGGAGGCGTCGGTCGGGATGGGCAGGTCCCCGCCGGAGGACAGGACCTGACTGTTGGCGTTCTTCGCCCAGTTGACCTCGAAGCCGCGGTGGACCAGCGCCCACGCGTCCTTGGCGTAGTACGTCTCGTCGAATATCACGCCCCGGGGGCTGCCCAGGTTCCAGAACCGCAGGACGCCCGCCAGCAGCGTGACCAGCAGCGGGCCGCCCCATCCCGACCAGCGGACGAGGCGCTGCGCCCGGTCCGGCGGCACGCCCAGCGACGACCACAGCCGTCCGGAGGGCTCGGTGTACGGCGGGACCAGTTGGTCGCGGACGTCGCCTCTCGGCCCCGACGCCGTGTAGCCGAAACGGCGCAGCCGGTGCTGCCACGACGGCCGCTGCTCGTGCGGCGCCTGCTCCTGCCGGGTGTCCGTGGAGGACGCGGTACTGGTCACCGCGCCATCGTAGGGAACCGTGCGGTGCGAGTCCCGTCCATGGGCGGTATGCCCCGGCTCCGGCCGCGCCGGGCCCTGGGAGGATGGGGGAGTGACCGGAACCCTCGTACTCGCAGGCACTCCCATCGGCGACGTCTCCGACGCCCCGCCCCGGCTCGCCGAGGAGCTCGCCG
Source organism: Streptomyces sp. NPDC029526 (assembly GCF_040637405.1). Lineage (NCBI taxonomy): Bacteria > Bacillati > Actinomycetota > Actinomycetes > Kitasatosporales > Streptomycetaceae > Streptomyces > Streptomyces sp. NPDC029526. The sequence continues at coordinate 41,991 of NZ_JBEZWE010000018.1, forward strand.
CCGCCGACGTCGTCGCCGCGGAGGACACCCGGCGGCTGCGGCGGCTCACCCAGGCGCTCGGCGTCACGCCCAAGGGGCGCGTCGTGTCGTACTTCGAGGGCAACGAGTCCGCCCGCACGCCCGAGCTGGTGGAGGAACTGACCGGCGGCGCGCGCGTGCTGCTGGTGACGGACGCGGGCATGCCGTCGGTGTCCGACCCCGGGTACCGGCTGGTCGCCGCGGCCGTCGAGCGGGACGTGCGGGTCACCGCGGTGCCCGGCCCGTCGGCCGTGCTGACCGCGCTCGCCCTGTCGGGGCTGCCGGTCGACCGGTTCTGCTTCGAGGGCTTCCTGCCGCGCAAGGCCGGCGAGCGGCTGGGCCGGCTCCGGGAGGCCGCCGGGGAGCGGCGCACCCTCGTCTACTTCGAGGCCCCGCACCGCCTCGACGACACCCTCGCCGCGATGGCCGAGGTGTTCGGCGCGGACCGCCGGGCCGCCGTCTGCCGCGAGCTGACCAAGACCTACGAGGAGGTCCGGCGCGGTCCGCTGGCCGAGCTGGCCGCGTGGGCCGCCGAGGGCGTGCGCGGTGAGATCACCGTCGTCGTGGAGGGGGCGCCCGAGCCGGGGCCGGGGGACGTGGACGCCGACGAGCTGGTGCGCCGGGTGCGGGTGCGGGAGGAGGCCGGCGATCGGCGCAAGGAGGCGATCGCGGCGGTGGCGGTGGAGGCGGGGGTGCCGAAGCGCGAGGTGTTCGACGCGGTCGTGGCGGCCAAGCGGGCGGGCGGGTGACCGCCGGTCGTCCGTCGGTCGTCCGTCGGTCGTCCGTCGGTCGTCCGTCACAGGGTTCTTGGGCCGTCTGCGGCCGACGGTGACTTCGGGGCAGTCTGTGGCTGACGGTGACTTCGGGGTGGTCTGTGGCTGACGGCGACCCTGGGGCCCCTGTGGCCGACGGTGACTCCGGGGCCGCCCGTGACCGTCGGTGGCCCCGGGGCCGTTCGCGGCCGTCGGTGGTCCCCGGGCCGCCTGCTGGGCGCCCGGCCGCTCGCCCCACGGGTTTCTCCCCGTCGCCCCACGGGCTCGCCAAGGGGACCGGCCGTTCAGGCAAGGAACGCCCAAATCGCTCCCAACACTTCACAGGCCGGGTGCTTCCGAGTCCGCCGAGGAGTCCACTGGAGACAGGAACGGATCCGGCCCTCGAGCGGACCGACAGGAGCGGGCATGACTGGGAACGCAGGGCAGCCGCAAGGGCTGCGCGCAGGTGCCACCGCCGTCGTCGACGAGTCGTACTCCTTCGCCTGCATGCGGTGCGGGTTCGGCTGGGAGGAGACGTACGAGATCGAGCACCACACCCGGGCCGACGGCGCTGACCTGCTCGTCTACGTCGCGAACGGCGCCGTCGTGCCCTCGCCGCTGAGCCGGCCGACGTGCGGCAACTGCGGCGGCCACCTGGTGCGGATCCTGCGCCCCGGCCGCGTCGCCTCCGCCAGGGTCGCCTCCGCCCGGGGCACCGGCCCCGTCGGCCACCGGACGCCGGCCGACGGCCCCGCCGAGGTGCCGAAGCCCGGGCAGCGGAGCAGGGAGCACCTGCAGCACTCCTGGCACCTGGCCGGCCTGCTGCGCTCCCTGCGGGGCGCCCACTGAGGCCCGGGCCGGGGTGCCCACTGAGGCCCGGCCGGGGCGTTTACTGAGGCCCGGCAGGCAGTGGCGCGCCCTTCCGTAGGATCGGGGGCATGCCTGCCGACGCCACCGACAAGAACGCCGCCCCGCCGCTCCCCGAACCCCTGCGGGTGCCGGTCGCGGACTCCCACACCCACCTCGACATGCAGTCCGGGACCGTGGAGGAGGCGCTCGCCAAGGCCGCCTCGGTGGGCGTGGAGACGGTCGTACAGGTCGGCTGCGACGTCAACGGCTCCCGCTGGGCGGCACAGACGGCGGCGGCGCACGAGGCCGTGCACGCCACCGTCGCCCTCCACCCCAACGAGGCCCCGCGCATCGTGCACGGCGACCCCGACGGCTGGTCCCGGCAGGGGGCGCGGGAACCCGGCGGCGACGCGGCGCTGGACGAGGCGCTCGCCGAGATCGACCGGCTGGCCGCGCTGCCGCAGGTCAAGGGGGTCGGCGAGACGGGACTGGACTACTTCAGGACCGGACCCGAGGGCAAGGAGGCACAGGAACGGTCCTTCCGCGCCCACATCGAGATCGCCAAGCGGCACGGCAAGGCCCTGGTGATCCACGACCGCGACGCGCACGCCGACGTCCTGCGCGTGCTGAAGGAGGAGGGCGCCCCCGAGCGCACCGTCTTCCACTGCTACTCGGGGGACGCGGAGATGGCGCAGATCTGCGCTCGCGCCGGGTACTTCATGTCCTTCGCCGGCAACGTCACCTTCAAGAACGCCCAGAACCTGCGCGACGCCCTCGCCGTCGCCCCGCTCGACCTGGTGCTGGTCGAGACCGACGCCCCGTTCCTCACCCCGGTGCCCCACCGGGGGCGGCCCAACGCCCCCTATCTGGTGCCGGTGACCGTGCGGGCCATGGCGGCCGTGCGGGGGATCGACGAGGACACGATGGCGGCGGCGCTCGGCGCCAACACGGCACGCGCGTTCGGCTACTGACCGGGCGATCGAGGGGCGGTGCTCGCGCACACGTTCCGTGGTCGCGTCGCTTGGGAGAGTGACCGGCGCTCGGTTACGTTGCGGGAGTTCGACCGGACCCCTCTGACCCTGGAGCGTGTCGGCGTGAGCAACGCGCGGTTCGAGACGCACCCCGCGCACGGCGCGGCCCCTCGGACGACCCCCGGGGACGCCCTGCACCTCGCGGAGACCGTCGGGTACGGCCTCCCCGGCGGGCCGTACCCGTACGGTCCGCCCACCCTGCTCGACACCGGGGCCGGGGCCGCCCCCGGCGCCTGGGCGCAGACCGTTCCGGGCTCCGGGGCCGGGACCGCCATCAGCCCCTGGGCGGAGACCGTTGTCGGCACCGGGGCCATGGCCGTCCTCGGCGCCGGTGGCGCAGCGGACACGGACCCCGGTCCCGGCGCCGGGGGCGCACCGGACACGAACCCCGGTCCCGGTCCCGGTCCGGGTCCCGGTCGCAGCCCCGGCCCCGGCCGCCGGTCCGCGCACCGGCGCCGCGCCCGCTGCGCCGACCGTGCGGACAGCATGCGCCGCCTGCTGCCGCGGGCGCTCGTCGTCGCGTTCCTGGCCGGGGGCACCGCCGCCTTCGTCGCCGAGGACAAGGCGGTACGGCTCGACGTCGACGGCCGGACCCGCACCCTGCACACCTTCGCCGACGACGTCACCGAACTCCTCGCCGAGGAGGGCGTACGGGTCGGCCCGCACGACGTGGTGACTCCCGGGCCCGGCGCCGAACTCGGCCACGGCGACGAGGTCGAGGTCCGCCACGGCCGGCCCCTGGTGCTCACCCTGGACGGCCGCCGCCGCGAGGTGTGGACCACCGCCGACACCGTCGAGGGGGCGCTGCGCGAGCTCGGGGTGCGCGCGGAGGGCGCCCGCCTGTCCACCTCGCGCTCCCGCCGGATCGGGCGGGAGGGCCTCGCTCTGGAGGTGCGCACCGAACGCACCGTGACGGTCCTGGCGGACGGGCGGGCCCGCACCGTCCGCACCAACGCGGCGACGGTGCGCGAGGCCGTCGATCGGGCCGGGGTCGGGCTGCGCGGCCAGGACACCCTCTCGGTCGACCCCGGCAGCTTCCCGCGCGACGGCCAGACCGTCACCGTGCTGCGGGTCACCGACGGCCGGGAGGTGCGCGACGAGCTCGTCCCGTTCGACGAGGTGCGCGTCGAGGACCGTTCCCTGCCGCGCGGCACGGAGGTCGTCGACCGGCCCGGCCGGCCGGGCGTCCGCCGGGTCACGTACGCGCTGCGCACGGTCAACGGGGTCCGGCAGAAGCCGCGCAGGCTGCACGCCGAGGTGGTCCGCGAGCCCCGCCCGCAGCAGGTGCGGGTCGGCACCGGCACGGCACCCGCCCCGGCCGGACGGCTCGCCTGGCACCGGCTGGCGCTCTGCGAGTCCGGCGGCCGACCCGACGCGGTGGACGCCTCCGGGACGTACGGCGGGCTGTACCAGTTCGACACCCGCACCTGGCAGGGTCTGGGCGGCCGGGGCCGGCCCCAGGACGCCCCGGCCGAGGAGCAGACGCACCGCGCGCAGCAGCTGTACGCCCGCAGCGGCACCGGCCCGTGGCCGCACTGCGGGTCCCATCTGCACGACTGAACGCCCGCGAGCCCGGCAGCCGACCGCCGGTCTCCCGCGCCGCGCCCACACCCATCCCCGCCGCGTACACCCGCCCCCGCCCCGCGCTTACCGGGCCGCCCCCGCCCCCGCCACCGCTCCGGCCCCCGTGCGTGACCGGGGCGGTCCCGGCGCCCCGTACCCTTGTCCCGTGACCAGCCCCACCCCCGACGCCCTCCTGGGCCCCGCCGACGTCCGCGACCTCGCGGCGGCCCTCGGTGTACGGCCGACCAAGCAGCGCGGCCAGAACTTCGTCATCGACGCCAACACCGTCCGCCGCATCGTCCGCACCGCCGAGGTGCGCCCCGACGACGTGGTCGTCGAGGTCGGCCCGGGGCTCGGTTCGCTCACCCTGGCCCTGCTGGAGGCCGCCGACCGGGTCACCGCCGTCGAGATCGACGACGTGCTGGCCGCCGCCCTGCCCGCCACCGTCGAGGCCCGGATGCCCGAGCGCGCCGACCGGTTCGCGCTGGTCCACTCCGACGCGATGCACGTCACCGAGCTGCCCGGTCCGGCCCCGACGGCGCTGGTCGCCAACCTGCCCTACAACGTCGCCGTGCCCGTGCTGCTGCACATGCTGGAGACGTTCCCGAGCATCGAACGCACCCTCGTCATGGTCCAGTCGGAGGTCGCCGACCGGCTCGCCGCCGCGCCGGGCTCGAAGGTGTACGGCGTGCCCTCGGTCAAGGCCAACTGGTACGCGGAGGTCAAGCGGGCCGGCGCGATCGGCCGGACCGTGTTCTGGCCCGCCCCCAACGTCGACAGCGGACTGGTGTCCCTGGTCCGCCGGGCCGAGCCGCTGAAGACCACCGCCTCCCGGCGGGAGGTCTTCGCCGTCGTCGACGCGGCCTTCGCGCAGCGCCGCAAGACCCTGCGGGCCGCCCTCGCCGGCTGGGCCGGCTCGGCCGCGGCGGCCGAGGCCGCCCTGGTCGCGGCGGGTGTGTCCCCGCAGGCGCGCGGGGAGTCGCTGACCGTCGAGGAGTTCGCGCGGATCGCCGAGCACGCCCCGAGCAAGGAGTCCGCCGCGTGAGCGCAGGCGTCACCGTCCGTGTCCCCGCCAAGGTCAACGTCCAGCTCGCGGTCGGCGCGGCCCGGCCCGACGGCTTCCACGACCTGGCCAACGTCTTCCTCGCCGTCGGCCTGTACGACGAGGTCACCGCCACCCCGTCGCCCGGCGGTCCGCGCGTCACGTGCGAGGGCACCGACGCCGGGCAGGTCCCCCTTGACGGCACGAACCTCGCCGCCCGGGCGGCCGTCGCCCTCGCCGAGCGGTACGGGCGCCCGGCCGACGTGCACCTGCACATCGCCAAGGACATTCCCGTCGCCGGCGGCATGGCGGGCGGCAGCGCGGACGGCGCGGGCGCGCTGCTCGCCTGCGACGCGCTGTGGGGCACCGGCGCTTCGCGCGAGGAACTCCTCGGCATCTGCGCCGAGTTGGGCAGCGACGTGCCGTTCAGCCTGGTCGGCGGGGCGGCCCTCGGGACCGGGCGGGGCGAGCGGCTGACGGAGCTGGAGGTCGGCGGCACCTTCCACTGGGTGTTCGCGATGGCCCCGCGCGGGCTGTCCACCCCGGCGGTGTTCCGCGAGTTCGACCGGCTGGCCGAGGGCCGGGACATCCCCGCGCCCACCGCCTCGCAGGACCTGATCGCCGCCCTCGCCAAGGGCGACGCGGACGCCCTCGCCGCCGCCGTATCCAACGACCTCCAGCCGGCCGCGCTGTCGCTGTTCCCGGAACTGGCGGACACGCTGGCGGCGGGGCGCGCGGCGGGAGCACTCGCCTGCCTGGTCTCGGGCTCGGGCCCGACGACGGCGTTCCTGGCGCGGGACGCGGACGCGGCGGTGTCGATCGCCGCCGCCCTGCGCACCTCGGACAGCTGCCGCACGGTCCGCACGGCGGCGGGGCCGGTCCCCGGGGCGACGGTTCTCTGAGGGGAGCGGCTCAGAGCTCGTCGACGGCGGTCAGGTCGATGTCGATGGAGTAGGGCTTGTCGACCTTGATGCGGTCGCGGTGCATGCCCATGTGCACGTACGCCTGGGTGAGCGGGTCCAGTTCGTAGACGTGGATGACGGGCCTGCCGCTCGTACCGTTCTCCTCGACGCGCCAGAAGTTCGGGATGCCCGCAACCGCGTACTTCTGCGGCTTGGTGGTGCGGTCGCGTGATTCGGAGTCCGGCGAGACGACCTCGACGGCGAGCAGCACGTCCTTCGCCGCGTAGCGCGTCTGGCCCGATCCGGTGATCGCGTCGGTGCGGACAACGCTCACATCGGGCTCCGGGCCGTTGCGCCGGTCGAGGACGATGGTCATCTCCCGCCTGATTCTGAGCCCGGGCGGCACAGTCTGACGAAGTCCGTTGACCAACAGGTCGATGACGATGCTGTGGAAATCCCGCTGCGGACTCACGAAGACAAGGCTCCCGTCGATCAGCTCGGTGTGCGGCGGGAGATCCGGCAGGGTGAACAGGTCGTCCACGGTGTAGCCGTCCACGGGCGGCACCGGCCAGGTGCAGCGGTGCTGTGCGGACTCGGCGGTCATGGTTCCTCCCATGGACGGGATCCTGCTGCCTGATACCAAGGTAGTCGCCTCTTTCCGATCACGTCATGACATCGAGTGACGGTCACCTCGCGCGCGGAGCGTCCTCCGTCAGGCCCTACGCTGGAGAGCTGATCGATCCACCGGGCAGGAGAGAAATGGCCGTCAACCTGGTCAATGTCGAGAACGTGAGCAAGGTGTACGGCACCCGTGCGCTGCTCGACGGGGTGTCGCTCGGCGTCTCCGAAGGGGACCGGATCGGGGTCGTCGGGCGCAACGGTGACGGCAAGACCACCCTCATCCGGATGCTCGCCAAGCTGGAGGACGCCGACACGGGCCGGGTGACGCACTCCGGTGGGCTGCGCATCGGCGTGCTCACCCAGTACGACTCCCTCGACCCCGCCGCGACCGTCCGCCACGAGGTCATCGGGGACCTGGCCGACCACGAGTGGGCCGGGAACGCCAAGGTCCGGGACGTGCTGACCGGCCTGTTCGGCGGGCTGGACCTGCCCGGCTTCCCCAAGGGCCTGGACACCGTCATCGGACCGCTGTCCGGCGGTGAGCGGCGGCGCATCGCGCTGGCCAAGCTGCTCATCGAGGAGCAGGACCTGATCGTCCTCGACGAGCCCACCAACCACCTCGACGTCGAGGGCATCGCCTGGCTCGCCGAGCACCTGCGCACCCGCCGCTCCGCGCTCGTCTGCGTCACCCACGACCGGTGGTTCCTCGACCAGGTCTGCACCCGCATGTGGGACGTGCAGCGCGGCGACGTCTACGAGTACGAGGGCGGCTACTCCGACTACGTCTTCGCCCGCGCCGAACGCGAGCGCATCGCCGCCACCGAGGAGGCCAAGCGGCAGAACCTGGTCCGCAAGGAGCTGGCCTGGCTGCGCCGCGGTGCCCCCGCGCGGACGTCGAAGCCGCGCTTCCGGGTGGAGGCCGCCAACGAGCTGATCAAGGACGTGCCGCCGCCCCGGGACACCAGCGAGCTGATGAAGTTCGCCTCGTCCCGGCTGGGCAGGACGGTCTTCGACCTGGAGGACGTCACCGTCCAGGCCGGACCGAAGGTGCTGCTCCGGCACGTCACCTGGCAGCTCGGTCCCGGCGACCGCGTCGGCCTGGTCGGTGTCAACGGCGCCGGCAAGACGTCCCTGCTGCGCGCGCTGACCGAGGCCGCCCGCAGCGAGGGCGCCGTGCAGCCCGCCGGGGGCAGCATCCGCGTCGGCAAGACCGTGAAGCTGGCCTACCTCTCCCAGGAGGTCGCCGAACTCGACCCCACCTGGCGGGTCCTGCAGGCCGTGCAGCAGGTCCGCGAACGCGTCGACCTCGGCAAGGGGCGCGAGATGACCGCCGGGCAGCTGTGCGAGACCTTCGGCTTCGGCAAGGAGAAGCAGTGGACGCCGGTCGGGGACCTGTCCGGCGGTGAGCGGCGCAGGCTCCAGCTGCTGCGGCTGCTCATGGACGAGCCCAACGTGCTCTTCCTCGACGAGCCCACCAACGACCTCGACATCGAGACCCTCACCCAGCTCGAGGACCTCCTCGACGGCTGGCCCGGCTCGATGATCGTCATCTCCCACGACCGGTTCTTCATCGAGCGCACCACCGACCGCGTCTTCGCCCTGCTCGGCGACGGCACCCTGCGGATGCTGCCGCGCGGCATCGACGAGTACCTGGAGCGCCGCAGGCGGATGGAGGAGGCCGCCGCCTCCGCGTCACCCGCCCCGGCCGCCGTGACCCCGGCCACGACGACGGAGCGCAGCGCCGCCGACCAGCGCGCTGCCAAGAAGGAACTGCAGAAGATCGAACGCCGGCTGGACAAGGTGTCCGAGCGGGAGACCGCGCTGCACGCGGCCATCGCCGAGCACGCCACCGACTTCGCGAAGGTGGCCGAACTCGACGCCGAGCTGCGGGAACTGACTGGTCAGCGCGAGGAGCTGGAGCTGCGGTGGCTGGAACTCGCCGAGGACGCCTGACCGCGCGCCCCGGGGCGCGCGCACGGGGCGCGCGGGTCGTGAAGGGGCGGTGAAGGCGCGTAACGGGGGCATCACGGGCCGGTCCTCCCTTGGGAACAGGGGCGGACGCGGCCCGGTGACGTGTCGGTGCCGGGTGATAGAAAGGGCCCGTCTGCACGTCTGAATACGACTCTGGGTTCATCGCTACCTCAGGGCGTGGCTAAAAATCAGTGAGTAAGGGGGAACGCGCTGATGTCTCAGCCGCCCAACCAGCCGCCGCAGGGTGGCTTCGGAGCGCCGCAGGATCCGCAGTCCGCCGGGGGCTTCGGACCGCCCGGGACACCGCTGCCCCCGCAGGGGCAGCCCCCGACGCCGCCGCCTCCGCAGGGCCCGCCGTCGGGTGCGCCGCAGCCCGGGTACGGCTACCCGCAGCAGCCCCCGCAGCAGGCGGGACCCTACGGGCAGCAGCCCGGCCCCTACGCCCCCGGGCCCTACCAGTCGGGCCCCTACGGCCAGCCGCAGCAGCCCGGTCCCTACGGTCAGCCCGGCTACGGATACCCGCAGCCGCAGTTCCCCGGTGCGCCCGGCACCCCGCCCGGCGGGGGCGGTTCGCGCAACCCGTTCAAGGGCAGACCGGCCATGATCATCGCTGCCGCGGTGGCGGCGCTGCTCGTCGCCGGCGGTACCACCTGGGCCCTGGTCGGCGGTGACGACGACGGCAAGAAGGACAAGAAGCCCGTCGCCGGCAAGAGCGACGACCCCAAGCCCACCGCCTCCGACGACCCGGTCAACCCCGGCGACGGCAGCGGCGACGGCGACTCCGACCCCGAGGACCTCAACGCGGGCCGCCAGGCGGGCGAGTCCAAGGTGCTCTGGTACAAGGAGGCGCCCGACGCCCCCGGTTCCGGCGCCGAGGCCCCCGGCATGTGGATCACCGGCGACACGGCGGTGAAGGCCGCCTACAAGCAGCTCTTCGCGTACAAGGTCGCCGACGGCAGCCCCGCCTGGGAGGAGCTGACCTTCCCGGAGAAGATCTGCGCCGTCACCAAGGGCACCACGGACGACGACAAGATCGTCGTGGCCTCCATGAGCGGCAGCAGCAGCCGCGCCAAGTGCAACCAGCTCCAGCAGGTCGACCTGAAGACCGGTGAGAAGGGCTGGTCCGAGGAGGTCGCCGACGGCGCCCTGTTCGACAGCGCGACCTCCATCGAGATGTCCCTGGCGGGCGACACCCTCATGGTGGGCCGCTCGCAGTCCGGCACCGCGTACGACGTCAACAGCGGCAAGAAGCTGTTCGACAGCAAGAAGTACGGCGACGCCTGCTTCCCGACCGCCTTCGCGGGCGGCAAGAAGCTGCTCCAGGTCGCCTCGTGCGGCGCCGGCGGCAAGAACGAGCACGACGAGCTGCGCGAGCTGGACCCGAAGACCGGCAAGGTGAAGTGGACCCAGAAGTTCGACAAGGGCTGGCGCATCTCGCGCGCCTACTCCGTCGACCCGGTGGTCATCTACAGCACCAACAACGACAAGAAGGCGTGGAACATCTCCACCTTCACGTCCAGCGGGAAGTTCCGCTCCCAGGTCGGCTTCGACGAGGACTTCGCCCCCCAGTGCGGCTGGGCCGTCCTCGCCCGGAACCTGGAGGGCTGCGAGGGCGTCGCCGCCGACGCCGACACGCTCTACCTGCCCACCGAGGCCCGCACCGGGGCCAACGAGATCGTCGCCGTCAACCTGGCCACCGGCAAGGAGAAGTGGCGGGTGAAGTCCCCCGTCGGCGAGCCGATGCGGCCCGTCAAGGTGGAGGGCGGCAAGCTCATCGCCTACGTGGACCCGTCCTACGACGCGGGCGGCCAGGTCGTGTCCATCCCGCTCACCGGCAGCAGCCACAAGCCGGTCAAGCTGATGCAGAACCCGCAGGGCGTCGCGCGGATCGAGAACGGCTTCTACAACAAGACCGTCGACTGGGTCGACGGGCGCTTCTACATCTCGACCACGCGGCTGTCCGGCAATGACGACGCGAAGGAGAAGCTGATGCTCGCCTACGGCAAGTGAGGCGCGTGACAGCGGCGAGGAGCGTCGGCCGACGGAGGCCGGCGCCCTCGCTCCGTCCGGTCACTTCCCCGTCGCCCGTCCCCGTCACCGAGGTGTTCCCGTCATGACCCAGCCGCCCCAGCCGCCCAACGAGCCCCCGCAGCAGCCGGGATTCGGCCCGCCGCAGGACCCAGCGCCGCAGCCGGACCAGCAGTCCTCCGCGCAGGCGCAGCCGGAACCGCCCGCGGACGCCCCGCAGCCGGAGCAGGCACAGCCCGAGCAGCAGCCGGACCAGCCGGCCGCCCAGCCCGCCCCGCCGGCGCAGCCGCCCGCCGCCCCGGCCGGCCCGGACCTCACCAAGGCACCCGAGCCCGGCTACGGCTACCCGCAGGCCCCGCCCCCGGCCGGCCCGCCGGCACCTCCGGCCGGTCCGCCGACGCCTCCGCAGGGCCCCGGTTACGGCTACCCGCAGCAGCCCCCGGCCGGTTACGGCTACCCGGGCGGGCAGCCGGGCCCGTACGGTCACCCGACGCCGCCGGCCGGCTACGGCCAGACCGCGCCCTACGGCCAGCCGCAGCAGCCGGGCCCCTACGGCCAGCCCGGCTACGGCTACCCGCACGCCACCGTGCCGATGCAGCCGCAGGCCCAGCCGCCGGGCGGCGGCCGCAAGGTCAACGCCCAGCTGGCGATCATCGTCGCGGCGGTCACGGCCATCGCCCTGATCATCGGGGGCGGCGTCCTCTACGCGAACGTCAAGGACGACGACAAGCAGACCACCGCCGAGGAGGGCGGCGACAAGGCCGGCAAGAACGACAAGGGCGGCGACACCGGCGGCACGAGCGGCGGCACCTCCGGCTCCGAGAAGGCCCCGGACGACCCCTCCTCCAAGGTCCTGTTCCAGGTGCCGTCGCCGAAGCCGCCCAAGGACAGCAGCACCATCGTCACCGCCGGCTCCTGGCTCACCGACAAGGTGTACGCCAAGAGCGGCATCGCCGAGATTGTCGGCTACGACCGCGACAAGGGCACCAAGCTGTGGACCATCGAGCTGCCCGGTCCGGTGTGCGAGGCCAGCAGGCACGCCACCGAGGACAACAGGACGGCGATCGTCTACAAGCCCGAGATGCCCACCAAGTCCGAGCCGCAGTCCTGCACCGAGGTCGCGGCGATCGACCTGGACGAGGGCAAGGAGCTGTGGAGCAAGACCGCCAAGGCGGGCACCCGGCCGATCAGCTTCAACAACGTCACCGTCAGCGGCGACACCGTCGCCGCGGGCAGCACCAGCGGCGGCGCCGCCTGGGACATCAACGGCGGCAAGCAGCTGTGGGCGCCCAAGCCGTCCGACTCCTGCTACGACTCCGGCTACGGCGGCGGCGCGAAGCTCGTCGCCGTGCGCAAGTGCGGCCCGTACTCGCAGCGCCAGCTGCACATCCAGACCATCGACCCGAAGTCCGGCAAGGTGGTCACCGAGTACAAGATGAGCGAGGGCATCGAGTACGCGAGCGTGGTGTCCACCGACCCGCTGGTCGTGGCCGCCGACGTCGGCGACTCGGCCGGCGACGGCAGCGGGATCTCCGACTTCTTCTCCATCGACAACAAGACCGGCAAGCTGCGCGCCCGCATCTCCGCCCCCGGCGACGACTACGCGGCCCGCTGCGACGGCATCACCAAGATCGAGAAGTGCTCCGGGCTCGCCGTCGGCCAGGACAAGCTGTACATCGCGACCGAGGAGCACGAGGGAAGCGGCGAGTACAGCGACACCAACGAGGTCGTCGCCATCGACCTGGCCACCGGCAAGCAGACCGGCGAGCGGGCCGACGCGGGCGACGGCTACACGCTGACCCCGCTGCGCATGGACGGCGCCGACATCATCGCCTACAAGCGGCCCCCGTACGACAAGGGCGGCGAGATCGTCAGCATCGACGGCGGCTCGTTCAAGTCGACGACGCTGCTGCGCAACCCGTCGGACAAGGCGGTGCGCGACGCCGAGACGGGCATGCTGCCCGAGTACTCGGAGATCCTGTTCTCGGACGGACGGCTCTACATGTCGGCCGTGTACGCCAGTGACTACGAGAGCAGCAGGAAGGAATACCTGGTGGTCGCGTTCGGAACCGGCTGATCGGTTCCGGTCCTCCGCCCCACGGCCCCGTCCCCGCTCAGGGACGGGGCCGTGCGCGTACCGCGCATCCGGTGCCCTACGCCTGCGAATGAGAGAATTTCGGTGATCCGGGGCGATTCTCGCCGGTAGGGGAAGCGCGACGTCGAACAAGCGTGTAGCTTCCGGGGGCATCCAGGGGATGGGCGCGGGGGCGTCGCGGGTGTGCGTGGGTGTCCGGTGGGGGACTTGGGGGGTTGTCGGATGGCAGTACGGCTGATGGTGGTCGACGACCACCGCTTGCTGGCGGAGGCGCTGGCCTCGGCGCTGAAGCTGCGGGGGCACCGGGTGCTGGCCGCGGCGGCGCCCGTGGCGGGGGCCGCGGACCTGGTGATCAGCCGGGCACCGGAGGTGTGCCTGCTGGGCACGGCGGCACCGGCCGAGCCGGGCATCTTTGACCCGGTGGTGAAGATCAAGCGGGAGCGGCCGCAGGTGGCGGTGCTGGTCCTGGGCCCGGTGCCCAGTCCGCGCGGGATCGCGGCGGCGTTCGCGTCCGGGGCGTCCGGCTACGTGCGGCACGACGAGCGCATCGAGACGGTCGAGCGCGCGATCATGAAGGCGCGCGCCGGGGAGGCCGCAGTGGCGCCGCAACTGCTCCAGGGGGCGTTCGGGGAGCTGCTCCACCCGGCGGCGCAGCCGGACGACGAGGGGCAGCGGCTGTTGCGGATGCTGACCCCGCGCGAGGTGGAGGTGCTGGTCCGGGTCGCGGAGGGCGAGGACACCCGGCAGATCGCGGCGGGCATGAACATCGCCCCGTCGACGGCCCGGACGCACGTCCAGCGGGTCCTGATGAAGCTGGGGGTGGGTTCCCGGCTGGAGGCGGCGGCGCTGGCGGCCCGCACCGGCCTGCTGGACCGGGCCGGGCCGCTGCGGCCCGCCGCCCAGCCGTCCCGGGAGCCCTGAGCGGCCACCGCCGGCCGGCAGGAGGCGGGACGGCGGGGCCCGCATGGGCGGAGGCGGGGTCCGCACGGCGAGGCAGGGCCCGCACGGCGAGGCAGGGCCCGCACGGGGACGGCGGGGCCGGCCCGGCGTGTCCGCCGCCCGACCCCGCCGTCGCGACGGGTCCGCTCAGCCCTTCCCGGGGCCGCCGGGTCCGCCGGGTCCGCCGGCCTCACCGGCCCCCTGCGCACCGCCGGGCGTACCGTCGTCGTCCGTCAGGACGTCCGGCGGGGGCGGGGCGGTGGGCCGCAGCTTCAGCCAGAGCAGGAACAGCAGGCCCAGGACGAGCATCCCCAGCCCCGTCCACAGGTTGATGTTGACGCCTTCCGCCTTGTCGATGTCCTCGTCGGACGCCACGATGCCCGCGATCGTGACGATGACCCCGTACACGACGAACAGGATGCCGATGATGCGGCGGATGTCGAAGAGGCGGGCGGCCGTGGTGGACTTGGCCTCCAGCTCGGAGATCTCCCGCTGCAGGTCACGGTCGGAGTAGTGCTCGGACATGGTCTCTCCATCTCCCCGGCCGGGCGTGATCACCTGCCCGGCCGGGACGTGATCAGAACGAGAACGGGATGTAGCAGGCGGCGGCCAGGATCACCGCGCCCCAGCCGAGCAGGGCGGGCTTGCGGTACCAGGCGTCGTCGCCCTCGGCCGGCGGCTCCGCCATGCCCGGGGAACGGGTGCCGTAGACGAGGCCCTCCAGGTCCTCGGCCGGCTTCGGCGCGGTGAAGAGGGACACCGCGACCATGACCACGCCGCCGGCGACGAAGCCGGCGATCGCCGAGACGAAGTTGGCGCCCTGGTCGGTGGGGATGCCGATGACGCCCTGCTTGTAGAACACGAAGTAGTTCACCATCGCGGCGGTGGTGCCGGCGAGCAGCCCCCAGAAGCCGGACTTCATCGACGCGCGCTTCCAGAACATGCCGATGATGAACACCACGAACATCGGCACGTTGAAGAAGGAGAACAGCGTCTGGAGGTAGGCCATGATGTTGGAGAACGAGGAGGCCAGGAAGGCCGTGCCGATCGAGGCGAGTACCCCGATGGCGGTGATCAGGCGGCCGAAGCGGACGTAGTAGGAGTCCTCGCGGTCCTTGACCACGTACCGGTGCCAGATGTCGGCGGTGAAGACGGTGTTGAAGGAGGACACGTTCGCCGCCATGCCCGCCATGAACGCGGCCAGCAGACCGGTCACCGCGATGCCGAGCACGCCGTTGGGCAGGAGCTGCTGCATCAGGTAGGGGATCGCGTCGTTGTACTGCAGGTCCGACCCGGCGGTGCCGATCTGCGGGACCAGGACGGCGGCGACCAGGCCCGGGATCATCACCAGGAAGACGATGAAGATCTTCGGGAAGGCGGCGATGAGCGGGGTGCGCTGGGCCGCGGAGAGGTTCTTCGCGGACAGCGCGCGCTGCACCTCGGCGAAGTTGGTCGTCCAGTAGCCGAAGGAGAGGACGAAGCCCAGGCCGAGCACGATGGTCAGCCAGTTGGCGCCCAGCGGGTTGTCGCTGCCGATGCCGGTGCCGCCCCAGGCGGTCATGAAGTTGTCGCCGCGTGCCGCGGTGAGGGAGTCGGACAGGCCGTCCCAGCCGCCGACGCTCTTCAGGCCGAGCACGGTGATCGGGATGAGCGCGGCGAGGATGACGAAGAACTGCAGCACCTCGTTGTAGATGGCCGAGGAGAGGCCGCCGAGGGTGATGTAGGCGAGCACGAAGAACCCGGCGACGACGATGGACACCCACTGGGGCCAGCCCAGCAGGGCCTCCACGACGATGGCGAGGGCGTAGAGGTTCACCCCGGCGATCAGGATCGCGGCCGCCGCGAAGAGGATCGCGCTGAGCAGGTGGGCCGACTTGTCGAAGCGCAGCAGCAGGAACTCGGGGACCGAGCGGACCTTGCTGCCGTAGTAGAAGGGCATCATCACCAGGCCCAGGAAGACCATGGCGGGGATGGCGCCGATCCAGTACCAGTGCGTGGTGTAGACGCCGTACTGCGCGCTGTTGGCGGCCATGCCGAGGATCTCGGTGGCGCCCAGGTTGGCGGCGATGAACGCCAGGCCGGTGATCCAGGCGGGCAGGGACCGTCCGGAGAGGAAGAAGTCCAGGCTGGTCTTGACCGAGTGGCGGGCGGCGAAGCCGATGCCGAGGACGACCACGAAGTAGATCCCGAGGATCGTGTAGTCGAGCCAGTTCGTCGGCAGCCGCAGCTCGGCGGCGAGCAGGGCGGGGGATGTGGGGGTGTGCATGAGTACTCGCTTCGTTGCGCGAACCGATACGTGGCGGAACCTACGCCTCTGCGTTCAGAAAATGAACACTTCTGATGGTGGTCTTTGTTTGATTGTGATGTTGAGCAGGTCTGAGGGGTTGTGTTTTGGTACGTTGGGTTCTGTTGGAAGAGACGGTGAGACTGGCGTCCCGATCCGAGCGGCCCGAATGGAGCGTCCGGCGTGAAGAAGACCTCGACCCGACTGGCCGACGGTCGTGAGCTCATCTACTACGACCTCAGCGACGCCACCGTGCGCGACGCGCCCGACCGCCGCCCCCTCGCTCCCACCGTCACCACCTCCGAGATCCGCCACGACCCCCTGCTCGGCGACCGGGTCGCCATCGCCTCCCACCGCCAGGCCCGCACCTACCACCCGCCCGCCGACCAGTGCCCCCTGTGCCCCTCCCGCGGGGACCGGCTCAGCGAGATCCCCGACAGCTCCTACGACGTGGTCGTCTTCGAGAACCGCTTCCCGTCCCTGGCCGGCGACTCGGGGCGCTGCGAGGTCGTCTGCTTCACCTCGGACCACGACGCCTCCTTCGCCGACCTGAGCGAGCGGCAGGCCCGCCTCGTCCTGGACGCCTGGACCGACCGGACCGCCGAGCTGTCGCACCTGCCCTCCGTCGAACAGGTCTTCTGCTTCGAGAACCGGGGCGCCGAGATCGGTGTCACGCTCCAGCACCCGCACGGGCAGATCTACGCCTACCCCTTCACCACCCCCCGGACCGCCCTGATGCTCCGCCAGGTGGCCGCACACAAACGGGCGTCCGGCGGGGAGAACCTCTTCGACGTGGTGCTCCGCCGCGAACTCGCCGACGAGCGGGTCGCCCTGGAGAGTGAACACTGGGCCGCCTTCGTGCCGTACGCCGCGCACTGGCCCTACGAGGTGCACCTCTACCCCAAGCGGCGGGTGCCCGACCTGCTCGCCCTGGACGAGGCCGCCCGCGCCGAGTTCCCCCGCGTCTACCTGGAACTGCTGGGGCGCTTCGACCGCATCTTCGGCGAGGCGGAACCGCCCACGCCGTACATCGCCGCCTGGCACCAGGCACCGTTCCGCGGACCGGTGGAGTCCGACGGGCTCACCCGCGACGACTTCGCCCTGCACCTCGAGCTTTTCACCGTCCGCCGCACCTCCGGCAAGCTGAAGTTCCTCGCGGGTTCCGAATCCGGCATGAACGTGTTCATCAACGACGTGCCGCCGGAACGGGCGGCCCAGCGACTGCGGGAGGTAGCGAGTTCATGAGCGGGAAATACCTGGTCACCGGGGGCGCGGGATACGTCGGCAGCGTCGTCGCCGACCACCTGCTGACGGCCGGTCACGAGGTCGTCGTGCTCGACGACCTCTCCACCGGCTTCCGCGCCGGCGTCCCCGCCGGGGCCGCCTTCGTCGAGGGCGACATCCGCGACGCCGCCAAGTGGCTGGACCCCTCCTTCGACGCCGTCCTGCACTTCGCTGCCTTCTCCCAGGTCGGCGAGTCGGTCGTCCGGCCCGAGAAGTACTGGGACAACAACGTCGGCGGCACCCTGGCCCTGCTCGGCGCGATGCGCGAGGCGGGCGTGCGGCGGCTGGTGTTCTCCTCCACCGCGGCCACCTATGGCGAACCCGACCGGATCCCCGTCACCGAGTCCGCGCCCACCCGCCCCACCAACCCCTACGGCGCCTCCAAGCTGGCCGTCGACCACATGATCGCCTCCGAGGCCGCGGCCCACGGCCTGGGCGCCGTCTCGCTGCGCTACTTCAACGTCGCCGGCGCCCACGGCGCCTACGGCGAGCGGCACCAGCCGGAGACCCACCTGATCCCCCTCGTCCTCCAGGTCGCCCAGGGCCGCCGCGAGGCCGTCTCCGTCTACGGCGACGACTACCCCACCCCCGACGGCACCTGCGTCCGCGACTACATCCACGTCGCCGACCTCGCCGAGGCCCACCTGCTCGCCCTGGACGCCGCCGTCCCCGGCGAGCACCTGGTGTGCAACCTCGGCAACGGCAACGGCTTCTCCGTCCGCGAGGTCGTCGAGACCGTCCGCCGCGTCACCGGCCACCCCGTCCCCGAGGTCGTCGCCCCCCGCCGGGCCGGCGACCCCGCGGTCCTCGTCGCCTCCGCCGACACCGCCCGCGCCCGGCTGGGCTGGACCCCCACCCGCACCGACCTCGCCGCGATCGTCCGGGACGCGTGGGAGTTCGCACAGCACCTGACGAGGGAGCAGTGATGGCGACAGAGCAGGTCACGCAGGGCTTCACCGAGCTGTACGGAGCCGAGCCGGACGGGGTGTGGGCGGCGCCCGGCCGGGTCAACCTGATCGGCGAGCACACCGACTACAACGACGGCTTCGTCATGCCGTTCGCCCTGCCCCACCGCACCACGGCGGCCGTCTCCGCCCGCACCGACGGCCTGCTGCGCCTGCACTCCGCCGACATCGGCGCCCCCGTCACCGAGATCGCCGTCGACGACCTCGCCCCCGGCACCGACCGCACCTGGACCGCCTACCCGGCCGGCGTGGTCTGGGCGCTGCGCGAGGCCGGCCACCCGGTCACCGGCGCCGACGTCCACCTGTCCTCCACGGTCCCGCCGGGCGCCGGACTGTCCTCCTCGGCGGCCCTGGAGGTGTCCGTCGCCCTCGCCCTGAACGACCTCTACGGCCTCGGCCTGGACGGCGGCGCCCTCGCCCTGCTGTGCCGGCGCGCGGAGAACGCCTACGTCGGCGCACCCGTCGGCATCATGGACCAGACCGCGTCCGCCTGCTGCGAGGCCGGCCACGCGCTGTTCCTCGACACGCGCGACCTGACCCGGCGGCAGATCCCCTTCGACCTGGCCGCCGAGGGCATGCGCCTGCTCGTCGTCGACACCCGTGTCGAGCACAGCCACAGCCAGAACGAGTACGGCCGGCGCCGCGAGGGCTGCGAGCGGGGCGCCGCCCTGCTGGGCGTCGACGCGCTGCGCGACATCCCGCACGACGAGCTGGACGCGGCGCTCGCCCGGCTCGGCGACGAGGAGGAGGTGCGCCGGCTGGTCCGCCACGTCGTGACGGAGAACGAGCGGGTGCGGCGGGTGGTGGCGCTGCTCCGGGCGGGCGACACCCGGGCCATCGGGCCCGTCCTGGTGGAGGGGCACGCCTCCCTGCGCGACGACTTCCGGGTCTCCAGCCCGGAACTCGACCTGACCGTCCGGACCGCCCTGTCCGCCGGTGCCCTCGGCGCCCGGATGACCGGCGGCGGCTTCGGCGGCTCGGCCATCGTCCTCACCGACGAGGACACCGTCCCCGCCGTCACCAAGGCGGTCGAGGAGGCCTTCGCCGCGGCCGGCCTCACCGCGCCGCGCACCTTCGAGGCGGTGCCCTCCGAGGGGGCCCGCCGCCTGCGGTGACCCCGCTCAGCGCAGGGGCTTGGTCAGCGTGTACTCGGTGATCCCCGGCGGGTAGTCGGGGATCGCGCACACCACCTCGTAGCCGCGTCGGCGGTAGAAGTCCGGCGCCTGGAAGTCCCAGGTCTCCACCCGGGCGTGCCGGGCCCCCCGTTCGGTGACCGCGAGGCGTTCGGCCTCGGCCAGGATGCGGGACCCGATGCCCGCCCCGCGGTGCCGGGCGTCGACCCAGAGGTACGTCACGTGCAGCCACGTCGCCCAGGTGTGGCCGACCAGACCGCCGGCCAGCGCGTCGTCGGAGTCGATCACCCACACGTGCAAAGCCGACGCGCGTTCGCCGGGGGTCCCGCGCAGCGCGCGCAGCACCGGGGAGGCCGCCGTGTTGGTGTCCCTGAGCCGTCTGCGGAGCAGATCACGTCGTGCCTTGTCGACTTCTGTCTCCAGACGAAACATGGGGCTCACCATAAACGCGCGGGAGCGCCAGTTCTGCAAATCTCCTTCCGCTCCCGGCGCCCGCCCGTACTCTGAAGCACAGCGCCGGTGGGGGCCGGTGCCGGTCGGAGAGCGGGACAGCCGGGCACGACGCCCGGGCGGCAGGTGCGGTCACCGCGCGGCAGCGGCCGGGCGGGTCCCGCGGCGGTCCGTCCGGCGTCCCCGCGCGACGGAGCGAGGGCTTCTCGTCGTGTGCCGGCGGTGTCGTCTCCCGGCGCCGGGGTAATCCCCTGCTCTACGGAGAGCCAGGGGAAGGGGGTTTCGTGGTTCGCATCCGAGTCCTGGTCGTCGACGACCACCGCATCTTCGCCGAGTCGCTCGCCGCGGCCCTGGCGGCGGAACCCGACGTCGACGTGTCCGCTGCGGGCAGCGGTCCGGCCGCCCTGCGCTGCCTGGAACGCGCCGCCGCCGAGGGCCGCCGGTTCGACGTGCTGCTCGTCGACGCCGACCTGGGCGGCGGAGCACCGGGCGGCCGTCCCGCCGTACCCGTGCAGGACGGCGACGAGGACGGCCTCGTGGACGGGATCGCGCTGGTCGGCGGCGTGCGCTCGGCCCACCCCCAGGTCCGTACCGTCGTCCTCGCCGACAAGGACGACCCGCGCCGGGCCGCCCTCGCCCTCCAGGCCGGGGCCTCGGGCTGGGTGGCCAAGGACTGCTCGCTGAGCAGACTGCTCACCGTCGTGCGGGGCGTGCTGCGCGACGAGACGCACCTGCCGCCCGCGCTCCTCACCGGCGTGCTGCGCGAGCTGACCGCGGCCCGCAAGCACCGCACCGAGAGCGAACGGCTGGTGGAGTCGCTCACCCCGCGCGAGCGGGAGGTCCTGCGGTGCATGGTCGCCGGCCTGGGGCGCAAGGCGGTCGCCGAGCGCCTGTACCTGTCCCCGCACACCGTGCGCACCCACATGCAGAACGTCCTCGGCAAACTGGGCGTCCACTCCACCCTCGCCGCCGTCGCCCTGGCCCGCCGCGCGGGCGTCGGCCCCGCCGACCTGGGCCCGCCGGCCCGCGTCCGGGAGGAGAGCAGCAGCGCCTGACGGTGCACCCCTCCGGTCGCGCGGCGGGCCGCCGGTCAGCCGGGGATGTTGTCGAACGGGGCGGTCAGCTGCCGCAGCAGGGCCGCCAGTTCGGCGCGCTGGGCGGTGGACAGCTCCGCGAGGATGGCACGCTCCTGCGCCAGCAGCCCGGCCAGGGCCTGGTCGGCGCGGTCGCGGCCGACGTCGGTGAGACGGACCAGGACGCCGCGCCGGTCACTGGGGTCCGGGAGGCGCTCCACCAGGCACTTCTTGGCGAGCCGGTCGATGCGGTTGGTCATGGTGCCGGAGGTGACGAGCGTCTGGGTGAGGAGCTGCCCGGGGGAGAGCTGGTAGGGGGTGCCGGCGCGGCGCAGCGCGGTCAGCACGTCGAACTCCCAGGGCTCCAGGCCGTGCTCGGCGAACGCCAGCCGACGGGCGCGGTCCAGGTGCCGGGCGAGCCTGCTCACCCGGCTGAGCACTTCGAGCGGTTCCACGTCGAGGTCCGGGCGCTCCCGGCGCCACGCTGCGACCAGCCGATCGACCTCGTCCTCCATGACGATCAGTGTAGTGGTTGTGTCGACGTGAAGTCTCTTGATATCAAGCATCTTGACGCCGAGATGTTGGGTGGGTGACGCTGGACGGAAGACCACCGGCCACCGGGAGGCACCGTGCCCGCGACGACCCCCGCCTGGGACCCCGTCCCGTACCTGCGTCACGCCGGCCACCGCGCCCGCGCCTTCACCGACCTCCTCGCCCGCGTCCCCGCCCTGCCCTCCGAGCGGCCCCGCATCGCCGACCTCGGCTGCGGCCCCGGCAACGCCACCGCCCTGCTCACCGCCCGCTGGCCCGCGGCCCACGTCACCGGCTACGACACCTCACCCGAGATGCTCGACCGCGCCCGCGCCGACCACGCCGGCCCCACCCCGGGCGGGGGCCGCCTCGACGTCGCCCACGCCGACGCCCGGACCTGGACGCCCGAGCACCCCTGCGACCTGATCATCAGCAACGCCACCCTGCAGTGGGTCCCCGGCCACACCGAGCGGTTCCGCGACTGGATCGACGCGCTCACCCCCGGCGGCACCTTCGCCTTCCAGGTGCCCGGCAACTTCGACGCCCCCAGCCACACCCTGATGCGCGACCTGGCCGGCTCCCCGCGGTGGCGCGACCGGCTGTCCGGCGTCCTGCGCCACGACGACGCGGTCCTCCGCCCCGAGGCGTACCTGGCGCGGCTGACCGCCCTGGGCTGCGCGACCGACGCGTGGGAGACGACGTACGTGCACCTGCTGCAGGGGGAGGACCCCGTCCTCGTCTGGGTCGAGGGCACCGGGCTGCGGCCCGTGCTCACCGCCCTCGCCGACGACCCGCAGGCCCGGGACGCCTTCGTCGCCGAGTACCGGACGGCCCTGCGGGCCGCCTGTCCGGCCGGCCCCCACGGCACCGCGTTCCCCTTCCGCCGCGTCTTCGTCGTCGCCGTCAAGGAGGCGTGATGCCCGCCGCCGTCGATCACGTGCGGCTCGCCGCCCCGCCCGGCTCCGAGGAACGGCTGCGCGCCTTCCGGCCCGCGCGGAAGGCCGACCCCGGTCTGCGGGTGACGGCCCTCCACGCCTGGGCGGCCCGGCCGGCCGCCCACGGCGTGACCATCACTTGGGACGACGGCCTCCCGGGCCGCCGCCGCTCCTCCTGAGAGGACCCGGTCGGCAACCGGCTGGAAGTCCTGGAAGGCACCGGCTGACCACCGGCGCCCCCTCAGCTCTTCCGGTGACCTATCAGCCGCGGCTTCGGCTCCAGGCCGTCCAGCCCGTGCCACGCCAGGTTCACCAGGTGCGCGGCCACCTCCGCCTTCTTCGGCCGGCGCACGTCCAGCCACCACTGGCCGGTCAGCGCCACCATCCCCACCAGCGCCTGCGCGTACAGCGGCGCCAGCTTCGGATCGAAACCGCGGCTCTTGAACTCGCGGCCCAGGATGTCCTCCACCTGGGTGGCGATGTCCGAGATCAGCGAGGCGAACGACCCCGTCGACTGCGGGATCGGGGAGTCCCGCACCAGGATGCGGAACCCGTCCGTGTACTCCTCGATGTAGTCCAGCAGCGCGAACGCCGCCTGCTCGCACAGCTCCCGCGGATGCCCGGCCGTCAGCGAACCGGTCACCATGTCCAGCAGGCGCCGCATCTCGCGGTCCACGACCACCGCGTACAGGCCCTCCTTGCCGCCGAAGTGCTCGTACACCACCGGCTTGGAGACCCCGGCCTTCGCCGCGATCTCCTCCACCGACGTGCCCTCGAAACCCTTCGCCGCGAACAGCGTCCGGCCGATCTCCAGCAGCTGCTGGCGGCGCTCGGCACCGGTCATCCGGGTGCGGCGCGTCCGCCGCGGCTTGTCATTGCTGGGAGTGCTCGAGTCGGTCGCCACAGCGACCATCATGCCGCCTCGGCCGGCTCCTTCCCGCGCCGGGAGCCGCCTTCCGCACCGGTGCGGCGGGAATCGATACGCGAGCGTGACGGCCACCGCACGTCGTACGCCCAGCCCGCCAGCTCGAACCAGCGGATCAGCCGGGCCGAGGAGTCCAGCTGACCCCGCTCCACCCCGTGCCGCGCCGACGTCGGGTCCGCGTGGTGCAGGTTGTGCCAGGACTCACCGCACGACAGCACCGCCAGCCACCACACGTTGCCCGAACGGTCCCGCGACCTGAACGGCCGCTTGCCGACCGCGTGACAGATCGAGTTGATCGACCACGTCACGTGGTGCAGCAACGCCACCCGGACGAGCGACCCCCAGAAGAAGCCGGTGAACGCCCCCCACCACGACATCGTCACCAGACCGCCGATCAGCGCCGGCAGCGCCAGCGACACCGCCGTCCACAGGACGAACTGCCGCGAGACCGCCCGCAGCGCCGGGTCCTTGATCAGGTCGGGCGCGTACTTCTCCTGCGGCGTCTGCTCCTCGTCGAACATCCAGCCGATGTGCGCCCACCACAGGCCCTTCAGCAGGGCCGGCACCGTCTCGCCGTACTTCCACGGCGAATGCGGGTCGCCCTCACCGTCCGAGAACTTGTGGTGCTTGCGATGGTCGGCCACCCACCGCACCAGCGGCCCCTCCACCGCCATCGAACCCGCGATCGCCAGCGCGATCTTCAGCGGGCGCTTCGCCTTGAACGAGCCGTGCGTGAAGTGCCGGTGGAAACCGATGGTGATGCCGTGGCACCCGAGGAAGTAGAAGAACACCAGCAGACCGAGGTCCAGCCAGCTCACCCCCCAGCCCCAGGCCAGCGGCACCGCCGCCAGCAGCGCCAGGAACGGAACCGTGATGAAGAGCAGCAGCGTGATCTGCTCGATGGAACGCTTGCGCTCCCCGCCCAGCGTGGCGGAGGGCGCGGCATCGGCCGTGCGGGGTTTCTTCGAAGCTTCTTCGATCACATCGGAGCGTGAGGTCATACCTGTCCCCTGGGGGGTGTGTGGATGGAGGGTGGCGCCCGGTGACCGGCACCGCGAACTTCCTACGGTCCCGTAACCTACGCCGACGTAAGTATGGCAGTGTGCCGCCCCGCGGCAAGAGCCCGTGGCCCAGCGCGTCCGACCCGACACCTATCCTGGAGACCGGTCGGACAGCGCGGTCCGCTCTGAACTTGTTCCCGGATGCCCGCCCCCTAAGCGGCAGCCCCGCACGGGACGACGTCCGGGCCCTTCCAGCTGAGCTTCACACACTGCAAGGAGCCGCACCTGTGAGCAGTGCCGACGACCAGGCCACGACGAGCAGCGAGCTGCGTGCCGACATCCGCCGACTGGGTGACCTCCTCGGAGAGACCCTCGTCCGGCAGGAGGGCCCCGAACTCCTCGACCTCGTCGAGAAGGTCCGCCGACTCACCCGCGAGGACGGCGAGGCCGCCGCCGCACTCCTGCGCGGCACCGAGCTGGAAACGGCCGCCAAGCTGGTCCGCGCCTTCTCCACCTACTTCCACCTCGCCAACGTCACCGAGCAGGTGCACCGCGGCCGCGAACTGCGCGCCCGCCGCGCCGCCGAGGGCGGCCTGCTGGCCCGCACCGCCGACCGCCTCAAGGACGCCGACCCCGAACACCTGCGCGCCACGGTCCGGCACCTCAACATCCGGCCCGTCTTCACCGCCCACCCCACCGAGGCCGCCCGCCGCTCCGTCCTCAACAAGCTGCGCCGCATCGCAGCCCTCCTCGACACCCCCGTCCTCGCCTCCGACCGGCGCCGCCTCGACACCCGCCTCGCCGAGAACATCGACCTCGTCTGGCAGACCGACGAACTGCGCGTCGTCCGCCCCGAACCCGCCGACGAGGCCCGCAACGCCATCTACTACCTCGACGAACTCCACGCCGGAGCCGTCGGCGAGGTCCTGGAGGACCTCACCGCCGAACTCGAACGCGCCGGCGTCGTCCTGCCCGACGACACCCGCCCCCTCACCTTCGGCACCTGGATCGGCGGCGACCGCGACGGCAACCCCAACGTCACCCCCGAGGTGACCTGGGACGTCCTCATCCTCCAGCACGAACACGGCATCAACGACGCCCTGGAGATGATCGACGAACTCCGCGGCTTCCTCTCCAACTCCATCCGCTACACCGGAGCCACCGAGGAACTCCTCACCTCCCTGCGGGCCGACCTCGACCACCTCCCCGGCATCAGCCCCCGCTACAAGCGCCTCAACGCCGAAGAGCCCTACCGGCTCAAGGCCACCTGCATCCGCCAGAAGCTGGAGAACACCAAGCTCCGCCTCGCCCAGGGCACCCCCCACGAACCCGGCCGCGACTACCTCGGCACCGAGGGCCTCCTCGCCGACCTGCGGATCATCCAGACGTCCCTGCGCGAACACCGCGGCGGACTCTTCGCCGACGGCCGCCTCGCCCGCACCATCCGTACCCTCGCCGCCTTCGGCCTCCACCTCGCCACCATGGACGTCCGCGAACACGCCGACGCCCACCACCACGCCCTCGGCCAGCTGTTCGACCGGCTCGGCGAGGAGTCCTGGCGCTACGCCGACATGCCCCGCGACTACCGCACCAAGCTGCTCGCCAAGGAACTCCGCTCCCGCCGGCCCCTCGCCCCCACCCCGGCCCCCGTCGACGCCGCCGGCGAGAAGACCCTCGGCGTCTTCCAGACCGTCAAGCGCGCCCTGGAGGTCTTCGGACCCGAGGTCATCGAGTCCTACATCATCTCCATGTGCCAGGGCGCCGACGACGTCTTCGCCGCCGCCGTCCTCGCCCGCGAGGCCGGACTCATCGACCTCCACGCCGGCTGGGCGAAGATCGGCATCGTCCCCCTCCTGGAGACCACCGACGAACTCCGGGCCGCCGACACCATCCTGGAGGACATGCTCGCCGACCCCTCCTACCGGCGCCTGGTCGCCCTGCGCGACGACGTCCAGGAGGTCATGCTCGGCTACTCCGACTCCTCCAAGTTCGGCGGCATCACCACCAGCCAGTGGGAGATCCACCGCGCCCAGCGCCGCCTGCGCGACGTCGCCCACCGCTACGGCGTCCGCCTGCGCCTCTTCCACGGCCGCGGCGGCACCGTCGGCCGCGGCGGCGGCCCCACCCACGACGCCATCCTCGCCCAGCCCTGGGGCACCCTCGAAGGCGAGATCAAGGTCACCGAACAGGGCGAGGTCATCTCCGACAAGTACCTCATCCCGGCCCTCGCCCGGGAGAACCTCGAACTCTCCGTCGCCGCCACCCTCCAGGCGTCCGCCCTGCACACCGCGCCCCGCCAGTCCGACGAGGCCCTCGCCCGCTGGGACGCCGCCATGGACGTCGTCTCCGACGCCGCCCACACCGCCTACCGCAAGCTCGTCGAGGACCCCGGTCTGCCCGCCTACTTCCTCGCCTCCACCCCCGTCGACCAGCTCGCCGACCTGCACCTGGGCTCGCGGCCCTCCCGCCGCCCCGGCTCCGGCGTCTCCCTCGACGGACTGCGCGCCATCCCCTGGGTGTTCGGCTGGACCCAGTCCCGCCAGATCGTCCCCGGCTGGTTCGGCGTCGGCTCCGGCCTGAAGGCCCTGCGCGAGGCCGGCCTCGACACCGTGCTCGACGAGATGCACCAGCAGTGGCACTTCTTCCGCAACTTCATCTCCAACGTCGAGATGACCCTCGCCAAGACCGACCTGCGGATCGCCCGCCACTACGTCGACACCCTCGTCCCCGACGAGCTCAAGCACATCTTCGACACCATCCGCGCCGAGCACGAACTGACCGTCACCGAGGTGCTCCGCGTCACCGGCGAGCAGGAACTGCTGGACGCCGACCCCGTCCTGAAGCAGACCTTCGCCATCCGCGACGCCTACCTCGACCCGATCTCCTACCTCCAGGTCGCCCTCCTCAAGCGGCACCGCGAAGCGGCCGAAGCCGGCCAGGAGGCCGACCCGCTGCTCTCCCGCGCCCTGCTGCTCACCGTCAACGGCGTCGCCGCGGGCCTGCGCAACACGGGCTGACCGGACGGCCACGTCCCGGAACCCACCGGAGCCCCCGGCCCCCGCGCACGTCGCGGGGGCCGGGGGCACCGGTGGGAGAGGCCGTACGTGAGGGCACCGGTCGTAGGGAGGGGGTGCCCCGGGGGGCCGGGGGCCTCGGCCGGGCGAGGGGGCGACCGTCGCGCGAGGGGGTGCCGTACCTCGGGGGCGCAGCACGAAGGGGAGGCGCGTGGGCCGTCAGGGGAGCCCGGTCACACCAGCAGGAACGCCGTCGTCAGCAGCCCCGCGCCCGACAGCGCCATCACCCACCCCGTCCGCGCCCGGCCCAGACCGCCCGCCACCACCACCGACGCCAGCAGCAGCGCACCCGCCAGCGGCGTCCACGCGAACAGCACCCCCGCCGGCCCCGAGCGCACCGCCTCGGCACCGCCCGGCTTCAGCACCACCGTGTACGTGGCGCCCTCCCGCACGGCCACCGAATCCTCCAGCACGACCCCGGACCGCGGCTGCGACCCGGGCGACAGCGGCGCGTACGGCCCCGCGCACGCCCCGGACGAGCAGCGCGTCACCTCCACCGTGCCGCGCTCACGGCCCTTGGTCAGCATCACGTGCTGCGCCGTCCCCCACGACGCCCACACCCCCGCGACCAGGATCAGCACGGTGACCGTGCCCATCGCCGCCAACCGGCACAGCCGCAGCACGGAGGTACTCCGCCGGGGCCCGACCGCAGAATGCATGGCCGGATCCTTGGCCATTGTTGTACGGGGCGTCAACTCGGGTGGGGGACAAGACGGGAGAAGTCCCACCTCGTCGCGGGGGAGAACCCCGACGTGAGCCGGAGCGACCCGCCAGGAGCCAGGAACGATCCATCAGGGGCGAGAACGATCCATCGGGGACCACGAACGATCCGTCAGCGGCCGGGACGACCCGTCAGGAGCCGGAGGCGGCCCGTCCGGAGCCGGAGCGGCCCGTCACGAGTTGTAGGAACTCTGCGCCCGCTCCAGACCGTCGAGCACCAGACACTCCACCGCGTCCGCCGCACGGTCCACGAAGTAGTCCAGCTCCTTGCGTTCCGCCGACGAGAAGTCCCGCAGCACGTAGTCCGCCACCGGCATCCGCCCCGGCGGCCGGCCGATCCCGAACCGCACCCGGTGGTACTCCCGCCCGAACGCCTTCGTCATCGACTTCAGCCCGTTGTGGCCGTTGTCCCCGCCGCCCAGCTTCAGCCGCAGCACCCCGTAGTCGATGTCCAGCTCGTCGTGGACCGCCACCACCCGCTCCGGCGGCACCTTGTAGAACTCCCGCAGGGCGTTCACCGGACCGCCCGACAGGTTCATGTACGACATCGGCTTCACCAGCACCACCCGCCGGCTCCCCGGCCCCGGCGGACCGATCCGGCCCTCCACCACCTGCGCCTGCGCCTTGCCGGCCCGCTTGAACCGGCCGCCCGTCCGCCCGGCCAGCAGATCCGCCACCATGAACCCCACGTTGTGCCGGTTCATCGCGTACTCGGGGCCCGGGTTGCCCAGCCCCACCACCAGCCAGGGGGCCGCCGCATCGGTCGTCACGTCCCAGTCTCCTCACTCCGGGGCCCACGGGTCCCATGGGCCCCACGATCCCGCCCACCGCACACGACGGCCGCCGCCCCGCACGGGAGCGGCGGCCGAACGTGAGACGGACACCGGGACGATCAGACCTCGGCGTCCTCGTCCTCGTCACCCGGGAGCTCCTCGGCCTGCGGCGAGAGCACCTGCAGGACCGTGGCGTCCTCCTCGGTGACCAGCACCGAGCCCTTGGGCAGGTCCAGGTCCTTGGCGAGGATCGCCGCACCGGCGTCCAGGCCCTGCACCGACACCGGCAGGGTGTCCGGGATGTTCGTCGCCTCGATCTCCACCGAGACCGACGACAGCACGTGCTCCAGCAGGTTGCCGCCCGGGGCCAGCTCGCCCTCGGCGACCACGGGGATCTCGACGGTGACGCGCTCGCCGCGCTTCACCATCAGCAGGTCCACGTGCTCCAGGAAACCCTTCAGCGGGTCACGCTGCACGGCCTTCGGAATCGCCAGCTGGCTGCCCTTGCCGTCCACGACCAGCTCGATCAGGACGTTCGGGGTACGCAGCGCCATCAGCAGCTCGTGGCCGGGCAGGGACACGTGCAGCGGCTCCAGACCGTGCTCGTACACCACACCGGGAACCTTGTCCTGACGGCGGATGCGGCGCGCGGCGCCCTTGCCGAACTCGTTGCGGGTCTCGGCGTGCAGAACGACGTCTGCCATGCTCATCACTCCTCGGAGTCAGAAAACGGACGTGGTCACCCGGCCACGAACGGCCTGCTACGAAGAGCGCGTCGATAACGGACCGCCGAGCCGTCTCCTCACGAAGCGGCACGGCCTCCCTCGCCGAGCAACTGCCGCAGTCTACTCGGAGGGGGAGGCCGTACCCAAAACGATCACCGGGGTCCGGCCGGAACCCCGGCCGGACCCCGGTGCGCACCCCGTACGGGGTCCGGTGCAGAACCCTTACTGCTCGTCGAACAGGCTGGTCACCGAGCCGTCCCGGAACACCTCACGCACCGCGCTCGCGATCGTCGGCGCGATCGACAGCACCGTCAGCTTGTCCAGGTCCTTGCCCAGCTCCACCGGCGTCGGCAGCGTGTCCGTGAACACGAACTCACTCACCCGCGAGTTCTTCAGCCGGTCCGCCGCCGGACCCGACAGCACACCGTGCGTCGCCGTCACGATGACGTCCTCCGCACCGTGCGCGAACAACGCGTCCGCCGCCGCACAGATCGTGCCACCCGTGTCGATCATGTCGTCCACGAGCACACACACCCGGCCGCGCACCTCGCCGACCACCTCGTGCACCGTGACCTGATTCGCCACGTCCTTGTCCCGGCGCTTGTGCACGATCGCCAGCGGCGCACCCAGCCGGTCGCACCACCGGTCCGCCACCCGCACCCGGCCCGCGTCCGGCGACACCACCGTCAGCTTCTCCCGGTCCACCTTCGCGCCCACGTAGTCCGCCAGCAGCGGCAACGCGAACAGGTGATCCACCGGACCGTCGAAGAACCCCTGGATCTGATCCGTGTGCAGATCCACCGTCAGCACCCGCGTCGCCCCCGCCGTCTTCATCAGATCGGCGATCAGACGCGCCGAGATCGGCTCACGCCCCCGGTGCTTCTTGTCCTGCCGCGCATACCCGTAGAACGGCACGATCACCGTGATCGACCGGGCCGACGCACGCTTCAACGCGTCGATCATGATCAACTGCTCCATGATCCACTTGTTGATCGGCGCCGTGTGGCTCTGGATCAGGAAACAGTCGGCACCCCGCGCCGACTCCTGATACCGCACATAGATCTCGCCATTCGCGAAATCGAAGGCCTTCGTCGGGACGACCCCGACACCCAACTCCTGGGCGACCTCCTCGGCAAGCTCGGGGTGGGCGCGGCCGGAGAAGAACATCAACTTCTTCTCGCCGGTCGTCTTGATCCCGGTCACAGCACTTTCTCCTCAGAGGTGTCGCAGCTCGGTCACCACCGGCCGCCGGCCCCCGCGAACGAGGCCATCACAGCAGGTGGGGTGCGGATGTGCACTTATCACGGTACGCCTGTTTCCAGCCCGCCCATCCGGTCAGCCCTCCCCGGACGCCTCCCGGGCAGCCGCCTCCGCCGCCTTCGCGGCAGCACTCCCCGGACGCTTGCGCGCCACCCAACCCTCGATATTCCGCTGCTGACCACGGGCCACAGCCAGCGAACCGGGCGGCACATCCTTCGTGATCACCGAGCCCGCAGCCGTGTACGCCCCGTCCCCGACCGTGACAGGCGCCACAAACATGTTGTCCGAACCCGTCTTGCAGTGCGACCCCACCGTCGTGTGGTGCTTGTGCTCACCGTCATAATTCACGAACACACTCGCCGCACCGATGTTCGAGAACTGGCCGATCGTCGCATCCCCCACATACGACAGATGCGGAACCTTCGTCCCCTCACCGATCGACGCGTTCTTCGTCTCCACATACGTGCCGATCTTGCCCCCACGGCCCAACCGCGTCCCCGGCCGCAGATACGCGAACGGACCCACCGACGCCTCCGCACCCACCTCCGCGTCCACCGACACCGTGTTGTCCACCCGGGCACCCGCACCCACCCGCGTATCCGTCAACCGCGAGTTCGGACCCACCTCACAGCCCTCCGCCAAATGCGTCGACCCGTGCAACTGCGTCCCCGGATGCACCACCACGTCCTGCTCGAACGTCACCGACACATCCACCCACGTCGACGCCGGATCCACCACCGTCACCCCCGACAGCATCGCCGCCGTCAACAGCCGGTCGTTCAGGATCCGCCGCGCCTCCGCCAACTGCACCCGGTTGTTGATCCCCGCGATCTCCCGGTGATCACCCGCCACCGACGCCCCCACCCGATGACCCGCCGACCGCAGAATCCCCAGGACATCCGTCAGGTACTCCTCACCCTGACTGTTGTCCGTCCGCACCTGACCCAACGCCTCCGCCAGCAGACGCCCGTCGAACGCGAACACACCCGAATTGATCTCCCGGACCGACCGCTGCGCCTCCGTCGCGTCCTTGTGCTCCACGATCGCCGTCACCGCGCCCGACGCCTCGTCCCGCATGATCCGGCCGTACCCGGTCGCGTCCGGCACCTCGGCCGTCAGCACCGTCACCGCGTTCCCGTCCGCCGCGTGCGTCGCCGCCAGCCCGCGCAACGTCTCACCGGTCAGCAGCGGCGTGTCCCCGCACACCACGATCACCGTCCCGTCGACGGCCCCGCCCAGCTCCTCCAGCCCCATCCGCACCGCGTGCCCGGTGCCGTTCTGCTCCGCCTGCACGGCGGTACGCACGTCCGGAGCGATCCCGGCGAGGTGCTCGGTCACCTGCTCCCGGGCGTGCCCCACGACGACGACCAGGTTCTCCGGCTCCAGCTCACCGGCGGCGGCGAGGACGTGGCCCACCAGGGAACGGCCGCAGATGTCGTGCAGGACCTTCGGAGTGGCCGACTTCATGCGGGTGCCCTCACCCGCTGCGAGAACGACGACGGCTGCCGGGCGAATGGCGCTCACGGGATGCCCTTCGGCTGTGGTGGGTGGGGGTGGACCTCCGCAGGATAGCGGGGGGTTCGTGGGGGGAATGAGTGCGGGCCCCCGACCGGACTGCTGCCGGTGAGGACCCGCTGGAGTTCGTGCTCCTGGGGGAGGACTCGAACCTCCGAGCTCCCGGGGGAGGACTCGAACCCCCATGATCAGAACCAAAATCTGACGTCTTGCCCTTAGACGACCCGGGATGGCCGCTATGTCCGATTCTTTGAACCGGCTGCGGTGGCAGCCCCTACTATGCCGTACCACCAGCCCTCGATGCGACGGTAGAGCTCCGCTCCGCTCCGCACGTCGACGCGGAGGCAACCGCGGTAGTCGCCGGTGGTGTTCTTCCGGTTGGTGCGGGGGTTGTGCCGTTTGAGTGTCGTCTTCATCAGGGCCGCCGCGTCGACGCCCACGTGATCGGCCCAGTACTTCTCGGCGGCCGCCACGTCCGCGCTCTCGTGGATCTGTACGGCGAACCTCAATGTCGTGGGATCCACGTCCAGCAGGCGCAGCCACGCCAGGAAGACCGTGATCATGTCTGGGTCGCTGTTCACGAAGGTGACGCGTTCCCGGCGGCTGTAGGGCTTGCTCTTCGAACCCTCGGCCCAGTACAGGGCCACGCCCATGAGGAACAGGTCGCGGTCGCTCAGCGCGCCGATCTCGCTCGCAGCGGACGCCTTCGTCCGCTGCCGCTCCTCCTCGCGGAGGCGCAGCGTGGCTTCCCAGCCCCGCTTCGCGATCGCCGAGGCATCCTCCCGGCTGCGTGTGCGCTCCGGCTTCGGCAGGTCCCGCACCCAGAGGGAGATCGAACTCTTCGAGCAGCCCAGCTCGACCTGGATGCGGTCGTACGTCCAGCCCTGGAGGCGGAGCTCGCGGGCCCGTGCGCGCAGGTCGTCCTTCGCGTTCGGTCGTGTGGTCCACTCCGGGGCGGGCTCGCCCTGGAGGAGGCGGTTGAGGATGTCGTTGTTGTCGACGTGGAGGCGGTCGCGGATCTGGCGCCGGCTGAGCCCCGCCCGGCGCAGCGCCACCGCCTGGTCGCGCAGGCCCTCGAAGTCGGCGTATTTGCCGTGTACGTGTGTCACCTCCCCACCGTCCGGCCGGAATGATCCCTTCCGGGTTCGAACGGTGAGCGATTCAGCAGTTCGAGGGAATTCAGGTCGTAACGCATCCGAACGGTCACCCTGTGTGGTGTGGACCAGGAGCGGAAAGTCCCCGGAAATGCGGGGGTGGCCGCCCGTAGGCTGGAGGCATGACCGCGACGGGGGAAGAGCAGGTGACGGCCCGCGGTGGGCCCTGGTGGTGGGCGCGGCGGCGCGGTGCGGCGTTGGATGTGGGGCTGGCGGTGGTGTCCGCGCTGGAGTGCGGGCTGGAGGGGGTGCCGTTCGCGCGGGAGACCGGGATCCCGGTGGCCGTGGGGGTGCTGTTCGGGCTGCTGGCGGGGTCCGTGCTGGTGGTGCGCCGGAAGTGGCCGGTCGTCGTGGTGCTGGTGGCGATCGCGGTGACCCCGGCCCAGATGGGGTTCGTGCTGGTGGTGGTGGGTCTGTACACGCTGGCGGCGTCGGAGCTGCCGCGGCGGGTGATCGGGCTGCTGGCGGGGATGTCGCTGGTGGGGACGCTGATCGTGACGTTCGTGATGGTGCGGCAGGACATGGCGCGCGAGGATCTGGGCGTGGGCGGCTGGTTCCTGCCGTTCGCGTCGATCACGACGGCGTTGGGCTTGACGGCGCCGCCGGTGCTGCTCGGTCTGTATGTGGGTGCGCGGCGCCGGTTGATGGAGAGTCTGCGGGAGCGGGCGGACAGTCTGGAGCGGGAGCTGCAGTTGCTGGCTGAGCGTGCGGAGGAGCGCGCGGAGTGGGCCAGGAGCGAGGAGCGGACGCGGATCGCGCGGGAGATGCACGACGTGGTGGCGCACCGGGTGTCGCTGATGGTGGTGCATGCGGCGGCGTTGCAGGCGGTGGCGCGGAAGGATCCGGAGAAGGCGGTGCGGAACGCCGCGCTGGTGGGGGACATGGGGCGGCAGGCGTTGACGGAGCTGCGGGAGATGCTGGGGGTGCTGCGGTCCGGTCGGGTGGCCGAGCGGGAGTCGGTGCCGTTGGCGGCGGTGGGGGAGGCGGCGGCCGCGGCGGCGTCGCGTGCGGCTCAGGCGGGGGAGGAGGCGACCGAGGGGCAGGGGCCGCGGTTGTCGGAGATCGGTGAGCTGGTGGAGCAGTCGGCCGCGGCGGGGATGGTGGTCGATCTGTCGGTGGTGGGGGAGAGCCGGTCGTATGCGCCGCGGGTGGAGTCGACGGCGTATCGGGTGGTGCAGGAGGCGTTGACGAACGTGCACAAGCATGCGGCGGGGGCGAAGACGTATGTGCGTCTGGCGCACCGGGTGTCGGAGATCGCGATGCAGGTGGAGAACGAGCCGCCTCCGGAGGCGTCGTCGTCGGCGCGGTTGCCGTCCGGGGGGAACGGTCTGGTGGGGATGAGGGAGCGGGTGTCGGCGCTGGGCGGGGTGTTCGTGTCGGGGCCGACGGACGCGGGGGGTTTCCGGGTGTCGGCGGTGATTCCGGAGGTGTAGGGCGTGGGGTGGCGTCGGGTGTGTGGGTGCCTTCGGGTGTGAAGGCGGTGTTCGGGCGCTCGGGTGCTCGGGCGTGGGCTGGTCCTGGGGGTGGGGCGTCCGGACCTGGGGTGCCTCGGGACCTGGGGGGCGCCTCCGGACCCGGCCTGGGGGCCTCCGGACCTGGGGTGGCTTCCGAACCTGGGGTGGCCTGGGGCCTTCGGCCCAGGGCGGGCCCGGGGCTGCGGGCCGCGGTTTCGGTCGTCCCCGGCTCGGCGGTGCGGGGGTGCCGCCCCGGGTGTGTCGGCGGCGTCGGTGTTGCGGCCCGCCGGCGGTGGGGGTGCCGGGTGGCGGGTCGGCCCGTGGTGAGGCGGGTGGGGTGGCGGGTCAGCCGGTGGTGAGGCGGGTGGGGTGGGTGCCGGTGAGGAGTGCGGTGAGGGCGTGGTCGATGCCGGGGCCGAGGTACCAGTCGCCGGTGTGGTCGAGGGTGTAGACGCGGCCTTCGGCGTCGATGGCGAGGAGTGCGTCGGTGTCGGTCTCGGCGCCGAGGGGGCTGAGGCGGGTGTCGAGGGCGCGGCCGAGGTCGCCGAGGGTGCGGGCGAGGTGGAGGCCGTGGAGCGGGTCGAGGTGGAGGGCGGCGGGGGCGACCTGCCGGCCGGGTGCGGTGGGGTGGAGGGAGAGTCCGCCGAATTCGGCCCAGGCTTCGACGGCCGCGGGGAAGACGTGGTGGCGGTGCCCGGCGGGTGAGGTGTGGTCGCGCAGGGAGTCGGCCCAGATCTCGGCTTGCTTGATGTCCCAGCGTCCCGGCTGCCAGCCCGCGGTGCGCAGGGCGGCGTCGACGGGTTCGGGGAAGCGGGCTGCGGGTGCCCCCTGCTCGATCGGGGTCGAGGG
Organism: Streptomyces sp. NPDC029526; assembly: GCF_040637405.1. Classification (NCBI taxonomy): domain Bacteria; kingdom Bacillati; phylum Actinomycetota; class Actinomycetes; order Kitasatosporales; family Streptomycetaceae; genus Streptomyces; species Streptomyces sp. NPDC029526. Next base: position 77,907 of record NZ_JBEZWE010000018.1, read on the forward strand.
GCGGGGGGCGGGGGCGCTGTCGGTGTGCATCTGCCGTTCGTTCGTCGGGGACGGGGACAGGGGCCGGTTCGGTGGGCCCGGTGGTGCGGGTGTCACGCGCGGAGGCTGTGGTGCGGGGCGGCCGTGCGGCCGACCGTGCGGTCGGGGCCGGCGGCGGGTCAGTCGCGGGTGGTGCCGGGGTCGACTATGCGGACGCCGAAGTGGGCGCTGAGGGCGGTGCAGGCGCGGCAGGGGGTGGCGAAGGAGCCGTGGAGGGGGTCGCCGTCCTCGCGGATGCGGCGGGTGGTGAGTTTGGCGTGTTTGAGGGCTTTGCGGGCCTCGCCGTTGGTCATGGGCTTGCGTGCGGCGCGCTTGCTGCGGGCGGCGTCGGCGGTGGTGAGGTGGCGGGAGATGAGGAGGGTTTCCGCGCACCGGCCGGTGAAGCGGTCGCGTTGGGCGCTGGTGAGGGCGTCGAGGAAGTCCTGGACCAGGGGGTGCAGTGCGGGGGGTGTGTCGGCGCGGGCGGGGGTGCCGGTGAGGGTGGCGCCGCGGACGGAGAGGGCGGCGGCGACGGTGGGCAGGATGCCGTCGCGGCGGTGGTGGAGGAGGGGGGCGGGGGTGGCGTCGGCGGCGCTCCAGTCGAGGCGGGGGTCGCCGGTTCGGGGGTCGCCGGTGTGCCCGGTGTGCAGTCCCGTTTGCGCCATGTTCACGTTCGTCTTCCCCTCCCGAGCATCCCCCGGTGGTCACAGAGTGCCAAACAGCGTGGCGGATGCGGAAGCTGGGGCGGAACGACACGCCCGGGTTTGGGCGGGCTGTCACCGGAGGGTGACGGTTGGTCACGGAAGCGGAGGGGTCGGGGGCCGGTGCCGGTGACCGGTGTCGTCGTACCGCTTAGGCTGTCGGCACCGCGATTCCCGCGGTGCGCCGCACGTCTGTGTGGGGGGTGCCGGCGGGGTGCGGGACGGTAAGCAGTCGAAACAGACGTGAGAGTCGAATACGTTCCGTAGTGGTCCACTCGTGGTCGTGCGGGTCGTACAGAGTGCCGCAGGGGGCAACCGCCATGACGACAGGTCGGCTCGGGCTGGGGGCACCTCCCGGCCGCCAGGCCGGGGGACACGCCGCGCCGCCGAACGCGGCCTACGCCGGGCAGGTCGTGCACTTCCCGGATCCGGTGCGGGCGGCCCGCCACCCGAGAGGGGTGCGGGTGGACGAGCGCGGTTACCCCGACTTCTCGCCCTACGCGCGGGCTGCGGCGCGGATCGCGGAGCCGCCGGAGGGCTTCGGTGTCGACGAGCTGCGGCTGACGGACTACGTGTCGGCGAACGCCGCCCTGGCGGCGAGCGGCCACCCGCTGTGGGACACGGTGCCGGCGGTGGCGACGCCGCACGGCTGGACGTGGCACCACGTGGTGGACTCGCGCCGGCTGGAGCTGGTGCCGGTCGAGGTGAAGGCGCTGCTGCGGCATCACGGTGGGGTGGCGACGTCGCCCGTGGACCAGGCGAAGCGGGGCACGCGTCCGTTGCAGGAGACGCGGCCGGCGCACTTCGGGCTGCCGAAGTCGGGTGTGGCGGTGACGGAGGCGCAGGTGCTGGGGGTCGAGGAGGACCTGGGGTACCGGCTGCCGGGTGCGTACCGGTCGTTCCTGAAGGCGGCGGGCGGCTGCGCCCCGGTGGGTACGGCGCTGGACGCCGAGCTGGGGCTGCTGGTGGACCAGCCGTTCTTCACGGTGCGGGACGAGGCGGCGGTCAACGACCTCGTGTACGTCAACAAGTGTCTGCGTGATCACCTGACGAAGGACTATCTGTGCGTCGGTTTCGTGCAGGGCGGTCTGCTGGCGGTGAAGGTGCGCGGTGACCGTGTGGGGTCGGTGTGGTTCTGCGCGTACGACGACGTGCGGGACGTGGACCCGGCGTTGCCTCCGGCCGAGCGGGTGGAGCGGCTGCTGCTGCCGTGCGGGGACGACTTCGACGTGTTCCTGTCGCGGCTGGCGGGGTCGCCGCCGGAGCTGGAGACGGTGGCGAACCTGATGGTGGACGGCGGCTTCGCGGAGGTCGTCCCGGTTTCTTCCGCGGGGAGTGAGCTGTAGCGATGGTGACGTTCGCGCAGGCGCAGGAGCGCGCGGAGGAGTGGGTCAACGGCGATGTGCCGGCGTACCAGCACCGTGAGGTGCGGGTGCGGGAGTTCGACCTGGGGTTCGTGGTGTGGGCGGAGGACCGTGCGGACGGTCCGCGTTCGGACGGGGGTGCGCACCGGCTGGTGATCGCCCGGGACAGCGGTGAGGCCACGTTGTGGCCGGCGCTGCCGGTGGGCGAGGTGATCCGCCGGTTCGAGGAGGAGTACGGCCGTGCGGAGGAGCAGCCGGAGCCGGCGCCCGCGCCGGCCGCCCGGGTGGATCTGAACCAGACGTCGTTCCTGCTGAGTCCGCCGGAGTGGTTGCAGGAGGCGGCGGACCGGATGGGCATTCCGGGCCGTCGCGGGGACGCGTCCTCCGGGGCGGCTGCTGCCGCCGGGTCCGGTGACACCGGGGGCGGTGCGGCCGGCGGGACCGGCGGCGGCGACACGGGGTCGCGGGGTCCGCAGGGGACGCAGGGGACGTCCGGGCGGGGCACCGAGGTGCCCGGGGTGCCCGCGCCGACCCGGGCGACGGAGGTGCCCGTCGCCGACGCCGCGCCCGGCTCCTCCTCTTCTTCTCCCGCTCCTTCGTCCTCTTCTCCTTCTCCCGCTCCGTCGTCCTCCGGGACCGCGGCCCCCGCCCCCGCCCCCGTCCCGGGTGCCTCGTCCGGCGGCGGGACCGCCTGGCCGGCGGCCGGGGGTGGCGGGGAGCCGCGGGACGCGGTGCCGGGCGGGGACGCCGGGGCGACGCCGTGGGCCGGTACCGACACCACCGCGGACGCCGGTGAGGACCGGTCGGTCCCGCTGCCCGACACCGTGTTCGCGCCGTCGCTGAGCGAGTCCGGCGAGGACGCGCCGCCGGGCCCGTCGGCGACGGCGGACGCCCAGACGGCCCTGATGTCCGGCGGCAGCCAGTTGCCGCCCACGGCGCTCGCGCCGGCGGTGCCGGACGCCGGGGCCCAGGGGCCGGCGGGCGCGGACGCGCGACGGGGCGTGACGCCCCCGCCGCCGCCCACCCGGGCGGGTTCCCCCTACGACACCTCGCAGGGCGGGGCGGCGGCCCCGCAGCGGCCGCTGCCGCCGAACGCCGGGGACATCGCCGACGCCGCGACCAGCAAGGCCACCCCGCCGCCGCGCCGGGGCACGGGGCCGACGACTCCGCCCCCGCCGGGCGCCCCGGGCACCCCGGGCGCGCGGCCCGGCGGCACCCCTCCGCCGCCTCCGCCGCCCCCGGGTGCGCCGGGCGCGTCGTCCGGCTCGTCCGGTGGGCCGGGTGGTGCCGGGGATTCCGGCGCGTACGTGCCGACGCAGCTGGGCTCGGCGTTGCGGCTCGACGGGGCCGGGGCCCCGGACGCCTCGCAGGGCGGGGTCCCGGACGCGTCACAGGGCTCGGCCGGGGGCCGTGGGCCGTCCGGTCCGCCGGCCCCGCCGCCCCCGGGCCCGCCGAACGCGCCCGGTACGCCGCCGGGCGGGGTGCACCACGCGGCGACGATGCTGGCCGGCCCGGGGCCGCAGCAGCCGGGCGGCGGCCCGCAGCCCCCGGGCGCGCCCGGGGCTCCCGGAGCTCCCGGTGCGCCCGCGGCCCCCGGTGCGCCGGGCGGTACCGGGCCCGTGCACCATGCCGAGACCGTGCTGGCCGGTCCGCCGGTCGCCGGGCCCGGTGCGCCCGTGCCGCCCCCGCCGCCGCCCGCGCCGGGGGTGCCCGGCACTCCGCCGCAGGGCGTGCCCGGTGCGCCGGGTGGCGTCCACGGGATGCCGCCGGGCGGTCCGGTGCCCGGGCAGCCGCCGGCCTACGGCTACCCGCCGCAGCCGACGGGGCTGCCGACCGTCGGCCCGGGCTACCAGGCGGTGCTGCGCTACCGGGCGCAGGACGGTTCCGAGCAGCAGCTGATCCGGCGTTCGGCGCCGGGCACGCCGCACCCGGAGTGGCAGATCTTCCACGAGCTGCGGGGCATGAACGTGCCCCCGGACCAGGTGCTGGAGCTGCACACGGAGCTGGAGTCGTGCGAGCTGCCGGGCGCGTACTGCGCGCGGATGATCCGGGAGCAGTGGCCGCAGGCGCGGATCACCAGCATCGCCCCGTACGGCACGGATCATGCGAGCCGGCAGCAGGGCATGCAGCAACTGCTGGCGCACCAGGGTGAGTTGCACCAGGTGGCGGACGGCCCGGCGCGCCCGGCCCCGGTGCGGGCGCCGATTCCTCCGGTGCCGCCGGTGCCTCCGGTGCCGCCGGAGGCGGTCGCGCAGGAGCTGGCGGCGGCGTTCGGCCCGGGGGTGTTCCGGTTCGAGCAGGCGGCGGTGTCCCGGCAGGGGGTGCCGCCGGTGGTGGCGCACACCCTGGTGGTGGCCGGTCTGCCGCTGGACATGGGGCCGTTCTTCTGGGCGCAGGCGCAGCCGGGCCGTCCGGTGCCGACGCTGGCGGAGCTGGCGGCGGAGCGGGGGGTGCAGCCGGCGCCGGACGCGGGGTCGTACCTGGTGATGGGCAGCGACTTCGGCAAGGCGCTCTGTGTCCAGTACGGCACGGCGAACATCGTCGCGGTGCCGGTGGAGGCGGGTCCGGGCGGGACGTCCGTGCCGCCGCAGTTCGTGAACACGGGGCTGCTGGAGTTCGCGCGCTGCCTCGCGCTGCTGGGGCGGATGTGGCGGCTGCGGTTCGGGCTGAACCAGGAGCAGGCGGGCCGCTGGACCGTCGATTTCCAGGCGCAGTTGGCCGCGCTGGACCCGGCGGCGCTGGGGTCGCCGGAGAGCTGGTGGTCGGTGCTGCTGGAGCAGATGTGGGACGGGCTGCTGTGAGGCGCCGTCCCTGAGGTGCGACGGGCCGGGCCCGGTCGGAGTGTTCCGACCGGGCCCGGCCCCGTTTCCGCCGGCGGGGGTCAGTCCTTGCGGCGGGCGGCGCCGGCGAGGATCCAGCCCTCGACCTCCTCGTACCGGCGGCGGTGTTCCTCGGAGCGGGCGCGGCCGGAGACGAGCGTGCCGAGCCAGCCGCAGGCGAAGCCGATGGGGACGGTGAGGATGCCGGGGGTGGTGAGCGGCAGCCAGGCGAAGTCGGCCTCGGGGAAGGCGGCCACGGGTGATCCGGAGACGAGGTTGGTGCCCGGCATGAGCAGCAGGACGGCGAGGGTGCCGCCGATGAGGGTGGCGAGCAGGCCGGTGCGGGTGTAGCGGCGCCAGAAGAGGCTGTAGACGAGGGCGGGGGCGATGGCGGAGGCGCCGAGGCAGAACGCCAGGGTGATCAGGGGGTGGAGGCTGCGGTGCTGCACCTGCGTGGCGATGAGGATGGCCGGGGCGCCGACGGCGAGGGCGGAGAGGCGGGCCAGGGTCATCTCGCGGCGGGGGGACATCTCCTGTACGCGGGAGGCGAAGACGTCGTGGGCGAGGGAGTTGGCGCAGGCGAGGATCATGCCGGCGACGGAGGCGAGCAGGGTGAGGAAGATGGCGGTGGTGATGGTGGTGAAGAGAAAGGTTTCGGCGGTGGACACCTCCGCGCCGAACGCGGCCTGCGAGCCGAGCAGGTAGGCGGTGTTGCCCTGCGGGTCGACGCCGGCGATCGTCTCCCGTCCGATCATGGCGGTGGCGCCGAAGCCGACCACGGTGAGGACGAGGACGAACAGGGCGACGGTGGAGACCGCCCAGGTCATGGAGCGGCGTACCTGCCGGGCGCTGGAGGCGGTGTACATGCGCATGGTGACGTGGGGGAGGCAGGCGCCGCCGAGGACGACCGTCAGGTGTGAGCTGATCATGTCCAGGCGGGGGTGGGCGCTGCCGGTGAACTGCAGGCCGGAGGAGAGGAAGGCGTCCCCCACGCCGCTGCGGTCGGCGGCGGCGCCGAACAGGGCTCCGGGGCTCCAGTCGAAGCGGTGCAGAATCAGCGCGGCGACGACGAGGCCGGAGCCGAGCAGGATCACCATCTTCAGGAACTGGATGAGGGCGGTGCCCTTCATGCCGCCGATGGCCGCGTAGCTGATCATCAGGGCGCCCACGCCGATGATGCAGCCGGTCTGCAGCGACTCGCCGGAGAAGCCGAGGATGAACGCCAGGAGCTGTCCGGTGCCGGCGAGCTGAACCACCATCAGGGGCAGCAGCGCGGCGAGGGTGACCGCGCAGGCGGTGATGCGTATGCCGCGTCCGGGCATGCGCCGGGTGAGTGCGTCGCCCATGGTGAACCGGCCCGCGTTGCGCAGGGGTTCGGCCAGCAGGAACATCAGCAGCATCAGGGACAGGGCGGTGCTCAGGGCGAGGACCGTGCCGTCGTAGCCGAAGAGGGCGATGATGCCGCTGGTGCCCAGCACGGTCGCGGCGGAGATGTAGTCGCCGGCGATGGCCAGCCCGTTGCGCAGCGGGGAGAGGGAGCCGTAGCCGGTGTAGAACTCGTCGAGGTCGTCGCGGTCGGGGCCGGTCATCACGCACAGCAGCAGGGTGACGGTGGCGACGGCGGAGAAGCCGACGAGGGACATGGCCTGGGCGTTTCCGCTGAATTCGGTGTTCATCGCGTCTCCCCCGGCGGGCGTCGAGTTCGGCGTGCTTGCGGATGAGGTCGGCGAGGGGGTCGACGCGCCGCCGGGCGGTGCGCTCGTACAGGACGATGGCCAGCCAGGTGACCGGGACCTGGATGAGGGCGAGCAGCAGTCCGGCCGGGAGGCCGTCGGTGACCGTGGACGCCATGAACGAGGGGGCGAACGCGGACAGCACGAGGAAGAGGACGAAGTAGCCGAGCGCGGTGAGGGTCGCCACCCGCCGCTGCCACCGGTAGGCGGTGCGCAGGATCCGCAGGTCGCTGTGGTGGCCGAGGGCCGTCCGTTCCCGGGCGCGCCGCGGCGGCTGCGGCGGGGCGGGCGGCGGCTGCCACGGGTAGGTGGCGTAGGAGGGGGAGGAGGGCGGGGGCGGGGCGAAGGGGTCGTGAGCGGGGCGGGCGGGGACGCCCTGGTGGGGGGGAGACTGCGGGGACCGCGGTGGGGGCGGGTCCCAGGGGGACGTGTACGGATCGAAGGACATCCCGTACTCCTTGCGGGCTCGGGTCCGTGCGGGGACGGCAGGGAGGTGGGGGGTGGGATCGAGCCACGCGCACGTTACCCCCGCGTACGGGGCTGCGCTGCGTTTTGGCCGAACTGTTCGGTCGGTGAGTCCGGACCGTGCTGACCAGGGGTGTTACCCGCGTCAACTCGGACTTTTCGGTGGGTGCGGGGCCGGTGGTGGACGGTGCGGATGCCGTGGGACGCGGCCGGACCGGGGGTGCGGAGCCGGGCGGCGGAGGCGCGAAACGGGCGGCGGACGGGCGGCGGAGGCGCGAAACGTGCGTCGGACGGGCGGCGGAGCGGCGGGGCGGGGACCCGTAGGGGGCAGGGGCCTCAGGCGGTCGGGTCCCGGCGGACCGGGCGCACGCCGGGGCTTCAGGCGGGCAGGTCCCGGCGGATGTAGCGCACGCCGGGGCGGCCGGAGAGGACGGTGTCCCCGGCGCGGGTGAAGCCGTTGCGGGTCAGGACGCGCTGGGACGCCGGGTTGTCGAGCGTGGTGGCCGCGGTCAGCGTGGTCAGGCCGTAGGACCGGGCGGCGAGGCGGCAGACCTCGGCCACCGCCGCCGTCGCCACGCCCCGGCCGGTGGCGTCCGCGCCCACCCGGTACCCGAGTTCGGCGGACCCGTCGGCCACGTCGACGAGGTTGACGCGGGCCACGAGCGTGCCGTTCCCGTCGAGCACGACGTGGAAGTGGCAGCTTCCCGCGTCCTGTTCGGCCAGCAGGGCCGCGTGCCGGGCGGCGAAACCGGCCGGGGTGAAGTACGCGTCGCCCCGGTCGGGCACCGAGCGGGCGAAGTGGGCGCGGTGGGCGCGCTCGAAGGCCAGCACGGCGGGCGCGTGCTCCGCGCGGAGGCGTTCCAGCGTCAGGGTGGCCATGGCGCGCAGCCTACGCGGCCTCAGTCCCGGAGCACCGGGAACGTCCGCGGGGCCAGGACCAGCAGCACCAGGAACGCCAGGGCCGCCGCACCCGCCGCGCCCAGGTAGACCGCCTCGACGGCGTCCGCGACGGCCCGCCGCGTCGCCTCGGGGACGGCGCCGTCGCCGAGGGAGCCGGTCACCGCGTCCAGGCCGCCCGAGCCGCCGAGCCGGGCGGCCAGGACCCCGTTGGCGACGGCGCCGAAGAGGGCCGCGCCGACGGTCTGGCCGGTCTGGCGGCAGAACAGCACCGACGCCGTGGCCGTGCCGCGCTCCTCCCACCGCACCGACGACTGGACGCCCACCACCAGTGGGAGCTGGAACAGGCCGAGGGCCGCGCCGAGCACCGTCATGAGCAGCATCGGCTGCCAGGCGTGGCCCGGATACGGCAGGAGCGGGAACGCGGCGAGGGTGAGGGCGGCCACGCCGATGCCGAGCAGGGCGGTGTCGCGGAAGCCGATCCGGCGGTAGACGTGCTGGCTGAGGGCGGCCGACACGGGCCAGGTCAGGGTCCACACCGACAGCACGAACCCGGCGGCCACGGGAGCCAGTCCGAGGACGGTCTGGGCGTAGGTGGGCAGGAACACGGCCGGGGCGATCATCAGCAGGCCGAGGGCGCCGAGGGCGAGGTTGACGGCCGCGATGGTGCGGCGCCGCCACACCCAGCCGGGGATGACGGGTTCGGCCGCCCGGCGTTCCACGACGACCAGGACCGCCACCAGCGCGAGTCCCGTGCCGAACAGGGCGAGCGAGGGGGCGGACAGCCAGTCCCAGGCGACCCCGCCCTGCACGAGCGCGGTGAGCAGGGCCCCGCCGCAGGCGAACACGGTGCACGCGCCCAGCCAGTCGACGCGCGGCCGGGACGGCACGGCCGGCCGCGTCTCGTGCAGGTGACGGACGATCAGCCACAGGGCGAGGGCGCCGATGGGCAGGTTGATGAGGAAGATCCAGCGCCAGTCGGCGTAGGTGGCGAGGGCGCCGCCCAGGCCGGGCCCGGCGACCGAGGACACGGCCCACACGGTGGACAGCCGGGCCTGGATCCTGGGGCGCTGCTCCAGCGGGTAGAGGTCGGCGGCGAGGGTCTGCACGGTGGCCTGGAGGGCGCCGCCGCCCAGGCCCTGCACGATGCGGAACGCGACCAGGGCCGCCATGTTCCAGGCCAGCGCGCACAGCAGGGAGCCGAGGAGGAACACCGCCGCGCCCGCCACGAGCACGGGTTTGCGGCCGAAGGTGTCGGAGAGCCTGCCGTGGACGGGGAGCGTGACGGTCACGGCGAGCAGGTAACCGGAGAAGAGCCAGGAGAAGTAGGAGAAGCCACCGAGGTCGCCGACGATCTGGGGGACGGCGGTGGAGACGATCGTCGAGTCGAGGGCCGACAGGGCCATGGCCAGCATCAGGGCGGCGACGACCCTCCCGCGCCGGTCGGTCGCGGCGGTGCGCGCGGTGCCGGCGGCCACGGGGCCGGTGTCGTCCACCGCCGGGTCTCCTCCTGGTGCTGCGTGGCCGTCCCGCATGTCCCGGTGGTGTCCTTTCCGGTCCCGTCCCGGTCCCGTCGCCGTCCCGTCCGGTTTCTGTGCCCCTTGCATCTACCTGTCGCGGGACAGCTTCGCATTGACCCTGACGCGGCGGGAGGGTGCAGTCTGGGCGGACCCGACGGCGGAGGCGACCCCGAGACCGTCTCCGCCCGTGGGGGGAGAGCCCTTAGGGGTCCCTCCGTACATCGGCTCGGGGAGGGTTCGTTCCGTCGGAGGACGTACGGGGCCGGGGGGCGTCCTTAACCTGGCTTTACGCCGCTGGGGGGCGGCTGGGCCCAGGGCCGGGGGTGGGGTTTTCCTCAGCAGAAGACTGCGCTGGACACCAGGGCGCCCGACCCCTCCCCGCCGACAGACTGAAGCACGTCGCACCACGAGAGACCGCACCACGAGAGACACGACGGCCGTCCCGGGCACGACGGCGGCCGACGGCACCACCGCACACATCTGCTGACCGACATAGGAGACTTACCGTGACATCGGCTGTGACCATTCCCAGGCACGGGGGCACTGGAGGGCGTACGGCCGTTGCCGCGCGGGCGCGGCAGGTCGTGAAGGCGTACGGGTCGGGTGAGACCCGGGTCGTCGCCCTCGACCACGTCGACGTGGACATCGACCGCGGGCGGTTCACCGCGATCATGGGCCCCTCGGGGTCCGGCAAGTCCACGCTGATGCACTGCCTCGCCGGGCTCGACACCGTCACCAGCGGTCAGATCTACCTGGACGAGACCGAGATCACCGGCCTGAAGGACAAGAAGCTCACGCGGCTGCGCCGCGACCGCGTCGGTTTCATCTTCCAGGCGTTCAACCTGCTGCCCACGCTGAACGCGCTGGAGAACATCACGCTGCCCATGGACATCGCCGGCCGCAAGCCCGACCAGGCGTGGCTGGACCGGGTGGTGGAGACCGTCGGGCTCGCGGAGCGGCTGAAGCACCGGCCGACGCAGCTGTCCGGCGGCCAGCAGCAGCGCGTCGCCGTGGCGCGGGCGCTGGCGGCCCGGCCGGAGATCATCTTCGGTGACGAGCCGACCGGGAACCTCGACTCCCGGGCGGGCGCGGAGGTCCTCGGCTTCCTGCGCCGCTCGGTGGACGAGCTGGGCCAGACCATCGTCATGGTCACCCACGACCCGGTCGCCGCCTCCTACGCGGACCGCGTGCTGTACCTGGCGGACGGCCGCATCGTCGACGAGATGCACCAGCCGACCGCCGAGCAGGTCCTGGACCGCATGAAGGACTTCGACGCCCGGGGGCGCACGTCATGACCGTCCTGAAGACCTCGATGCGCAACTTCTTCGCGCACAAGGGGCGGATGGCCCTGTCGGCGGTGGCGGTGCTGCTGTCGGTGGCGTTCGTCTGCGGCACCCTGGTGTTCACGGACACCATGTCCACCACCTTCGACAAGCTGTTCGCGGCCACCTCGGCGGACGTCACGGTGAGCGGGAAGGACGCCTCGAACACCGGCGAGACCACCTCCCGCAACGGCAAGCCGCCGGTGATCCCGGCCTCCGTCCTGGACGAGGTGCGCAAGGCGGACGGCGTGCGGGTGGCGGAGGGCACCGTGTTCTCCACCGCGGTGACCGTCGTCGACGCCGACCGCGACGACCTGTCCCCGACCAGCGGCGGACCCACCATCGTCGGCTCCTGGAACTCCAACGACGCCCGCACCATGGAGATCACCTCCGGCAAGGCGCCCAAGGGGCCGGACCAGATCATGGTGGACTCCGACACCGCCGACAAGCACGGCCTGGAGCTGGGTGACGAGCTCGGCGTGATGAGCGCCGTCGGCACCCACCGCGCCAAGATCTCCGGCATCACCGACTTCACCGTCACCAACCCCGGTGCCGCGATCTTCTTCCTCGACACGAAGACCGCCCAGCAGGCCCTGGTCGGCAAGGGCGGCGTCTACACCAACGTCCAGGTCACCGCCGCCGACGGCGTCAGTCACGAGCAGCTGAAGAAGAACGTGCGGGCCGAGCTCGGCACCGGCTACAAGGTGCAGACCGCCGCCGAGACCGCCGAGGAGAACCAGAAGGACGTCGAGGGCTTCATGAGCGTCATGAAGTACGCCATGCTCGGCTTCGCCGGCATCGCCTTCCTCGTCGGCATCTTCCTGATCATCAACACCTTCTCCATGCTGGTCGCCCAGCGCACCCGGGAGATCGGCCTGATGCGGGCCATCGGATCCTCCCGCAAGCAGGTCAACCGCTCGGTCCTCGCGGAGGCACTCCTCCTCGGCCTGGTCGGCTCGGTGCTGGGCGTGGCCGCGGGCATCGGCCTGGCGGTCGGACTGATGAAGCTCATGGGCTCCATCGGCATGGAGTTGTCCACCAGGGACCTCACCGTCGCCTGGACCACCCCCGCGATCGGCCTGTTCCTCGGCATCGTCGTCACCGTCCTCGCCGCCTACCTGCCCGCCCGCCGGGCCGGCCGGATCTCCCCGATGGCCGCCCTGCGCGACGCGGGCGCCCCCGCCGACGCCCGGGCCGGCTGGGTGCGCGGCATCACCGGCACGGTCCTGACCGGCGGCGGCGCGCTCTTCCTCTACCTGGCGGGCTCCGCCGACAAGGCCACCGAGGGCTCGCTGTGGCTGGGACTCGGCGTGGTGCTGACGCTGGTCGGCTTCATCGCCGTCGGCCCGCTCCTCGCCGGGGGTGTGGTCCGGGTGCTCGGCGCGGTCCTGCTGCGGGTCTTCGGCCCCGTCGGCCGCATGGCGGAGCGCAACGCGCTGCGCAACCCGCGCCGCACCGGCGCGACCGGCGCCGCCCTGATGATCGGCCTCGCCCTGGTCGCCTGCCTGTCCGTGGTCGGCTCCTCCATGGTCGCCTCGGCCACCGAGGAACTCGACAAGACGGTCGGCACGGACTTCATCATCGGCAACGACCAAGGGGTGCTGCTCACCCCGGAGGCCGCCGCGGCCGTGAAGGCCACCCCGGGCCTGGACCACGTCACCGAGTACCGGTGGACCGACGCGGACTTCACCACGCCCGACGGGAAGACCACCAAGGACTCCTCGATCACGGCCGCCGACCCGACGTACGCGACCGACCTGCGGGTCGAGACCGTCGCCGGCAAGCTGTCGGACGCCTACCTGCCCGGCGCGATGTCCGTCCCCGAGGACTTCGCGAAGGACCATGGCATCACCATCGGCTCGAAGGTGAAGGTCGCCTTCCGGGACGGCACGGCCGGTGACCTGACGGTCCGCGCCATCACCAGCAGCGAGAGCGTCATCGACGCCGGCGCGATGTACACGTCGATCGAGACGATGTCCCGGTACGTCCCGGCCGACCGGATGCCGCTGAACCAGATGATGTTCGCCGCGGCCGAGGACGGCCAGAAGGACGCCGCGTACGCCGCGCTGAAGAAGTCCCTGGACCCGTTCCCGAAGTACGACGTGCGCGACCAGACCGACTACAAGGAGGCGCTGAAGGACCAGATCGGCCAGCTGCTCAACATGATCTACGGCCTGCTGGCCCTGGCGATCGTCGTCGCGGTCCTCGGGGTGGTGAACACCCTGGCCCTGTCGGTCGTGGAGCGGACCCGGGAGATCGGTCTGATGCGGGCCATCGGCCTCTCGCGCCGGCAGCTGCGCCGCATGATCCGGATGGAGTCGGTCGTCATCGCCCTCTTCGGCGCCCTGCTGGGCCTGGGACTGGGCCTGGGCTGGGGCGCGACCGCCCAGCAGCTCCTCGCTCTGGAAGGGCTGAAGGTCCTGGACGTCCCGTGGCCGACGATCATCGGGGTCTTCGTCGGATCGGCCTTCGTGGGCCTGTTCGCCGCCCTGGTCCCGGCCTTCCGGGCGGGCCGGATGAACGTCCTGAACGCCATCGCCACCGACTAGGCAGGGCCGAGGGCGTCGGCCGGTACCGGTACCGGCCGACGCCCTCGACCCGCACAGCACGGCACGGCACGGCAGTGCACGACACGAGCACCGTGCCACCACCGCACGGCCACCGCACACGGGGGTTGCGGGGGAACACCCGGCGCCGGGAGTCCTACGGGACCCCGGCGCCGGACGCGTTGCGGCGGGGCGGAGCGGCCGGGCGCGCCCGGCCCCTGGCCCCCGCCCCGGCCCCTGGCCCCCGCCCCGGCCGACCGGCCCGAGCGGCTCGCGCCCCGCGATGCGCGCGGCTCGCGATCCTCGCCGTAGGGGCTCCCGATGTCCCCGGGGACGTCGGGAGCCCCGTCCTGGTGTCTCCGCCCCGGCGGGAGCCGGGCCGCCCCGCGGTGACCGCCCCCGCGGGGTACCGGGACCGGTCCCGGCGCCCGGCCCGTGGCCGACGGTCCAGGTCACACGGCATCGCGGACGTCCTCACGGGTACCCGTGCCGTCCACAGCCCGGTCCACAGTCCGCCGCACGAGCGGGCCCGGCGTCGTACGCTGGACACCCCCGGCCCGCAGCGCGTGTCGGGCCCGTCGTGTTGCACCCCCCCGGAGGGATCCCGCCCCGCATGAGCCTGCACGGTCTGCTCGACGCCGTCGTCAAGGACGCCGCCCTCGCGGAAGCGATCGCGGCGGCCACCGACGGCAACCGCATGCACGTCGACCTGGTCGGGCCCCCCGCTGCCCGCCCCTTCGCGGTCGCCGCCCTGGCCCGCGACGCCGGCCGCCCGGTCCTGGCGGTCACGGCGACCGGGCGGGAGGCCGAGGACCTGGCCGCGGCCCTGCGGTCGCTGCTGCCGCCCGAGGGGGTCGTGGAGTACCCGTCCTGGGAGACGCTGCCGCACGAGCGGCTCAGCCCGCGCAGCGACACCGTCGGCCGCCGCCTGGCCGTGCTGCGCCGCCTCGCCCACCCCCGCGCCGACGACCCGGAGACCGGTCCCGTCTCCGTCGTCGTGGCGCCGGTGCGTTCCGTGCTCCAGCCGCAGGTCAAGGGGCTCGGGGACCTGGAGCCGGTGGCGCTGAGCACCGGGCAGAGCGCCGACCTGGAGCAGGTCGTCCAGGCACTCGCCGCCGCCGCGTACGCGCGCGTGGAGCTGGTGGAGAAGCGCGGGGAGTTCGCCGTGCGCGGCGGCATCCTGGACGTCTTCCCGCCCACCGAGGAGCACCCCCTGCGGGTCGAGTTCTGGGGCGACGACGTCGAGGAGATCCGCTACTTCAAGGTCGCCGACCAGCGGTCCCTGGAGATCGCCGAGCACGGCCTGTGGGCCCCGCCCTGCCGCGAGCTGCTGCTCACCGACGAGGTGCGCGAGCGCGCCCGGGCACTCGCCGAGGAGCACCCCGAGCTGGGGGACCTGCTCGGCAGGATCGCCGAGGGCATCGCCGTGGAGGGCATGGAGTCCCTGGCTCCCGTCCTCGTCGACGACATGGAGCTGCTGCTGGACGTGCTGCCCGAGGGCGCGATGGCGGTCGTGTGCGACCCGGAGCGGGTGCGCACGCGCGCGTCGGACCTGGTGGCCACGTCCCAGGAGTTCCTGCAGGCGTCCTGGGCCGCCACGGCGGGCGGGGGCGAGGCACCCATCGACGTCGGCGCCGCCTCCCTGTGGCCGCTCGCGGACGTTCGTGAGCGGGCGCGCGAGCTGGGCGTGATGTGGTGGTCGGTGTCGCCGTTCGCCGCCGACGAGGAAGTCGACGAGACCACCCTGAAGCTCGGCATGCACGCCCCCGAGAGCTACCGGGGCGACACCGCGCGGGCGCTCGCCGACACCAAGGGCTGGCTGGCCGACGGCTGGCGCACGGTGTACCTCACCGAGGGGCACGGCCCGGCGTCCCGCACCGTGGAGGTGCTGGGCGGGGAGGGCATCGCGGCCCGCCTGGAGGCCGACCTCGGCGAGATCGCCCCGTCCGTCGTGCACGTCTCCTGCGGCTGCATCGACCACGGCTTCGTCGACCCGGCGCTCAAGCTGGCGGTGCTCACCGAGACCGACCTGACCGGGCAGAAGGCGTCCGGCCGGGAGGGCGCGCGGATGCCGGCGCGGCGCCGCAAGACCATCGACCCGCTCACCCTGGAGGCGGGCGACTACATCGTGCACGAGCAGCACGGCGTGGGCCGCTACATCGAGATGGTGCAGCGCACCGTGCAGGGCGCCACCCGCGAGTACCTGGTCGTGGAGTACGCGCCCGCCAAGCGGGGCCAGCCCGGCGACCGCCTGTACATCCCCACCGACCAGCTGGAACAGATCACCAAGTACGTCGGCGGCGAGGCGCCCACCCTGCACCGGCTCGGCGGCGCCGACTGGACCAAGACCAAGGCGCGCGCCAAGAAGGCCGTCAAGGAGATCGCCGCCGACCTGATCAAGCTGTACAGCGCGCGCATGGCCGCCCCCGGGCACCCGTTCGGCCCGGACACCCCCTGGCAGCGGGAACTGGAGGACGCCTTCCCCTACGCGGAGACGCCCGACCAGCTGACCACCATCGCCGAGGTCAAGGAGGACATGGAGAAGACGGTCCCCATGGACCGCCTGATCTGCGGCGACGTCGGCTACGGCAAGACCGAGATCGCGGTGCGGGCCGCCTTCAAGGCGGTCCAGGACGGCAAGCAGGTCGCCGTCCTGGTGCCCACCACGCTGCTGGTGCAGCAGCACTTCGGCACCTTCAGCGAGCGGTACGCGCAGTTCCCGGTCGTCGTGAAGGCCCTCTCCCGCTTCCAGAGCGACACGGAGGCCAAGGCGGTCCTGGAGGGGCTGCGGGACGGTTCGGTGGACGTCGTCATCGGCACCCACCGGCTGTTCTCCTCGGAGACGAAGTTCAAGGACCTGGGCCTGGTCATCGTCGACGAGGAGCAGCGCTTCGGGGTCGAGCACAAGGAGCAGCTGAAGAAGCTGCGCGCCAACGTCGACGTGCTGACGATGTCCGCCACCCCCATCCCCCGCACCCTGGAGATGGCGGTGACCGGCATCCGCGAGATGTCGACGATCACCACCCCACCGGAGGAGCGCCACCCGGTGCTCACCTTCGTCGGGCCCTACGAGCAGAAGCAGATCGGCGCGGCCATCCGCCGCGAACTGCTGCGCGAGGGTCAGGTCTTCTACATCCACAACCGGGTCGAGTCCATCGACCGGGCGGCGGCCCGGCTGCGTGAGATCGTGCCCGAGGCGCGCATCGCCACCGCGCACGGCCAGATGTCGGAGGCGGCCCTGGAGCAGGTCGTCGTCGACTTCTGGGAGAAGAAGTTCGACGTGCTGGTGTCGACGACGATCGTCGAGTCCGGCATCGACATCTCCAACGCCAACACCCTGATCGTGGAGCGCGGCGACAACTTCGGCCTCAGCCAGCTGCACCAGCTGCGCGGCCGGGTCGGCCGGGGCCGGGAACGCGGGTACGCGTACTTCCTGTACCCGCCGGAGAAGCCGCTGACGGAGACCGCGCACGAACGCCTCGCCACCATCGCCCAGCACACCGAGATGGGCGCGGGCATGTACGTGGCGATGAAAGACCTGGAGATCCGCGGCGCCGGCAACCTGCTCGGCGGCGAGCAGTCCGGCCACATCGCGGGCGTCGGCTTCGACCTGTACGTGCGGATGGTCGGCGAGGCGGTCGCGGACTACCGGCGGCAGCTGGAGACCGGCGAGATCGAGGAGGAGCCGCCGCTCGAGGTCAAGATCGAGCTGCCCGTCGACGCGCACGTCCCGCACGACTACGCGCCCGGCGAGCGGCTGCGCCTCCAGGCGTACCGCGCGATCGCCTCCGCCAACTCCGAGGAGGACATCAAGGCCGTACGGGAGGAACTCGTCGACCGGTACGGCAAGTTGCCGGAGCCGGTGGAGAACCTGCTGCTGGTGGCGGGGCTGCGGATGCTGGCCCGGGCGTGCGGGGTCGGCGAGGTCGTGCTGCAGGGCAACAACATCCGCTTCGCGCCGGTGGAGTTGCGGGAGTCGCAGGAGCTGCGCCTCAAGCGGCTCTACCCGGGCACGGTCATCAAGCCGGCCGCGCACCAGGTGCTGGTGCCCCGCCCGAAGACGGCCCGGGTGGGCGGGAAGCCGTTGGTCGGCCGGGAGTTGCTGGGCTGGGTCGGCGAGTTCCTCACGTCGGTGCTGGGGTCCTGAGGGGAGGGCCGGGACCGGACGGCGGGAGCCGGACCGGCCGTATCAGGTCCTGGGCCCGACCTGCACGGAGCCGCCCGCGGCGGGGGCGACGGCGACGGCGACACGCAGGAAGCCGCCCACGGCAGCAGGCCGTGGGCGGCTTCCTGTTCGGGTCGCGGCTCTTTCGGGTCGCGGCTTCGGGTCGCGCGGCTTCGGGTCACGTCCGACACCTGGTGGGTCCCGGTCCGAGGGCTGCGGGAGACCTACGGCTCGTCGGTACGGTCGCCCTCCATGCCGAGACGGCGCTCGGCCTGTTGCTGAGCGGTGTCGACGTGCTTGGCGTGTTTGCCGCCGGTCCTCTCGTTGATCTTCTGTTCCGCGGTGTCGGAGGCCTGCTTGGCCTTCTCCTGCGCCGACTTGTTGCTCTTGAACTTGTCGAAGATGCCCATCCAGGAGCTCCTTCCGGGGTGACTCATCTACGACCATACGCGCCACATGTGCGGAATGCGCATTTTCGCCCAGATGTGGTCTGGACCTCCGACTCGCTACGGTGATCCCGGCACCACCGGCTCGCATGGGCCGGGCACGACAGCACCAGGGGAGGGGCCACTGTGACGTGGTACGTGAGGCGTCGGAGCAGGGGAGGGGTGGCGGCGACCCGGTGGGCCGGGGCGGCGGTGTGCGCGGCTGTCGTCCTCCTCACGGGCTGCGAGGCGCTCGACAGCGCCGGCACCCCCGCATCGGGACCGGAGGCCGGCGCCGCGGGCGACGGCCGGGCCGTCAGCCCGCTGGACAACCCTGACGGGACCGAGCCGGGACTCGCCCCGGTGAAGGAAGAGGCGGACCGTGACCGGGCCGTCGCCCTCATCGAGAAGGTGGCCACCAAGGGCCGCGGACCGAAGACCGGCTACGACCGCGACGAGTTCGGCTACGCCTGGATGGACACGGCCGACGGCGTCCCGTTCGCCAGGAACGGCTGCGACACCCGCAACGACCTGCTCAAGCTCCACGGGCGCAACGTCGAATTCCGCAGTGGCTCGGACTGCGTGGTGGTCTCGATGGACCTCTACGACCCGTACACGGGCAAGGACATCGCCTGGAAGAAGGAGAAGGCCGCCGAGGTCCAGATAGACCACGTCGTGCCGCTCTCCTACAGCTGGCAGATGGGCGCCTCGCGCTGGGCGGAGAGCAAGCGCCGGCAGCTCGCCAACGACGCCCTCAACCTCCTCCCGGTCGAGGGCCGCGCCAACTCCCAGAAGTCGGACTCCGGCCCGGCGTCCTGGCTGCCACCCAGCAAGGGCGTCCGGTGCGCGTACGCGGTCCGCTTCGCCCAGGTCGCCGTCAAGTACGAGATGCCGGTGACGAAGGCCGACAAGGACATGATGCTGCGGCAGTGCGGTGGTTGAACGGGACGGCCGGCTTAACGGGACGGCCGGCGGCGGCTGAACAGGGCGGCCGGCGGCTCAACGGGACGGCCGGCGGCGCCGCTGAGCACGCCGGCCGATGAGCACGCCGGCCGCTGGGCACGTAGGCCGGCCCGCTCAGCCCAGTGCGTCGAGATCCAGTACCTGGCCGGACGGCTTGCGGGCCGGGACCGGCTCGTCGAACCGGCTGAAGGTGATGGACCCGGGGTCCTCGGGGGAGGTGTTGTCGAGCCGGAGCAGGTAGGGCTTGCCCTCGGTGGCCACGTAGAAGGTGTAGGCGTCCTTGCCGTCCTGCTCGGTCAGCGTGATCGCCCGCTTGCCGTCGATGGTCGTGGTCTTCCCGCGCTCGGCCTCGGAGGAGCCGTCCTCGGCGTCGCCGAGGACCACACCGAGGTCGCAGAAGGCGGCGACGTCGTCCGCGTCCGCCCCCTTGAGCGACATCTTGGTCCACTTGCCGGCCAGCATGGCCACGGTCGCGTCCACCTCGCCCTTCGGCTCGCCCTCGCTCTGGGCGCGCAGGAACGCTTCGTCGTACTTCATGTAGATGCTGTCGCCGGTCTTGATCAACTCGGCCGTGCCCTCGTCGCCCATGCCCATGGTGCCGGCGCATTCGCCCTTCTTGTTCAGGGCCATGTCGATGCGGAGGGTGCCGCCGGTCTCGTCGTCCCGTATGTCGCCCTTCATGCGCAGCGACTCGGCACCGGTGGTGGCCTCCAGGGCGCGCTCGGCGATCTGGCCGCCGGTGAGCCCGGCGAAGGGTTCCTTCGCCCGGTCCGGCTCCTTGTCCTGGGTGCCGCATCCGGTGAGACCGGCGGTGACGGCGGCGGCGAGGCAGACGGCGGCGAGGGCGGTGCGGCGCATGGAGGATCCCTTGGTTCGGCAGGTGAAAGGACGCGATGAAGCGATGACGCGATGACGCGATGACGCGACGACCGGCGTCCGTGACGGTCACGTGGCGTCGGTGGCGGTGGTGGTGCTGGTGCCTTCGACGTGGTGTCGGTGACGGTGCGGCGCGCAGGCGCGGCGACGTGACGGCGCATCGGGCCGTTGCGTCGCGTCAATCAGACCAGAGCCTGTGAACCGAGTCAACACGGGATTCGTGGATGGTGCCCTTCACGGTCGACACGTGGGGTCAAGGCCGTACACAGGTATGCTCCCCGGGTCACACGGGCGAGGGGAGCCGACGGGTGCGGGACGCACAGGGCGGGCGGAGCACACGCGAGCCGAGTGGGCGGAGCGGTCCGGAAGAGCAGGGCCGGCCCGCGGACGACGCCGGGCGGACCGGGCGTCCGCCCGGGAGCCGGGGCGGACCGCACGACGGAGGAGGCCTACCGCACGACGGCCGGCAGTCCGAACGGGAGGGCGCGGGCGAGGTGACCGCCGCCGACATCGCCCGGCTGGCCGGGGTCGGCCGGGCCGCCGTCAGCAACTGGCGCCGCCGCCATGCCGACTTCCCGAAGCCCGTCGGCGGCACCGAGACCAGCCCGGCCTTCGCGCTCGCCGAGGTGGAGGGATGGCTCCGCCGGCACGGCAAACTCGCCGAGGTCCCCCTGCGGGAGCGGGTCTGGCAGCAGCTCTCGGGTCATCCGCAGGGCCCCGTCACCGCGCTGCTCCACGCGGGGTGCGCCCTGCTGCTGATCCACGACCGGCCCACCCAGTGGCTGGACGCGAGCGACGGCCCCGACGAACGCCTCGCGGCGCTGCTGCCGGATAAACTGAAGGAGGTGCTCGACGCCCGGCCGGGCCACGTAGTCGACCTCCGTGCCGCCGCGGGCTCCGTGCCGGCTCTCACCCGCCCCACCGCGCCTCGTCTGCTGCCCTCCGTGCCGCTGCTCCGGGGCGTCGCCGAGCTGGCCGCCGAGCTCGGCGCCCGGCAGACCTTCGAGTTCCTCCTCGGACGGCACCTGGACGCCAACCCGCGCCAGTACACCCTCACCCCCGGCGGTCTCGCCGACCTCATGGCCGCCCTCGCCGAATCGGCCGGCCCCCCGCGCACCGTCCTGGACCCCGCCTGCGGCACGGGCGCCCTGCTGCGCGCCGTCACCCCCCGCCCCGACCAGGAGCTGTACGCCCAGGACACCTCGGCCGAACTCGCCGCCCTCACCGCGCTGCGCCTCGCCCTGCACACCCGGGGCGCCGTGCACGCCCGCGCGGGCGACACCCTCCGCGCCGACGCCCACCCGGCCGTGCACGCCGACGCCGTCCTGTGCCACCCGCCGTTCAACGAGCGGAACTGGGGGCACGACGAACTCGCCTACGACCCGCGCTGGGAGTACGGCCTGCCGGCCCGCACCGAGTCCGAGCTGGCCTGGGTGCAGCACGCGCTCGCGCGGCTCGCGGACGGCGGCACCGCCGTCCTGCTGATGCCGCCCGCCGTCGCCTCCCGTCGCTCCGGCCGCCGGATCCGCGCCGACCTGCTGCGCCGGGGCGCGCTGCGGGCCGTGATCGCCCTGCCGGTCGGCGCGGCGCCGCCGCACAGCATCCCGCTGCACCTGTGGGTGCTGCGCCGCCCCGGACCGGTGCCGGCCCACCCGGAGATCCTGCTCGCCGACGCGGGACGCTTCGCCGGTGAGGGGCGCGGCGGGCCGGACTGGCAGGGTGTACGGGAGACGGTGCTGGACGCCTGGCGGGACTTCGACCGCACCGGGCACCTCGACCAACGGCCCGGCGTCGCACGCTCGGTGCCGGTCCTCGACCTGCTCGACGACGACGTCGACCTCGCTCCGGCCCGTCATCTGCCGCCCCCGGCCTCGGCGGACGACGCGGAGTGCCTCGACGCCGTACGGGACCGCCTCGGCGAGACCCTGCGGCTGGCCGCCGGCCTCACCCCGCCACCCGCCACGCCGGTACGTCCCCGGCCCCCGCACACCCGCGACACCGGCGTCCCGGCCGACACCGCCCCGGCCACCCCCCTCGACCGGCGCCCTCTCACCACCGTCGGCGAACTGGCGCGTGCCGGGGCGCTGCTGATGCATACCGGCGGCACCGGCGGGCCCGCCCGCGTGCCGGTGCTGACCGACCACGACGTCCTCGCCGGAACCGGCCCCTCGGGGACGCTGCCCGAGAGCGACGAGGAGCCCGTGCTCACCGAACCGGGTGACATCGTCCTCCCCGTCCTCGGGGGCGGCGCGGTCACCCGGGTCGTCGAGGGTCCGACCGCCGGTGCCGTCCTCGGCCGCAACCTGGTCCTCCTGCGTCCCGACCCGTCGGCGCTCGACGCCTGGTTCGTCGCCGGGTTCCTGCGCGGCACGGCCAACCACCGCCGGGCCAGCAGCTACGCGTCCACCGCCACCCGGCTCGACGTGCGCCGCCTGCGACTGCCCCGGCTCCCCCTGGACGAACAGCGGCGCTACGGTGCCCGGTTCCGCGCCCTGGACGAGTTCGAACGGGCACTGCGGCGGGCCGCCCGGCTCGGTGACGAACTCGTCCGGGGAATGTACGACGGTCTGACCAGCGGCACCGTCGCCCCCGACTGACCGCGACGGAACGCACGGGAACGCGGCTGACCGCGACGGAACGCACGGAACACGACTGACCGCGACTGACCGCGACGGAAGGCGGGGAACGCGGTCGGACACGACGGGGCGCGGCCGGTCCGTCCGCCCGGGCTGGCCGCGCCCGGCCCCGCACGTGACCGGCCCGGCACCGTGCCCGGCCGGGCACGCCGGGCACGGTACGGACCGGCGCCGACCCCGAACGGGCGTGGCGCGCCCCGGACTCCGCCCGTCCGGGCGACCCCGGGACGCCCCCGGGCGCCTGGGCGGTCCCGGTGCCCGGCACCCGGGCCGGCCCCGCGGACGCCCCCCGGGGGCACGTTCGGGAGGACGACGGAAGTGATCGGGTCGACAACGGTTCGGTACAACGCGGGACCAGTTGTCCCCCACGGCCTATACGCTCAGGGCTCGACCGAGCTTCGACGCTCGCACTACAGTCCTCGTCGGCCACACCGGTTCAGGAGCAGTCATGTACGGCCACGGCGCGCCGCAGCCCCCTCGCAGCGCGGCAACGGTGATCACCCTGCGCGTGCTGATCGCCCTCGCCGGATTCCTCTCGTGCGGCCTGCTGTCCTGCGTACCGCTGTTCCGGGTGGCGCTGCTGCGGGGCCGCACCCTGGACTGGGCCGTCGCATGGGTCAGCATCCCGCTGTCCATCGCCCTCCTGATGGTGGTCGGCTCGCTCCCGGAGTCGGACGTCCGCACCGACATGGCCGTGGCCCTGATGCTGCTGCTGGGCATCGGTGCCGCCGCCTACTACCTCGTCGTCGACATCCGCCACCACGGCCGGCCGCACCCCTACCCGGGCCCGCTGGGCCACGGGACGGCCCCGTACGGGTACCCGCAGCCCACGCCGCCCTCGCCGTACGCGACCACGGCCGTCTCCACTCCCCCCGTGCCGCAGCACCCCGTGCCCCCGCAGCACCCCGTCCCCCCGCAGCAGGCCCCGCCCGTCCCCCCGCAGCAGACCCCGCACCCGGGACCGGCCGGCCCCGTGCCGCCGACGACACCGCCCCCCGCGCCACAACGCATCGACCAGGTACGCGCCGAACTCGACGAACTCAGCGACTACCTGCGCAGACACGACGGCCCCGAGGGCCACCACGGCCCCGGCGGGCCCCACGGCAACGGAAGGTGAGCGTGACGGCGGGACGAGTCGTCGCCGGCCGCTACGAACTGTCCACGCTGATCGGACAGGGCGGCATGGGACAGGTCTGGACGGCCTACGACAAACGGCTGGACCGGCGGGTGGCGGTGAAGCTGCTGCGCCCGGACAAGGTGGCCGGCCAGGAGGCCGACGAGCTGCGCCGCCGCTTCGTGCGCGAGTGCCGGGTGACCGCCCAGGTCGACCACCCGGGCCTGGTCACGGTGCACGACGCGGGCAGCGAGGGCGAGGAACTGTTCCTCGTCATGCAGTACGTCGACGGCGCCGACCTCGGCGACCACCTCGCCGAGAACGCCCCCTACCCGTGGCAGTGGACGGTGGCCGTGGCCGCGCAACTGTGCGCCGTGCTCAGCGCCGTGCACGCCGTGCCGATCGTGCACCGCGACCTCAAGCCGCGCAACGTCATGATCAAGCAGGACGGCACGGTCACCGTGCTGGACCTCGGCGTCGCCTCCGTCATGGACAGCGACACGACCCGCCTCACCCACACCGGGTCACCCATCGGCTCGCCCGCCTACATGGCCCCGGAACAGGCCATGGGCGGCGCGGTCGGCCCCTACACGGACCTCTACGCGCTCGGCGTCCTCATGCACGAACTGCTCAGCGGCGACGTGCCCTTCGCCGGCTCCACCGCCCTCGGCGTGCTGCACCGGCACCTCTACGAGCCCCCGGTCCCCGTCCGCAGGCTCCGTCCGGAGGTGCCCGAGGCCCTGGAAGCGCTGGTGCTGCGCCTGCTGTCCAAGGACCCCCAGCACCGCCCGGACTCCGCCCAAGAGGTCTACGAACACCTGGCCCTGCTGCTGCCCTCCCGCGGGACCCCCACCGGGGCGCCGCTCGACCCCACCCGGCCCTTCCTGCGCCCGCACGCCCCCTGGCCCGACCGCGCGCGCACCCCCGCGCCGCAGCCCGCCCCCGCCACGCCCCCGGCACCCGACGCGGAGAAGGCGGACATCGCCGTCGCCGTGGACGAGGTCAAGCGGCTCCTCGGCGAGGGCCGGATCACCCAGGCCGTCGACATCCTCGGCGGCATCCTGCCGGTCGCCGCCGAGCAGCACGGCGAGCAGTCCCCGGTCGTCCGCACCCTGCGCAAGCAGTACGCGGCCACCCTGCTGGACGACGGCCAGTACCGGCGCGCCCTGCCCGAGCTGCGCCGCCTCGCCGAGGAACGCGCCGCCGAGGCGGGCCAGGCCGACCCGCAGTCGCTGCGCTACCGCTACGAGGCCGCCCAGTGCCTGGAACAGCTCGGCGAGCCGGCCGCCGCCCTCGCCGAATACCGGTCACTGCTGGGCTACTTCGAGAACCAGTACGTCTCGGGGGACCCCGAGCTCGCCCACGACGTCCGCCGCCGCATCGGCCACCTCCTGCTCGCCCTCGGCGACCGTGCCGCCGCCCACAGCACCCTGATGCGGCTGCTCCACGACGTCGAACGCCTCCAGGGTCCGGGCCATCCGACGGCCGTCGAGGTCCGGCGGACGCTGGAGTGGCTGGGACAAGTGCGCGGATAGCGGCCTCAGCCCGGCGGACCGGACTCCCGGGCGCGCGGCGGTGCCGGAAGTGCCGGTGAATCGTTGGTCGAATGGGTTGGCCAGAGCTTGGCCGATGCCTACCATCGATCATCGCAAGACTTTGTGCACCGCCGCACAAGCTCCTCAGGAGGTTTCCTTGCACCGCCGCCGTCGCTCCGCGCTCCTGCTCACCGCCGCGCTCGTCACGGCGGCACCCCTGCTCACCGCGTGCGGGAACGACGCGCACCCGGGGGCGGCGGCCGTCGTCGGCGGCCAGCGGATCACCGTCGCGCAGCTGGAGGAGCGGGTCGACCAGATCCGCGAGGCCCAGCGCGCCGCCGTGCCCGACGAGGCGCAGTACGAGCAGGCCGTCGCCCGCACCGGCAGCCTGACCCGGGACACCCTGAACGGCATGGTCCTGGACCGGGTGCTGGAGCGCGCCGCCGAGGACGCCGGGGTGACCGTCAGCGACCGCGAGGTCCAGCAGCTGCGGTCCGACCTCCAGGAGCAGGCGGGCGGCGCCGAGGCGCTGGAAGCGGCCTGGCTCCAGCAGTACGGCATCCCGCCCCAGCGTCTCGACACCAACCTCCGCCTCCAGATCAAGGCCCAGAAGCTGGCCGAGAGCCTCGGCACCGACACCAGCAGGCCAGAGTTCTGGCAGGCCCTCTCCGAGGCGGGCAAGAAACTCGACGTCGACCTCAACCCGCGCTACGGCAGCTGGGACCCGGAGAAGAGCAGCCGCGTCGACGCCACCACCCCGTGGCTCCGCGACGTCACCGCCGAGGGCGCCCCGCAGACCGCCTGAGACGGGAGGCGGGAAGCGGGAAGCGGGACGGGGCTGGGCGACTCCGGGCCCGGGACCGGACGGGAATGGACGGGTCGGACGGGACGGCAGCGGGCCGAGGGGAACCGGTCCTGGCCGAACGGCAGCGGACCCAACGGCACGGCAACGGACCCAACGGAACGGGTGCGGGCCGAACAGGACCGGGACGGGCGCGCAGCCGCAGGGGTGTAGGGGCAGAGGGGCGGATGGCCGGATGGTCGGCCCGCGCCGGATCCCCCCGACCGAGTGCGACGCAGTGCGACAGTACGACCGCGCCGACGGCCCTGTGGATAACTTCACGGGGGCGTCGGCGCAGTGCGTTAGTTTCGAAGCGTGAACCCCAACAGTGCCCCGCCGACCAGCCCCGACGCCGCCGACCCCGGCCGCATCGTCCTGCTCACCACCAGCCACCGGGTCGCCCCCGGCCTGCTGTCCTGGCCCGCCTGGCAGGCCCTGCACGCGGCCGACCGGGTGCTGTGCGCGGACGGCGCCCACCCGCAGCTGCCGTACCTGCGGGAGGCCGGCCTGGCCGTAGAAGAGGCGTCCCCGGCCGCCGAGGAACTCGTCGACGCCTGCGCGGGCGGGCGGACGGTCGCGGTCGTCGCCACGGGCGAGGGCGAACCCGCGCTGACCGACGGCCTCGCTCGCCTGGCCGGCAGCGGCCGGGTCCGCATGCCCGCGCTGGAACTGCTCCCCGGCTCCTACGACCTGCCGGGCGCCCGGGTCCTCGACCTCGTCCAGGTCATGGACAGGATCCGCGCCGAGTGCCCGTGGTCCTCCCTCCAGACCCACCAGGGCCTCGCCAAGTACGGCATCGAGGAGGCGTACGAACTCGTCGAGGCCATCGAGGAGGGCGACCGCGTCGAACTCCGCGAGGAGCTGGGCGACGTCCTCCTCCAGGTCGTCTTCCACTCCCGGATAGCCGAGGAGCACCCTGAGGCGCCCTTCTCCCTGGACGACGTGGCCGGGGGCATCGTCGCCAAACTCATACACCGCCACCCCCATGTCTTCGGCGACGCCACCGCGACCACCCCCGAGGAGGTCAAGGAGCACTGGCTGCGCACCAAGGCCGAGGAGAAGCGGCGCACCTCGGTCACCGAGGGGATCCCCCTCGGCCAGCCCGGCCTGGCCCTCGCCGCCAAGCTGGCCTCCCGGGTGCGTACCGCCGGGCTGGACGTCCCCCTGCCCCGGGGCGAGGGCATCGGCTACGAACTGCTCGCCCTGGCGGTGCGGGCCGAGGCGGAGGGCGTCGATCCGGAAGCGGCCCTGCGCGCGGCGGCCCGCGCCTACCGGGACGCTGTGCGGGCGGCGGAGGGCGCGGGGGAGGGGAGCGGGGGGTAGCGGGACGGGGAGGGGGAGGAGGGGAGGGAGGGGAGGGGGGGGGGGGGCCCGCCCCCCCGGGGGGGCCCCCCCCCCCCCCCCCCCCCCCCCCCCCCCGGGGCCCCCCGGCGGGCGCCCCCCCCCCCGGGGGGGGGATCTGATCCCCCCCCGGACCCCCCCCGCCCCACAGGCCGGTACACACGCCCGGCCGGC
>NZ_JBEZWE010000019.1:0-90812 GCF_040637405.1 Streptomyces sp. NPDC029526
AAACGCCCGGTTACATTCCGAACCCGGAAGCTAAGCCTTACAGCGCCGATGGTACTGCAGGGGGGACCCTGTGGGAGAGTAGGACGCCGCCGAACTCCTCTTGAGCTCCGGCTCTCGGGCATACAACCCGAGAGCCGGAGCTTTTTTGCGTTGCGGTAAAGTCATGGAGCATCGTTGACACGTTTTCCCACAGGAGGCTCCCGGGTGGAGGTCCAGGAGACGCGCGTCCAGACGGACCGTGTCCTCACCATCCCCAACATCCTCAGCATGGCGCGGCTCCTCGGCGTGCCGCTCTTCCTGTGGCTCATCCTCAGGCCGGAGTTCGGCGGACCCAACAGCGACGGCTGGGCGCTGCTCGTCCTCGCACTGAGCGGCGTCAGTGACTACCTCGACGGCAAGCTGGCGCGTCGCTGGAACCAGATCAGCAATCTGGGCCGGCTCCTCGACCCCGCGGCCGACCGGCTCTACATTCTGTCGACATTGGTCGGCCTGACGTGGCGCGAGATTCTGCCGCTGTGGCTCACGGCCGTACTTCTCGCCCGGGAACTGGTCCTGCTGGTGATGGTGGGCGTCCTCCGGCGCCACGGCTATCCGCCGCCGCAGGTGAACTTCCTGGGCAAGGCCGCCACCTTCAACCTGATGTATGCCTTCCCGTTGCTCCTGCTCAGTGACGGATCCGGCTGGATCGCGTCACTCGCCGCAATCTTCGGATGGGCGTTCGCCGGATGGGGTACAACCCTGTATTGGTGGGCAGGAGTTCTCTACGTGATACAAGTCCGCCGTCTGGTTCGTGCGGACGCCATGGCCGATTGAACTCGCTGATTCGCAAGCGCAGCGTTGCGCCTCGTCCCGCAGGGTGATCCTGCGGACCATCTCTGCGAGTGACGTCGGTCAGACCGTCGTCTCTTCGAGGAGGACGCTTCCGACATGAAGGCCGTCGTGATGGCCGGGGGAGAGGGCACGCGCCTTCGCCCCATGACCTCAAGCATGCCCAAGCCGCTCCTGCCGGTCGCCAACAGGCCGATCATGGAGCACGTGCTGCGGCTGCTCAAAAAGCACGGGCTCAATGAAACCGTGGTGACCGTCCAGTTCCTGGCGTCCCTCGTCAAGAACTACTTCGGTGACGGTGAAGAGCTCGGCATGGAGCTCACGTATGCCAATGAGGAGAAGCCCCTCGGGACCGCCGGAAGCGTCAAGAACGCCGAGGAGGCGCTGAAGGACGACGCCTTTCTCGTCATTTCCGGTGATGCACTGACCGACTTCGACCTCACCGAGCTCATCAATTTCCACAAGGAAAAGGGTGCGCTGGTCACGGTCTGCCTGACCCGTGTTCCCAATCCTCTCGAATTCGGCATCACCATCGTGGACGAGGAGGGCAAGGTCGAGCGCTTCCTCGAGAAGCCGACCTGGGGCCAGGTCTTCTCGGACACGGTGAACACCGGCATCTACGTGATGGAGCCGGAGGTCTTCGACTACGTCGAGGCCGACGTGCCCGTCGACTGGTCCGGCGACGTCTTCCCGCAGCTGATGAAGGAGGGCAAGCCCGTCTACGGGTACATCGCCGAAGGCTACTGGGAGGACGTCGGTACCCACGAGAGCTACGTGAAGGCGCAGGCCGACGTCCTCGAGGGCAAGGTCGACGTCGACCTCGACGGGTTCGAGATCTCGCCCGGTGTGTGGGTCGCCGAGGGGGCGGAGGTGCACCCGGACGCCGATCTGCGCGGACCGCTGTACATCGGCGACTACGCCAAGGTCGAAGCGGGCGCGGAGATCCGCGAGCACACGGTCGTGGGCTCCAACGTCGTCGTCAAGAGCGGCGCCTTCCTGCACAAGGCCGTCGTCCACGACAACGTGTACGTGGGGCCCCACAGCAACCTGCGCGGCTGTGTCGTCGGCAAGAACACCGACATCATGCGCGCGGCACGGATCGAGGACGGCGCGGTCATCGGTGACGAGTGCCTGGTCGGTGAGGAATCGATCGTCCAGGGCAACGTGCGGGTCTACCCGTTCAAGACCATCGAGGCGGGCGCGTTCGTCAACACGTCCGTCATCTGGGAATCCCGCGGCCAAGCACACCTCTTCGGGGCCCGCGGGGTCTCCGGCATCCTCAACGTCGAGATCACGCCCGAGCTGGCGGTCCGCCTCGCCGGCGCCTATGCGACGACCCTGAAGAAGGGCTCGACGGTCACCACGGCCCGCGACCACTCCCGCGGTGCCCGCGCGCTGAAGCGCGCGGTGATCTCCGCGCTGCAGGCGAGCGCCATCGACGTCCGGGACCTGGAGAACGTTCCGCTGCCGGTGGCCCGGCAGCAGACCGCACGGGGCAGCGCCGGCGGCATCATGATCCGGACCACGCCCGGGGTTCCGGACTCGGTCGACA
The DNA here is from genome assembly GCF_040637405.1 of Streptomyces sp. NPDC029526. Taxonomy (NCBI): domain Bacteria; kingdom Bacillati; phylum Actinomycetota; class Actinomycetes; order Kitasatosporales; family Streptomycetaceae; genus Streptomyces; species Streptomyces sp. NPDC029526. The sequence continues at coordinate 2,381 of NZ_JBEZWE010000019.1, forward strand.
TCATGTTCTTCGACGGGCAGGGCGCCGACCTGTCGCAGGGCAGCCAGCGCAAGCTGGACCGGGTGTTCGCGCGCCAGGAGTACCGGCGTGCCTTCCCGGGCGAGATCGGTGACCTGCGCTTCCCCGCCAGCGTCTTCGACTCGTACACCGGATCGCTGCTGCGCAACGTCGACATCACCGGTATCGCCGAGTCGGGGCTGAAGGTCGTCGTCGACGCCTCCAACGGAAGCGCCGGCCTCGTCCTGCCGAGCCTGCTCGGGAAGCTGGGCGTGGACTCGTTGACGATCAATCCCGGTCTCGACGAGTCCCGGCCGACCGAGACGGCCGACGTGCGGCGCTCGGGGCTGGTCCGCCTCGGGGAGATCGTGGCGTCGTCCCGGGCCGCGTTCGGGGTGCGGTTCGACCCGGTGGGTGAGCGGCTGTCCCTGGTGGACGAGAAGGGCCGGATCATCGAGGACGACCGGGCCCTGCTGGTCATGCTCGACCTCATCGCGGCCGAGCGCCGCAGCGGCCGGGTCGCTCTCCCCGTGACGACCACCCGGATCGCCGAGCAGGTCGCCGCCTACCACGGCACCCAGGTCGAGTGGACGACGACGTCCCCCGACGACCTCACCCGCGTGGGCCGCGAGGAAGGGACGATCTTCGGCGGCGACGGCAAGGGCGGCTTCATCGTCCCCGAGTTCAGCAGCGTCTACGACGGCACCGCGGCCTTCGTACGGCTGATCGGCCTGGTGGCCAGGACGCAGCTCACGCTCAGTCAGATCGACGCCCGCATCCCGCGGGCCCACGTGATCCGTCGCGACCTCGCCACGCCGTGGGCCGTCAAGGGCCTCGTCATGCGGCGCGTCGTCGAGGAGGCGGGAGACCGCTTCGTCGACACCACCGACGGGGTGCGCGTCGTCGAAGCCGACGGCCGTTGGGTCATGGTGCTGCCGGACCCGGCCGAGGCGGTCACCCACCTGTGGGCGGAGGGCCCCGACGACGCCTCCGCGCAGGCTCTGCTCGACGAGTGGTCCGCCGTCGTGGACAGCGCCGGACGGTAGGCGGACGAATCCCGGCCGGCGCCCGGTCCCGCGCCACCGGGCGCCGCCCGGCCGGGACAAGGCGCGGTATGCGTGCGTGCCGGACAAGCCTCCCCAAGGGGGCCTGTCCGGCACCCGGCCAGGGCCGTTCGGAGGTACCGGCCGCGACGTGCGACGATGTCCGGCATGCCGCAGCAACCCCCCGTTCGGAGCACACCGACGCGGCCCCCGCGCCCGGACGCGTCCATGTCGTTGCTCACCAACGTCATGGACCACAGCCTCGACGACGGATACGCCGAGGCCGCGGAGCGCAGGAAGGCCGCAGGTGAAGGCGGCCTGCCGAAGACCCTGCGGGCCAAGCTGGGACTTGCCGTGGGGCTGGTGCTGGCGGCCCTGGTCGTCACCGTCGGGGCGGCGCAGGCCCGGGTCAGCGCTCCGGTCGTGGCGAAGGAACGCGAGGAACTGATCGACCGCATCGACCAGGAGACCGAGGCGGCCGACAACCTGGAGAGCCGGGTCGACGCGTTGCGCGCGGACGTGGACGCCCGTCGGCAGGAGGCCCTCAGGGACAGCGGTGGTGACCGCTCCCGACTGGTGGGCGTCCTCGCCGGCTCGGTCGCCGTGCACGGACCGGGCGTGCGGCTCGTCGTGGACGACGCCAAGGACGCCGGCACGGGCGGGAACGGTGACCCGCGCTCGGCGTCCGGCTTCTCCGACACCGGCCGGGTCCGGGACCGCGACATGCAGCGCGTGGTCAACGGGCTGTGGGAGTCGGGGGCCGAGGCGATCTCCATCAACGGTCAGCGGCTGACCGCCCTGTCGGCCATCCGGGCCGCAGGGGACGCGATACTGGTCGACAACAAACCGCTGGTGCCGCCGTACACGGTGCTCGCGGTGGGGGACGGACCGTCGCTGAGCGACCGGTTCCAGAACAGCGCCGACGGGCTCTACCTGCACGCCCTGCAGGAGAACTACGGGATCCGCACCGCCCTCTCCACGGCGGACGACCTCCGGCTGCCCGCCGCACCGAGTGTGATCGTACGAACCGCGCAGCCGATATCCGGAAAGGGCACATCGTGATCGCCGTACTGGGCCTCGTCGTGGGAGTCGTGGCCGGCCTGTTGGTCCGGCCCGAGGTTCCGGCGGTCGTCGAGCCGTATCTGCCGATCGCCGTCGTGGCGGCGCTGGACGCCGTCTTCGGCGGACTGCGGGCCATGCTCGACGGCATCTTCGACGACAAGGTCTTCGTGGTGTCGTTCCTGTCCAACGTGGTCGTGGCCGCGCTGATCGTCTTCCTCGGCGACAAGCTGGGCGTCGGCGCCCAGTTGTCCACCGGTGTGGTGGTCGTCCTCGGCATCCGCATCTTCTCCAACGCCGCGGCGATCCGCCGCCACGTCTTCCGGGCGTGAGGCCGATGAACGAGCGCGAGCAGGAACACGGAACGGGCCGCCGCGACGAGCCCGGGAGCGGGGCGGACGAGGCGGCGGAGGCACGCACCGGAGCGGGACCCGAGTCCGAGGGCCGTCCCGAGCCGCCGGTGGGCGAGGACGGACGGTCCGGACCGCTCCCTCGCCAGGGAGAGCGTCCCGGGCCCGTGCGCGGGACCGACGGGCGCCCCGCACCCGGTGCCGCATCCGGCGCGGGGCACCGCTCCGGGCCGGCACAGGGGAACGAGGACGGACCGGGACAGGCCCCTGGACCGGGCCGGCGTCCTGATCCGGAACACAATCCCGGCCCGGCGCGTGACGGCGAGGGCCGTCCGGGACGGACCGCCGGCCCGCAGCACCGCCCTGCGCCGGCGCGTGGCACCGATGCCCGTGCGGGACGGACGCCCGGGCCGGAGCATCGTCCCGGCCCGGTGCGCGGCGGCACCGAGCGCACCGACGGCGCAGGCGGACGCCCCGGGCCCGCATCGGAGCGGGGGAACCGTCCGGCACCGCCGCCCGGCGCCGGTGACGGACCGGGGAGGGCACCCGGAGGGGAGGCCCGCCCCGAGCCGCCGCACGGACGTGAGGGCCGACCGGGTCCGCGCCCCGGGCCGGAGGGGCGCCCCGGGCCGGAGGGACGCCCCGGACCCGACGGACGCTCCGGTCCGGTGCGGGGCGGAATCGACGGCCGACCGGAGCAGGCTCCCGGGCCCGGGGGTCGCCCGGCGCCGGTGCGCGGTGCCGGCGGACGACCGCCGGGGCCCGTCCCCGGGGCGGAGGGCCCTCCCGGGCCGCCGCGTGCCGGTGACGGCCGACCCGGACCGACGCCCGGCCCGGGGAACCGTCCTGGGCCGCTGCGCGGACCCGACGGCCGCCCCGGGCCCGCCCCTGCCCCTGCGCCCGGAAACCGTCCCGGGCCGGCGCCCGCCTCCGGCGGGAACCGCCCCGGGTACCAGCCGGGGCCCGACGGGCGTCCCGGTCCCCGCCGGGCGGCGCCGCACCCCGGGCAGCGAGCGCCGCAGGCAGCCCGTGCCGGGCAGCGGCCCCCGCACACCCCGCACCCCGGACAGCGGGCCCCGCAGGCCGGGCCGTCCGCGCAGGACGGGCCGGAGCGCGGGAGCAGCCTGCGCAAGGAGTTGCCCCAGGAGGTGCCCGCGAGCGCGCCGGGAGCCGCGGAGGACGCTGCCGAGGCGCGGCCCGTGCCGGAGCTGACCGGGCGGCAGCGGCTGGTGAAGGGGCTGTGGCCGCCGAGGCTGACGCGGGCCCAACTGATCGTCGCCGTGCTGCTGTTCGGCCTGGGTTTCGGCCTGGCCGTCCAGGTGGCCTCCAACAGCGACGGCGACAACGCGCTGCGCGGGGCACGTCAGGAGGATCTCGTCCGCATCCTCGATGAACTCGACGACCGCACGCAGCGTCTTGAGGACGAGAAGGCGGGCCTGGAGGAACAGCGCGACGAACTGGAGAACAGCTCCGACCAGGCCGAGGAGGCTCGGCGGCAGACAGCCGAGCGGGAACGGCAACTCGGCATCCTGGCGGGCACCGTGGCGGCCCAGGGGCCCGGCATCACGATGACCGTCGAGGACCCGAAGGGGGCGGTCGAGGCGGACATGCTGCTGGACGCCGTCCAGGAGCTGCGCGCGGCGGGTGCGGAGGCGATCCAGGTGAACGGCGTACGGGTGGTGGCCGACACCTATCTGACGGATTCCGGCAACGGCGTGGGGGTGGACGGGAACAAGATCACCGCCCCCTATCGTTTCAAGGTCATCGGCAAGCCGCAGGACCTCGAGCCGGCGCTCAACATCCCTGGAGGCGTGGTGCAGACTCTCGAGAAGGAACAGGCCACCGTGACCGTGGAGAGGTCGACCAAGATCGTCGTGGATGCCTTGCGAGCGGCGAAGCGGCCTGACTACGCTCGGTCGTCCTCCCGGTGAACCGGGGGCGCATGCGGCCCGTCCGGCGAGGGCATGAGGTTGCGGGGGGTCGGCGCACCGATTGGGCGGTGCGTGGTGGAAACTGTCTGGTGGATACGGACGTTGTGAGGATGTCCGGGTCGTCGGCCAGTGTGTTCAGTCAGGGTTCGTCCTGCCCCACGGGCGGGTCTGTTTCGGTCAAGGGGAATCGCCCGTGAAGTTGTTTGCGAAGTTGTTCGGCAAGAGCGCGCGAGAGGACAACGCCAACGCGACCGCTCGCCATCGCGCGCAGCCCGAGGAGGACGGCGGACGTCCGCTGTTCCGGGATCAGGTCGGTGCTCCGGGCGCGCCGTCGGTTGACCCTGCGCAGCAGGGAGGCATAGGTTTCGGGCAACCGTCAACCTCAGGTACGGGTGGAGACTTCTCCGGTCCGTACGCGTCCCAAGCCCCCGGTGGGCAGCCGCGGCAGGAGGATCCGTCCATGTCGGCCCTGGTGTGTACGAGGTGCGGTAACCGCAACGCGGAGAACAGCCGCTTCTGCTCCAACTGCGGCGCGCCGCTGAGGCCCGGGGTCACCCCGGAGCGTCCGTCGGAGACGACGTCGACCATCTCGATCTCCGGTCTCGAGGCGTACGACTCCGAGACGACCGGACAGACGCAGATGCCGATGCTGTCGCCGGAGGCGCAGGCCGCGGTCGACGCGCTGCCGTTCGGCTCGGCGCTGCTGGTGGTGCGCCGGGGGCCCAACTCCGGCAGCCGCTTCCTGCTCGACGGCGACCTGACGACGGCCGGCCGTCATCCGCAGAGCGACATCTTCCTCGACGACGTGACGGTCTCCCGGCGGCACGTGGAGTTCCGCCGGAGCCAGGACGGTTCGTTCACGGTGGCCGACGTCGGCAGCCTCAACGGCACCTACGTCAACCGGGAGCGGATCGACCAGGTCGCCCTGTCCAACGGGGACGAAGTGCAGATCGGCAAGTACCGGCTGGTCTTCTACGCGAGCCAGCGGGGCTACTGAGGTCCCCGGGCCGCGCCCGGGGACCCGAGGGAAGGTCCATGCCTCACACACCGAGCGGCGGCACCGGGCACGGTGCCGCCGCCGCGGACACCGGACTGATGAGCATCGGCACGGTGCTGAACGTGCTGCGCGAGGAGTTCCCCGAGGTCACCATCTCGAAGATCCGCTTCCTGGAGGCGGAGGGGCTCATCGAGCCGCGGCGCACCCCGTCGGGGTACCGCAAGTTCAGCGCCCAGGACGTGGAGCGCCTGGGGCACGTGCTGCGCATGCAGCGGGACCACTACCTGCCCCTCAAGGTCATCCGGGAGCACCTGGACGCCGTGGAGCGGGGTGAGGCGGTGTCACTGCCGGTCGTGGGCCGCCAGCGGGACGGCGAGGGCGTCGAGCCCGTGGTGGCGGACGCGCCGACGGCCGCCCGGATCGGCCGGGCGCAGCTGCTGGCCGCCGTCGGAGTCGACGAACGTGAGCTGGCGGAGTGGGAGTCGTACGGCCTCCTCACCCCGGTGGAGGACGGCGTCTACGACGCCGAGGCGGTGACCGTGGCCGGACTGGTCCGCGAGCTGGGCCGGCACGGGATCGAGCCGCGGCACCTGAGGGCGATGAAGGCCGCGGCCGACCGGGAGGCCGGGCTGGTGGACCAGGTCGTCGCCCCCCTGCGGCGGCACCGCAACCCGCAGACCAGGGCCCATGCGGAGGCCCGCACGAAGGAACTGGCGGGGCTGACCGTCCGGCTGCACACCGCGCTGGTCCACCTGGCCCTCGGTGTGCGCGCCCCCTAGGTGTGCCGTCCGGACAGGTTGGTGGCGCGCCTGGGTACCCGCCCCGCGCCGGGCGTCCGGGGCGGTTCCGGGCTGCGCCCGTCGGGGGCCGGATCGCTCACCCGTTCCCGGCCCGACTACCCAAACATCCCGGGCACGGCCTAGGGTTGCTGTGTGAACGAGCTCGATGTCGTAGGTGTCCGGGTCGAAATGCCCTCCAACCAACCGATCGTGCTGCTGCGTGAAGTGGGAGGGGACCGCTACCTCCCCATCTGGATCGGACCGGGGGAGGCGACGGCCATCGCCTTCGCCCAGCAGGGCATGGCCCCTGCTCGGCCGCTGACCCACGACCTGTTCAAGGACGTGCTGGAAGCCGTCGGACAGGAGCTCACGGAAGTGCGCATCACCGATCTGCGTGAGGGCGTCTTCTACGCGGAGCTGGTCTTCGCCAGTGGCGTGGAGGTCAGCGCGCGTCCGTCCGACGCGATAGCGCTGGCGCTGCGCACCGGGACGCCCATCTACGGCAGTGACACGGTGCTCGACGACGCCGGCATCGCCATTCCGGACGAGCAGGAGGACGAGGTGGAGAAGTTCCGCGAGTTCCTCGACCAGATCTCGCCGGAGGACTTCGGTACGAGCAGTCAGTGAGGACGCGCTCCGGGGCGCCGCACGGCGGCCGTCCACGGGCGCGATTCCGCCCGTGCGGAGCGCATTCGGCTAGCCTTTCCCCGCGACGGGGCACGGGAAACCACTCTTAGGGTGATTATCACTCGGCGTGCCGAGTGTGGCGATCGTTGACGCACCCTTGGTGACTGCCTACCGTCGGGGAGGCAGGTCAAGGACGGAGGTCGGCGTGAGAAGCAGCGGCGACGGTACGGCTGGGGGAGCCCCCGGACTGGGGGCGAGCAGCCCGTACCCTCCCATGGGCTCTCGGCTCCGCGTGGGCGGGGTGTACCCCCCGCACAGCAGCACGGCCGATCACGCGCGACATCTGACGGCCGCCTCGGCGGACACCAAAGGGGCAACGTCCATGGCGTCCGACGAGATCGGCTACCGGGGTCCCACCGCCTGCGCCGCCGCGGGGATCACCTACCGCCAGCTCGACTACTGGGCCCGTACCGGCCTGGTGGAGCCGAGCGTGCGCCCCGCCCACGGCTCCGGCACCCAGCGGCTGTACAGCTTCCGCGACGTCGTCGTCCTCAAGATCGTCAAACGCTTCCTCGACACCGGTGTGTCGCTCCAGAACATCCGGACGGCAGTCCAGCACCTGCGTGAGCGCGGCTTCAGCGATCTGGAGCGCATGACCCTGATGAGCGACGGGGCCACCGTCTACGAGTGCACCTCGCCCGACGAGGTGCACGCCCTGCTCCAGGGTGGTCAGGGCATCTTCGGCATCGCCGTGGGCGTGGTGTGGCGGGACGTCGAGGGGGCGCTGTCCCAGCTGCACGGCGAACGGGTCGACACCGGCGAGACGCTGGTCGGCCACAACCCCGCCGACGAGCTGGCCCGACGGCGCAACCGGGCCGTCTGAGACCGGGCCCGCCGCCGCACCTGACGGGCCCCGTCTGAGACCGGGCTCGTTCCCGCACCGGACGGGCTCCCACCGGCCCGGGACGACGATCCCGGCCGGAACCGGGCCGGGCCCGGACCACCGGAAGCCACCCCCGCCCGGGCCGGACACGCCCAGGACCCGAACCCGGAACCCGGGTGGATCCGGGCCGGCCCCGCCCGGACGCGACCGGGCCCCGGCCGGACCCGCCCAGGCCCCGCCGGACTCGCCCGGGCCCGGCCCGGACACGCGCCCCGGTCTCGGAGCCCCGGCAGGGCGTTGTCAGTGGCATGAGGCAGCATCGAAGACGTGAGGTCCGCGCCCACGATCCTGCATCTCGACATGGATGCCTTCTTCGCCTCGGTGGAGCAGGCGTCCAAGCCGAGTCTGCGCGGGAAGGCCGTCGTGGTGGGCGGCCTCGGGCCGCGCGGCGTGGTGGCCACGGCCTCCTACGAGGCCCGGGTGTTCGGCGTGCACTCCGCGATGCCCATGGCACAGGCGCGCCGGCTGGCCCCGCACGCCGCGTACCTCGTGCCGCGCTTCGCCTTCTACCGCTCCCTCAGCGAGCAGGTCATGACCCTCCTCAGGGATCTGTCCCCGCTGGTGGAGCCGCTGAGCCTGGACGAGGCGTTCGTGGACCTGGAGGCCGCCGGTGCCGCCTGGGACGAGACGTCGGCGCGCCGCGTCGGGGCCGGCCTGCGCGCGGACATCCGCCGGGTCACCGGGCTCACCGGATCGGTGGGGCTGGCCGCCTCCAAGATGCTCGCCAAGATCGCCTCCGAGCGGGCCAAGCCGGACGGCCTGGTGGTCATCGAACCGGGCACCGAGCGGGACCTGCTCGCGCCCCTGTCGGTGCGGACCCTGCCGGGCGTCGGGCCGGCCACCGGCGACCACCTGCGGCGTGCGGGCCTGCACACGGTGCGGGACCTCGCCGAGGCGGGCGAGGACGAACTGGTGCGGCTGCTGGGCAAGGCACACGGACACGGGCTGTACGCCATGGCGCTGGCGCACGACGAACGGCCCGTGGTGGCCGAGCGGGAGGCGAAGTCGGTGTCGGTGGAGGACACCTACGACGTCGACATCCACGACCGGGTCCGGGTCGGCACGGAGGTGCGGCGGCTCGCCGACCGGTGTGTGCGCCGGCTGCGCGGCGCGGGACTGTCGGGCCGCACCATCGTGCTGAAGGTGCGCCGCTACGACTTCTCGACACTGACCCGCTCCGAGACCCTGCGCGGGCCCACGGACGACCCGGCGGTGGTGCGGGAGGCCGCGGCCCGCCTGCTCGACGGGGTCGACACCACGGGCGGCGTGCGGCTCCTCGGCGTCGGCGTCACCGGCCTGGCCGACTACACGCAGGAGGACCTGTTCGCCCAGGCGGCAGGGGAGCGGGAGGAGGCCGTGCCGGAGGAGACCGCCACCGCGCCCGCTCCCGAGGACCGGCCGGCGGCGGAGCGGAGCTGGCCCGCCGGACACGACGTGCGGCACGCGGTGTTCGGACACGGCTGGGTGCAGGGCAGCGGGCTGGGCCGGGTCACGGTGCGTTTCGAGACGCCCGGCTCGGCACCGGGCCGGGTGAGGACCTTCCGCACCGACGACCCCGACCTGCGGCCCGCGGACCCGCTCCCGCTGGTCTCCCGCGGCCCCGGCGCACCGGACGCCGCACCGACCGCACCGGACGCCGCACCGGCCCCACCGGAGGCCGCACCGGCCGCACCGGCCGCACCGGCCGCGGCGGACGGCAGCGGGTGACCTCGGCGCCGACGGCGCGGGGCCACCCCGGACGGCGCCGACGGCGTGGGGGTAAGCGTGACCCGGAGCGCACGGTGGGGGACCGTGCGCGCGGTTTCCGGGAGGGCGGGGCCGGGCGGCGGGACGGTCAGGCCGGCTCGTCCTGGCCCGCGAGCCTGCCGAAGTCGCGGTCCGGCAGCGGCGGCGGGGCGGCGACGTCCAGGCCGTAGTGGTGGTAGAGCTGCAGCTCCTGCTCGGGGGAGAGGTGCCGCCCGACGCCGAAGTCGGGCGCGTCCTTGATCAGGGCGCGGTCGAAGGGGACGTGGAGGGCGCCCTCCACCAGTTCGCTCGGTTCCAGCGGCACGAAGGCGTCGCGGCCGAACAGACCGGTGCGTATCGCCGCCCACTCGGGGACTCCCGTGGCGTCGTCGAGGTAGACCTCGTCGATCGTTCCGATGCGGTGTCCGTTGCGGTCGAACGCCTTGCGGCCGATCAGGTGGCGCGGGTCGATGTCGGTACGCACGGGCCCTCCACAGGTCGCACTCATCCGTAAGCACTACAGAACGGCACATTCGGTCCGGCGGCCACTCGAAGGTCCGTGCGGGGCCCTCGCTGGTACGCTGGCTTTCGGCCGCTGACCCCGTGCGGGAGAGTCCTCCAGGCACCATCGGAGGCGCCGAAGGAGCAAATCCTCCCCGGAATCTCTCAGGCCCACGTACCGCACGGACGAGGTCACTCTGGAAAGCAGGGCGGGTGTCGACGGCTTCCGCTCTCACCGACGGTGAAAGCCGGGCGTCCCTGGGGCGGTCCGGTGAAGCTCTCAGGTCGAGATGACAGAGGGGGAGGCCGTCCGGGTACCCGTGCCGTGGTGCCCCACGAAGGTCGTCAGACCAGGAGGCCTCCGCAATGACCGCCCATCGCACTCCGCTCTCCGAGCTCGAGCAGGGGATCCCCTTCGAGCAGCGCCACATCGGACCCGACCACGAAGCCCGGGCCAAGATGCTCGCCCAGGTCGGCTACGGCTCGCTCGACGAGCTGACGGCCGCCGCGGTGCCGGACGTCATCAAGAACGCCGACGCCCTGGACCTGCCCGGCGCCCGCAGCGAGGCCGAGGTGCTCGCCGAACTGCGCTCCCTGGCCGGACGCAACCAGGTGCTCGGTTCGATGATCGGCCTCGGCTACTACGGGACGTTCACTCCGCCCGTCATCCTGCGCAACGTCATGGAGAATCCCGCCTGGTACACGGCGTACACGCCCTACCAGCCGGAGATCTCCCAGGGCCGCCTGGAGGCCCTGCTGAACTTCCAGACCACCGTCGCGGAGCTGACCGGGCTGCCGACCTCCGGCGCCTCGCTGCTCGACGAGGGCACCGCCGCCGCCGAGGCGATGGCGCTGTCGCGGCGCATGGGCAAGAACAAGAAGGGCCTGTTCCTGGTCGACGCGGACGCCCTGCCGCAGACCATCGCCGTGATCCGCACCCGCGCGGTGCCGACGGGTGTCGAGGTCGTCGTCGCCGACCTCAGCGACGGCATCCCCGCCGAGATCGCCGAGCGCGAGATCAACGGCGTGCTGCTGCAGTACCCCGGCGCCTCCGGTGCCGTCCGCGACCTCAAGCCGGTCATCGACCAGGCGCACGACCTCGGCGCCCTGGTCACCGTGGCCGCCGACCTGCTGGCGCTCACGCTGCTGACGTCGCCCGGTGAGCTCGGCGCGGACATCGCCGTCGGCACCACCCAGCGCTTCGGCGTGCCGATGGGCTTCGGCGGGCCGCACGCCGGCTACATGGCCGTACGGGAGAAGATGGCCCGCAGCCTGCCCGGCCGCCTCGTCGGCGTCTCCGTCGACGTGGACGGCAACCAGGCCTACCGGCTGGCGCTGCAGACCCGCGAGCAGCACATCCGCCGGGAGAAGGCCACCAGCAACATCTGCACCGCCCAGGTGCTGCTCGCCGTCATGGCCGGCATGTACGCCGTCTACCACGGCCCGGAGGGCCTGCGCGCCATCGCCCGCCGCACCCACCGTTACGCCACGATCCTCGCCGAGGGCCTGCGGGCCGGCGGGGTCGAGATCGTGCACGACTCCTACTTCGACACCGTGACCGCGCGGGTTCCCGGCCGGGCCGCGGAGGTCGTCGCCGCCGCACGGGACAACGGCGTCAACCTGCGGCTCGTCGACGCCGACCACGTCTCGGCCGCCTGCGACGAGACCACCACCCGCGACCGGCTGACGGCCGTCTGGCGGGCCTTCGGGGTCGACGGCGACGTCGAGTCCCTGGACGGCACCGCGCGGGACACCCTGCCGGAGGCGCTGCTGCGCTCCGACGAGTTCCTGACCCACCCGGTCTTCCACCAGTACCGTTCCGAGACGGCGATGCTGCGCTACCTGCGCCGGCTCGCCGACCGCGACTACGCGCTGGACCGCGGCATGATCCCGCTGGGCTCGTGCACCATGAAGCTCAACGCGACGACCGAGATGGAGCCGATCACCTGGCCCGAGTTCGGTCAGCTGCACCCCTTCGCGCCCGCGGAGCAGGCCGCCGGGTACCTCACGCTCATCCGTGAACTGGAGGAGCGGCTCGCCGAGGTCACCGGCTACGACAAGGTCTCCCTGCAGCCCAACGCCGGCTCCCAGGGCGAGCTGGCCGGTCTGCTCGCCGTCCGCGGCTACCACCGCGCCAACGGCGACGAGCAGCGCACCGTCTGCCTCATCCCGTCCTCCGCGCACGGCACCAACGCGGCCAGCGCGGTCATGGCCGGCATGAAGGTCGTCGTCGTCAGGACCGCCGACGACGGCGAGGTCGACGTCGAGGACCTGCGCGCCAAGATCGAGCAGTACCGTGACCAGCTCGCCGTGCTGATGATCACCTACCCGTCGACGCACGGGGTGTTCGAGGAGCACGTCGCCGACATCTGCGCGGCGGTGCACGAGGCGGGCGGCCAGGTCTACGTGGACGGTGCCAACCTCAACGCCCTGGTCGGTCTGGCCAAGCCGGGCCACTTCGGCGGCGACGTCTCGCACCTGAACCTGCACAAGACCTTCTGCATCCCGCACGGCGGCGGCGGACCCGGCGTCGGCCCGGTCGGCGTCCGCGCCCACCTGGCGCCCTACCTGCCGAACCACCCCATGCAGCCCGAGGCCGGTCCGGAGACCGGGGTCGGCCCGATCTCGGCGGCCCCCTGGGGCTCGGCGGGCATCCTGCCCATCTCCTGGGCCTACGTCCGGCTCATGGGCGGCGAGGGCCTCAAGCGGGCCACGCAGGTGGCGGTGCTCAGCGCCAACTACATCGCCAAGCGTCTGGAGCCGCACTACCCGGTGCTCTACACCGGCCCCGGCGGGCTGGTCGCGCACGAGTGCATCATCGACCTGCGCCCGCTGACCAAGGCGACCGGCGTCAGCGTCGACGACGTGGCCAAGCGGCTGATCGACTACGGCTTCCACGCGCCGACCATGTCCTTCCCGGTGGCGGGCACGCTGATGATCGAGCCGACCGAGTCGGAGGACCTGGCCGAGCTGGACCGGTTCTGCGAGACGATGATCGCCATCCGCGCGGAGATCGAGAAGGTCGGGTCGGGCGAGTGGCCCGCCGAGGACAACCCGCTGCGCAACGCCCCGCACACCGCGGCCGCGCTCGGCGGGGAGTGGGACCACGCCTACAGCCGCGAGGAAGCGGTGTTCCCGGCCGGCGTGAACGCCGCCGACAAGTACTGGCCGCCGGTGCGGCGCATCGACCAGGCCTTCGGCGACCGCAACCTGGTGTGCTCCTGCCCGCCGCTGGACGCGTACGAGGACTGAGGCGCGGCGTGCGGCCACGCCCCCGGTGACGCCGGCGCGTGGCACGGGGCACGCGTCGTGGCACGCACGGGCCGTGTGTGCGGGTGCCCGGCCGGGAGTCTCCCGGCCGGGCACCCGGCGTTTCGGAGGGCCGTGGCGTCGGCCGGTGACCGCCGGGCCGCCTCGCGGGTGGCCCCCGCCCGGGGTGCCACCACGGCGGGGGCCGCGCCGGGATCCCTCTCCGGCGTCCCAGGCGGAGCCCTGGCTTGTCCGGGGCGCGGGCCGGGGGAGTCGGCTGGGGGTGGCCGTTCAGCCGGGGGAGTCGGCTGGGGGTGGCCGTCCAGCCGGGGGAGTCGGCTGGAGGCGGCCGGCCCGTCCGTCCGTCCGTCCGTGGTGACCGCGCCCCACCGCATCCGCCGGTCAGCGGACGGCCAGGTCCCCGATGGACGGTTCCAGCAGGTCGAAGGCCTGGGTCGCCTCCGCGGCCACCGTCGCCTCGATCTCCCGCGCCGGCAGTCCGGCGAGGGTGAGGTGCTGGATGCGCTGGAACAGCAGCCGGTGGACGGAACCGAGGAGCGCCGCCGCCACGCGGACCACGACGTCGTCGGCCGCCACGCCCTCCGCCCGCGCCAGGGCTTCGCCCAGCGCCTCCTCCCTGCGGTCGTGCAGGCCGCGCACACAGGCGGTCAGGGTGGCGCTGTCGGCGACCATCCTGGCGAAGTCCGGGCCGGTGAAGCCGCTCACCGGATCGTGCGCGGCGACGGACGCGGCGAACGAGCGGCGCAGCGCGCCCAGGGCCGACTCGCCCGGGTGCCGCGCGGCCACCGCCGAGGCCAGGGCCGCGACGAAGACGTCCTGGTGGTCCAGGGCCAGGTCCTCCTTGCGGGGGAAGTAGTTGGTGACCGTCTTCTTCGACACCCGCGCGGCGTCGGCGATCTCGGCGATCGTCGTCGCGTCGAAGCCCTGCCGGAGGAACAGACGGGTGGCCTGGTCGGAGATGTGACGCCGGGTCTCCTGCTTCTTGACCTCGCGGAGGCCGACCGCGGGCGCCGGCGCCCTGCTTTCGCCTTGGCTGTTCATGCGCAGAATCTTACCCCCATGGTAAAAATATGTTGACAGTAACTAGGGTCCATGCGTAAGTTTACTTCCGACGTAAAAATCGACCCGGGGGAGTACATGATCGATCCTGACGTCCTGCACCCGCTTCCGGAGCACCACCGCGTGGTGTTCCTCAGGCCGCTGGTGACCTCGCCGACGGTGGACGTGGGCGAGTACACGTACTACGACGACCCCGACGGCGCCACGGAATTCGAGCGGCGCAACGTCCTCTACGCCTACGGACCGGAGAAGCTGGTCATCGGACGGTTCTGCGCCATCGCGGCCGGCACCCGCTTCCTGATGGCCGGGGCGGAGCATCCGACGATGGGGGTGTCGACCTACCCGTTCACGATGTTCGGCGGAGAGTGGGCCGACCGGACCCTCGACCTGGTCACCGGTATGCCCAGCCGCGGGGACACGGTGATCGGCAACGACGTCTGGTTCGGCTACGGGGCCACCGTCATGCCGGGCGTGCGCATCGGCGACGGTGCCATCGTCGCCGCCGGAGCCGTCGTCACGGCCGACGTGGCGCCGTACACCGTGGTCGGCGGCAACCCCGCCCGAGAGATCCGCCGGCGCTACCCCGACACGGACGTCGAGCTGCTGCTGAAGGCCGCCTGGTGGGACTGGCCGATCGAGACGATCACCCGGCACGTGCGCACGATCATGGCCGGCACTCCCGCCGAGATCGCCGCGATCGCCGAGCGCGAGCACGGCCGCCACGGCACCGCACCGACGACCTGACCGCCCCCGCGCGACCGGCCCACGCCCCACGCCCCACGCCCCCGCGGCCCGCAGAGCAAGGAGCACGACGTGACCGACACCCCGTCCACCCCGGCCACCGTGGCGAGGACACTGCCGCCGCCGACGGCGCAGGCGGAACGCCTCATCGAGCTCGGGCTGCACACGCCCGCCGGGACACCCGCCGAGGAGATCCGTGCCTTCGCCGCCCAGCTGCCCGACGGCGGCGACACCCTGCTGGCCGTCCACCCCGACCGCCTCCCCGCCTCGGTCCTCGCGCCGCTCGTCCGGCACGCCGGCAAGCCCGGCTTCGTGGTGACCGACATGGCCGACGTCGACCGCTTCAGCCCTTACCGGGTGGACCTGCCCGACGCCGCTCTCTACGCCGTCACCGGGATCGACCGGGGAGACCACCTGGCCAACTGGAGCCCGGAGGAGGCGCTGCCCGCCCTCGAAGGTGAGGGCCGGACCCCGTTGCTGCTCAGCGAGGGCATCCACTGGGTGCTCCAGCAGCCCGGGATCCTGGAGCGCAACCGCTGCTTCATGACCATCGGCTCCCGGCTGCGCAAGCCGAAGGGGACGTACGACGCCCGCACGCCGGCGATCTGGATCAGCAACGGCACCGGCCGTGACGGCAAGGAGAGGCGCGACGCCCCGAAGATCGGCTGGTGCTGGTGGGGCAACCGCCACACCTGGCTGGGGTTCGCCTCCGCCACGGGCCGAACCGTCTGACCCGACCGGAGCCGTCGGCGCGGCGCCGCCGTGCGGTCCGGAGCCGGGGCCGCCCGCGGCGCGCGCGTCCGACGCCGGGCACCGGTCCGGGCCCTCGCCCCGTCCCTCCGGCCCCGTGCGGTCGCGGGCAGGGCGCGGGGGCGGGACGGACTACGCCGGGTAGGCGTGGGTCTGGGTCGCCTTGACCGCCGCCCACACCGGGGCACCCGGCCGCAGGCCGAGTTCGGCGGCGGCCACCGTGGTCAGGTCGGCGGCCAGCGGCAGCTCACCGGTCAGGTCGGCCCGGACCCGGTCGCCGTGCACCTCCAGGCCGGCGACCTCGCAGCGCCACAGGTTGCGGGCGCTGGACCCGCCGGGACGCTCCGCGTGCAGGGTCACCGCACTCGGCGGGAACGCCACGAAGGCGTCCCCGGTCAGGTGCTCGCCGGTGGCGACGGCGGGGCCCCCGGCGAGGCGGACAGTGTGGCCGTCGGCGTCCCCGCGGTACAGGTTCAGCCCGACCAACCGGGCGATGTACTCGCTGCGGGGGTGACGGGCGATGTCGGAGGGCGTGCCGTCCTGCACGGTCCGGCCCTCCTCGACCACCACGAGACGGTCGGCGAGCACCATCGCGTCCAGCGGATCGTGCGTCACCAGGACGGCGACGGCCTCGAAGGCAGCGAGGTGGCGGCGGAGTTCCGCCCGCACCTCCAGCCGGGTGCGGGCGTCCAGAGCTGCCAGCGGTTCGTCCAGGAGCAGCAGCCGCGGACGGGTGGCGAGGGCCCGGGCGAGCGCCACCCGCTGGGCCTGGCCGCCGGAGAGCCGGCGGGGCTTGGCACCGGCCTGTCCCGACAGTCCCATGCGGTCCAGCCACTCGGCGGCCAGCGCACGGGCCTCCCTCTTCCCGGCACCCCGGCAGCGCGGCCCGAAGGCCACGTTGTCGAGCGCGGTCAGGTGCGGGAAGAGCAGGTAGTCCTGGAAGACGACGCCGACCGGGCGGGACTCGGGTGCCGTGTCCCCCAGGTCCCGCCCGTCCAGCCGCAGATGCCCCTCGGTGAGCGGGGAGAGGCCCGCCAGGGCGCGCAGCGCGGTGGACTTGCCCGCGCCGTTCGGGCCGAGCAGCGCGACCACGTCCCCCGGCGCCGCGCGCAGCGCGACGTCCAGCCGGAAGGAGCCCCGGTCCACCACGAGCCGGGCGTCGAGTCCCTCTGCGCCGGGGCAGGAACGCCCGGGCGACGGGACGGGCCGTGCGGGGCCGCTGCCGGCGGTGCCGCGGGCGCCCGGCCCGCCGTCCGGGTGCCCCCGGTCCGTCGCTCCGCCGGCCGTCCCGCCGGCTCCGGCACAGGGATCGCCGGTGCCGCGGGGACACTCCGGCGGGCCGTCCGTCATCCCGTTCACACCGCCCTCGTCCAGCGGTCGCGCAGTCCGGCCAGCACGGCGATGGACACCGCCAGCAGGACCAGGCTCAGGGCGATGGCCGCCGCCGGGTCGTTCTGCAGGGCCAGGTACACGGCGAGCGGCATCGTCTGGGTGCGGCCGGGGAAGTTGCCCGCGAAGGTGATCGTGGCGCCGAACTCGCCGAGGGCCCTCGCCCAGGCCAGCACGGCCCCGGCCGCGATGCCGGGGAGGATCAGCGGCAGGGTGACCCGGCGGAAGGCGGTGAACCTGGAGGCGCCCAGGGTGGCTGCGGCCTCCTCGAACCGCGGGTCCGCGGCCCGCAGGGTGCCCTCGACGCTGATGACGAGGAACGGCATCGCCACGAAGGTCTCGGCGACCACGACACCGGCGGTGGAGAAGGGCAGCGTGATGCCGAACCAGGCGTCCAGCCACTGGCCGACGACACCGTTGCGGCCGAGGGCGAGCAGCAGCGCCACACCGCCCACCACCGGCGGGAGGACCAGGGGCAGCGTGACCAGGGCCCGGACCAGTCCCCGCCCGGGGAAGTCCGTGCGCGCCAGCAGCCAGGCGAGGGGCACGCCGAACAGCAGGCTGAGCGCGGTCGCCGCCGTGGCGCAGAGCAGCGAGAGCCGCAGCGCCTCCCACACCTCGGGGCTGCGCAGCTGTTCCGGCAGACTGCCCCAGGGGGCGCGCAGGAGCAGCGCGAGGAGGGGCACGAGGAGGAATGCGAGCCCCAGCACGGCAGGCACGAGGAGCGGCAGCGGGACGCCCCGGCCGGGCGGGTGCCGCCCGGTCTTCCCGGCCCCCCGGGCACGGCCGGGCCCGGGCCGTGCGGACGCCCGGTCCACGGGGCGGGGGGACTCACCGGCGCCGGTCATGGCGCGAGGAACCCGGCACCGTTCAGGACCCGCTGTCCCTCGGCCGACCGGACCAGCGCGAGGAACGCCCGCGCGGCCGTCGGGTTGGGCGCGTTCTTCAGCACGGTGGCCGGGTAGTCGTTGACGGCCTCGGCCGACTCGGGGAAGTCCACGCCGTCCACCCTGTCACCCGCCGCCCTCACATCCGTCCGGTACACGACGGCGGCGTCCGCCTCCTTCAGTTCGACCTTCGTCAGGGCGCTCTTGACGTCCTGCTCGTACGAGACCGGGGTGAGATCGACGCCGGCGGCGGTCAGCGCGGTCCGGGCGGCGGCACCACAGGGGACGGAGCGGTCGCACAGGACGACCTTCAGACCGGGCCGGGTCAGGTCGCTGAGGGAACCGATGTCGCGCGGGTTGCCCGCGAGGGTGGCGACGGCCAGGCGGTTGCGGGCGAAGGGGGCGGGTGTGCCGTCGGCGTCGCCGTGGCGGGTGACGATCCCCATGGTCCTCGTGCTGGCGGCGGCGAAGACGTCGGCCGGGGCGCCGTTGGTGATGCCGGCGGCGAGGCTGTCGCTGCCGCCGAAGTTGAACGTGACCTTCGTGCCCGGGTGGGCCTTCTCGAACCGTTCGCCCAGGACCGTGAAGCTCTCCTCGAGCGAGGCGGCGGCGAAGACGGTGACCGACCCGGTGGGGCTGCCCTCGCGGGCCCCGGGCGCGCCCTCCCCGTCGGCGGCGCACGCACCGGTCAACAACAGGAGGGCGGCGGCCCCGGCGCCGGCCGCGGTCCGGACGGGGCGCGTCCGGACGGTACGCGTCCGGACGGCCGTGGAGAGCCGCCACGGCCGGTCCGACGGGCGCGCGGTACGACGACGGGACATTCCTCGGCCGCTCCCTCGGGGTGCGAGACGGAGGGAAGGCACCGTGCTGCGCGGCCTTCCACCTGTCCGACCATCATGGCGCAGATGCGAGGCAGAAGTCATCCATGGCATCGCACAAGCGAGGTCCCCGGATGATCGGGTGGGTGTGTGCGTTCGTCCGACCGACGAGCGGGATGCCGGGGCGCACCGGCCACCGGGGACGGGGGACAGAGGCGGTTACGGGGGCAGGGAGGGGACGGGGGAGGCCCGCTGGCCCGGTGCCGGGCCGTCGGCCGATCCGGCCCGCGGGACAGGAGCCGGCGTCAGACCCGGTCGATGTGGACGTTCGTCGACTTCACGCGGGCGGTGGCCTCCATGCCGACCTCCAGCCCCAGGTCCTCGACGGCCTCCCGGGTGAGCAGCGAGACGAGGCGGTGCGGCCCGGCCTGGATCTCCACCTGGGCGGCGACGTCACCCAGCTTGATCGCGGTGACGATGCCAGGGAAGGCGTTGCGGGCCGAGGTGTACGGGGCGTCCTCCTCGTCCGTGGCCGCCCTGGCGAGCTCGACCGAGAAGGCGGCCAGATCCCGGCCGTCGATGAGGCGGCGTCCGCCCCGGTCGCGGTGGGTGGTGATCCGCCCGGCGTCGGCCCAGCGGCGGGCGGTGTCGGGGCTCACGCCGAGCAGTCGTGCTGCCTGGCCGATGGTGTAGGACTGCATGCCGGTCACCCTATGGGCGCGTGCCGTGCGCTGGGTGCGTGCCGTCGCTGCGCCGACGGTCCGGCACGCGAGGCGAGACCGACGCGCCGGACGCGACGGACGGGCGGGATGTGCGGGACGTGTGGCAAAACCGGGCGGCGGGGGACGGCCCGTCACCCGGCCTTCGTGTCCCCGCCTCCCCGCCGGCCGCGAGCGCGTGCTTCTTCACCGGCCGCGAGCGCGTGCGTCGCCGCCGGTCGGGACGGTCCGGTCAGGCCGTGGTCATGACCGGGCCGGTGTCCCGGGGGCGCTGCGGCGCGATGACGCTGCCGTCGGGCAGCAGCTCACCGAGGTCCTCGAAGAGCACGACACCGTTGCACAGCAGGCTCCAGCCCTGTTCCGGGTGGTGCGCCGCGAGACGGGCGGACTCACGGTCGGCGGAGTCGGCTGAGGGGCACGGTGGCTGGTGCTGGCACATGGGTGGGTTCTCTCGCTCTGTGGTGTCCTGTGGCATGGCGGATCGTGCAGTCGCGCGGCTCGAAGCGTCGTTCATGGCCGCCCCCCGTGGTGACAAGTCGGTCGGGAACAGTGTTGCCGCAAGGGCGTCGATCCGCAGGGATTTCGCGGTACCGCCCCTCCTGCCGGGAGGACGCGTCACCCGCGCGGACGGTTCATCCCAACTGCACTGTCACTTCGGGTGGTTCGAGGGGGCCGGATCGGGCTAGTCCCCCCACCCCGACGGGTAAGGTCCGCCCCGTCACGACGCCCGGCACGCACTCCCGCCGCACCGGCCGAAAGTCCGGGTACGTCCAGTAAGAGCACGTCCAGTACGAGCACTTCCAGTACGAGCACTTCCATCCGGCACGCCGAGGCCGCGCACCGGAACGCCGCTCCTCGACGGGCGAACGCTGCCTGCCGCGGCACCGGCCATGGGCGCCGGCATGCCTCACGGCACGCACCCCGCCGTGCCCGGAACGCCCGGGGCGGCGGGGTGCGGGTGCGGGGTGCGGGTGCGTCGTGCGGAGGGGACGGTGCGCGTCACGCGCGGCGGCGCGCAGGGCACCGGCCGTGGGTCACGCCGGGGAGCCGAGCAGGCGGGGCCGGGTCACCCGATGGGTCAGCACCGGGAGCAGGTCGGCCACCCGGTGCGGACGGTGCGCGGCGATCCCGGGCGGGGCCGGGGCCAGTGGGACGAGCAGGTCGGTGGCGGCCGGACGGCCCGCGGCGCCGTCCGCGGTGCGGTCGCCGTGCAGCCAGAGCGTCAGCATGTACAGCTCCGGCACCGACAGCAACCGGGGCTGGTACGCCTCTGTCATCGCCTCGGCCTGGCGCAGCGCCAGTTCGGTGGAGGTGACGTAGGGCCCCTCGAAGAAGCGGGAGAACGTCCAGCCGTCGGCGGTGAGCACGGTGTCCGCCGCGGCCACCGCGTGTTCGCCGGAGCGGACCAGGAACCGCCAGCCGGCCAGTCGCGTCGCCGAGCCGCCGGTGGTGATCCCGTCCAGGACGTGCACGGGCAGCGGCTGCTCGGGCGTGAGGGGGCGTGGGGCGCCCAGGAGCGAGGGCGTGCGGGCGTCGCGGACCGCGGTGGGGGAGGAGAGCGCGGTCAGGACGGACCGCAGGGCGGGCGCGGGAGCCGGAGGGACATGCAGGGGCATGGTGGGTCGCCTCTCATTCGAAGGCACGGTGGCACGAGGGCGGGGGGTGGCGGGGCGTGGCGGACGGCGCTGTCTGCTCGCGGAAGTCAGAGAGGCGGGGGCCGGGCCGGAGCCCGAGAGGTGGGGGTGAGGACTGCCGGACGTCACCTCGTCGGCTGGATCGCTCGACCGCGGCGCCAGCTCTCTGCCTTGTTCACGGAGTTTATACGAAACGTGTTAGGGCTATGTTTCGGCTAGCCGTTTCGAGCAGGGAAAACAAGGGTACTTCCGGTCGATGAAATGCGTGAACCATCCCGGTTCCGTGGCGACTGCGGAGCGGTGACCTGGAGGAATGTGCGGGGAGCGGTCGGCCCATTTCGATCGGCGTTTTTCACGATTCCCCAATGGGTGCGTGACGCCTGTGGCGCTTCATGCCCCGTGAATGTGCCACTGGTCACAACCCACAGGGTAGCGGGTGCCGGGCCGGTCGGGGACGTTATCGATCGCATCGGCTGGGCATCCTCCTCTGTGCACCAGGACCCCGGCGGCCGGTCTTCGGCCCGCCCATCCGAGGAGGGACTTCGATGGGGGAAAAGGTCGTGGCGGGTCAGTTCGACCTGTCCGATCGCCAGCTCTACCGCGACAAGCTGCGCAGGTGTCTGACGGGCTTGGAGCGACTGCTGGCGGAGAAGCGGTTCGACCGCCCCAAGAACCTCATGGGCGTCGAGATCGAATTGAACCTCGCGGGCGCCGACGGCATGCCGAGAATGCTCAACGCGCAAGTTCTCGAACGCATCGCGAGCCGTGACTTCCAGACCGAACTCGCGATGTTCAATCTGGAAGTCAACATCGCCCCGCACCGGGTGGACGGCCGGGTTTTCGACCGGCTCGCGGAGGAACTGCGCACCTCGCTCGCGTACGCGGACCGAAAAGCCGCGGAGGTGGACGCCGGCATTGTGATGATCGGCATTCTGCCGACGTTGGACCGGGACGACCTGGTTTCCTCGAACCTGTCCGCCGTCGACCGCTACACCCTCCTCAACGACCAGATCGTGGCCGCCCGCGGCGAGGACTTCACCCTCGACATCGAAGGGGTCGAACACCTCACCTGCACGTCCAAGTCCATCGCCCCCGAGGCCGCCTGCACCTCCGTGCAGCTCCACCTCCAGGTGACCCCCTCCCGCTTCGCCGACGTGTGGAACGCGGCCCAGGCCGTGGCCGCCGCGCAGATCGCGCTCGGGGCCAACTCGCCGTTCCTGTTCGGCCGGGAGCTGTGGCGGGAGTCGCGCCCCCCGCTGTTCCAGCAGTCCACCGACACCCGGCCGCCCGAGCTGCAGGCCCAGGGAGTGCGCCCGCGCACCTGGTTCGGAGAGCGCTGGGTGACCTCGGCGTACGACCTCTTCGAGGAGAACCTGCGGTACTACCCGGCCCTGCTGCCGATCTGTGACGACGAGGACCCCTTGGAGGTGCTCGACAAGGGCGGAGTGCCGTCGCTGGCCGAACTCGTCCTGCACAACGGCACGGTCTACCGATGGAACCGTCCGGTCTACGGCATCGCCGACGGCGTCCCGCACCTGCGCGTGGAGAACCGGGTGCTGCCGGCCGGACCCACCGTCGTCGACGTGGTGGCCAACGCCGCCTTCTACTACGGCGTCGTGCGCGCCCTCGCCGAGGAGAGCCGCCCGGTGTGGACCCGGCTGCCCTTCGAGGCCGCCGCCGCCAACTTCGACGCCGCGTGCCGGTACGGGATCGACGCACGCCTGACCTGGCCCCGCCGCGGACGCTACGGCGGGACGACCGAGGTCGACGCGGTCACCCTGGTACGCGACGAACTGCTGCCGCTGGCCGAGGCGGGGCTGGACGCGTGGGGCATCGAACCGGCCGACCGCGACCTGTACCTCGGGGTGATCGAGGAGCGCTGCCGCCGCCGCACGAACGGCGCCGACTGGCAGGCCGCGACCTTCCACCGGGCGCTGGACGCCGGTCTGGACCGGGAGGCCGCCCTGGCGGCCACCACACGCCGCTACCGCGAGCTGATGGTGCAGGGCGATCCGGTGCACAGCTGGCCCGTCGGACTGCCCGAACCGGTCCCGGCGACCTGACAGCCCCCGGACGGCACCCGCGCGTCACCGCCCGGGACGGCCGACGGGCCCGGGAGGAGCGCATCGGGCCCGTCGTGCGCCGGGGCCGCCGGCAACCTCCGGGCCGTCGCCCCGCATACTGACCGGCATACTGATCCGGACCGGTCGGTGATGGGGAGGCAGGCGTGCAGGCGGAGGCGGGCCCGGGGGACGTGTCCCCTCCTCGGCGGGAGCTCTCCCGCAGGACCCTGCGGGACGAGACGCTGCTGGTACTGGCGCTGTCCCTCGGCGCGAGCGCGGTCTCCGCGCTCATCAGCTTCGTCGGCTCGGTCACCCGGCCCGGGGGCCTGAAGGACCAGGCCGCCACGCTCAACGCCTCGGCCGCGCCCGGCCGCCCGTGGCTGGACCTGGCCTGGCAGCTGTTCGGGATCACCACGGCGCTCGTGCCGGTGGCCCTCGTCGCGCACTTCCTGCTGCGCGAGGGCGCCAGTCTGCGCACCCTGGGCTTCGACCGCACCCGGCCCTGGTCCGACCTGGGCCGCGGGGCCGCCGTCGCCGCGGTCATCGGCAGCAGCGGCATCGCCTTCTACCTGGCCGCGCGCGGCCTCGGCTTCAACCTCACCGTGGTGCCCGAGGCACTGCCCGAGGTGTGGTGGAAGTTCCCGGTGCTCATCCTCGCGGCGATGGAGAACTCCGTCGTCGAGGAGGTCATCGTCCTCGCCTATCTGGTGCGACGGCTCGACCAGTTGGGCTGGAGACCCGGGGCCGTGCTGGCGACCAGCGCGGTGCTGCGCGGCTCGTACCACCTCTACCAGGGCATCGGCGGCTTCATCGGCAACATGGTGATGGGTGTGGTGTTCGTCCTGCTGTACCGCCGCTGGGGCAGGGTGGGGCCGCTGGTCGTCGCCCACACGCTGCTCGACATCGGGGCGTTCGTCGGATACGCCCTGCTGGCCGGCAAGGTGGACTGGCTCCCGACCGCCTGAGCGGGCGGGCGCGACGCTCCCCGCCGCGCCCGGCCCGCTCCGTCAGGCGCCCGGCTCCGCCACCAGGTCGCCCGCGATCACCGTGACCGCGTGCCCGTGCAGCAGGGTGCGCGCGCCCCGCACCTGGGTGCGGATCGTCCCGGAACGGTGCGAGGCCTGGAGCCCGGTGAGGACCGTCCGGCCGAGCCGCCCGGACCAGAAGGGCGCGAGCGCGGTGTGGGCGCTGCCGGTCACCGGGTCCTCGTCGACGCCCACGTTCGGGAAGAAGCAGCGCGAGACGAAGTCATAACCCCGCGCCGGGTCCGCCGCGCGGGCGGTGGCGATGATGCCGCGCGTGGAGTGGGCGGCCAGGGACGGCAGATCCGGGCGCAGCGCGTGCACCGTCTCCTCGTCGGCGACCTCGACGAGCAGGTCCCCGACGTCGGGCCCGGTGTCGAAGGCCGACAGCACGGCGGTGCCCAGCGCGTCGTCGAGTCCGGGCGGGACGGCTGCCGGGGTGAGCGGAGCCGTGGGGAAGTCCAGGGTGAGGGAGCCGTCCTCCGCGCTGTCCGCGCGCAGCACCCCGCTGCGGGTGGCGAACCGCACGGGGCCCCGGTGCGCCCCGGTGGTGTACAGCACGTGCGCGGTGGCCAGGGTGGCGTGCCCGCACATCGCCACCTCGGTGACCGGGGTGAACCAGCGCAGCGCCCAGTCGGCCTCCCCGCCCCGGCTCATGGGGTGCGCGAAGGCGGTCTCGGCGTGGTTGACCTCGCGTGCGACGTCCTGCATCCAGGCGTCGTCGGGGAAGCCGCCGTCCAGGAGCAGCACACCGGCGGGGTTGCCGGCGAAGGGGCGGTCGGTGAAGGCGTCGACGATGTGAATCCGCATGACGCGACCGTAGGGCCTGCGGGAACGCCCGCGCCAAAGCCGATCGTGGAGCGCCGGCCTCGATGCGCCGAATGATCGCCCGGCGCCGGTGGAGGCCGTCCGGTGTCAGCCGAGTCGACCTGCTGGGTTGCGGGTTGCCATGCCGTCTGAGAACGCCACGGGCCGGGATTCCTCAACGGCATGGCTTTCACGGAAGCGCGCTAGAGGTGGGTAAGGGCAGCTCAGCCGTCTTGCTCTTCGGCAAGGCTGCCCGTGGCCGTCCGGAGACGGTGCCGGGCCGCTTCCAGACGTTCGGCGTAGTCCGCGGCGAAGATTCCAGGGAGCGCTTTGTCCAGTGTTCCCGCGATCTTGTGGATCGGGGCCCAGGCGGCCGGATCGTCGACCAGGCGGCTGAGATCTGTCATCTGTACTCGCTCCAGCCAGTCCGAGAGGACCAGGGCCTCGTCGGGGGTGAGCTCGATCGTGATGTCGCTCATCTCCATGACCGGAGTCCAGTCAGTTGCGTTCGTGTTAGTTGCGTTCGGGCCAGATCGGGCCCTGGTCGGTCCAGATGACGCCCTTGTTGCGGCACAGGCAGAAGGGGTGGCCGACCGGGTCGGTGTAGACCTGCCACCCGTAGCCGTCGGGGCCGATGAAGTCCTGCCTCAGCGTCGCGCCGAGGTCGAGGACGCGGCGCTGCTCGGACTTGATCTCGTCCACTTCGAAGTCGAGGTGGAACTGCTTGGGGTGCTCGCTGTCGGGCCACTGCGGAGCTCGATAGTCGTCCACCCGGATGAATGCCAGCTCGATCTCGCCGAACGGGATGCCGGCCCAGTCCTCGGAGCTGCCTTCCTTGATCGGACGGCCCGTCACCTCGGAGTAGAAAGCAGCCAGCTTCATCGTGTCCAGTCGATAACGACATCGGTGAGTCGCAGCATCCCGCGATCTTGTCACAAGCTCACACCCGGCTGCGGGACAGGCCCGTCGCGATCTCGGCCCTGCCGGACAACGCGCTCGCCGCATGACACCGCTCAGCCTCCGGTTGCGCGCGACCAGCAGCCTCCCCTTGACGAACCGTCCGCCTGAGGTGTTCGCCGGCGGAGCGGGTAGCAGCGGCCCGGTGAGATCCGGGCGCCGGGGGCGGACGGGTGCGGGGGGGAAGATCGTTACCCTGAACGGGTGCTTTCTTACGAGGAGTTGACCCCACCGGAACGTGCGCTGTGGGACGCGTTCCCCGAGGGACGCCGCGTGGACCTGCGCACGGGCGACCCGGACGACGACCGGGTCGCCGAGGGTGGCCGGTGGGGTGCGGAACGGACGGTCCGGGCCGCCGTCCTGGCGGCACTCCTGCTGGGCGGGAACGGCACGCGGCCGGGCGCTGTCGCTGCTCTGCGGCTCGTCGGGGCACGCGTGTCCGGGCAGCTCGACCTGGCCGGTGCCCGGATCGAGCACGCCCTGTGGCTCGAGGACTGCTGGTTCGAGGAACCGGTGAACCTTCTCGGAGCGTCGTCGCAGACCCTCGTGATCACGGGCAGCCGGGTCCCGGGTGTCGAAGCGGATTCGGTCTGTGTCGAGGGAGTCCTCGACCTGCGGCGGTCCAGCGTGGAGAGTTTCGGCCACTCCCCCTTCCACCGGGTGAGCACCGCCCTGTCGCTCAGCGACGCCCGGGTGACCAACGGCCTGCTGCTCGACGGAGCGGAGCTGCACGCACCCGGAGGATGTGCTGTGGCCGCCGGCGGCCTGGTCCTGGAAGGGGGCATGTTCTGTCAGGACGGGTTCGTCGCGCACGGTGAAGTACGGCTGCCGGGGGCTCAGTTGCCGGGCGGCCTGTTCCTGCGGGGCGCGCGGCTCGCGGACCCCGGACCACGAGGGACGGTTCTCGCCCTGGACAACGCCGCCGCTTCGACCCTCGACCTCTCCGACGGGTTCGTCGCGAACGGGACCGTACGGCTGCGCGGTGCCCGGATCTCGGGGACCCTGACCTTCGCCGGAGCCGTGCTGAACGGACCTCCCGGCGGAGCCGGCCCGGCCCTGCTCGGCACGCTGATGCAGGCCGTCGACTTCGACCTGACCCTCGCCCGGCCACCGGCCGCCGCCGTGGACCTCAGGGGCGCCCAGGTGTCCTACCTCCACGACAACGAACACAGCTGGCCGGACGTGGTGGAACTGGACGGCTTCGTCTACGGCTCCCTCAAGACGGCCGGGACGGGCGCGCGGGGGGAGGCCGTGGGGTGGCGTGACTCGGTGGCCGGCCGTGTGGCGTGGATCCGCCGCTGCCCCGGCTACAACCCCCAGCCCTACGAGCAGTTGGCGAGCTGGTACCGCAAGGCCGGCCATGACGACGAGGCCCGCCGTGTGCTGCTGGCCAAGCAGCGCCATCGGCGCCGGACCCTCTCCCCGGCCGCTCGCGCCTGGGGGCACCTGCTCGACCTGACGGTCGGCTACGGCTACCGCCCCTGGCTGGCCGGCGTCTGGCTGCTCGCGCTGACCTTGCTGGGCACCCTGTCGTTCAGCACGCACACCCCCACTCCGGTCCAGCCGGGCGAAGGCGTCCCTTTCCAGCCCTTCGTCTACACGCTCGACCTGTTGATGCCCATCGGCGGCCTGGGGCAGCGCACGGCGTGGTACTGGGAGGAGGGCGCTCTGCAGTGGCTGGCCTACCTGCTGATCGCCTTCGGCTGGGTGCTGACGACCGCCGTCGTCGCGGGCGTGACCCGCGCGCTGCAGAAGAACTAGACCGACGCTTCCGGCCGTCGCCGGAGAGCCCCGTCGGCCACGACCGAGGTGGGAGCACGGGCGGCGGTGCGGCAGCCGCTCCTGCCCCCAATGGCGCGACCGGTGGCGGCACGTGCGCGGCGGAGAGCCCCTGACCGCCAGGAACAGGAAGGGCACTGCACGGGTGTCGACGTCCGAGCGTTCAGCGATATATCGTTGAGTTATCGCGACAGGTCAATGACGAGACGAAGGGAGTGGTTGCCATGCGTACGCGCGGACACCACTGCGGCGAGCGCGGTCACGCCGGCCCGTGGGGCGGCGGTCGAGGTGACTTCCAGCGTCTGCGTGCCGCCTTCGGCCCGTTCGGCCCCGGTGGCCCGGGCGGGGGCGGGCCCGGCTTCGGCTTCGGTCACGGCGGGCCCTGGGGTGGACGGGGGCGCGGAGGGCCGAGGGGCGGGCGGGCGCGGCGCGGTGACGTGCGCGCCTCGATCCTCGCCCTGCTGCGGGAGCGGCCGATGCACGGCTACGAGATGATCCGGGAGATCGCCGAACGCAGCGGCGGGGCGTGGAAGCCCAGCCCCGGCTCCGTGTACCCCACCCTCCAGTTGCTGGAGGACGAGGGGCTGATCGTCAGCGAGGCGGACGGCGGCAAGAAGCTGTTCGCGCTCACCGACGACGGCCGCGCGGCCGCCGACGACGGGCCCGAGGCGCCGTGGGAGGACGTCTCGCGCGGAGTGGACTGGGAGGCTCTGAACGAGATCCGGCAGGCCGGCTTCGGGCTGATGGAAGCGTTCGGACAGGTCTGGAAGACGGGCAGCGAGGAGCAGCGGGAGAAGGCGCTGGCCGTCATCAACGAGGCCCGCAAGAAGCTGTACCTGATCCTGGCCGACGAGGACTGAGTCTCCCCCGGCCCGGGGTGGGAGCGGTCCGGCCCCAGGGCCCGGGTCCCGGACCCCGCCGAAGCGCCGGCGGCGCCCCACGTCGGGCATGTGGGGCGCCGCTCCGTGTGCCTGGCCGGGGGCCGGGCCGTGGGGCCGGGGCGGGGTGCGCCGGGGCGGGAGGCGAAGCGCGGTGAGGGTCGGCGCGGTACGGCGGGGTGTCAGGGGCGCGCCGGGCCGCCGTGGGTGCCGACCCGGCGTATGACCGCCGCGTCGAACAGGTCGCAGGCCCGGGGGAAGGGGCCCTCGTCGTGGTGGTGCCAGGCTTCCCAGAACAGGTCGGCGGGCAGGGCGTCGTCCGGGGCGTAGACCCGGTAGACGTACTGCCTGCCGTCCACCGCCGGCAGGGCGACCAGCCAGCACCTGCTCTCCATGCCTGTGGGGGACGAGCGGCGGGACCCTTCCGGTTGCCGGGCGGGCGCGGGTCAAGGCGGCGCGCGCCCCCACGGGCCGGGACGGGTGGATCTCCTTCGCAAGGAGGACGGCCGGCCGCTCCCGTCAGCTTCCCGTGGGACGCGAAGATGCTCCCCGGCGGGGATGTCCGGGGCCGGGCGCGGCTGATGGGGTGGGGACGTGCACCCCCGTACCCCCCGGCCGGCGGCCCGAGAGCCCGCGGAGCCGGGCACCCGCCGAGCGGACCGCGCTGCCGGGCTGAGCGAAGCCCTCGCGGCCGTGGTCGCCGGTGCCCGCCGCCGCGCCCTGCGGGACGGGGACCGGCAGATCGACACGGCCCACCTGCTGCACTCCCTCCTGGAGTCCGACGCGGAGGTGAGCGAGGTGTTCGGTGAAGGGCTCGGGAGCGCCCGGCTGCTCGGCTACCTGGTCCAGCGCAGCATCGGGTACGGCCTGCGCTGGCAGAGCGCCGTGGAGGACTCCGGCACCGTCCCGGTGGTGAGCGGCACCGCCGCGGGACTGTCACCGGTGGCCGCGGCGTGCATGGAAAGCGCCCGGGCGCATGCCGCACGGCGCGGCGGGCCGGCCCGGGGGGTGGACCTCCTCGCGGCGATCGTCACCGCCCCGGGGGCGCGCGCCGTCGAGGTGCTCGAACGGGCGGGCATCGACGTGCCCGGGTTGACCGTCCGGAGCGAGGCGTGGGCGGCAGGGCCTGGGCGGCCCCGGGAGTGTCCGGCGGGCCGCGCCGACCGCACGTTCGGGGACGGTCCGCGCTGAAGCAGTTCTGAAGCAGGGGTCCGGCCGCCCCCTGCCCCGCACTCCGACCCGTCCGGGCCGCCGCGCGAGGTCGCTCCGCCGACAGGCCCGGCCGTCCGCCCGGTCCCGGTCTCTCCATCGCCCGGTCCCGTTCTCTCCGTGGCCCCCGGCCGCCCGGCCAGGAAGCCCGGCGGGGCCGTCCACTCGGTGAGACAGGTGCCAACAGGGGTGACGCTCCTGTCGGAGCCTGCCATCATGAGTCGGTGCATACGACTGTCAGCGCGCCGGGCGGTCGCGGCAGGGGTGTCGGACTGGGTCTGGCGCTGCTGTCCGCGGTGGCCTTCGGCGGATCCGGTGTCGCGGCCAAGCCGTTGATCGAGGCGGGCCTCGATCCGCTGCACGTGGTGTGGCTCCGGGTGGCCGGCGCCGCCCTCGTCATGGCCCCCCTGGCCGTCCGCCACCGGGACCTGCTGCGCCGCCACCCGGCCCTGCTCGCGGGATTCGGTCTGCTCGCCGTCGCCGGGGTCCAGGCCTTCTACTTCGCCGCCATCTCGCGCATCCCGGTCGGAGTCGCGCTGCTGGTGGAGTACCTGGCGCCCGCGCTGGTCCTCGGCTGGGTCCGGTTCGTGCAGCGGCGGCCGGTCACCCGGGCCGCCGCGGTCGGGGTGGTCCTCGCCGTGGGCGGCCTGGCCTGCGTCGTCGAGGTGTGGGCCGGTCTCGGTTTCGACGCGCTCGGCCTGCTGCTCGCACTCGGTGCCGCCTGCTGCCAGGTCGGCTACTTCGTCCTGTCCGACCAGGGCAGTGACGCCGGCGACCGGGCACCCGACCCGCTCGGCGTGATCGCCTTCGGCCTGCTCATCGGCGCCGCCGTCCTGACCGTGGTCGCCAGGCCCTGGTCCATGGACTGGTCCGTGCTCGCCGGCACCGCGGAGATGGGCGGCACGCCGGTCGCCGCCGGCCTGCTGGTGGCCTGGGTCGTGCTGCTCGCGACGGTGCTCGCCTACGGCACCGGCGTGCTGGCCGTGCGCCGGCTGTCGCCCCAGGTGGCGGGGGTGGTCGCCTGCCTGGAGGCGGTCATCGCCACCGTCCTGGCCTGGTTCCTCCTCGGCGAGCACCTCTCGGCGCCGCAGCTCGTGGGCGGCGCGGTGGTGCTGGCCGGCGCCTTCATCGCGCAGTCCTCGGCGCCGGCCAGGGCCTCCGACGGGCCGGTCGCCCGGGGCGGACCGGACCGGGAGTTGTCCTCGCCGGGGAGAGCGGCCTAGGGTGCCGATCATGCATGCGCGCGCACTCGTTCTTCCGCCTCCGGCCGCCTGAGGCGGGCCTCCGTCACGCCGCCCGGCCGGTCGCCGGGCGCAACGGGGCTGCCCGCAGATGAAGTCCGTGGATCCCGCCGCCCCGGCCCCGGCCGGGACCGCCGGACCCCTTCCCGAACTTCC
Organism: Streptomyces sp. NPDC029526; assembly: GCF_040637405.1. NCBI lineage: Bacteria > Bacillati > Actinomycetota > Actinomycetes > Kitasatosporales > Streptomycetaceae > Streptomyces > Streptomyces sp. NPDC029526. The sequence goes on from NZ_JBEZWE010000019.1 coordinate 33,712, forward strand.
GCACCCACGCCGTCGGGCGGGGTGCGCGCATCTGCGGAGAGAACACGTGTCGAACACCGTCTCCGGTCTGCCCGTCGGGCGAGGCCTGCTCTATCTCGTCGTCGCCGGTGCCGCCTGGGGCACCGCGGGCGCCGCCGCGTCACTGGTCTACCGGACCGGTGACATGGGACCCGTCGCCCTGTCCTTCTGGCGCTGTGCCTTGGGGCTGTTGTTGCTGTTCGTGGCGCAGCGGCTCGCCCGGCGCCCCCGCGCCGCCGTCACCGAGCCGCTGCGCCGCCGGGTGCTGCGGGCCGGGGCCACCGGCATCGGCCTCGCGGTCTTCCAGACCGCCTACTTCGCGGCCGTCTCCGCCACCGGCCTGGCCGTGGCCACCGTCGTCACCCTCGGCGCCGGACCCGTGCTCATCGCCCTCGGTGCCCGGCTGACCCTGGGCGAGCGACTCGGGCGCGGCGGTCTGGCCGCCGTCGCGGGCGCGCTCGCCGGGCTGGTGGTGCTCGTCCTCGGCGGCGGGGAGACGACCGTGGACGCGTGGGGCGTCCTGCTCGCCCTGCTCTCCGCGGCCGGGTACTCGACGATGACCCTGCTCACCCGCTGGTGGGGCCGCGACGGAGCCACGGACGCCACCGGCACCACCATGGGCGCCTTCGCCGTCACCAGCCTGGTGCTGCTGCCCCTCGCCGCGCTCGAGGGCCTGGTGCCGCACACCGACCGGCCCGGCACGCTGCTGCTCCTGGTCGTGTACGTGGCGACGGTGCCGACGGCGCTCGCCTACGGCCTCTACTTCGCAGGGGCCGCCGTCGTCCGCTCGGCCACCGTGTCCGTGATCATGCTGCTGGAACCGGTGAGCGCCGCCGTGCTGGCCGTCGCCGTGCTCGGCGAACGACTGACGGCGGCCACCCTGGTCGGCACCCTGCTGATGCTGGGCTCGGTCGCCGGGCTCGCCGCGAGCGAGGCCCGCAGCGCCCGCGCCCGCAGGGCACAGCCGGAGGCCGTGCCGGCCTGACGGGGCGGTCCGGCGGGGCGGTCCGGCGGGGCGGGTCCGAGGGTGACGGACGGGTGCGGCCGGGGGGCCGAGGCCCCACGGCGGTTCCCCGGGCGGACCGTCGACCGCGAGCTGTCCGAGGTCGTGCACGGCCGGCCACCGCTGCCAGGTGTCTTCCTCGGGCGTGTCCCGGGGGTGATCAGCTTCCCAGGGCCGCCAGGTACGCGGGCAGGGCGGTGCCGGGGGCGAGACCGGGATCGGGGAGGGGGGTGTCGTAGCCCGTGCGCAGCGGGAGGACACCGGCCCAGTGGGGGAGGGCGAGGTCCTCGGGCTCGTCGTTGGCGCCGCCGGTGCGGACCTTGGCGGAGACCTCGCGCAGGTCGAGCCGGACCAGGGCGGTGGCGGCGAGCTCCTTCTTGTCGGCGGGGCGGCAGTCGGCGGCCCGTCCCGGCACGGCCTGCTCGACGAGGGAGTCCAGGGCCCGGCGCTTCTCCTCCGGGTCGGTCACGTCGTGGGCGCGTCCGTGCACCACCACGGAGCGGTAGTTGACCGAGTGGTGGAAGGCCGAGCGGGCCAGCACCAGGCCGTCGACGTGGGTGACCGTCAGGCACACGGGCAGACCGGCGTCGTCGTCGCGCGCGGCGCGCAGCGGCCGTGAGCCGGTCGAGCCGTGTACGTAGAGGCGTTCCCCGACGCGGCTGTAGAGGGTGGGCAGCACCACCGGCGCGCCGTCGCGGACGAAGCCGAGGTGGCAGACGCAGCCCGCGTCGAGTATCGCGTGCACCGACTCCCTGTCGTACGCCGCGCGGTGGGCGGAACGGGTCGGGACGGTCCGTCCGGTGGGTGCGTACGACGACGACGGCGACGACGGCGGCGACGACGACGGCGGGGGCTGGTGCTGAGGCGTTCCCGGCATGGTGTTCACTGGCGTTCTCCTTTGTTCTAGTGCATAATTGCGTTTGTGCTAGGAGAATATCGGATCACCGGAAGCGGCGCCGCCGAGATCGCCGCGAGCATCGAGCGGGGAGTCGGGGAGGGTGCCCTGCCCCCCGGCCGGGCGCTGCCTCCGCTCCGGGCCCTGGCGGAGCAGCTCGGCGTGAACCCCAACACGGTCGCGGCGGCCTATCGGACCCTGCGCGAGCGCGGGGTCATCGAGACCGCGGGCCGGCGCGGGACCCGGGTGCGGGCCAAACCGGCCACCACCGCGCGCGACCTGATCCGCGTCGAGGTGCCGGACGGCGTGCGGAACCTGTCCGACGGCAACCCCGACCCCGCCCTCCTCCCGCAGCTCACCGACGTGATCGCGGCCGCCGCGGCACAGGGCGACCGGGACCCGGTGCTCTACGGCAGCGACCCGGTCGCCGCCGAACTGGCCGCGCCCGCCCGGGCCGGGCTCGACGCCGACGGTGTCCCGGACGGGCCCCTCGCCGTCACCTCCGGCGCGCTCGACGCCATCGAACGGGTGCTCGCGGCCCACCTCAGGCCCGGGGACGCGGTCGCCGTGGAGGACCCCGGCTGGGGCAGCCTCCTGGACCTGGTCCCGGCACTCGGGCTGCGCACCGTGCCGGTCGGCGTGGACGACGAGGGCCCGCTCCCGGACGACGTGCGGCGCGCCCTCGCGGGCGGCGCGCGGGCCCTCGTGGTCACGGCCCGCGCGCAGAACCCCACCGGCGCCGCGGTGAGCGCCGGCCGCGCGCGGGCCCTGCGCTCGGTGCTCGCCGGTCATCCGGGCACCCTGCTGATCGAGGACGACCACGGGCATCACATCGTCGACCTCCCCCCGCACCCCCTCGCCGGAGCCACCCCCTCCTGGGCGTTCGTCCGGTCGGCGGCCAAGGCCTACGGCCCCGACCTGCGGCTCGCCGTGCTCACCGGAGACCCCGTCACCCTCGACCGGGTCCGGGGCCGGCAGCGACTCGGCCCCGGCTGGGTGCCCCTGCTGCTCCAGCGCGCGGTCGGCCGGCTGTGGGCGGGCAGCGCGGTGGACCCCGACGCGGTTGCCGCGGCCTACGGACGGCGCCGCGAGGCGCTGATCGGGGCCCTGGCCCGGCGCGGGATCGCCGCCCACGGGCGCAGCGGCCTGAACGTGTGGGTGCCCGTGCCGGACGAGACCGGCGCCGTCGCCCGGCTGCTGCACGCGGGCTGGGCGGTCGCGCCCGGAGCACGCTTCCGCTCCCACGCACCGCAGGGCATCCGCGTCACCGTCTCCACCCTCACCGCCGACGAGACCGAACCGGTCGCGTCGGCGATCGCGTCGGCGCTCGAACCTCCGGACGGCGCGGTCAGGACGTACGTCTGACGGTCCGTCGACCCACAGCCACGGCGGCGCCCGTGCCCCCGGCGCCTCACCCGGAGGAGCGCGGCTTGACCTGGGTGAGCGCGGCGCCCGCCAGGACGATCACCGCGCCGACCGGGATCGACCAGGTCAGCCGCTCGCCCAGGATCGTGACGCCGGCGGCCGCCGCGATCACCGGGACGAAGTACGTCACCATCTGGCCGGTCGTCGGGCCGACCTCGGCGACCAGGCCGTACTGGAGGAGCATCGCCAGGCCCGTGCCGAGCGTGCCCAGCGCGGCGACCGCCAGCAGCGGGACGACCGCGAACCCGCTCGGCGCGGACGTGAACAGCGCGGTGACGACGGCGAGTTGCAGGGTCGCCAGGAGCAGTTGCCCGCCCGTCAGCGACAGGTGGGAATGGGTACTGCCGGCCAGGGTGCGACGGACGTAGATCCAGCCGACCGGGTAACTCAGCGAGGCCAGCAGTGCCAGGGTCGTGCCCCTCGCGTCCAGGCCCTCGAAGCCCTGCCAGGCCCCCAGCACGGTCAGCACCCCCACGAATCCCACGCCGAGCCCCGCCAGCCGCACGCGCGTCGGCCGGTCCTCGGAGAGGGCCACCAGCGACAGGGCCATGCCCCACAGCGGTGAGGTGGCGTTGCAGATGCCCGCCAGGGTGGACGGGATGGTCAGCTCCGCGAACGCGAACAGCGAGAACGGCAGGGCGTTGAGCAGGAACCCGGCCACCGCGAGGTGCCCCCAGGTGCGCAGTCCGCGCGGCAGCCGCTCGCGCCGCACGGCCATCGCCGTGGCGAGCACGGCCGTCCCGAAGGCCAGCCGGCCGAGCGTGACCTGGAAGGGGGCGTAGCCCTCGGTGCCGACCTTGATCAGGAGGAAGCTGAAGCCCCAGATCAGGGACAGCGCGCCGAAGCGGAGCCGCCAGTCCGGCCGGCGGCGGGTGCGGCCGGGTGTCCGATGGGCGGGACCCTGGGAGGTGCTCGTGGTCGTGGTCGTGCTGCTCATGGGTGCCACGATGAAGGACCGTCATCTCGTAGCACAATCGAGAATTCGCACCCGATATCTCGTAGCATCGCTTACATGTTGAACCTGGAGCGCCTGCGGACCCTCGACGCCCTCGCCCGGCACGGCTCGGTCAGCGGCGCAGCCGCTGGACTGCACATCACCACCTCCGCCGTGTCGCAGCAGATGGCCAAGCTGGAGCGTGAGGTCGGGCAGCGCCTGCTGGCGAAGAACGGCCGCGGCGTGCGGCTCACCGACGCGGGCCGGCTGCTCGCCGAACACGCCGGCCGCATCCTGTCCCAGGTCGAGCTGGCCCAGGCCGACCTGGAGGCGCAGCGCGGGCAGGTCGTCGGCGAGCTGCGGGTCTCGGCGTTCCCCACCGCCGCGCGGGGCCTGTTCCCCCTCGCCCTGGCGGCCCTGCGCGAGCAGCATCCCGCCCTGCGCGTGCGCTCCCGCGAGCTGGAACCCGAGCGGGGCATCGCCGGGGTGGTGCGCGGCGACCTCGACCTGGCGGTGGTGCTCGACTGGTACAACAAGCCGATGCCGCTGCCGGACGGACTGGTGAAGGCGCCCCTCCTGGACGACCCCGCCGACGTGGCGGTGCCCGCCGGACACCGGCTCGCCGGCCGGGAGGAGGTGGACCTCGCCGAACTCGCCGACGACGAGTGGATCACCTGGGGCGAGGGCGAGTTCTGCCACGAGTGGCTGATGTTCACGCTGCGCTCGCGGGGCGTGGAGCCCATCGTCGGCCACCGCGCCGCCGAGAGTCACACCCAGCTCGCCCTCGTCGCGGCGGGCCTCGGCGTGTGCGTCGTCCCGCTGCTGGGCCGCGACCCGCTGCCCGACGGCGTGGTCACCGTCCCGCTCCGGCAGCGGGTCCGGCGCCACGTGTACGTCGTCTGGCGCGCGGACGCCGACCGCCGCCCCTCGATCCGCGCGGCGGTGCGGGAACTACGGGCGGCGGGGGAGCGCGTCGGCTGACCGGCCGGCGCGCGGTGACCCCTAACCGGTGACCCCCAGCTTCCTGAAGTCCCAGGACACCACCTTCTCCGGGGTCAGCCGTACCCAGGCGTGCCGGCCGTCGTGCGGCAGTTCCTCCAGGCCGAAGTACTTCCGGGCGAACAGTGTCTCCGGGACGTCCAGTTCGGCGTGCAGGTCCCCTACGCGGGGCACCTCGCCCACGAACTCGGCCCGTCCCGACAGCTCAGCCCCGCGCAGCTCGTCGTACTCCTCGCCGGTGTCCACCACGATCGCGATCCGCGGGTCGCGGCGCAGCTGCGTCCAGCGCTTGCTGCGCACCACCGAGTACAGCCAGAGCGAGACGCCGTCCCAGGCGAACCAGAGCGCACTCACGTGCGGTGCGCCGTCGGCCGACACCGTGGCCACCCGGCAGGTGCGCTGGGTGGTGAGGAAATCGTCCAGCTCGCCGGGCGTCATCATGATCTTCCGGCCCCGGCGTTGCGTGGCGCTCATACGGCCCCTCTTTCTCTCACGTCGTGCCAGAGGAGATCCTCTGACATCACGTCAGAAAAGGATGGGTCGTTCTCCCGCTCCGCGCAACGTATGTCCGCTCACCATCCGGCGGCGGGGCCCAGGGGGATAGCGAAGGGGCGCAGGGTCGCTGGGTCGCTGGGGCGCTGGGGCGCAGGGTCGCAGGGGCGCACGCCGCCCGGCCGTGTGCCCGGTGCGTCAGGCGCCGCCGCGCGCCGGGGCCCGCCGGGGCCCGGCCCCGCCCGCTGGTCGCGTGCCGCGCGTCGGCCGGCCTGGCGGCCTCGGGGCACCCGTGGCCCGCGATCGCACCGGTGGTGCCGCCGCCCGGTGCTGTCGCGGGCGCCCGAACGGTCCCCGTGGGGGCGGTGGCCCGGCGGGTGCCGGCGGCTCACCGCCCCGGCGGCCGGGTAGGCGGCGTCGGCCCCCGCCGGGCGGACGGGACCGCGCGGTCCGGCCCCGGCGGCTCAGGCCAGCGAGATCGAGTCCCCCTCGACCGTGATCGGCACGGACGGCAGCGGCTTGGGCGCGGGACCGCCCTGCACACTGCCGTCGGTGATGGAGAAGTTGCTGTTGTGGCAGGGGCAGTTGATGACTCCGTCGGCGACGCTCTGCACCGCGCAGCCCCGGTGGGTGCAGTTCGCCGAGAAGGCCTTGAACTCCCCGGCCGACGGCTGGGTGACCACGACCTTCTGGTCGGCGAAGACCTTGCCGCCGCCCTCGGGGATCTCGGCGGTGGTCGCGAGCGCGGCACCGGCGTCGCCGCCGCCGCCGTCGTCGTCCGAGCCGGCCGCGGAGTCGTCGGAGCCGGCGGCGGACGAGGCGTCGCCGGACGCACCGGCGGAAGGCGAGTCGTCGGAACCTCCGCACGCGGTCAGTGCCACCGTGAGACCCGCGGCGGTGACCGTCGCCATCACGGCCCGGCGCCCGGGTCCGGTGGCGGCGTCGTCCTGCTCGGATGCGGCCGGGGTCTCGGGAGAGGGTTTGAGCGATGCCCTGGTCATGCGGTGCGTCCCTTCCGGGGAAGTTGATCCGTGGACAGGTACGGCCGGCGGGCCCACGCCGTTCAGCGGTCCCCAGCATGGCCACCGAGGGGGTCGGGGGGACGTAAGCCACAGCTGTCGGTTGGCTGTCGGGACCGGCCGGCTTCTCCCGGGGGCGGGGTGCCCGGGCAGGTCCCCGGCGGTCGTGGACGTGGGCCGTCGACGCCCCGGCGGCCGTCCTCCCGCGGACGGCCGGGCACGGAGATCGCGTAGCCTGACGCAGTGCTGACCGAAGTCACCGCCACCCGTTACATCACGCCGCTGCGCGAGGGAGGTTCGCTGCCCGGGCTGATCGAGGCCGACGACCTGGGTGCCTACGTGCTGAAGTTCACCGGTGCGGGCCAGGGCCGCAAGACGCTGGTCGCCGAGGTCGTGTGCGGGGAACTCGCCCGCCGGCTGGGGTTCCGGGTGCCGCGCCTGGTGACCGTCGACGTCGATCCGGTGCTCGGCCTGGGGGAGCCCGACCAGGAGGTGCAGGCGCTGCTCCGCGGCAGCGGAGGCACCAATCTCGGCATGGAGTTCCTCTCCGGTGCCCTCGGGTTCGACCCGGTGGCCTTCGACGTGGACCCGGAGGAAGCCGGGCGGATCGTCTGGTTCGACGCGCTGGTGAACAACGTCGACCGCTCCTGGCGCAACCCCAACCTGCTGCTCCGGCGCGGGGACCTGTGGCTCATCGACCACGGCGCGACCATGATCTGGCACCACAACTGGCCCGGCGCCGACGCCTCCGCCGCCCGCCCCTACGACGCCTCCGACCACGTGCTGCGCACGTTCGCGCCGGACGTCGGGGCCGCCGCCGCGCGTCTGGCGCCGCTGGTCACCGAGGACCTGCTCGCCGAGGTCACCGCCGCCGTGCCGGACGCCTGGCTGCACGACGAGCCGGGCTTCGACACCCCGGACGACCTGCGGCGGGCCTACGCGCGGCCGCTGCTCGCCCGCGCGGCCACCGTCCACCGGCACGTCGACGGCATCGAGGAGGACCGGTGAGCGGCCGGCACGTCTACGAGTACGCGCTGCTGCGGGTGGTGCCGCGCGTCGAACGCGGTGAGTGCGTCAACGCCGGGGTCCTGCTGTACTGCCGGCCGCTGTCCTTCGTCGCGGCGCGCATCCACCTGGACGAGGCCCGCCTGCTGGCCCTCGACCCGGACGTCGACCTCGCGGGCGTACGGGCGGCGCTGCGGGCCGTCGAGCGGGTCTGCGCGGGCGGGGACGGGGCGGGTCAGGCCGCGCAGGACGACGCGGGCCGCCGTTTCCGCTGGCTGATCGCGCCCCGGTCCACCATCGTGCAGCCCGGGCCCGTGCACACCGGTCTCACCGCCGACCCGGGCACCGAGACGGAACGGCTGCTCGGCCTGCTGGTGCGGTGACCCGGCTCACGAGCGCCGGCGTTTGAGGAGGTAGCCGCCGACAGCGAGGGCACCGGCCACGAAAGTCGCCCCGACGCCCAGCTCCAGGCCGCTCGGGCCGCTGTCGGAGGAGCCGCCCAGCCCGCCCCGCACCCCGCGCGAGGCGACCGCGGCGGGGGCCGTCGACGTGCCGGCGACGCCGGACGGCGGCTCAGTCGCGGGCGTCGTCGTGGGCACCGCGGTGGGCCCGGTGGTGGGGGCGGTGGACGGGACGGTGGTGGGTCCGGCGGGCGACGTGGACGGGGCGGCCGTCGTCGGACGCGGCGAACTGGTCGAGGAGGCGGTGCCGGCGGCGCGCCGGGGGAGTGCCTCGCAGGCGATGCCGTCGTCCGGGCCCTGGTCCTCGTCGAGGCGGTGCGGGTCCCGGGGGTCGGAGTCGAACAGCGCCTGCGCGTCCTCCTGGTACGTGAAGTCGCGGCAGTCCAGGTCCTGGGCGTGGGCGGGGGCGGCCGGCAGGACCGCGGTGAGCGCGATCAGTGTGCCTATGGCACCGGTACGACGGCGCATGGAGCGCCTCCTTTCCGGCCACGGATGGCTCGGCCTTCGACGCTAGGTCCGGGGGTCGCCGTGGGCGCGCGGCCGTGGGCCGATCGGGTGCCGGGCCGGGCGTGCGGCCGGGGACGCGGGCCCGGCGCGGCACCGTCGCCGGGGCCGCGCGTGGGGCGGCGGATGGCGCGTCCGGGAGGCGGGTAATGGATCACACGGGCCGGACGTGCCGTTGACACCGCGTGCCAGGGCTTCTAGCGTCACGTCTGCTGAAGGTACTAAGCGGTCGCTCACCGATGGGCCGGACCGCTGGAGCCGCACCCCAAGGGCGAGGAGAAGCAGCAATGTCCACCACTGAGCAGCGGGTCGCGGTCGTCACCGGTGCCGCGCGCGGCATCGGCGCCGCCACCGCCGTACGACTGGCCGCCGAGGGCCGTGCCGTCGCCGTGATCGACCTCGACGAGGCCGCCTGCAAGGACACCGTCGAGAAGATCACCGCCGAGGGAGGCAAGGCGATCGCCGTCGGCTGCGACGTCTCCGACGAGGCGCAGGTCGAGGCCGCCGTCGCGCGGATCGCCGAGGAGCTCGGTGCCCCCACCATCCTGGTCAACAACGCGGGCGTGCTGCGCGACAACCTGCTGTTCAAGATGAGTGTCTCCGACTGGGACACGGTCATGAACGTGCACCTGCGCGGCGCCTTCCTGATGTCGAAGGCCTGCCAGAAGCACATGGTCGACGCGGGCTTCGGCCGCATCGTCAACCTGTCGTCCTCCTCCGCGCTCGGCAACCGCGGCCAGGTCAACTACTCCGCCGCCAAGGCCGGCCTCCAGGGCTTCACCAAGACCCTCGCCAAGGAGCTCGGCAAGTTCGGCGTCACCGCCAACGCCGTCGCCCCGGGCTTCATCGCCACCGAGATGACCAAGGCCACCGCCGACCGCGTCGGCATGGGCTTCGAGGACTTCAAGGCCGCCGCGGCCACCCAGATCCCCGTCGCCCGGGTCGGCGAGCCCGACGACATCGCCAACGCCATCGCCTTCTTCACCGGCGAGGCGGCCGGCTTCGTCTCCGGCCAGGTGCTGTACGTGGCCGGCGGGCCGCTCGACTAGGACGACCGGGACGACTGGAGCACTGGACATGACCGAAGTGGAACTCTCGGGCAAGGTCGCCCTGATCACCGGCGCCAGCCGGGGCATCGGCCTGGGCGTCGCCGAGGCGCTCGTCGCGCGTGGCGACCGGGTGTGCATCACCGGCCGCAACGAGGACGCCCTGAAGGAGGCCGTCGAGACCCTCGGTGCCGACCGTGCCATGTACGTGGCCGGCAAGGCGCACGACGAGGCCCACCAGGCCGTCGCCGTCGAGCGCACCATGGAGACCTTCGGCCGGGTCGACTACCTGGTCAACAACGCCGGGACCAACCCGGTGTTCGGGCCGATCGCGGACCTCGACCTGAACGTGGCCCGCAAGGTCTTCGAGACCAACGTGGTCTCCGCGCTCGGCTTCGCCCAGCGCACGTGGCACGCCTGGCAGAAGGACAACGGCGGCGCGATCGTCAACATCGCGTCCGTCGCGGGCCTGGCGCCCTCGCCGTTCATCGGCGCGTACGGCGTCAGCAAGGCCGCCCTGATCAACCTGACCGTGCAGCTCGCCCACGAGTTCGCGCCGAAGGTCCGGGTCAACGCCATCGCCCCGGCCGTGGTGAAGACGAAGTTCGCGCAGGCCCTGTACGAGGGCCGGGAGGAGGAGGCCGCCGCCGGTTACCCGCTGGGCCGGCTCGGTGTGCCCTCCGACATCGGCGGCGCCGCCGCCTTCCTCACCTCCCGGCAGTCGGACTGGGTGACCGGCCAGACCCTCGTGGTCGACGGCGGCGTCTTCCTCAAGGCCGGAGTGGCCTGACCACGCCCCGCTCCGGACGGCGGCGCAACCGCTTGCGCGGGCGCCCTGTTCCGGACGGCGGAGCAGCTGCTTCCACGGAGCGGACCCGACGGTCCCGGCACGGGCTTTCCTTGACGAAAGGGAGGCCCGTGTCGGCGTTCCGGGGCTTGTGGGGGGATATGGCGGCGCCGTCGGTTGCGGCTCGATCTCAACTGTCGTTCAGGGGAGGGTCAGCAGGCGGAACACTGCGGTATCGTCTGCCGACCCTTGGTACGGCAGATCGAGGAGCGTGCGCGTGTTCAACCGGAACCGAGGCCTGCGGCGGATGGCGGCCATCGCGTCCATATCGTCGTTGGTCGCCGGATGTGGCGTCTTGTCGTCCGATACCCCGGATGACGAGGAGCCAATCGTCGTGGGGACGACCAGTGCGCCCAGCACGCTGGATCCTGCCGCTTCCTGGGACAGCTCCTGGGAGCTGTTCCGCAACATCTACCAGACCCTGCTGAGTTATCCGGTCGGTGCGACGACGCCCCAGCCGGACGCCGCCGAGAGCTGTGCCTTCTCGGACGACTCCAACCAGGTCTTCCGCTGCGAACTGCGCGAGGGGCTGAAGTTCTCCGACGGCGCCACCCTCGACGCCAAGGCGGTCAAGTACTCCATCGACCGCATCCGCAAGATCAACGTGAACGGCGGACCGGCGGGTCTGCTCGGCAGCCTGGAGCGGGTGGAGGCGCCGAGCGACCGCGAGGTGGTCTTCCACCTCAACAAGCCCGACGCGACCTTCCCGTTCGTCCTGGCCACGCCCGCCATGTCGATCGTCGCCCCGGACGACTACCCCGCAGACGCCCTGCGCAAGGAGGGCGGCATCGTCGGCTCGGGCCCGTACGCCCTGAAGTCCTACGACGAGGGCAAGACGGCCGAGCTGGTCCGCAACGGCACGTACAAGGGATTCGCCAAGCCGCGGAACCAGGCGGTGACCATGCGCTACTTCCAGGAATCCCAGACGATGGTCGAGGCGCTGCGCGGCAAGGAGGTCGACATCACCTACCGCGGTCTCGCCGCCGACGACATCATCGACCTCCAGAGCAAGACCAGCTCCGAGGAGGAGATCCAGCTCGTCGAGGGCACCGGGACCGACATCAGCTACCTGGTGTTCAACCCGAAGGACCCCTGGGCGGGCAAGAAGGAGGTGCGCCAGGCCATCGCGCAGGTCATCGACCGCGGGGCCATCGCGCACAAGGTCTACAAGGACACCGTCGACCCCCTGTACTCCATGGTCCCCAAGGGCCTGACCGGCCACACGACCGGCTTCTTCGACAACTACGGCGAGCCCAGCGTGGCCAAGGCCAAGCAGATCCTCACCGACGCGGGCATCACCCAGAAGGTCCCGCTGACGTTCTGGTACACCACGGACCGCTACGGATCCGCGACGGCGGTGGAGTTCAAGGAGCTCGAACGGCAGCTGGAGGCGTCCAAGCTGTTCGACATCACGCTCAAGAGCCGCCCGTGGAAGACGTATGTCGGCGGCTACCAGAAGGGCGAGTACCCGGTCTTCGGGCGCGGCTGGTTCCCCGACTTCCCGGACGCGGACAACTTCATCGCCCCCTTCGTCGGCAAGCAGAACGCGCTCGGCACGCCCTACGAGGCGACGGAGATCACCAACGTCCTGCTGCCGCGTTCCCGCCGGGAGAGTGACCGCGGCAACGTGGTGCGCGAGTTCGAGGAGGCCCAGAAGATCCTCGTCGACGACGCGCGACTGCTCCCGCTGTGGCAGGGCCGGCAGTACATCGCGGCCAGCCGGGACATCTCGGGCGGCGAGCGGGCCCTGGACCCCTCGACGATCATGATGGTGTGGGAGCTCTCCCGCAAGACCAGCTGGTGACGGGACGGGCAGCACGCGCGGAGTCGGTTGTCAGTGGTCGCCGGTAGGTTGCATGGACCGGCAAGTGACCGCAATCGTGAGGACGTTGACGTGACCGACATCGCCATGCTGCCCGAGTCCTGGCGCGGGGTTCTGGGCGACGAGCTGCAGCAGCCCTACTTCAAGGAGCTGGTGGAGTTCGTCGAGGAGGAGCGGGCGAAGGGCCCCGTGTACCCGCCCCGCGAGGAGGTCTTCGCGGCGCTGGACGCGACGCCCTACGACAAGGTCAAGGTCCTGGTCCTCGGCCAGGACCCCTACCACGGCGAAGGCCAGGGCCACGGTCTGTGCTTCTCGGTGCGGCCGGGCGTGCGCACCCCGCCGTCGCTGCGCAACATCTACAAGGAGATGCACGCGGAGCTGGGCACGCCCGTCCCGGACAACGGCTACCTCATGCCGTGGGCCGAGCAGGGCGTGCTGCTGCTGAACGCGGTGCTCACGGTGCGCGGCGGCGAGGCCAACTCGCACAAGGGCCGCGGCTGGGAGAGGTTCACCGACGCGGTCATCCGTGCGGTGGCGGACCGGCCCGAGCCGGCCGTCTTCGTGCTCTGGGGCAACTACGCGCAGAAGAAGCTGCCCCTGATCGACGCGACCCGCCACGCGGTCGTGAAGGGTGCGCACCCCTCCCCGCTCTCGGCGAAGAAGTTCTTCGGCTCCCGCCCGTTCACGCAGATCAATGAGGCCCTCGCCGCCCAGGGCCACGCCCCGGTCGACTGGACCATCCCCGACCTCGGCTGACCCGGCGCCGGGTGCGGGACAGCGGGGTGCCCGCACCCGGACGACCCGCCGGTGCGTCACGGGGCGCCCTGTCCGCCGTCGCGGCCGGCTGCGGCTAGCGTCGGGAGCGACATCCGGCGAGCGGTGCGGAGGGCGCGGTGGCGGAACGACAGGGCCGGGCGGCGGCCGACGCCGTACTGACCCGCATCGGGCAGGTCGTGATGCTGCACCACGCGGGCGACCGCGAGGAGGCGCGCCACCGGCTGCTGGGCCTGTGGGCGGAGATCGGTGACGGGGACCCGCTGCACCGCTGCACCCTGGCCCACTACCTGGCCGACACCCAGGACGACCCCGAAGCCGAACTGGCCTGGGACCTCCGGGCGTTGACGGCCGCCGAGGAGGCGCTCCGGAGCGGGCCGGAGGTGTCCGGGGCGTCGGCCGAGGTGCGCGCCCTCTACCCCGCGCTGCATCTGAGCCTCGCCACCGACTACGCCGGTCTGGGCCGCCCCGACGCCGCCCGCAGCCACCTCCGGCGGGCCAGGGGAGCGGCCGTCGCCCTGGCCGACGACTCCTACGGAGAGGGCGTCCGGGCGGCTATCCGGCGGCTGGAGATCCGGCTGGGGGAGGCCGAGGGCCCTCCCGGCGGCGGGAGCGGGCCGCCGAGGCAGCGGAGGTAGGAGACGTCGGGGCTGCCGCCGCCCCATCAGCCCCGGTGGTCCCAGCGGTGCCGGTGACCCCGGGGAACCGGCTCCGCCGGAGGCGCCTGATCCGGCGGCGCACCGCACCGGGGCCGCCGGCCGCCGCACCGGCGCGCCGCACCCGGGACGGCCGGCCACCGCACCGGCGCGCCGACCCCGGAACGCGGGCTCGGCGGCGGTCCTCCGCCGGGCCCGTGTCGCGGGGGCCTGCGGCCGTCGCCGCGCGGCTGCGGGCCGACCGCCGCCTCACCGCCCGTAGACCTCCCGGCAGATCGCTGCCTGCGGGCTGTCCTGCGGCCAGTGGCCGTACGTCCTGCCCAGCGCGCACACGTCCGCGCCCTCGCCGCTCCCCGGCCCCGGCCCGCCGGCGGCCGGACCGGGGGCGACGGCCTCGCCCCCTGGAGCCGGACGGTCCGGGCGGGAGGGCCGGTCGCGGTCGGGGGGCGGCACGGGGCGCTCCGACGCGGCGGGCGGGGGGCCGGTGTGCCGCGGGGGAGCGGCGGACGGCCGCTCCGCGCCGGACGGTCCGATCATCTCCAGGGCCTCCCGCGCCGGCGCCTGCACGGCCGGTGTCCGCGCCACCCCGTCCGGGCCGGGGGCCGGCGGCACCGGCGACCCGGCCGGGGCCGTCGGCGGCCGGGGGGCGGAGGCGGGGGGCGGGACCGTGACACAGCCCGAGAGGGCCGACACCGCCACGGTCAGCAGCAGGGCCGCTGTCGTCGTCGTTCGTCGCACCCGGGCCAGTCTGCTGGCTGCGGGCTCCGCCCCGGGACGCTTCGGGCCCTCGGATGCCCCGCACGGGTGATGTCCGACCCCTTCCGGGGGCCGTGCGGGCGCCGGGCTGACGTCAGTCGCCGGTGGTGCCGTCCAGGGCCTCCCGGATGAGGTCGGCGTGGCCGTTGTGCCGCGCGTACTCCTCGATCATGTGGGTGTGCAGCCAGCGCAGGTTGAAGCGTTCGCCGGTACGGGCGTGCGTGCCGCGCGACAGGTCGTCCAGGGCGAAGCCGGCCGCGTTGCGCCGGGCGACCGCGATCTCCTCCTGCCAGGTCGCGTACGCCTCCTCCCAGCTGTCCGCCGGCGTGACCCGGAAGTCGCCGTCGGGGTCGGCCTCGCTGTAGTGGATCGGTCCGGCGTCCTCGCCCATCAGCACCCGGCGGTACCAGCCCCGCTCCACGTCGGCCATGTGCCGGACGAGTCCGAGCAGGGTGAGTGAGGACGGGGACACCGACGCGGTGCGCAACTGGGCGTCGGTCAGGCCCTCGCACTTCCATGCCAGGGTGCTGCGGTGGTAGTCGAGCCAGCCCTCCAGCATGGCCCGTTCGTCGGCGTCGGTGGCGGGGTCACGGCGATCGGTCGTCATGGGGGCATCCTCACGGTTGCCGCGTCGCGCCACGACCCGTTTTCAGCCGTCGAGCATCCCCCGCAGCAACTCCCGCAGGCTGTCCCGCAGTTCCTGCGGGCCGGGCGGGCGCGAGCCGAAGGACCCGGCCACGCAGGAGAACAGCAGCCCGTCGGCCCAGGCGATCAGGGACAGGGCGTGCCGGCCGGGGTCCGTGGAACCGAGTCCGGTGACGAGGGCGGTGAGCACGTCGCGGAACCGGGCGCCGGTGGCGTCGAAGTGGGCGCGCAGCTCGGGGCGGCGGGTGGCCTCCAGGGCGAGTTCGTAGCGGGCGAGGGTGAGGACGCGGTCGCCGGTCAGGGCGCGGTGGGTGGCCAGGGCGAGCGCGTCCACCACCGCGCCGGTGCCCTGCCCGGGGTCCGGCAGGGCGTCCAGGGCGAGCACCCGGGCCTCCCGCTCGGCGAGCCGCCGTACCGCGAGTTCCAGCAGCGCCTGCCGGGTGCGGGCCACGTTCGAGGTGGAGCCCTGCGGCAGCCCGGCGGCCTCGTCGACCGCCCGGTGGGTCAGTCCCCGCATCCCGCGCTCGGCGAGCAGGGCCAGGGCGGCGTCGGCCACGAGGTCGGCGCGTGCGGCGCCTGCGGTGCTCACGGACATGGGCCAAACCTACCGCCGGCACTACTGCTGTAGTACAGTCGTGTCCACGGACACTACAGATGTAGTCGCCGTCGGGAGGAGCAGTCATGGCACGGGTCGAGCGGGCCGTCGTGATCGGCGGGGGGATCGGCGGACTGACCGCCGCCTCCGCCCTGCACCGTCGCGGGATCCGGGTGACCGTACTGGAGCGGGCCGCCTCACTGGCTCCCGTCGGCGCCGCCATCTCCCTGGCCCCCAACGGGTTGCGCGCCCTGGACCTGATCGGTGTCGGCGACGCCGTCCGGGCCCTGGCCGCCTTCCAGGGCGACGGCGGGGTGCGCGCCCCCGACGGGCGGTGGCTGGTGCGCTCCAGCGCCGCCGCCGCGAGCGAACGCTTCGGCGGCCCGCTCGTCCTCCTGGCCCGCACCACCCTCGTCGACCACCTGGCCGCCACCCTGCCGCCGGACGCCGTCCGCACGGCCGTGGACGCCCGCGTCCTGGACCCCGGCGACCCCGCCGACCCCGGCCGTCCGGCCCGCGTGGGCACCCCCGACGGGGAGCTGACGGCGGACCTCGTGGTGGCCGCCGACGGCATCCGATCGGCCGTACGGAGCACCCTCTTCCCGTCCCACCCCGGGCCCGCCTACGCCGGCTTCACCACCTGGCGGGTCCTCGTTCCCGTCCCGGGCGCCGTCTTCGCCTCGCACGAGACGTGGGGCCCGGGCCGCATCTGGGGCACCCATCCGCTCCAGGACGGCCGGGTCTACGCCTACGCCGCCGCCCGGACACCCGCGGGCGGACGGGCCCCCGACGACGAGAAGGCCGAACTGCTGCGGCTCTACGGCGACTGGCACCACCCGGTGCCCGCCGTGCTGGCCGCCGTCCGCCCCGAGGACGTGCTCCGGCACGACGTGCACCACCTCGCCCGGCCGCTGACCGCCTTGCACCGCGGCCGGGTCGCGCTCGTCGGCGACGCCGCGCACGCCATGCCGCCCAACCTCGGCCAGGGCGGCAACCAGGCCATCGAGGACGCCGTCGTCCTCGCCCACCACCGCGACGACCTCACCGCCTACACGGCGGCCCGGCTGCCCCGCACCACCGCGATCGCCCGCCAGGCGGTCCGGGCGGCCCGGCTCGACATGATGACCAACCGGGCCGGTATCGCGCTGCGCGACCACGCCCTGGCCGCGGTGTCCCGGGCCGCCCCCGGCCTCCTGCTGCGCACCTTCGACGGCATCGCCGACTGGCGCCCGCCCCGGCCGCCGTATGCTTCCCCGCAGACCACGCCAGGCGACGGCTAGAGGAGAACACCCCGTGAAGGTCGGCTGCATCGGACTCGGCGACATCGCGCAGAAGGCCTACCTCCCGGTGCTGGGCACCCTGCCCGACGTGACGCTCCACCTGCAGACCCGGACGCCCGCCACGCTCACCCGCGTCGCCGACGGCCTCCACCTGCCGCCGGACCGCCGCCACGCCGACCTCGACTCCCTGCTCTCCCAGGACCTCGACGCCGCCTTCGTGCACGCGCCGACCACGGTCCACCCCGAGATCGTGGCCCGGCTGCTGGACGCCGGCGTCCCGACCTACGTCGACAAGCCCCTCGCCTACCACCTCGCCGACTCCGCACGTCTCGTGGAACGGGCGGAGGACCGCGGGGTGAGCCTCGCCGTCGGCTTCAACCGCCGCTTCGCCCCGGGGTACGCCCAGTGCGCCGAACTCCCGCGCGACCTGATCCTGATGCAGAAGAACCGGGTCGGCCTGCCCGAGGACCCGCGCACCATGGTCCTCGACGACTTCATCCACGTCGTCGACACCCTCCGCTTCCTCGTGCCCGGCACCGTCGACGACGTGACCGTGCGCGGACGCACCGAGGGCGGACTGCTGCACCACGTCGTGCTCCAGCTCGCCGGCGACGGCTTCACCGCGCTCGGGGTGATGAACCGGCTCAGCGGTTCCGCCGAGGAGATCCTGGAGGTCTCCGGGCAGGACTCCAAGCGCCAGGTCCTCAACCTGGCCGAGGTCGTCGACCACAAGGGCCAGCCCACCGTGCGGCGGCGCGGCGACTGGGTCCCGGTGGCCCGGCAGCGTGGCATCGAGCAGGCCGTGCTCGCCTTCCTCGACGCGGTGCGCGCCGGACGGCCGCTCAGCGCCCGGGACGCGCTGGAGACCCATGAGCTGTGCGAGCGCGTGGTGCGCGCGGTGACCGGTCCCTCCGCCGCCTGACCCGCAGCGCCTCCACGACGCACCAGCCCGCGACGACCACCGGCGCCGTCAGCGGCACCCAGTCGCCGAAGCGGACGTACGGCGTCGTGCCGTGCGCCGGAGTCACCTCGTAGACATGGGTGCCGGAGGCGTCCGTACCCAGCCACGGCCCGACCCGCCGGCCGTCCGGGCCGTACACGGCGGACACGCCCGTCAGCGTCGCGTGCACCATCGGCCGGCCGGTCTCCGCGGCCCGCAGCGCGGCGATCGAGGCGTGCTGCTCCGGCGCCCAGCTCCGCTGGAACGTCGACGTCGAGGACTGCGCCAGCAGCACACCCGCGCCGTCCTCGGCGAGACTCCGGCTCATGTCCGGGAACGCGGTCTCGAAGCACACCATCGGGCCGACCCGCAGCCCGCCGTCCGTCTCCATCACGACCTGCTCCGCACCGCGCCTGCGGTCCTCGCCGGCCGCCCGGCCGACCGAGGTCGCCCAGCCCAGCAGCGAGCGGGCCGGGATGTACTCCCCGAACGGCACCAGCCGCATCTTGTCGTACCGGTCGCCGGTCAGCCCCTCCGGGCCGACCAGCACCGAACTCTTGAAGATGCCGGGCCGGTCGGACCTCCGGGCATCCACGTTGACCAGCAGATCGGCGCCCGTCCCACGGGACAGCGCGGCGAGCCGACCGGCGAGATCGGGGCGATCGCCGAGGTCGAACCCCACGCTGCTCTCGCCCCAGACCACGAGGTCGACGTCCCGGCCCGCCAGACGGCGGGTGAACTGTTCCTGGCGGTCGAAGCGGCGGTCCGCGCTCGCGGGCCCGGCGATCACCCCCGGCTGGACGACCGCGATCCGGACCCGTTCACCGGTCTGCGGCCGCGGCGACCACACCCACGCCGCCGACCCCGCCGCGGCCACCGCCACCAGGGCGGCCAGGGCCGGCAGTCGCGCCGCACGCACCACGACGAGCACCGCGACGGCCACGTTCACCGCCACCAGCAGCAGACTGACCAGCCAGACGCCGCCCACCGACGCCAGCCGCAGGGCCGCACCCACCTGCCACTGACTGGCACCGAGCACGCCCCAGGGCCCGCCCAGGGCGTGCCAGGAACGGATCAGCTCGATCACCAGCCAGCCCGACGGCAGCACCACCAGCGCGGCCACCACCCGGCCCCGGGACGGCGTACCGCCCAGAAGCCTGCGCACCAGCCACCCCCAGGGCGCCCACAGCGCCCCCAGCAGCGCCGCGATGACGAACGTGAACACGTGCAGGTGCGGCAGCAGCCAGTGGTGCATGGCGAACATGAACCCGAAGCCGCCGCACCACCCGTCGAACGCCGCCCGGCGCCCCGTCGGCGCGTTCCGCGCCAGCAGGATCCACGGCACCAGCGCGACACCGGCGCACCACCACAGGGCCGGAGCGGGGAAGGCCAGGACCGGCACGGCGCCCGCGACCACCGCCACGACGGAGCGGTACCACGGGGAGGCGAGCCGGCGACCGAACGTCTTCATGGGCGGCTCCCTACCCCGTGATGGCCCCAGTGTGCGCCCGCGGGCGATCCCGGGCAGCGCGGGCCCGTTCAGTTGATCACATCGGCAGTCCACCGCCGGGCAGGCGCCGCCACAGCTCGCGCACGACGACCTCGCTCAGCCGCCAGCCGTCCTCGGTGCGCACCACGGCGAAGGCGTACCGGCCCCCGCACACCACGTCCGGCGCCGCCGCCCCTCCGCCGTCCCGGTCGCCGCTGCCCATCGAGCTGAGGTAGTCGGCCCGCACGTGGGCCGTGTCGCCGGTGTCCAGCTCCCGGACGCCGAACCGCACCAACCGGTTGACGATGAGGTGTTGCCGCACCGGGAACGCCGTCAGGGACTCGGCCAGCCGGCCGGCCACCTCCCCGGCGCTGCCCTCGATGCCGCCCGCCGCGCGGTGGTCGGCTCTCCCGCCCGGTGCGAACAGCCCGCGGAATCCTTCCCAGTCGCCCTCGTCGACGGCCACGGCGTACTCGGTGACGAGCTCGTCCACGGCCAGTCGGTCTCTCACGGTCGCGAGCTCCACACGCTGGGTCATCGGATCAGTGTTGACCAGGGGACGTGAGGTGCCAAGGGGGCGTCCGGACTTTCGTGGGCCTGTCGCCGGTCGCCGGTCGCTTGTCGCTTGTCGCCGGTCGCCTGGCGCCTGTCCCCCTGCCGCCTCTCGCCCCGTCGCCCTGCCGCCGTGGTGCGGTGGCGGGGTGGCGGGGTGGCTCCGTGGCCCGGGTCCGGCAGGGGCCGCAGCGCCGGGTCTGCGACTCTGGGGCCGTTGCACGCGAGCGTCTGCGGGAGGCAGGACATGAAACGACTCGTCACCGTGGTCACCGGCGGAAGCCGGGGGATCGGGGCCGCCACCAGTCTGCGGCTCGCGGCCGAGGGACACGACGTGGTGGTGGGCTACGTACGCGACGCCGAGGCCGCCGAGACCGTCGCCCAGGGCGTGCGGTCGGCCGGCGCGCGTGCCGTCACCGTCCGGGGCGACACCTCCGTGGAGGCGGACGTCGAGCGGCTCTTCGAGGTGGCGGAGCGGGAACTCGGCCCGGTGACGGGGCTGGTGAACAACGCGGCGGTGACCGGACCACTGGGCCGCTTCGCCGACGTCGGCACCGACAGCCTGCGGCGGGTCGTCGACGTCAACCTCATGGGCACGCTGCTGTGCGCGCGGCGGGCCGCGCAGCTGATGACGCCCCGGGGCGAGGGCGTGATCGTGAACATCTCGTCGGGCGCCGCCACCCTCGGCAGCCCCGGCGAGTACGTCCACTACGCGGCGACCAAGGCGGCCGTCGACGCGCTGACGCTCGGGCTGGCCAAGGAGCTCGGCCCGGACGGGATCCGGGTCAACGCGGTGGCGCCGGGAGTGATCGACACGGAGATGCACGCCGCGATGGGGGCACCGGACCGGGCCCGGCAGGCCGCCGCCGCGATCCCGATGCGGCGCGCCGGACGGGCCGAGGAGATCGCCGCGGCCGTGGCCTGGCTGATGTCACCGGACGCCTCGTACACGACGGGGACGGTGCTGCGGGTGGCCGGCGGACGCTGACCGATGAAGTCGGCGCTCCGGCAGGGGAGTTGAGGAGGCCCGGGTCACGACCCGGAGGCGGGGACCACGGGCCTCCCGCACGCCTCTCGTGGCGGACGCTGTGGGCGCGGGGCGCGGGGCGCGGGGCGCGGGGCGCGGGGCGCGGGGCGCGGGGCGCGGGGCGCGGGGCGCGGGGCCTCAGGCCGCCTCGACGATCTCTCCGCGGATCGCGGCAGCCCACTCCACCACGAGCAGCTCGTACTCCGCACGCTCGGTGGCCGACAGCGAACCGCCCGCGCGCAGCCACAGCGCACGGATCTGTTCGTTGACGTCGTCGGCGGACCGCACGGAACCAGGGGTGACCAAATCGGGGGACATGCGGACAGCCTAGGCCCACGCACTGACACTCCGCTACCGGACGGCTACGGGCGACGCGGCGCGCGGCATCCGCCCTCCGGTGCCTCCCGTCGGAGCCGGTCCGTGCCCGCGTCCCAGCGGGTCGAGCACGCCGGGCTCCGTGCGCCCGAGCGGTCCGGCGCAGCCCCGCTCCTCGCGGTCGTACGACGGCGACGGCGTGATGCCTGCGTGGGGAGACCGGCGCGAACCGGTCGGCTCAGGCGCCGCCGCGCGCTATGGAGCCGACGCGGCGTCAGGAGCGTTGTTGTGGGGATCGGTCGGGTTCCCGTCGAACTCAGCGTCACGGATGCGTCACATCACCTTCACCGCACGCGCACATCCGTCATGCTCATCGCCCTGCCCGACCCCGCACCTCGAGGGACGCATCATGCACATCCGTACCGTCGCCGCCGCGCTCGCCGCCGTGGCCCTGCTCACGCTCACCGCCTGCGAGGGAACCGACAGCGGCGGGGCCGGATCCGCCACGTCGGACACCGTCGACCGGGACACCGGCGACACGCCCGGGGGCGACGCAACCCCGAGCGACCCGCAGCCCGATTCCGGGGACGCGAGCGACACCGGGACGGAGAAGGGCGGGACGGAGGAGGGCGGGGCCGAGAAGGAATCCGGGGGCGGAACCGACGCCGGTGCGGATTCCGCGCCGGCCTCCGCCCAACTGCCGGACTTCACCGGCCAGGATCTGCAGGCCGCCCAGGACGCGGCCCAGGCCGCCGGCTTCTACGCCCTCGACGACCAGGACGCGAGCGGACAGAACCGGCTGCAGGTCTTCGACCGCAACTGGGTGGTGTGCAGCCAGGATCCGGCGCCGGGCACGCACCCCACCGACACCATGGTGACCCTGTTCGCGGTCAAGGACGGCGAGCGCTGCTGAGCGGTTGAGCGCGGGCCACCCTGGGCCGGCGAGGGCGGGCCTCCCCGGTGCGGCGACGGGGAGCCGGGCCGCCGGACGCCGCTCCGCCGGCTCTCCGGCCGTCGGGAGGGGGCGTCTCCTCCGCCGGTCTCAGTGCGCCGGTTCGGCCGCGTGCGGGCTCAGGACGCCCATTGCCACCAGCGCGATGATGACGATGCCGAGCGCGATCCGGTACCAGACGAACGGCATGAAGCTCCGGGTGGAAATGAATTTCATGAACCATGCGATCACCACATATCCGGTCGCGAACGCGACGACCGTGGCGAAGACGGTCGGGCCCCAGGAGACGTGTCCGCCCTCGGTGACGTCCTTGAGTTCGTAGAGGCCGGAGGCGAGCACGGCGGGGATGGCGAGCAGGAACGAGTAGCGGGCGGCGGCCTCACGCCGGTACCCCATGAACAGGCCGCCACTGATGGTGGCGCCGGAGCGGGAGACACCCGGGACCAGCGCCATGGCCTGGCAGAGACCGTAGATCAGGCCGTCCTTGACGGTCAGGTCCGTCAGTTCCTTCGGCTGTCTGGCGGCGCGGTGCCGACCGCCACGCTCGGCGCGTGCCGCCAGCCGGTCGGCGATGCCGAGGACGATGCCCATGCCGATGAGCATCGTGGCGGTGATCCGCAGGTCGCGGAACGGCCCCTCGATCTGGTCCTTGAGCGTGAGGCCGAGGACGCCGATGGGGATGGAGCCGACGATCACGAGCCACCCCATGCGCGCGTCGGGGTCGCTGCGCAGCTCCTTGTCGGTGAGGGACCGCGTCCAGGCGGACAGGATCCGGCCGATGTCCTTGCGGAAGTAGATGAGCACCGCCGCCTCGGTGCCGATCTGGGTGATGGCGGTGAACGCCGCGCCCGGGTCCTCCCAGCCGGAGAAGGCCGCCGTCAGGCGCAGATGCGCGCTGGAGGAGATGGGGAGGAACTCGGTCAGCCCCTGGACGAGTCCGAGGATGAGGGATTCAAACCAAGACATGAGGTAGCGGAGTCCAAGTGCCGTTCGCGGAAAGGGCGGAGCGGGCACGCCGGACCGCAGGGTGCGGTGATCGGTGATCGGGCGCGCCGCGGGGGCAGCGTAACGCCCTCAAATGAACAAGAGGTGCAGGGCCGTCGCGGGGGCTGTCGGGCCGCGTCACCCGGTGGGGACTCGCCCGTTCCCCCGCGAGGGGGAGGGGGATGGGGGAGGGCGCCGGCGAGGGAACGGGCGAGGGAGCGGGAACGGGAGAGGGCGAGGCCGCGGGCGCCGTCGGCGGTAGCGGCGGGCTGCTCAGCGTCCGCGCAGCCGGTGCCGCTTGCGCCACGCCACCAGCGCCCCCACCAGACCCGGCACGGCGATGCAGGCCAGCGCGATCAGGAAGGCGGGCGAGGTGGGAGCCGAGGCGCTGTCGCCCGCGACGGCGTAGGCGGCGGTGTTCGGGATGGAACCGAGCGCGGTCGCCAACAGGAACGGCAGCAGGCCCATCCGCGACACCGCCGCGCAGTAGTTGGCCGCGGCGAACGGCACCCCGGGGAACAGACGGGTCGCCAGCATCGAGCGGAAACCGTGCCGGCTGAGCTGCCGGTCGGCCGCCTTCAGCCACCGGCCCCGCAGCAGCGGACGCAGCGCGTCCTGGCCGAGCGCCCGGCCGAGGCAGAACGCCAGCCCCGCCCCGAGCACCGTGCCGCCGAGGGCCGCGCCCAGACCGAGCTGGGTGCCGAACAGCGCGCCCGCCCCGAGGTTGAGCAGCGGACGCGGCACGAACGCCACCGTGCACACCCCGTACGCCACCGCGTACAGCACCACGGCCGCCGCCCCGCCGAGCTGTGGCGGAAAGCCGTCGGTGAGCAGCCGCTGCGGCTCGAACAGCAGCATCGCGGAGGCCGCCGACAGCAGCAGCACCACGAGCAGCGACAGCCGGGACCACGGCGACAGCAGCACCCTGGCGCAGCGGGCGGCGACCCCGGCCGCGGGCGCGGACGGGGCCAGGGGGACGGCGATCGCGAGATCGTGGGGACCGACGGCTTGGGGAGGAGCCGTGGCCGTGCCGCCAGAGCGGGTGGAGGCATCGAGCATTCGGCGACAGTAACCGACGCGCCGGTGTGATCGCCGTAGTGTGCGTCTCATGAACGCCGCCCCACCGGACGACGGGAGCCGCGCCCCGCGGGTTCCCGCCGGCCCGCTCGCCGACACCGTGCTGGACCGGCTCACCACCGTCTACCCGACGGCGGCCGACCCGCAGCGGGCGGTCGGGATGCGGGCCTACATGAAGGACGTCGCCCCCTTCCTCGGCCTGACCACCCCGGTCCGCCGGGCCCTGTCCCGCACCGTCCTGGAGGGGCTGCCCCGCCCCGACGAGGCGGACTGCGCGGAGATCGCCCTGCGCTGCTGGAGCCTGCCCGAGCGCGAGTACCACTATTTCGCGGTCGACTACCTGCGGCGCCACGTACGGCACTGCTCCTCCGGCTTCCTGCCCGTCACCCGGCAGCTCCTCACCACCCTCCCGTGGTGGGACACCGTCGACCTGCTCGCCGCGCACGTGGTGGGAGCGCTGGTCGCGGCCGACCGGGACCTGGCGGCGGAGATGGACGCCTGGAGCGTCGACGAGGACCTGTGGCTCGTGCGGACCGCGCTGCTGCACCAACTGCGCTACAAGGAACGCACCGACACCGGGCGCCTCTTCGGCTACTGCGCGCGGCAGGCGGGGCATCCCGACTTCTTCGTCCGCAAAGCCATCGGCTGGTGCCTGCGCGAGTACGCCAAGACGGACCCGGAGGCGGTCCGTGCCTTCGTCGCCCGCGAACGGGACCGCCTCGCGCCGCTGTCGGTACGGGAGGCACTGAAGAACATCGGCGCCTGAGCCGGGTGCGGGCCGTCCCGCACCCGCGTCCGCACCCCCGCACCCGTCGCCGTCCCTGCTGCGCCCCCGTCCCCGTTCCGCCCCCGTCCCCGATCCGCTCCCGGTCACGTCCGGTACGCGGCTCGTTCGGCGCGCGCCTCGTTCCGTCCCGCCCTCGCGTCCGTCGGGGCGGCCGTCCTCCGCTTCTGCCCCGGCTCCGGAACCACCCCCACGCGCACCGGACTCCGGCATCCCGCCGCCCGCGGGCGCCCTCGCGCGCACCCGGGTCCGGCGTCCCGCCGGGGCCCGGAACGAAAACCGTTCGACGTGGGGCCGCGCGTCCGCCAGGATCGACGCCATGGTCCGGTACGCCTTCCTCCTCGCCGCATCCGCCCCCGCGGATGCCCCGAAGGCTGCCGTCGACGCTCTCCTGGCCGCCGCCGACGGCGCCCGAAGCTGACCCTCCCCGGATCGACCGGCGGACCCCGCAGGGGGAGGGTCGGCCGGTTCCTCCCGGGGTCCCCGTCCCGCCGTGTGCCGATGCCGCCGCGCCGGGGCCGTCACGCACCACCACCGAGAGACTTCGAGGTACCGCCATGTCCAAGACGGCGTACGTCCGCACCAAACCACACCTGAACATCGGCACGATGGGGCACGTCGACCACGGCAAGACCACCCTGACCGCCGCCATCACCAAGGTCCTCGCCGAGCGCGGGGGCGGCAGCTTCGTTCCGTTCGACCGCATCGACCGGGCGCCGGAGGAGGCCGCGCGCGGCATCACCATCAACCTCGCGCACGTCGAGTACGAGACCGACACCCGGCACTACGCGCACGTGGACATGCCCGGCCACGCCGACTACGTCAAGAACATGGTGACCGGCGCGGCCCAGCTGGACGGGGCGATCCTGGTCGTCTCCGCCCTCGACGGGATCATGCCGCAGACGGCCGAGCACGTGCTGCTGGCCCGTCAGGTGGGCGTCGACCACATCGTCGTCGCGCTCAACAAGGCCGACGCGGGAGACGAGGAGCTCACCGACCTGGTGGAACTGGAGGTCCGCGAGCTGTTGTCCGCGCACGGGTACGGCGGTGACGCGGCGCCCGTGGTCCGGGTGTCCGGTCTGAGGGCGCTGGAGGGCGACCCGCGCTGGACGGCGTCGATCGACGCGCTGCTGGACGCAGTGGACACGTACGTGCCGATGCCCGAACGGTACGTGGACGCGCCCTTCCTGCTGCCGGTGGAGAACGTGCTCACCATCACCGGCCGGGGGACCGTCGTCACCGGCGCCGTCGAGCGGGGCACGATCCGCGTCGGCGAGCGGGTCGAGGTGCTCGGCGCCGGCGTCGAGACGGTGGTGACCGGTCTGGAGACCTTCGGCCGGCCGATGCCGGAGGCGCAGGCCGGGGACAACGTGGCGCTGCTGCTGCGCGGTGTGCCCCGCGACGCGGTGCGCCGAGGACACGTGGTGGCCGCGCCGGGCAGCGTGGTGCCCGCCCGGCGGTTCACCGCCCGGGTGTACGTGCTGTCCGCCCGCGAGGGCGGCCGTACCACACCGGTGTTCACCGGCTACCGGCCGCAGTTCTACCTCCGCACCGCGGACGTGGTCGGCGACGTCGACCTCGGCGCGACGGCCGTCGCCCGCCCCGGCGACACGGTGACCATGACCGTGGAGCTGGGCCGCGAGGTGCCGCTGGAGCCCGGACTCGGCTTCGCGATCCGTGAGGGCGGACGCACGGTCGGCGCCGGCACCGTGACGGAGGTCGGCTGAACGGAGCGCACGGCTGCCCGCCCCGCCAGGGGGCGGGCAGCCCGTCGTCCACGGACCCCGCGGGCGCCCCGGACCCCGGGGGACGGGCCGCCGGACCGCCGGGACAATGGGACGGTGACCGAGCCCATCCCCGTGACCCGCGCCGTCGACCACGGCACCGCCAAGCTGATGCCCGACGTCGACCGGGAGCGGGCCTGGCTGCTCACCGTCGACGGGGCGCCGCAGTCGTACGTCGACCTGGACGACCCGCACCACCTGGAGTTCGAGTACGCGCGGCGGATCGGCCACGTCCTGGACACGCTCACCGAGCCCGGGCGCCCGCTGGACGCCGTGCACCTCGGCGGCGGCGCGCTCACCCTGCCCCGCTACCTGGCCGCCACCCGGCCCGGGTCCCGGCAGGACGTGGTCGAGGCCGACGGCGCCCTGTCGGAACTCGTCGCCGAGCACCTGCCGCTGACCGGGGACAGCGGTGTCACCGTGCACACGGCCGACGCGCGGGCCTGGCTGGGCGCGGCACCCTCCGACTCCGCGGACGTCCTGATCGCCGACGTGTTCGGCGGCTCCCGGGTGCCCGCCCACCTCACCACGGTCTCCTACGCGGAGGAGGCCGCCAGGGTGGTGCGGGACGGCGGCGTCTATCTCGCCAACCTTGCGGACGGGGCGCCGTTCGACTTCCTGCGCTCGCAACTGGCGACGCTGGCGACGTGCTTCGCGGAGCTGGTGCTGGTCGCCGAGCCCGGGGTGCTGCGCGGGCGGCGCTTCGGCAACGCCCTGCTGGCCGCGGCCCACCGGCCCCTGGACACCGCCGCGTTGGCCCGGCGCACCGCGGCGGACGCGTTCCCGGCCCGGGTGGAACACGGCGAGGCGCTCCGGAGGTTCACGGCGGGCGCCCGCCCGGTGCGGGACGAGGACGCCGTACCGTCACCCGTGCCGCCCGAGGGCGCGTTCGGCATCGGCTGACCGGAGTACCTGCCGACTCGGAGCATCCGCTGACTCGGAGTACCGGCTGACCCGGAGTACCGGCTGCCTGGAGTACCGGCTCTCCTTCCCGGGCGAGCGGCACCGAGGGTGCGCCCCGGGTCCGTACGCATCCGCGCGGTCCGTACGGGCCGAGTGGGTCCATGTACGGGGCGAGTGAGTCCGTACAGGCCGAGTGGGGCGGCGCAGACGGCGGGCACGGAGCGGCGGTCGGGCGGGCGGGGGGAAGCCGAAAGGGACCGGGGCCGGGACCGGCCGGGTCGGGTCTGACGGCGCGTGGCGGTGGCCATGGGCGCCCTGCGCGCACCACCGGCGCCCGCGCCCACGAGGGCAGCATCACCGGCGCACGCACCGACGAGGTCTTCGCCCCGGCGCACGCGCCGGCCGAGGGCTGCACTCTTCCGGCGCCCGGGCCACCGACACCCGCGCCACCGACACCCGTGCCACCGCCACCCGCCGGGCGACCGCCCGGCCCCGTCAGGCCTTCTCGACCACCTCGGGCTCGACCACTTCGGGCTCGACCACTTCGGGCTCGACCCCTTCGGGCCGGTCGTCCGCCGCGGGCGACCCGGTGACCGCGCGGGAGGTCCGGCGGCGCAGGTTGCGGACGTCCGGGACGCACAGCACCGCCGCGGTGGCCACCACGATCAGCGCGGCGCACCCCCACAGAGCCTCGGGGCGCCCGAGCGTCGCTTCGGCCGGCCCGGCCAGCGCGGTTGCCAGCGGCACCAGGGCGACCGAACCGAACCAGTCGTAGGCGGACACCCGGGACAGCTTCTCCTCCGGGA
The DNA here is from genome assembly GCF_040637405.1 of Streptomyces sp. NPDC029526. Taxonomy (NCBI): domain Bacteria; kingdom Bacillati; phylum Actinomycetota; class Actinomycetes; order Kitasatosporales; family Streptomycetaceae; genus Streptomyces; species Streptomyces sp. NPDC029526. Next base: position 62,501 of record NZ_JBEZWE010000019.1, read on the forward strand.
TCTCCTGGTGCAGGGCGGTCATCCAGGACACGCCGAACACCTCCACCGACACCCCGGTCACGAACATCACCGCGCACAGCACCGCCACCGGTACCGGCACGGCGAGCGCGGCCGAGGGCAACGCCAGGGGGAACACGCACAGGGTGCCGGTGAACAGCAGCCGGACCGGTTTCCAGCGGGTCATGATCAGCGCGCCCACCACGGTGCCCCCGCCGAAGAAGCCCAGCGCCAGCCCCCACGGCGCGGCACCGCCCAGGTGGTCCCGGGCGACCAGGGGCCCGTAGACCGCGTCGGCCGCCGCCACCACCGCGTTGGCGAGGGAGAACTGGACGACGATGCCCCAGAGCCAGGGACGCCCGGAGAACTCCCGCCAGCCTTCCCGCAGGTCGGAGAGCAGCCCGCCGCCGGGGGCGCGCGGGGGGATGTGCTTCACGTCCAGGAAGGCGCGCAGTGCCGCCGCCACCGCGAACGCGGCCGCGTCCGCCGCGAGCACCCAGCCCGGTCCGACCGCCGCCACCATGGCACCGCCGAGCGCCGCACCGCCGAGGATGGACCCCTGCATGGCCATCCGGAACACCGCGAAGGCCCGCCCGGCCTGCTCCCCGTCGACCGAGGAGAGCAACATGCCTTCGGCGGCCGGGCCGAAGAACGCCTGACCGGTGCCGCCGAGCGCGCTGAGCAGCATCATCTGCCACAGCAGCGGCTCGCCCGCCAGCATCAGGACGGCGAACGCGCCTTGCGAGACGCAGTTCAGGACGTTGGCCGCGACCATCACGTGATGCCGCGGCAGCCGGTCCGCCACCGCGCCGCCGATCAGCAGGAACAGCACCAGGGGCAGCGTCCGCGCGGCGGCTACCAGACCCACGTCCCCGGCGTCGCCGCCGACGGCCAGGACGGCGAAGGCGGCGGCGATCAGGGCGCCGTTGCTGCCCAGACTGGTGACCACGGCGGAGGCGGTCAGCAGCGTGTAGTTGCGTCCGGCCCAGGTGGGACGCCGGCGGGAAGCGGTGGTGGACACCCCGTGACTATCACCGAGGCGGGGCCGGGTTGCCAAACGCCCGCCCCGCCCACCGGTCATGATGCCCGTCGGTCACGACGCGGACCGGCCATGATCCGGACGCCGTGTGTCAGGTGCCCGTCGGGGGCTCCTCGGTGAGCCGCACGGTGCTCAGGATCTTCTGGATGGTCGCCTCGGACAGTTCGTCCTTGACGCCCTTGGCGCCGAAGAGGTTCCAGGTGACGTAGTCGCCCGCGCCGTTCTTGAACGCGAAAGTGATCGCCTTGCCCTCGCTGTCGCACTTGCCCTTCTGGGGCGTGCCGTCGGAGTAGGCGGTGGCGACGCTGCCCTTGATGCCGGAGGTCGTGGTGTACGGCTTCGGCTTGACCGTCTTCACACTCTTCTTGTCCGGCTGCGTGTAGCCGCCGAAGATCCACCACGGCACGCGGGTCTCCGCCGCCTGGTCGGTCGTCTTGGCACCGTTCTCACCGCGGGTGCCCGCTGTGACGAGAGCGGTGTCCTCGTCACGGCCGTCCTTGTCGTCGTCGGTGGTGCACCACTTGGACTTGAGGTAGGCGGGAGCGGTGACGGTGGTGCGGTCCCACTCCCCGTCCTTGTCCTCCCACTCGAAGCCGACGCTGGTGCCGGGCGTCTCGATCTCCCAGTCGGCGGGGACGTCGAACTTCGTGCCGAAGCGCGTGTTCACGACGACCTGCCAGCCCGGAATGGTCGCCTTCTCCGCCTCACCGCCACGCGGGTTGTCCTCGGAGGCCGACGCGCTCGGCTCCTTCGACGGGTCCGCGGACGCGCTCGCCGACGGCTTGCCGTCCTTGCCGTCCTTAGCGGTGTCGTCCTCGTCACCCCCGAGCACCAGGAATCCGGTCACCCCGGCGGTGATCACCACGGCGGTCGCGGCGATGATCGCCACCAACTTCGTCCGGTTCCCGCCCCCGCTCTTGGGCGCGTTGGGGTCGCCCGGCACGGTCGGCGCGTTCCACTGCGGCTGCTGCTGCGCGTACGGATTCGCCTGCTGGTAGCCGGGCTGCTGGTACGGATTCGGCTGCTGGTACCCCGGCTGCTGGTACGGGTTGTTGTCCTGCGGGTTCTGCTCGCCCCCGGGCGGCTGCTGTCCTGGCCACATGGGCAGCCACCCTAGCCGCGCTCCGGACACGATTCGGTCACTGCCCTTTGACGGGGACGTAGCAACTGCCGGCCACGCGGACGCGGACGGCTGTGGCGACCTGCCCTACTCGCGGGTAACCTGCGGCCATGAGCGCAGACCAGATGTCCGTCGGCGAGATGCTCGCCGCCACCGTTCCGATGGCCCGGACCCTCAACCTCCGGTTCATCGAGACCACACCGGAACGAGCCGTGGTGACCCTGCCCGACCAGGGCGAGTACCACAACCACGTCGGCGGCCCGCACGCCGGTGCGATGTTCACGCTCGGCGAGTCCGCGAGCGGCGCGATCGTGCTCGCCGCCTTCGGGGACCAGCTCGCCCGTGCCGTGCCGCTCGCGGTCCGCGCCGAGATCGCCTACCGCAAGCTCGCGATGGGCACCGTCACCGCCACCGCGACGCTGGGACGCCCCGCCGCCGAGGTCGTCGCGGAACTCGACGCCGGACAGCGCCCGGAGTTCCCCGTCGCGGTCGCCATCCGGCGGGAGGACGGTGACGTGACCGGTGAGATGACCGTCGTGTGGACCCTCCGGCCCAACGGCTGACCGGCCACCGACGTCCGGCCGGCCGTGTCACCCGGCTCGCTCCGGCCTGCTCGGGTGGGCGTCCGGGGCGTCCGGCCTGTCCGGCCTATCCGGCCTGTCCGGCTGGTCTCGTCGGCTTCCGCGGTCTGGCCTTCGCGGGTCCGGCCTCTGTCGGTCTGGTCGCCTGTCGGTCTGGTCGGCTCGGTCGGTGGCGGCCGGGTCGTCGGGGGTGCCCGCCGGGGCGCCCGCCGGGAGTGCGTGCCGGAGTGTGTGCAGTCGCACCCGCCGGGGTGAGCGCCGGCGTGCGAGCCGGGGGGGTGTGCCGGTGGCGTCCGCCTGTCCGCCCGTCCACGGGTCCGCCTGTCCGCCCGTCCGGCTCCGGCTCAGACCGTGCCCGCTCCGTAGGGGCCGTACAGGTCGAGGAGCCGGACGCGGGCGGCGTGCAGCCGGTGGGCGACCACGTTGCCGACCCACTGGGTGAGGTCCCGGCCGAGACCGGCGTCCTCCCGGCAGAGCGCGAGCACCGACGCGGCGTCGAATTCGTGCGCCCGTACCGGGGTGGCCGCCTCGGCGCCCAGGTGCCACACGTGCGGGGTGAACAGCCAGGACCAGCCGATCAGTTCGTTGTGCCCGAGGCGCTCGATGACCGCGGGGCGACGGCCCGGCACCCGCATGTCGAGTTCCACGGTGCCGGTGCGGACCACCCAGAACCGGTCCGCCCGTCCGCCCTCCTCGAACAGTCGGGCGCCCTGCGGGAAGGACACCTCGCGGGCGGTGCTGAGCAACCGCGCCCGCTGCTCGGCGGGCAGGGCGCGCGGCATGCTGGGGGACGGGGGAGCGAACATGGCGGGCCTCCCGGGGGCTTCCACTGCGCCGACTTCGGCGGTGTCTGTGCTGCCACTCCAGCGTCCGCCCGTGACCACGGCCCGTCCATGGGCCGGACGGCCCCTCCTGACACGGGACCGGGGATGCGCCCCACGCCTCCAGCCGTGCCGCGTCCCTCCTGGTTGCCCCGTCTCTGCAGGCGTGGCCCATGCCTCCGGCAGTGGTCGGGCCTCTGGGCCGACGAGGGACCTGTGGCCCTTGCCGCCCGGGGGCGGGTGAAGGAGGCTGAAGACGATCACCGCTCAGCAGGAGGTACACCATGTCCCCCACCATCACGGTCGGCCTCGACGGCTCGCCCGAGAGCAGGGCCGCGGCCGAGTGGGCGGCCCGTGAGGCGAGGCTGCGCGGTCTGCCGCTGCGTGTGCTGCACGTCCGGGAGCCCGAGCCGGAGGCCCGCTTCCCCGCGCTCCCCGGCAGGGCCCCGGCCTCGGATCCGGCGCCGACCGGCAGCGGCGGCGGTCGGTGGAGCGTGCTGGAGGAGGCGGCCGAAGGGTTGCGGCTGCGGCACACCGGCATCGAGGTGGTCGCCGAGCAGGCGGACGGCCGCGCGGTCGACGTGCTCGTCGAGGCATCGGCCGACGCCGACCTGCTGGTGCTCGGCTCCCGGGGGCTCGGCCCGGTCGGCGGCTTCCTGGTCGGGTCGGTCGGCCTCGGTGTCGTCGCCCGGACGGAACGGCCCGTGGTCCTGGTCCGGGCCGGTGAGCAGGCCGCCGACGAGCATGAGCCGGACCCCGTCGGCATCCCCTCGGCCGCCACCCGCTACCGCCCGGTCCTCCTCGGCGTGGACGCCGCCCGGCCGGAGGACGCGGTGATCGGGTTCGCCTTCGAGGAGGCCGCCCGGCGCGGCACCGGCCTGCACGCGGTGCACGGCTGGAACCTGCCGCCCTACTACGTCCACGGACTGCCGGCCGACCCCGAGCTGTACGACGAGGTCGCCGCCGCCGAGGCGGAGGCGCTGACGAAGGCGCTGCGGCCGTGGCGGGAGCGGTACCCGCAGGTGGAGGTCGAGGAGGAGCCGATCGGCGGCAGCCCTTCGGTCCGTCTGGTCGAGGCGTCGCGCGGGGCGAGCCTCGTCGTCGTCGGCCGCCGGGTCCGGCGCGGCCCGTTCGGGGGACGGATCGGTGCCCTCACCCACGCCGTGCTGCACCACGCGGTGGCCCCCGTCGCCGTCGTCGCGCACGAGTGACCCCTGGGCCCGACACAGGCCACGTGCCGGGCCCGTCGCTTCCGGCTCGGTGCGGTCCGGTGCCTCACGCCCGGTGCGGGGCGAGGCACCGGGCGCTGCGGCTCGCGTCCGGGCGGGCAGCCGCCGTCCGTCCGCACCCGCCCTGTCCGTCCGCCCCTGTCCGTCCGCGCCTGCCCGCCTCGACCGTCCGCTGCGCGCCTCGACCGTCCGCTGCCCGTCCCGCCCGCCGTCGGCCCGCCGTTCTGGTGGGGTGATTGCGCCAGGCAGCGCCGTCCCGCACGCGGGGAGCAGGGGAACGCAGGACGCTGGTACTCCGCCCCGGAAGGCCGGGTACCCGGCACGCACGCATCCGTCAGGGACGGACCCGCGACGGACGCACCTCTCATGGACGCATCCGTCACGGCCGCACCCGCGACCGACGCATCCGTCACGGCCGCCCGAGGTACGGCCGCCCGAGGTACCGAGGTGTCCGTACGGAGGCGTGGCGGGCCCCGCCCGCGCCCGCTTCACCCGCCCGACCGTCCTGCCGACCACCTAGGGAGAGCGACCGATGCCCGAGCACCAGGACCAGAGCCAGGGTCAGGACCAGAACCGGGACCAGCACCAGGGCCAGAACCAGTACCGGGACCAGAACCAGGATCAGAGTCAAGGTCAGGACCAGAGCCAGGGCCGGTATCAGGACCCGAACCAGCATCAGGGCCAGGACCACCGGACCGTACTGAGCGACGAGGAACTGCGCACCCTGGACGCCCACTGGCGGGCCGCCAACTACCTGGCCGCGGGCCAGATCTACCTGCTCGCCAACCCCCTGCTCACCGAGCCCCTTCGGCCGGAGCACATCAAGCCACGGCTGCTCGGCCACTGGGGTACCTCCCCGGGGCTGAACCTGGTGTACACGCACCTCAACCGCGTGATCGCGCAGCGGGGCACGGACGCCCTGTGCATCTGGGGGCCCGGTCACGGAGGCCCCTCCGTGCTGGCGAACTCCTGGCTGGAGGGCAGCTACAGCGAGACGTACCCCGACGTCGGCCGCGACGGGGACGGCATGGAACGGCTCTTCCGGCAGTTCTCCTTCCCGGGCGGCGTCCCCAGCCACGTGGCCCCGGAGGTGCCCGGCTCGATCCACGAGGGCGGCGAACTCGGCTACTCCCTCGCCCACGCCTACGGCGCCGCCTTCGACAACCCCGGCCTGCTGGTGGCCTGCGTGATCGGGGACGGGGAGGCGGAGACCGGGCCGCTGGCCGCCTCCTGGCACTCCAACAAGTTCCTCGACCCGGTCCACGACGGTGCCGTCCTGCCGATCCTGCACCTCAACGGCTACAAGATCGCCAACCCGACCCTGCTCGCCCGCCTTCCCGAGGACGAACTCGACGAGCTGCTGCGCGGGTACGGGCACGACCCGATCCACGTCGGCGGGGACGAACCGGCCGCCGTCCACCGGGCGATGGCCGCCGCCCTGGACAGCGCGCTGGACCGGATTGCCGAGGCGCAGCGGGCCGCCCGCGAGGACGGCGCGACGGAGCGGGTGCGCTGGCCGGTGATCGTGCTGCGCACCCCGAAGGGCTGGACCGGGCCCGCCGAGGTCGACGGCAAGCCGGTGGAGAACACCTGGCGCTCCCACCAGGTCCCGCTGTCCGGCGTCCGCGACAACCCCGACCACCTGCGGCAGTTGGAGGCGTGGCTGAAGTCCTACCGGCCGGACGAGCTGTTCGACGCCGAGGGGCGCCCCGTCCCGGACGTCCTGGCCTGCCTCCCGGAGGGTGCCCGGCGCCTGGGCTCGACCCCGCACGCCAACGGCGGGCTGCTCACCCGTGCCCTGCCGCTGCCGTCCCTCGACGCGTTCGCGGTGCCCGTCGAGAAACCGGGCGGCAGCGTGCACGAGCCCACGCGGGTGCTCGGCGACTTCCTGGAGCAGGTCATGGCGGACACCGCCGGGCGCCGCGACTTCCGCCTGGTGGGTCCCGACGAGACGGCGTCCAACCGGCTCCAGGCGGTCTACGGTGCCAGCGGCAAGGCGTGGCAGGCGCGGACCCTCGACGTCGACGAGGACCTCGACCGGCACGGCCGGGTGATGGAGGTCCTCTCCGAACACCTCTGCCAGGGCTGGCTGGAGGGTTACCTGCTCACCGGCCGGCACGGGCTGTTCTCCTGCTACGAGGCGTTCGTGCACATCGTCGACTCCATGGTCAACCAGCACATCAAGTGGCTGCGCACCGCCCGCCGCCTGACCTGGCGCGCGCCCGTGCCCTCACTGAACTACCTGCTCACCTCGCACGTGTGGCGGCAGGACCACAACGGCTTCTCGCACCAGGACCCCGGCTTCGTCGACCACGTGCTCAACAAGAGCCCCGAGGTCGTCCGGGTCTACCTGCCGCCGGACGCCAACACCCTGCTGTCGGTCGCCGACCACGCGCTGCGCAGCCGCGACTACGTCAACGTCGTCGTCGCGGGCAAGCAGCCCTGCTTCGACTGGCTGACCATGGACGAGGCCCGCGTGCACTGCGCCCGCGGCGCCGGCATCTGGGACTGGGCGGGCACCGAGAACGGCACCGAGCCCGACGTCGTCCTGGCCTGCGCCGGTGACGTGCCGACCCAGGAGGTGCTGGCCGCCGCGCACCTGCTCCGCCGGCACCTGCCGGAACTCGCGGTCCGCGTCGTCAACGTCGTCGACCTCGCCCGGCTGCTGCCCCGCGAGGAACACCCGCACGGCATGACCGACTTCGAGTACGACGGCCTGTTCACCACCGACAAGCCGGTGATCTTCGCCTACCACGGCTATCCCTGGCTGATCCACCGCCTCGCCTACCGGCGCACCGGCCACCACCACCTCCACGTGCGCGGCTACAAGGAGGCGGGCACCACGACGACGCCGTTCGACATGGTGGTCCGCAACGATCTCGACCGCTACCGGCTCGTCATGGACGTCATCGACCGCGTGCCCGGCCTCGCGGTCCGCGCCGCCGCCCTCCGCCAGCGGATGGCCGACGCCCGCACCCGGCACCACACGTGGATCCGGGAACACGGCACCGACCTGCCCGAGGTCGCGGAGTGGACCTGGACCGGGGCCGCCTGAACCGGCTTCCGCCCGTGCCGCCGCAGGGCCGCCTGAACCGGCAGACGCACGGCCACCGGCCCGGGCCGGCACACGGCGACCGGCCTCGGGACGGCACGGCGACCGCCTCGGGGTGGCACGGCGACAGGCCTCGGGACGGCACGGCACGGCCGCAGAACCGGGGGCACGGCCGCGCCGGAACCGGCCCTCGGCCGTGCCGGAACCGGCGCTCGGCCGGGCCCCCTCTCCAGGAGCCCGACGGGAGGCCCGCGCTACAACCCGTACACCTGCTCCTCGTGGGCCTTCGCCAGCTCGGTGTACATGGTGCCGTTGAGCGTGAGTCCGGCGCGCTCCTCCGCGGTCAGCTCCCGCCGGACCTTCGCCGGAACCCCCGCCACCAGGGAGCCCGGCGGGACCTGCATGCCCTGCGGCACCAGCGCCTGCGCGGCGACGAGGGACCCCTCGCCGATCACCGCGCCGTTGAGGACGGTGGCGCCCATGCCCACCAGGCAGTCGTCCCCGACCGTCGCGCCGTGGACCACCGCGTTGTGCCCGACGGACACCCGCTCGCCCACGGTGACGGGGAAGCCCGGGTCCGCGTGGAGGGTGCAGTTGTCCTGGATGTTGCTGTGCGCGCCGACCGTGATGCGCTCCACGTCCCCGCGGAGCACCGCCCCGTACCAGACGCTCGCCTTCTCGTGCAGCGTCACGTCACCGATCACACTCGCCGTCGGCGCCACGAACGCCTCGTCGTGCACATCCGGTTCCTTGTCGCCGATGCCGATGATCAGCGGCCTGTGCTTCATGTCGCCTCCCGCTCACGTGATGCAGGGCACCGTACGCCATCCCGTTGGGGTGAAGATCACAGGTCTCCCGGGCCCCCGCCGGCCCGCACGCGGACTACGGTGAGCGCGTGCCGAAAAGCAGGAACACGTTCTCGTCCTGGCCGCGCCGCCTCGCGCAGCGGGCGGTCCACGCGGGCTGGGCCTGGGCACAGCGCACCGGCTCGGTGACGGCGGAACACCCCGGCCGCTTCCGCTTCGGCGCCCTCGGCACCGGCACCCGGCTGGCCTTCCCCCTCGGCACCGTGTTCGGCGAGCCCTGGATCCACCTCGGCGCGCACTGCATCGTCGGCGAGCAGGTCACCCTCACCGCGGGGCTCATGCCCGACCTCGACCTCGGCCCCGAGCCGATCCTGCGCATCGGCGACGGCGTCGTCCTCGGCCGCGGCAGCCACATCATCGCCGACACCACGGTCGGCATCGGCAGCGACTGCTACTTCGGCCCGTACGTCTACGTCACCTCCACCAACCACTCCTACGACGACCCGCACGAGCCCATCGGCAAGCAGTGGCCGCGGATGGAACCGGTCGAGATCGGCCCCGGCTGCTGGATCGGCACCGGCGCGGTGATCCTGCCGGGCGCCCGCCTGGGACGGAACGTCGTGGTGGCCGCGGGCGCGGTGGTGCGCGGCGAGGTGCCCGACCACGCCGTGGTCGCGGGCGCCCCGGCCCGCGTCGTGCGCCGCTGGACGCCCGAGGAGGGCTGGCAGCCGCCGCTGCGCACGCCCGCGCCGGTCCCCATCCCGGAGGGCGTCACCCCCGGGCAGCTGCGCGCGCTGTCCCTGCTGGACGAGCGGAGCGTGGCCGCCCTCGCGGAGCCGGCCGCGACGGGAGCCGCCGCGGCCGGGCGGCAGCCCGGGGAGCCGGACCCGGAGCCCACCGGGCCGGGGAGCCCGGACGGTGCGGGCAGGGCCGCCCAGCTGGAGCTGGAGGGCTGACGCCGTCGGCGGCGGGCGTCCGGAGGTCGCCTATTCTGACCGCATCGGACGGCAACGACGGCAACGACGGCAACGGACGGGAACAGTCGGGAACGGACGGGAACGAGCGGACAGTGTCTGACCTCGAGCTGCTGACGCGGTCCCTGGGGCGCAACCTCAAGCGGTGGCGGACCGAGCGGGGTTTCACCCTCGACACCCTCGCCGCGCGGGCCGGGGTGAGCCGCGGGATGCTCATCCAGATCGAGCAGGCCCGCACCAATCCGAGCATCGGCACCATCGTCAAGATCGGTGACGCCCTCGGGGTCAGCGTCCCCACGCTGCTCGACTACGAGCGGGGCCCGACGGTCCGCGTCGTCCCGGCCGACCAGGCCGTACGCCTCTGGCACACCGAGGCCGGCAGTCACAGCCGGCTGCTGGCCGGCACCGAGGCGCCCGGCCCGCTGGAGATGTGGGACTGGCGGCTGATGCCGGGCGAGTCCAGTGACTCCGACCCGCACCCCGTCGGCACCGTCGAACTGGTGCACGTCACGGCCGGCGAGCTGACCCTGACCGTCGACGGCGACGACCACCGGGTGCCCAGCGGGGCCAGCGCCTCCTTCGAGGCGAGCACCCCGCACACCTACGGCAACCGGGGCGACGTGCCGATGGAGATGATCATGACGGTGTCCGTGCCGCCCGTGCCCTGAGACACCCCTCCGACCGCGGCCCTGGCGCTGTTACCGTGCCGCCATGCGCGCACCCATCGGAGACTTCGACCACGCCACGCCCGTCACCGAGTGCCTCGACGACCTCACCGCCCCGGTCGCCGCCGCCGTGCGGAACTGGACCGGCAGCGTCCCCGCCGAGCAGATCCTCCACGTCGACACCGACCCGCGCTGGGCCGACACCGCCGTCTTCGTCGAGCACTACGGCCGGGACCTGCTCGAACGGTCCGCTAACTGCGTGGTGGTGGCCGGCAAGCGGGGCGGGGAGACGACGCTCGCCGCCTGCGTGGTGCTGTCCACGACCCGCGCCGACGTCAACGGCGTGGTGCGCCGCCGGCTCGGCGCCCGCAAGGCGTCCTTCGCGCCGATGGAGACCGCGACCGGCGAGACCGGCATGGAGTACGGCGGCATCACGCCCCTCGGCCTCCCCGACGACTGGCCGGTGCTGGTGGACGCCGCCGTGGCCGACCTGCCGTACGTGCTCGTCGGCAGCGGGCGCCGCCGCGGCAAGCTTCTGGTGCCGGGCAAGGCCCTCGCGGAACTCCCGAACGCCGCCGTGGTGGAGGGGCTCGGCATCTCCTGAGTCAGGGGGGCAGGAAGCCAGGGAGTCAGGGAGTCAGGGCGGAGCAGTGGCGCGCCGTCGTCCCCGGGTACTGCTCCGCGCACGCGGCAGCGGCGGTGACGAGCAAGAGCTGCGGATGGATCCGCTGATGACGCCTCGTCAGTCCTCCGGTCCTCCGGTCCTCCGGTCCTCCGGTCCTCCGGTCCTCCGGAGGGATGCCCCATCGGGTCACTGTGGTCCGGACCGGACCGCACCGACGGGATTAGCCCCGGCCGGACCGGGCCGGCGCTGAGGTGTGCCGGAAGGCGGTGGCGCGAGGGTGCGGAGATGCGGGAGCGGCGCGGACGCGCCCGCCCGGGGACGGGCGGGCGGCGTAGCACCTGCGGACCCGGGTGCCGGGTGAAGGTGGCGCGGACTCGGCGACTCAGCGCAGCCGGGGGATCTCGATCGCGGGGCAGCGGTCCATCACCATGTCCAGACCTGCCGCACGGGTCCGCTCGAAGGCCGCCTCGTCGACGACACCGAGCTGGAACCACACGGCACGGGCGCCCTTGGTGACCGCCTCGTCGGCCACCGCGCCGGCCAGGTCGCTGTTGACGAACACGTCCACGACGTCGACCTCGAAGGGGATGTCGGCCAGGGAGGCGTAGCCCTGCTCGCCATGCACCGTCTCGGCCTTCGGGTGGACGGGCACGATCCGCTTGCCGAACCGCTGCAGCACCTGCGCGACGCCGTACGCGGCGCGGCCGCGGTTGGACGACAGGCCCACCACGGCCCACGTGTCGCCGAGTTCGGTCAGAATCTTGCGGACGGTTGCGTCGTCGCCGTACACCGCGGACCTCCGGGGGATCGGGGGATCGGAATCGAGGGTGACAGGGGGTACCCCTCCACCGGCGGAACACTTCGGGCCGCCGGCTGATTCCCCCTGCCGCCCGGCGCGGTCACCGACGGGACCGCGACCGTCCCTGATCCGCCGAGAACCGCCCACGGCCCCACCCCGTGCGGCATTCCGAGGGGCAGCAGGCGGCAGCCGACCGCTCCCACCCGCAACCCACCGGTCACGCGGCCCGGCCCCGAAAGTGCGCGAGAGACCTGCGTCTTCTCGCCGGCACGCCTACGCTCGCCTCGTGCTGCGCATCACCGACGCCCGAACCGGCCACCTCGTCGACGCCGCCCCCGTCCGGCGGGGCCTGACCCGGGTCGAGGCCCACACCGAGGGGTTCGACGCCACCGCCCTGCGGGTGCTGGTCGTCGCCGACCTGCTCGTCCGTGCCCTGGAGCTCGGCGGCACGCCGGTGTGGGCGCTGCTGCGCGCCGACCGGGGCCGCCCGGAGCTGCGGGCCGCGGCCGCCGCCCTGGGGGTACGCCCGTTCGAGGAGGACCGGCAGCCGGATCCCGGCCTCGGCGAGGCCCGGATCCTGCACGTGGTGCGGGAGGACGGCGCCGAACCCGACGGAGCGCGGGTCGCCGTGGCGGCTGCCGTGGCCGACGGCTCGGCAATCCTGACCAGGCCCGACGACCCGGCCGGCACGCGCGGCCCTGAGGACCCGGCCGGCACCGGCGGCACCGAGGGTCCGGCGGCCCCGGCCGCCCCGGCCGCCCCGGCCTCCGCGAGTTCCGGCGCTCCGCCCGACACCCCCGGCCCCGATCCCGCCGCCCTCCGCCTCGCCCTCGTCTCCCACCCCAGGGACATCCCCGTCCGCCTCGACCCGGCCGCGGTGACCGGGGCCGCGCGCACCCTCGCCCACTGGCGCCGGGCGGTCGCCGACTGGGCGTCCAGGCCCTCCCGGCCCGTTCCGGACGCGGTGCGCGCCCGGCTGCGGTCCGCCTGGGAGAACGACCTGGACACCGTGGGCGTGCTCGGCGTCCTGCGCGATGTGGAGCACGCGCCCGACCTGCCGGACGGCGCCCGGTTCGAGACGTTCGCGCACGCCGACCGCCTGCTCGGCCTGGAACTCACCCGCGACCTGGGGTCACCGGCATGATCGAACGATCCGGAGCGGGCCCGCTGCGCCGCCTCTTCGTCCTGCGCCACGCCAAGTCCGCCTGGCCGGACGGCGTCGCCGACCACGACCGGCCCCTCTCCGCACGCGGCCGCAGGGACGCCCCCGCCGCCGGCCGGGCGCTCGCCGACGCCGGACGGCTGCCCGGCCAGGCCTTGTGCTCCACGGCCGTCCGCGCCCGCCTGACCTGGGAGGGGGCGTCGGCGCAGTGGGGCACACCCCCGCCGGTCCGCTTCGACCGGCGCCTGTACATGGCGGGCGTGCCGGAACTCCTCGCCGTGCTGCACGAGGTGCCCGACGAGATCCGCACCGTCCTGCTGATCGGGCACAACCCGGGACTGGAGGACCTCGTCCTCACCCTGGCCGGTGACGGCCTGGACGACACCCTGGACCGCGTCCGCGTCAAGTTCCCGACCTCCGCGATCGCCGTCCTGGCCTGGCGCGGCGGCTGGCCCGACCTGACCGCCGGGTCCGCCCTCCTCACCTCGTTCACCGTCCCCCGGGGAGCCAAGCCGTAGCCGGTCCGGCCGGGGCGGGGCCCTCCGCATAGGCTGGCCGGATGCAGGACCAGTACCGCACCGTCGCGCGCGCGGGTGTGCACGAGATCGAGATCAACCGCTCCCGCTTCCTGTGCGCCCTCGCCCCGGCGGCCACCGAGCAGGAGGCGCAGGACTTCGTCGCGGCCGTGCGCAAGGAGCACGCCGACGCCACCCACAACTGCTGGGCCTACGTCATCGGCGCGGACGCCTCCGTGCAGAAGGCCAGCGACGACGGCGAGCCCGGCGGCACCGCCGGCGTCCCCATGCTCCAGATGCTGCTGCGCCGCGAGATGCGCTACGTCGTAGCCGTCGTCACCCGTTACTACGGCGGGGTCAAACTGGGCGCCGGTGGCCTCATCCGCGCGTACGGCGGCGCCGTCGGCGAGGCCCTGGACAGCATCGGCACGCTCACCCGGCGCCGGTTCCGCCTGCTCACCGTCACCGTCGACCACCAGCGGGCCGGCAAGGTCGAGAACGACCTGCGCTCCACCGGCCGCGACGTCCGGGACGTGCGCTACGGCGAGCACGTCACCATCGAGGTCGGTCTGCCGGACGCCGACGTGGACGCCTTCCGCGCCTGGCTCGCCGACGCGACCGCGGGCACGGCCCAGTTGGAGGTCGGCGGGGAGGCGTACGGGGACGCGTGAGCGTCGCGCCCCCTGCTGCCCTCATCGGTGGCCGCCCCGCGCGATGAGCGGTGACCTTTGACGAGACGTTGCGTCGGAGCCAACCCCGCGGCCACTTCGGGGCGGAGCGCGTGGACAGCGCGTTCGGCCGGCGAGGCGATGGGCGGTCGCTGCAGCGGTGCACCTGCCTGCTGAAGGACACAGAAGAAGTCGTTCTCATCTCGGACGTGCCCTGCCCGGACAGGCAGGGCACGTCCGCATTCTGGAGTGATGAGCCCCGTGCTTACCGCAGTTTTCAGAGGGCATGAAGGATTCGTCGTCGTCGTTGCGGCGACCGTGACCTATCGTGCGGCGCGCACCCGCACGTCACGTCCGGGCATCCTTGCCCTGTGGGTGTCCGCGGCGACCAGTCTCGTCGTGCTGACCACATGGACGACCGGGGGTATCGGTGACTCGGCCGTCTGTGTCGTCAACAAGGACATCCTCGAACCGTTCCGTGGGAGTCAAGGGCTCCTCAACGCCGGGATGTTCGTCCCCTTCGGCCTTCTCGGCGTCATGGCGACGCGGCGCCCCGCCCTCGTCGCGCTGCTGGGAGTGCTCCTGTCGGCCACTGTCGAGACGCTGCAGGGATCGGCCTCCGTGGTGGGGCGACTGTGCGACACATCCGACCTCGTGGCGAACTCCACCGGTGTGCTCGCCGGTACAGCCCTCGGCGTGATCCTCACGCGATTCGACGCGGACCGGGAAAAGCGGCTGGCGCATCGCACGGTACGCATCATGGTGCTTGCCTGCTGCGTCACCGCTGTCGCCATCACCGCCACCTGGCTTTTCCGCATATCCCCTCATGTGGTCGAGCGCACCGTCAGTGACGTCGAGGCTTCACAGGACCAGCGGAACGCCATCGCGTCGGCGGTGCGGTCGGCATTCGGTGACCACTACTCCGTGGAATCCGTGCGATTCACCCATGGAGAGGGAGACGACGGGACCGTTGTGGCTGCGCTTTCTTCCGAGAAGAACGCCGGTGCGGGTTCTGCGGAACTGACGTGGCCCGACAACGATCAGCTCAGTGTCAATCTCGTGCCCTCGGCCGTCGAGAAAGGCCATTCCTTCAGGGTTCCGGACGCGCCGAACCCGGTGGCGACCACGGCGGACGCCCGCAGGGCAGCAGTGGCTTATGCCGAGCGGTATGCGCCCTGGGCGCTCGAGAGCTCGCAGTTGTCCGTCACTCCCCTGGACGCCGGCGAGAACGCGGGATGGCTGGCGAGCTGGCGTAAATGGGAAGGGAAGGTTCTTCTCCCCATGCGGCTCGATGTGCAACTCGAAAAGGGCGGCCGTCTCACCGACCTCATCGCCCGGAACGTCCCCGACCCGGAACTGCCGCCGGTGCGATGGAAGATCGACCGTGCCTGGACCGTGTTCGAACGCCATTTCGCAGGCGGCCTCGAGGGAGGCGATCGACAAGAGCCAGTCCTGCTGGCGCAGCGCCGTGAGGGCCATTGGCGGGTTCACTGGTTGCTCACGGTCCGGACGCCGACGGATCACTATGCGGCGGTCGTGGACGCGTCCACCGGTGAACTGCACTCACCGGAACACATCCCGCGGACAGCGGAACACCACCTCGAAGTGACACCCTGACGGGCGCGCACACGGGAGAAGGAGGAACTGGCGGCCGTGCCCGCCAAGGGTGCACGTGACGGGTTCCGGTGGCTGACGGCGCCCGGTTCGTGGAGGGGGAGGGTGGCGGCGGAGGTCGCGGCGGATCCTCGTCCTCCGGAGCGGAAGCGGAGAGCCGGACGGTGGACCGCGTCCACGGGCGATGGAGCCGGCAGGCGCTGCCACCGCCGGGGCCGGCAGCGGCCGGCACTCCATGGCGGTGGCAGGTAACCGTAAAGGTGGGGTGGCCCGGCGGCGCGCGGACCTCCCGTCGATCCTCTGCCCGGCGTTCGTGCGTCTCGTCGCATCGGGCTGGGACTCACGGGCCTGCCGGCCCCGCCGGCCCACCGGCACGGTCGGCCCCGTCGGCCCCGTCGGCGCCGGCTCCGTCCGGCCGCCGGAAACCTCACCGGCCGAGCCGGAACGGGGGCCGGAAACCGCGTGAGGGCCGCCCCCGGGGCGGTCACGTCGTTGCCGTCGTCCGGTCGCGTCGCTCTCCCCGGTGGATGAGCAGGTCGGCCAGCGTCCACCGGCCGGGGCCGAGGGCGGAGATGAGCAGGAAGGACCAGCAGAACATGACGGCTGTCTCGCCGCCGTTCTCGATGGGGAGGACCGCATGGGGCTGGTGCACGACGAAGTAGGCGTAGGCCATCGATCCGGAGCAGAGGATGGCCGCGGCGCGCGTCCCGAGGCCGCACAGGACCAGTGTGCCGCCGAGCAGTTGGATGGCGGCGGCCCACCATCCGGGCCACGCGGCGAAGTCGGGCTTCGCACCGTGCGGACCGCCCAGGACGTCGAACAGGGTGGCGGCTCCGTGACAGGCGAACAGCAGTCCCAGGACGATCCGGAACAGTCCGATCACGTGCTCTCTGCTTCTGTCCAGCGCTTTCATCGGTTGTCTCCTCTGTCTCGCGCAGCGCTCTCGCGGAGGCTGCGTAGCGGTGGGGGCGGCGAAGACTGGCCCGGGTGCTCGAGGACCTTGGTCCGGAGCGCCGGGTTCCCGGCGGGTGGGGCGTCGGGCTGAGACGCGGGCTGGGACGTGGGCGGATGCGCGTCCGGTGCGCCGGTCGGCTGGTGCATGGCGCGGATCGCGGCCGGGCGGGACGGGCATCGGCGGGACGGCCGCGGTGTGGCAGTCGAACAGTGAACCATGCCGATGGCTTTTGTCTAGACCAATAGGGCGGGAAGTTCCGGTTCGGGTGGCCTGGCTCCGAAGTGACGCCCCCTGCCTGGCCGTTCACCTTGCTCAACCCCTTGACCCGAGCGAATCCGTCACTAAGGTCTAGACCTGAATCGAGAAGGTCTAGACCTGAGTCGAGTGCGCGGGGGAGTGGCGGGCGTCGTGCGCAGGAAGGTGTGGCACGCCCGGTGTGTCCGCCGCGACGCCGGTGCTGGCGCGCGGCCGCCCCACCTGACCGGGCGGCGTGACGGCACGGCGCTCCCGCGCACCCGGCCGGCGCGGAACGCGCTCCCCGGAACGGCTGCCCCGACGACACCGAAGGAAGTGGAATGGCATGAACACGAAGAAGAAGGCGGCTCTCGCGATCGGAGCGCTGGTGGCCCCGCTGCTCGCCATCAGTCTCCCGGCCGGTACGGCCAGCGCCCACGGCTGGGTGACCGACCCGGGCAGCCGGCAGGACCAGTGCGCCGAGGGCGTCGTCGACTGCGGCCAGATCAAGTACGAGCCGCAGAGCGTCGAAGGGCCGAAGGGCCTGCGCAGTTGCAGTGGCGGAAACGCCCAGTTCGCCGAACTCGACGACGACACCAAGGGCTGGCGGGTGACACCGGTCGGCAGCACGCACACCTTCGACTGGCACCACACGGCACGGCACTCCACGGCCAACTGGCAGTACTACATCGGCAACACGAAGATCGCCGAGTTCGACGGCCGTGGTGCCCAGCCTCCCGCCGACGTCAGGCACCAGGTGAACTTCGGGTCCTTCACCGGCCGTCAGAAGGTGCTGGCCGTGTGGAACGTGGCGGACACCGGCAACGCCTTCTACGCCTGCATCGACGTCAACATCGGCGGGGGTAACGGTGGTGGCGATGGTGGAGGCGATGGCGATGGCGATGGCGGTGGCAACGGCGGCGGTGACGGCGAGCCGGGTGACTGCGTCGCGCCGGTCTGGAGCGCCGGAAATGTGTACACCGGCGGCGACACCGTCTCCTACGGCGGACACACCTGGCGGGCCAAGTGGTGGGTGACGGGCGAGGAGCCCGGCACCACCGGTGAGTGGGGCGTTTGGGAGGACCTGGGAGCGTGCTGATCCCGGCCTGACGGCGCGCGCGGGCGTCCCGCGCCCCACCCCGCTCGTCCGGCACCCCTGGCGGACGGGACCCGCGGTGGCGCGGAATCCGTGGTGAGCGGCCCGGTGCTCAAGAGCACCGGGCCGCTCACGGGCGCCGCGAGCGCCGCCGGTGCCGCCGGATGCGGGCATGGACGGCAGCGCGGTGAACCGACCGGGGCCTGCTGCCGAACGGCCCCGCTCCTGGAGCCGAGCACGGCGATCCGTACCCCGGCCCGCTGCCGTATCGGACCGGCGCCCGACCAGCGGGGCCCGCCCACCGGGCCGGCGCCGAGCCGACGGGCCCGCCCACCGGACCGGCGTCGAGCCGACGGCTCACCGGACCGGCGTCGAGCCGACGGGCCCGCTCACCGGACCGGCGCCGCACCTGTGGCCGGGCCGCTGAACGGTCCCGCCGGACCTCCTGAGACCGGCGGACCGGCGGAGCGGCGGACCGGCGGACCGGGGACGGGGACGACGGGTGTCGGGTGTCGGGTGACGAATGTCGAACGTCGGGTGTCCCCCCGCCCGCCCGACGCTTCCGACGGTGTGGCCGTCACGCCCCGTACCACGGCCGCCCCCGGTGAGCCCCGCGCAGCAGTGGGCGGTGGCCGGACGGGGCGGTCGGCCGGTCTCGGGACGGGACGCGGCGGCGGGACGGCCGCGGACCGGCGCGACAGCCCCTGGGCACAGAGCCGTCGTCGCCCGGCGTGTCACTCCCCGACCTGTCGCGGTCGCCCGGCCGCACCACCACCGTCGCGTCCCGGCCGACCCCCGTGGCCGTCCGCGGCCCGACGCGGGTGGCAGACTGAGGCCCGTGACGGATCAGGTGCCGACCGGCGCCGGCGTGGTCGGCGACGGCCACGGACCGTGCCGGTCCGGCGTCGGCCACGGGGGCCGAGGAGGGGGAAACATGCGGGTCGGAGTCGCGCTGTGAGATTCCTGCACACGTCCGACTGGCACCTCGGCCGGTCCTTCCACCGGGTCGGCATGCTCGGCGCCCAGGCCGAGTTCATCGGCCACCTGGTGGCGACCGCGCGCGAGCGGGCCGTGGACGCGGTGGTCGTGTCCGGGGACGTGTACGACCGGGCCGTGCCGCCGCTCGCCGCGGTGGAGCTGTTCGACGACGCCCTGCACCGGCTGGCCGATCTCGGCGTGCCGACGGTGATGATCTCCGGCAACCACGACTCCGCCCGCCGCCTCGGAGTCGGCGCCGGACTCCTCGGCCGCGCCGGCATCCACCTGCGCACCGACCCGTCCGCCTGCGGCACCCCCGTGATGCTGTCCGACGCCCACGGCGAGGTCGCCTTCTACGGGCTGCCCTACCTCGAACCCGCCCTGGTGAAGGAGCGGTTCCAGGTGCCGAAGGCCGCCCACGAGACCGTGCTGTCCGCCGCCATGGACCAGGTCCGCGCCGACCTCGCGGCCCGTCCGGCCGGTACCCGCAGCGTCGTCCTCGCCCACGCCTTCGTCACCGGCGGCCGGCCCAGCGACAGCGAACGGGACATCACGGTCGGCGGGGTCGCCGCCGTGCCCGCCGGGGTCTTCGACGGCGTGGACTACGTGGCGCTCGGCCACCTGCACGGCTGTCAGACGCTCACCGAGCGCGTGCGCTACTCCGGGTCGCCGCTGCCGTACTCCTTCTCGGAGGCCGGGCACCGCAAGAGCATGTGGCTCGTCGACCTGGACGCCGCCGGGGCCGTCACCGCCGAGCGCGTCGACTGCCCGGTGCCCCGACCCCTGGCCAGGATCCGCGGGCCTCTGGACGACCTGCTCGCCGATCCCGCGCTCGCGGCGCACGAGGAGGCGTGGGTCGAGGCCACCCTCACCGACCCGGTCCGCCCGGCCGACCCGATGGCGCGCATCACCGAGCGGTTCCCGCACACCCTCAGCCTCGTCTTCGACCCGGACCGCGCCCCCGACGACCCCGACGTCTCCTACGCCCGGCGGCTCGCCGGCCGCGACGACCAGGAGATCGCCGAGGACTTCGTCGCCCACGTGCGCGGCGCCGGACCCGACGCACGGGAACGCGCCGTGCTGCGGGACGCCTTCGACGCGGTGCGCGCCGACGACGCGGCCGGGGAGGTGGCCCGGTGAGACTGCACCGGCTGGACATCACCGCCTTCGGGCCGTTCGGCACCGCCCAGAGCGTCGACTTCGACGACCTCTCCGCCGCCGGTCTGTTCCTCCTGCACGGCGCCACCGGCGCCGGGAAGACGTCGGTGCTCGACGCCGTCTGCTACGCGCTCTACGGCGCGGTCCCCGGCGCGCGGCAGAGCGGCCAGGGGATCGGCCTGCGCAGCGACCACGCCGACCCGGGCACCCGCACCGAGGTCACCCTCGAACTCACCGTCGCCGGGCGCCGGCTGCGCGTCACCCGGCAGCCGCCCTGGGAGCGCCCGAAGAAGCGCGGCACCGGAACCACCGTCGACAAGGCCCAGACCTGGTTGAGCGAACGCGACCCGGTCAGCGGCACCTGGAAGGACCTCAGCCGCTCGCACCAGGAGATCGGCGAGGAGATCACCCAGCTCCTCGGCATGAGCCGCGAACAGTTCTGCCAGGTCGTCCTGTTGCCGCAGGGCGACTTCGCGCGCTTCCTGCGCGCCGACGCCGAAGCCCGCGGCCGGCTCCTCGGGCGTCTGTTCGACACCCGGCGGTTCGCCGAGGTCGAGAAGCGCCTCGCCGAACGCCGGCGCGGCACCGAGGCCCGGGTCCGGGAGGGCGACGCCGCCCTGCTGGCCGACGCGCACCGCATGCAGCAGGCCGCCGGCGACGCCATGGACCTCCCCGACCTCGCCCCCGGCGACCCCGGCCTGGCCGACGCCGTGCTGAGCGCCGCCGCCGTCGCCCGCAGCACCGCGCGCGAACAGCTCACCGTGGCCCACTGCCGGCTCGCCGCCGCCGAGTCCGCGCGGACCGCCGCCTCCGACGCCCTGGACGAGATTCGCGAACGGGACCGGCTGCAACGGCGGTTCGCCGAGGCCCGCGAACGTGCCGCCCGGCTGGAGGAGCGGGCCGCCGGCCACCGGGAGAACGAGGCGCGCATGGCGCGCGCCCGCAAGGCGGAGACGGTGGCCGCCGCCCTGGACCTGCGCGAGTCCGCCGACACCGACCACCGCCGCGCGACCGCCGCCGAGACCCGCGCCCGCGCACTGCTGCCCGCCGCACTCGCCGACGCGGGCGCGGCCGGACTCGCGGCAGCCGCCCGGCGGGCCGCCGAGGAACGGGGCGGACTGGAGTCCGCCCGCCGGGCCGAGCAGCGCCTCGCCGGACTCCTCGACGAACGCTCCGACCTGGACCGCCAGGAGCGCGCCGACGCGGACGTCCTGGAAGAGGCCGAGGCGTGGCTCGCCCAGTGGGAACGCACCCGCGACGGACTCCGCGAGGCCATCGACACCGCCCAGCAGGCAGCCGCCCGCGCCGACGACCTCGCCGCCCGGCGCGACGCCGCCGCGCAGCGGCTGACCGCAGCCCGGCAGCGCGACGACCTGGCCGCCCGCACCGAGGACGCCCGCCGGACCGCCCTGGACTCCGCCGAACGCGCCACCCGGGCCCGCGCCCACTGGCTCGACCTCAAGGAGCAGCGCCTCGACGGCATCGCCGCCGAACTCGCCGCCCACCTCACCGACGGTTCCCCCTGCGCCGTCTGCGGCGCCACCGAACACCCCGCCCCCGCCCGCAGGGACGCCGGACACGTCGACCGCGAGACCGAGGAGCGCGCCCTCGCGGCCGGCCGCGCCGCGGAGGAACGGCACACGGAGGACGAACGGACGCTGTCCTCGCTCCGCGAGGCCCTGGCCGCCGCCCGCGCCGAGGCCGGCGACACCCCCGTCGAGGACCTCGCGGACGCCCTGGCCCGCCTGGAGGAGGAGTACGCCGAGGCCCGGGACGCCGCGTCCCTGCTGCACTCCGCCCAGGAGGAGCTGCGCCGCGCGGAACGCGAACACGCGCTGCGCACCACCGCCCGCCAGGAGGCCGCGGTCCGCGCCGCGTCCCGGGTGGGCCACCGCGAACGCCTGGACCGGGAACGGGCCGCGCTGGAGGAGGAGCTGACCCGGGCCCGGGGCACCGCGCGCAGCGTCACCGAACGCGCCGCCGAACTGGAACGGGACGTCGCCCGGCTGACCGAGGCCGCCGACGCCGCCCGCACCGCCGAGAACACCGCACAGCGGCTCAAGGACGCCGACGCCCGGCTCGCCGACGCCGCCTACCGGGCCGGGTTCGACACCCCCGAGGACGCCGCCGACGCCCGCCTCGACGACGCCGCCCACCGGGAGCTGCAACGACGGCTCGACGCCTGGCAGCACGAGGAGGCCGCCGTCCGCGCGGTGCTCGCCGAACCCGGTACCGCCGCTGCCGCCGCACGACCGCCGGCCGACGTGGCCGCCGCGCAGCGTGCCGCCGAGGACGCCGACCGGCGGGTGCGCGAGGCGGCCTCCGCGCGTGACGCCGCCGCCCGCCGCTGCGCCGAACTCGACCGGCTCTCCGCCCGGTGCGCCGACGGGGCACGCCGGCTGGCGCCGCTGCGCGAGGAGTACGACCGGGTGGCCCGGCTGGCCACGCTCACCGCGGGCACCTCGGCGGACAACGACCGGAGGATGCGGCTGGAGTCGTACGTGCTCGCCGCCCGGCTGGAGCAGGTGGCCGCCGCCGCGACCGTGCGGCTGCGCCGGATGTCGTCGGGCCGCTATACCCTCGTCCACTCCGACGACCGTGCCGGCCGCGGGCGCAGTGGCCTCGGGCTGCATGTCGTCGACGCCTGGACCGGCCGGGAGCGGGACACGGCGACGCTGTCCGGCGGCGAGACGTTCTTCGCCTCGCTCGCCCTCGCCCTGGGCCTCGCGGACGTCGTCACCGACGAGGCGGGCGGCGTCCGGCTGGACACCTTGTTCATCGACGAGGGCTTCGGCAGCCTGGACGACCAGACCCTCGACGAGGTCCTCGACGTCCTGGACTCCTTGCGGGAACGTGACCGCAGCGTGGGCATCGTCAGCCACGTCGCCGACCTGCGGCGGCGGATCCACGCCCAGCTGGAGGTCGTCAAGTCCCGCTCCGGGTCGGTGCTGCGGCAGCGCGGCGGCGGCTGAACCCCCGTGACGGGGGAGGGAGTTGAGCCTGTAGGTTCGGCGCATGGTGCGTTACGCGGAGCCGGGCACGGCACACTGGGTCGAATCGGGCGGCGGGCCGCTCGTCGCGGTACCGGAGGCGGTGCTGCCGTTCTGGACGGGCGCCGACGGCGAGGAGGCGGCCTCGGACTACGACCGGGCCTGCGAAGTGGACGACTCGGTCGGTCTCCTCCCCGTCGGGGACGGCGCCGCCCTCGTCCTGGGCGACGAACCGGCCGCCACCGCCTACCTGCCCGAGCACCGCACCCTCGTCCGGTGGGTCGCCGCCGACACCGAGGACGACCTCCTGGCCCGCGTCCCGGCGGCCCTGGAGACGGCGGACTGGGAGCCCGGGGTGCACTGGAGGGTGCCCGGCCCGGTCCTGCTGTTCGACGCCGCCTGGCCCGGCTCCCGGTCCGCCGGCACCGACCACCTGCGGCTCACCCTGCCGCCCGGCCCCTACACGGTCCACGCGGCCCAGGTGCGACCCGGCCCGGAGACCTGGCTGACCCTTGTCCGGCTGAGCGAGGCGTCCTGACCCGGGACTGAGCCGGAACCGGCCCGGAACCGGCCCGGACTGGACTCGGGACCGTCCCGGACCCGTACCGGACCTGACGCGGGGGAGAAATCCGGGTGCGCAGGCGCCGGACGGCCCCCATGATGGGCCACCATGCCCCGACTGCCGCACCCCGACCCCGCCTCCCTCCGCCGCGACGCCCTGCCACTGCTCGGTCGCACCGCCCTGGTCACGGGCGCCGCCCGCCGCGCCGGCATCGGATACGCGGTGGCCCGGCGCCTGGCCGCGTACGGCGCGAGTGTCTACCTGCACCACCACGTGCCGCACGACGCCGCCCAGCCGTGGGGCGCCGACCGGCCCGAGGAGGTGGCCGCCGGTGTCCGTGCCGCCCTGGCCGATCCCGACGCGACGGTGCACGAGGGGCCCGGCGACCTCAGCGACCCGGCGGCCCCCGCCGCCCTGCACGCCCGCGCCACCGAGGCACTCGGCGGACGACTCGACATCCTCGTCGCCAACCACGCCCTCAGCGGCTCGGACGGCGACCTCGACACCGTCGACGCCGCGATGCTCGACGCGCACTGGGCCGTCGACACCCGCTCCGTCCTGCTCCTGGTCCAGGCACACGCCCGGCACCGCGCCGCCCTGCCGCCCCGCACGCCCGGCGGGCGGGTGCTGATGATGACCTCCGGCCAGGACATCGCCGGCGGGATGCCGGACGAGATCGCCTACGCCCTGCAGAAAGGCGCCCTGGCGTCCGTCACCCGCTCCCTGGCCACCGCGCTCGCCGCCCACGCGGTCACCGTCAACACCGTCAACCCGGGCCCGGTGGACACCGGCTACCTGACCGGCGACGCCCACGACGCCGTCGCCGCCCGCTTCCCCGGCGGACGGTGGGGCCGGCCCGACGACCCCGCCCGCCTCCTGGCCTGGCTGGCCACCGACGAGGCGGAGTGGATCACCGGGCAGGTCATCGACTCCGAGGGCGGATTCCGGCGCTGAGGACGGCGCCCCGCGCGCCGCCGGCTGAAGCGGCGCGCAGGGCAGTGGTCCGGGCCCGCGACGGGGCGGGCCCGGACGCACACCTGCGGACGGCTACAGCGCGGACAGTTCGTCCACCAGGTCGTCCAGGCCCAGCGACCCCTGCGACAGCGCGGCCATGTGCCACGCCTTCAGGTCGAAGGCGTCCCCGTGGCGTGCCCGGGCGTTCTCCCGGCCCCGCAGCCACGCCCGCTCGCCCAGCTTGTAGCCGATCGCCTGGCCCGGGATCGTCAGGTAGCGCGTCAGCTCGCTCTCCACGAAGTCCGCCGGGCGGCTGCTGTGCGCGCCGAAGAACTCCTGCGCCAGGTCCGGCGTCCAGCGCTCACCCGGGTGGAACGGCGAGTCGGCCGGGATCTCCAGCTCCAGGTGCATGCCGATGTCCACGATCACCCGGACCGCCCGCATCATCTGCGCGTCGAGGTAGCCCAGCCGCTCCTCCGCGTCCGTGAGGAAGCCCAGCTCGTCCATCAGCCGCTCCGCGTACAGCGCCCAGCCCTCGGCGTTGGCGCTGACCATGCCGATCGACGCCTGGTAGCGGGAGAGGTCGTCGGCCACGTGCACCCACTGCGCCAGCTGGAGGTGATGGCCGGGCACCCCCTCGTGGTACCACGTCGACACCAGGTCGTAGACCGGGAACCGGTCCAGGCCCATGGTGGGCAGCCAGGTCCGGCCCGGCCGGGAGAAGTCCTCCGACGGGGGCGTGTAGTACGGCGCCGCCGCGCTGCCCGGCGGGGCGATCCGGGACTCCACCCGCCGTACCCGCTCGGCCAGTTCGAAGTGCGTGCCGTCGAGGGACTCGATCGCCCGGTCCATCACCCCCTGGAGCCAGTCCCGGACCTCGTCGACGCCCTCGATGTGCCGGCCGTGCTCGTCGAGGTGGGCCAGCGCCACCCACGGCGTCGCCGCGCCGGGCAGGATCTTCTCGGCCTCCTTCCGCATCTCGCCGAGCAGCCGGTGGTACTCGGCCCAGCCGTAGGCGTACGCCTCGTCCAGGTCGAGGTCGGTGCCGTTGAAGTACCGCGCCCAGCGGGCGTAGCGCTCCCGGCCCACCGTGTTCGGCGCGCCCTCCACGGCGGGCGCGTACACGTCGCGCATCCAGTCCCGCAGCTCCACCACGGCGGCGGTGGCCGCCCGCCCGGCCTCGTCCAGTTCCGCGCGCAGGGCGTCCGGTCCCGCGGCGGCGAAGTCCTCGAACCAGCCGCGGCCCTCACCCGTGTCGGACCACTCGGTGAGCTGTCCGACGAACGTGGCGGTCGGCCGCGGCGCCGCGTACAGCTTCCGCTCCAGGCCGAGCGCCAGCGACTCCCGGTAGCCGCCCAGCGCGGCCGGTACGGCGCGCAGCCGCTCGGCGATCGCGGCCCAGTCCTCCTCGGTGTCCGCCGGTGTCACCGTGAACACCTCGCGCACCGACTGCGCGACCGTGCCCAGGTTGCCCACCGAGCGGAGACCTTCCTCGGCCTCGTGCACGGCCAGTTCGGCGGTGAGCCGCTCGCGCAGCAGCCGGGCGCACCGCCGTTCGATGTCGCTGTCGGCGCCGGGCCGCCGCTCCGCCTCGTCCAGCCGCGCGAGCGTGGCGCGTTGCAGTTCCGCGAGGGCCTCCTGCCCGGCGGGCGACAGGTCGGGCAGCCGGGAGGAACTCTCCCGGACGCCCAGGTAGGTACCGGTGATCGGGTCGAGGGCGACGAGGGCGTCGACGTAGGCGTCGGCGACCTGACGGGGCAGCGGGCTCTGGGTGGTCTCTGACATGCGGACCATCCTGGTACGCCGCCCTCCGCGCGTCACCCCGATTGAGCCGAGGGCGAAGACGGCAGGAGCGGCCCGCAGTCCCACTGCTGGAAGATCAGCCGGGTCTCCACCCGCGCCACCTCCCGCCGGGAGGTGAACTCGTCCAGGACGAGACGCTGCAGATCCGTCATGTCGGCCACCGCGACGTGCACGAGGTAGTCGTCCGGCCCGGTCAGGTGGAACACCGTCAGCGACTCCGGCAGTTCCCGGATCCGCTCCACGAACGGCCCGACCAGCTCCCGCCGGTGGGGTCTGACCTGCACGGACAGCAGGGCCTGGAGCCCTCGGCCCAGCTTGGCGGGATCCAGCTTCAGCCGGTGCCCGAGGATCACGCCGGAACGGCGCAGCCGGGTCACGCGGTCCAGGCAGGTCGACGGCGCGACCCCGACCTGCGCGGCGAGGTCCCGGTAGGTCGTCCGGGCGTCGTTCTGCAACAGCCGCAGCAGGTGCAGATCCACCGGATCCAGTACGACGGATTCAGCCACCGGCCGAACGTAGCACGGGAAGCCGCCCCCGGAGCCCGGTCGGTGTTCACCCTTCCGCCATGGACCTGGGCATGGACACGCGAAGCGCGCACACGCGCGGCACCCCGAGAGCACTCGCCACCGAGGCCGTGCACGCCGGCCGGGACGACCTCGCCCGGCAGGGCCTGCACGCCCCGCCGATCGACCTGTCCACCACCTACCCCTCGTACGACAGCCGGGCCGAGGCGGCCCGCATCGACGCGTTCGCCACCACGGGCGCGGAACCGGACGGCCCGCCCGTCTACGGACGGCTCGGCAACCCGACCGTCGCCCGCTTCGAGACCGCCCTGGCCCGCCTGGAGGGCACCGAGGCCGCCGTCGCCTTCGCCAGCGGCATGGCCGCGCTCTCCGCCGTCCTGCTGGTGCGCGGCGCCATGGGCCTGCGGCACGTCGTCGCCGTCCGGCCGCTCTACGGCTGCAGCGACCACCTGCTCACCGCCGGACTGCTCGGGTCCGAGGTGACCTGGACCGACCCGGCGGGCGTCGCGGACGCCCTGCGCCCCGACACCGGCCTGGTGCTCGTCGAGTCGCCGGCCAACCCCACGCTCGCCGAGATCGACCTGCGGGCCGTCGCCCACGCCTGCGGCTCGGTGCCGCTGCTGGTCGACAACACCTTCGCCACTCCGGTGCTCCAGCGCCCCGCCGAGCACGGTGCCCGCATGGTGCTGCACAGTGCCACCAAGTATCTGGGCGGGCACGGGGACGTCCTGGCCGGCGTGGTGGCCTGCGACGAGGAGACGGCCGGCCGGCTGCGGCAGGTGCGCTTCGCGACCGGCGGCGTGCTGCACCCGCTCGCGGGCTACCTGCTGCTGCGCGGACTGTCCACGCTGCCGGTCCGGGTACGGGCCGCGTCCGCGAACGCCGCGGAACTCGTCCGCCGGCTGGCCGCCGACCCGCGCGTGGCCCGGGTGCACTACCCGTCCATCGGCGGGGCGATGGTCTCCTTCGAGGTGCACGGCGACCCGCACGCGGTGATCGCCGGGGTCCGGCTGATCACCCCGGCCGTCAGCCTCGGCAGCGTGGACACGCTCATCCAGCACCCGGCCTCCATCAGCCACCGCATCGTCGACGCCGACGACCGCCGCGACGCCGGCGTGGGTGACCGTCTGCTGCGCCTCTCGGTGGGGCTGGAGGACGTCGACGACCTGTGGGCCGACCTGGACGCCGCCCTGGGCGAGCGCGAGCCGGCCCAGGAGGAGCCGGTGCGCACGGAGGTGCCGGCGTAGCGTCCCGGCGCACCTCACCGGGACCCGGACGGCCCGGCGGTCGCTCCGCCGGGCCGTCCGCCGCGGTGGGCGGCCGTCCGCCGCGGGGGGCGGGCGTCCGGCGCGGGGGGGGGCCGACCGCCGCGGGCCGCCGCGGTGCGCGGC
>NZ_JBEZWE010000020.1:0-86840 GCF_040637405.1 Streptomyces sp. NPDC029526
ACCCGCTCCGCGTGTTTTATGAAATGCGCTTCGCGCCTTTCATGTATTCACGCTTCGCGTGAATACGGATTTCCGCTGCGCTCCAATCCTTGGCGGTCCGGTTCCGCTGCGCTTCACCGGCCCGGGGCATCCGCTGCGCTCCTGCCCTATCGGCTGCGCCGGGCAGCAGCAAGCGGGGCGGGTGGCGGTGCATCAAGTCTGCTAACAGGTAGGATCCCGAACCAACCAGCACCACCGGCCAGAGGCCGGCCCACCCCCGGAACCACCACCAGGAGCAGGACGGCTGAGGCGGAGAAACCCCCGTGCAGGCCAACCGTCAGACGACCTACCGGGCGGCCTGCGCCCCAAATCCGCCACGCTGGCAAGGGTACCACTCGGACACGCCAGCACGAGCAGAAACCGGCCATCCGCCAACTGGATCAGAGATACATGAGGCGTCCGCCCCACGCATGATGCATCATGCGATTGCATCGGGTAGATTTCCGAACGAACACTCACTTCCTGATGAACCTGGAGAAAGGTTCCTGGTCATGGCCGAAAAAATCAAACTCCGCCCGCATCAGGAAGAGGCCGTGGAAGCCATTGTGTCCGGGCTCCATATCGGTCCGGGACAGCGGATCCCTGACGGTGGATTGCGCGGTCAGGTGCACGCCGCGTGCGGTACGGGAAAAACCTTCATCGCCGCCGCCGCTGCGCACCGTATTGCGCCTCATGGCCGTGTTCTGGTTCTGGTTCCGACTCTGGCTCTGCTTTCGCAGACGGTGCAGGAGTGGCGGGCGTTCGGACATTCGGGTCCGATGGTGGCGGTGTGCTCGATCGAGGACGATCCGCAGCTGTATTCGCTGGGGGTGCCGTCCACGACCAGCGCGCCGCAGCTGGCGCTGCACTGGGGCAAGGGGCCGGTGACGGTGTTCGCCACCTACGCCTCCCTGCCGGTTCTGATCGAGGCTCACGAGGGTTTGTACGGGCTCCCCATGGACGTGTGGGACCTGGTGGCAGTCGATGAGGCGCACCGGACCAGTGGGCATCTGGGGAAGGCGTGGGCGGCTGTGCATGATCAGGAGCTGGTGCCGGCGATGCGGCGGTTGTATCTGACGGCGACTCCGCGGATCTGGATGGAGCGGCCCCCGCGGCGTCGTTGGGAGCGTGAGGTCGAGGGGGCGGTGGCGCCGCGTGACCCGTTGCCGGAGGAGATGGCTTGTTCGATGGACGATGAGGCCATTTACGGGCCTGTTCTGTGGGCGATGGCGTTGTCGGAGGCGATCTCGCGGGGGCTGCTGGCGCGGTACCAGATCGTGGTGGTGGAACTGCGTGACCCTTCGCTTCCCTTGCAGAAGCTGTACGGCGAGGAGCGGTACGAGGAGCATGTGCGCGGTGAGCGGCTGGCGGTGCTTCAGGCCGCGTTGCTGGAGACGATGTGCGAGCACCGGCTGAGCCGGTGCATCACTTTCCACCACCGGACCATCGAGGCTCGTGCTTTCGCCGAGGGGCTCCCCCGTGTGGTGCGCCAGTTGCACGCCAGTGATCCGGAGCGGCACCCGAAGGCGGTGTGGTCGGGGTGGTTGTCGGGCGAGCAGGACCAGGAGGTGCGTGGCGAGCGGTTGCGGGTGTTCGGGGCGCGGGCGGGTCGTGCGGTGATGTCGAATTGCCGGGTTTTGGGTGAGGGCGTGGATGTGCCGAGCGTGGATTCGGTTGCGTTGATCGATCCGAAGGGGTCGGCGGTGGATATCGTCCAGGCCATTGGGCGCGCGTTGCGTCAGAAGCCGGATCAGGGGAAATTGGCGACGCTGATCGTGCCGATTTTCCTGGGTGAGGGTGAGACACCGGAGGATATGCCGTATTCGGCTTCTTATCGTCCGTTGGTGAGGGTGTTGTCCGGGTTGCGGGCGCATGATGAGCGTGCGGTGGAAATGCTGGCGGCGCCGCAGGAAAACTTGAATCGCAGCGAGCCGGTGCCGTCGTGGCTCGGTGAGGCGCCGGAGGGTGACGATGGTGAGGAGAACCGGCTGCTGCTGCGGTTCGGGACCCGTCGCGACCCGTCGCTCGTCGCCCGGTTCGTCAAGTACCAGCTGATCGAGCCGGAGCACGCCAACTGGAAGGCCGGTCACCGTGCGGCGGTCGCCTACCGCCAGCGCGAAGGCCACCTGGACGTCCCCTACAACCATGTCGAGGGCGGTCCGGCGGGTGCGCCGGCCGCGTTCAGGGGTGGTGGTTTCCCGCTCGGGCGGTGGCTGTCGGATCAGCGGCGGGCCATGCGTGCGGGGCGGCTGGCTGTCGAGCGGGCCGAGGATCTGGAGGAGCTGGGGATCGTGTGGGAGCCGGCCGATGAGGCGTGGGAGGAGAACCTGGGAGCGGCCCGTGCGTACTTCGATGTCTATGGCACGCTCGCGGCTCCGGTGACGGCGGCGATCCTGGACAGGCCGGTGGGGCAGTGGCTGGCCAACGCCCGCAAGAAGGGCGGGCTGGGCAAGGACCCGCAGCGGGCGGCCCGGCGGGCGGCGCTGCTGGCGGCGATCGATCCGGACTGGAAGCCCGACTGGCCGGTGGACTGGCAGCGCCACTACGCCACGCTGAAGAACCTGGTGGACGACGGTGTCGATCTCGCGTCGGTGCAACCGGGGACGGTCGTGCACGGCATGGACGTCGGCCGGTGGCTGGCCACCCAGCGGCAGGACTGGCCGCTCCTGAGCCACGGGCAACGCGACCGACTCGCCCGGCTGGGTGTAGAGCCGGCCGAGCAGACCGCACCGGCACAGGCAGGACCAGGAGACGCGGCGGCGGGCAGACGCCCGTCTGGGGGCCGTTCAGCGGCCTTCGCGCGGGGTGTTGCGGCGCTGGCGCAGTTCAAGGCTCGCACGGGCTCTCTGACGCCCTCCAGGGGGCATGAGGAGACCGTGGTGGTCGACGGCGTGGAACACGTCGTGAAACTGGGGGTGTTTCTGTCCAACCACAAGAGCCGCCGGACCAGGCTCACTGCGGACAAGCTGGCCGCACTCGCCGCCCTCGGACTCGACTGGGCCACCCCACCAACGGAACAGACGCCACACACAGCCACGTGACCGGACACCCCCGTCGGCAAGGAGCACGTGCGCCACATGACCAGCCGGTGCCCGTCGAAAGAAACACCCCCACGTCGGCGAAGAGGACCGACGGCGGCGGTCGGGTTGGTCATGGTGGTCCGGAACACCCCCGCGTCGGCGAGGAGGACCGCGACCTGGAGATCCACCAGAACCCCGAGGCCGGAACACCCCCGCGTCGGCGGAGAGGACTCCCCTAGACGTGCCGTGACGTACCGTGCATCGGAACACCCCCGCGTCGGCGGGGAGGACGTCGTTCAGGACGTGCTGGAGGAGTCCGGCCGCGGAACACCCCCGCGTCGGCGGGGAGGACCCGGTCCACAGGCCCCGCACCACGTCGCGGCCCGGAACACCCCCGCGTCGGCGGGGAGGACTCATGCAGCGTGGCCCGGGTGCCGAACCAGTCCGGAACACCCCCGCGTCGGCAGGGAGGACGACGCGCCACGGTAGGCGAGTTCCCGGAGCTGCGGAACACCCCCGCGTCGGCGGGGAGGACCTCGCCGGGCAAGCCACCCACGGCACGGAGGACGGAACACCCCCGCGTCGGCGGGGAGGACGATGACCCCAGCTTCGAGGTCCCCGTAGGTCTCGGAACACCCCCGCGTCGGCGGGGAGGACGGCGCCAGCAGCAGTACACCAACACGAACCGGCGGAACACCCCCGCGTCGGCGGGGAGGACGCGCAGCGCACGCTCGACCGCAGGCCAGGCGTCGGAACACCCCCGCGTCGGCGGGGAGGACGGATGCTGATAGACGCCCTTGATGCCCGGATACGGAACACCCCCGCGTCGGCGGGGAGGACCTCACCTCCGACCACCGCAAGATCCTCCGCAGCGGAACACCCCCGCGTCGGCGGGGAGGACATCCGGTCCAGGGCGGACGCGAACCCTTCCGCCGGAACACCCCCGCGTCGGCGGGGAGGACACCGGCACCGCCGACGACGACCCGGCCGAACCCGGAACACCCCCGCGTCGGCGGGGAGGACCCATACAGGCAGTCGATGGAGACGACGTCCTGCGGAACGCCCCCGCGTCGGCGGGGAGGACTCTCGGGCGATCCCCCGCGTCGCCCGAGAAGACGGAACACCCCCACGTCGGCGGGGAGGACCAGGGCGAACGTCGCGGTGCAACGCCGGCCTACAAACCGATGTCGTCGCGCCTCACGATGTAGTGCCGTTCCACGCGACCGACCGGACCGATGAGAGTGTCCTCTCCAACGAGTTGCCATTCCATCCAGTAGGTTCCGCCGCCATGATGTTCACCGCGGCAGGAGCAGGTGCAGTCGTCACCGGCTGCTGTCTGGCACTTGCGGTCGCATCGCTCCGTCGTAGAGAACTCAAGGTAGACGTGAGCCTCTCCGAACCGGTTGGCGAGAGCCGTCGTGAGCGTCCTCAGGTGCGGCTTCGCTATCTCCCACCGCCCGGGGCGCACCGTGTTATTCCATTCCGGACGAATACGATCGCCCAGCTCGCCGTGCAGCCATGCCCGATTGGTGGCGCCGAATGGCATCCGCATCCATAGGCGCATCTGGTCGTAACCGCGGCGTACCCAAGGTTCTCTCACAGTCTAATTCCCTTCGATACGAGGTCTTCCTAATTGCGCCAAATGGCAGACCTTTTCCGCATGCCGCATGCCGCATGCCGCATTGTTCACGATTTCTTAACCAGACATGGCTCACCAGCGCTTGCGTCGAGAAGCGCGTGCCTGCATTTGGAGAATTCGACGAGGTGAGGCACCGTCAGTAATCTAAATATCGGTAAGCAGCTTAATAAGCTCGCGAAGATGCGTTTCACTAAGGTTCTTCTTCAGGCTGCGCGCACATGCTTCTGGACGGGTTGCCGGGACTGAGAATGTTTTTGTCCGGAACCCCGCTTCGACCATTGCCGCATTTGCACTCAATTCACCCGAGATGACTTTCCTGTAAATCTCTGGCGCGTCTCTGTGTAGGCGTTTTAGCGCAGCTTGATGAGCCTTACTGAGCTGCCGCACTTCGTGACTGTCGCCTGCTGCGGCACTAGTGTTCGGGTCAGGGTTCTGCGTGTCTCTAAGGGCATGCTCGAACAGTTCACGAGCCACTGGGTCGTTAGCAACTATCCTCCGAACCAGTGCGACGTCTGCTCCCAGCCCCGCCGTTGGCGGGGCGAGGACAAAGTCCAAGAATTTCTCATGCCTGATGAGTTCACCTCGCGGAGTGGTGAACTCACGCCATGCCTCTTCCTGGAGGACACGAGTGAGGAGCGGGGGAACGTCTGCAAGACCGTTACTGAGGGAGCGAACGCCGCTACCGAGAGCATGGACAAGGACAGCGTTTGATTTCGGTGACTGTGTCATGCGCTTTGCAACCACTTATCGAGAATCAGGAGCCGCTTCTCCAGCGTTGCCAGCGTGGCCTGGTCGATCTTCCTCTCCTGGCATTCGCGGTTCAGTTCGGCGTGGATGTGACTATGGGGCTTACGAGTCAGGCGGCTGAGTCGTCCCACCTTCCGTGCGATGAGTTCGCGGAGTTCCTTCTTGCGCTCGGAGCGGGTCTGTTGAACAGGCGGCTCGGGGGCCGCCCCGGGCTGGGCGGATCCGCCGCTCAGCCGGAGGAGCCGAGCGATAGCAGAGGGCTCTGTCCCTACCGGAAGGCCAGCCTGCTGGCCCAGACGACGGGCATGGAGCAGCTCGGCTTCCTCGAAAGCCTCGCCGCTGTTGATCGTGAAGGCGTGGGCGGCTGCGGATGATCCAAGGACCTCGGTTGTCCTCGGCAGCATCCGAGGGTCGCTTTCGCCTTCTGCCATCTCACGGCGGACCTTGCTCTCCTCGTCGGCGAGGACAGCATCAACCGTGCGCTCGATTCCCGCTGCGATGGTCAGCAGTTGCGCAATGGACGGGATGAAGACGCGGGCACACATCTCATCCTCATCTCCCTGCTTGCGCACGCATCGGCCGACGACCTGGCGGAAAAACATCTCGGTACGGACGCGGGTGGCATAGACGATGACGCCAAGCCGGGGGATGTCCACGCCCTCGGAAACCATCTGGACGGCCACGATCCAGCGAGTGTCGCTGCGGGCGAAGTCGTCGATGACTTTGGAAGCGGCTGGATCATCGGAGACCGCGATCTTCACGTCCTCTCCGGTCTGATGCCGGAGAATATCTGCATAGGCATGCGCGGAGGCCTGGTCTGTCGCGACGACAAGCCCTCCGCAGTCGGGCTTGTCCTGGCGCATCAGAGTCAGTTCCTCATGCGCCCGCCTCAAGACCGAAGGGATCCACTGGCCGCCCGGGTCGAGGGCGGTCTTCAGTGCCGCAGCGATAGTGCTAGCGTCCGCCTCGGAGAGCCTTTGCGACATGGGGTGCTCGGAGGCGAAGCGCCAGCGTGCTTCACCATCCATGGCGGGGAAGGCTACCGGGCGCACGACCTCCTGGTCCTGCAGCGCCATACCGTAGTCGTAATTGATGTCTGCCACGACGCGACGGTCGGGACCGTAGTTGAGGAATGGGATGGGCTTGCCGTCGCTGCGGAAGGGCGTGCCCGACAGGGACAGACGGCGGTGGGCGTTCGAGAAGGCTTCGGAGAGCGCAGTTCCCCAGGCTAGGTGTTCGGCTTCGCCGGCGTGGTGGATTTCGTCGAAGATGACCAGCGATGGTCGGCGGGGGTTGCAGGAGAGCTTGCGCCACAGCAGCGGGTTTGCCGCCACGGACTGGTAGGTCGCAACGATGCCGTCGAAGTCGCTCGCCTTCTCCTGGCTGCGGTTGACGAACTCGGAGTCGAGCTGGATGCCTTCCCTGGCCGCAGCCCGGGCCCACTGGCCTCGCAGGTGGGCGGTAGGGACGATGACGAAGACGTTGGTGATCTCACTTCGGTCGATCATGGACTTCGCGGCAAGGATGGCGAACGTGGTCTTGCCCGCGCCGGGCGTAGCCACCGCGAGGAAGTCGTTCTGGGTGCCCAGGAACTTGCGGAGTCCGTCTTCCTGCCACTTACGAAGCCTCACGCCGTTGGAGCCCTTCTTGAGGTTGCAGGACGGGCATGCCGCCTGCCCGTTGAAGATGTCTGTGCGTCCGCCCTTGGACCAGGGCACTTCGTGATCGGCGTGCCATCCGGGCTGAAGCTCGGCGCCGCACATGGTGCAGCAACCGTCTGCGGCCAGGAACAGCGCTGTTCGTTCTGCCGCGGTGTACAAACGCTTCGGATCTCGGGCAGCGGGCAACGGCACCTCCGTCCACACAGATGGCCTAACCCGGCCATCGTCGACAGAATGCCACGTACCACTGACAACCCATGCTCGATCAACACCAATTGACGTCGATCCTTCGGCCCCCATCGGCTCTGGGGAGGGGCGCTGGCGGTCCACGTGCGTCAGCTGCCCTGCCTGCTTCCTCCCCCGGATGCTGCAACGGCATCACCGCGGCCGTTCTGGTCCTTCACCACGCGTCAGCGTGAGGTTGGTCGTACCGGCAACCGGGCGGTACGGCCTTCTCGCAGCCCTCATCCTGGGTGAAGCCGTCGAGCGCGCCGCCTCGCCCGGTCGGGGCGTCACCGCAGAATGGTGGACGAACACGGGGCAGCGCGTACGGCGTCCAGGCGGCGGCGTTGACCTCCGACAGCGCGTCAAGCCGGGGCCCGGCGGCCGCCCAGAGCGGCTGTGCGCGGTACCGGACCGGGTCGAGCCCCACCAGGTCCGCGCACGGCCTGGTCTTGATCTGGGGGACGCGCACTTCTCACGCGCTGGTGGTGCGGGTCATGCTTTGGGTGGCTGCCTGTATCGGGTGTCAGTGACCGGTGACGGTGCCGTCCAGAAGCGGGTTCAGGAACGCCTGGGCTGCCTGGGTGGCTTCGGCGAAAGGGCGGCAACCTTGCAGGCCGAGAACTAGGGCAGCCGCGCTGGGATACTTGTCGTTCCAGTCGGGCCTGGGGCGGCGAAGCCTTGAGGTAAGGCAACGCCCTGCTGCCGCAGGGCGCGGTGCGGCCAGTCATGATCTATTCACGCCTTCTCCCAGCCCGGGCGCTACGAGGTATTCCAGAATAGAGAGCTCTGTACCGCCACGGAGGGAGAGCCCGTGCACGGCCTCGGGTGGGAAGACTGGACGGCCGCGGGAGTGGACCCGAACCGTCTGCCGGCTGGCTGGGGCTGGAAGGTCACACGCCCTTCAGGTCGCGGTTTCGACGACGACCCGGTCGACTACGCCGCCTGCCTGCGCGACGGTCGCGGCGTCCTCATCGAGGAGACGCCCAGCGTGCCCCTGCGGCGCCGCAAGCAGCCATCGCCCCGCGCAGCACCACATGCATCAGGCGCAGACTACCTGCCGTTCACGACCGAGGTCCCGTTCGGGCTGTGGATCTTCACTCTGGTCCCGGGTGATGACGAGGAGCGGTCCGGACGGACCTGGAGCCAGAGGATACGGTTTCGGGTACCGGCATGGTGGGCGCTGGGTCCCCAGGGGCACACAGCAGCAGCACTGCTCACCCGACTGAACAAGCTCACCTGGGACGAAATCCTCACCCTGCGCCGCTCCTACAACAAGGCGTGGCCGACCGATCGCGAAGACCCCGCTTGGTACGAGGCGCAGGACCTCGCCACGGCCGCCAACCGGGCACAGCTGAAGAACGCCCTAATCAAGCACACTGAAGCAGGACTGGCCCGAGCAGCCCGCTCCTACGGCAAACGCGTACGAGACTTCTCGGACGAACAGAAAACCGTCTGCTTCGCCGCCGCGGCCCTCGCCATCGAGGACCTCTCCCCCGGCCTCGCTCACCGCCTCCTCGGTCCGCTCCGTCTCGCCCTCGGCGACGTCCACACCTACCCCGTCCCTGCATGGGCCGACAGCATGTAACACGGGGCCGTCCCACGACGTGCGCCACTACGTACCAGGTGTCAGGAAACGGAGCCCTCACCGTTTCGCGGTCTCTCCCAGCATTTGCGGCGCTGCCTCCTCAGCATCATGAGCGGTGGAGTGGGTTGCCGGTTCACCTGCTTCAGGCCGGATGGCTGGTGTGTTGATCAGCTCCTGGACGCGTTGGGCGAAGCCGTCTCCAGGAACGGGAAGTTCGGCTTCGGGTTCGCGGAGGTAGCCGGTGGTGACCGCCCGGGGGATGTAGGTCATCAGCTTGAGGAC
The DNA here is from genome assembly GCF_040637405.1 of Streptomyces sp. NPDC029526. Taxonomy (NCBI): domain Bacteria; kingdom Bacillati; phylum Actinomycetota; class Actinomycetes; order Kitasatosporales; family Streptomycetaceae; genus Streptomyces; species Streptomyces sp. NPDC029526. The sequence continues at coordinate 9,178 of NZ_JBEZWE010000020.1, forward strand.
TGTCGCTGACCTTGAGCGGGTGGTGTTCGCGGAGAGGTGGCGCAGGACTCGGAGGATGGTGGTGGTGGATGTGTCGGTGATGGAGTGGTTGGCGGGGTGCCAGCGCCGGGGGCAGGACGGCTCGGGGCCAACGTCCTGAGCCGGGTCTGCTGATCCGGATAGGGCTTGGACGTCGTCGGTCTGGTGGTGCCACCAGTCGGCAGTGTCGCTCTCTCCTTGGGCAAGGTGGTGGAGGTAGAGGCAGTAGGCGGCGGCGGCTTGCCCGGCGCCGGCGGCGTACTGCCACCAGAACCGTGCCCCTTCGTCAGTGTCGGACAGTTGCAAGATGCAGGCGAGGGCGAGGGCGCTGCGAGGTTCGGGGACCTGGTCGGTGAGGAAGTCAGCGACGGCGGTGGGTGGGGTGTGAGTGAGGAGGGTTTCGCATAGGGCGCGCAGGTCTTCGGCCGCCTCGGTGAGCGGGCCATCCGAGGCCGGAGTGTGTCCGGGTTGGCGTGTGCTGGTCGTGCCTGGCGTGGCGTGGGGGGTGGTCTCTCGGGGGATGGTGCGGTTGCGGATGAGGAGGGCTCTGGAGAGGCGTTCTTCGATGTGGCTCACGGGGCGGTCCCTTCGGTGCTGGGCGGCGGGATGACGCTGTCCAGGAAGCGGGTGGCGTGGCGTTCGTCGGAGCGGATGGTGGCCAGGGAGGTGCCCAGGAGGGCGGAGGCGGCCTCGTGGGTGAAGCCGCACAGGCGGCGCAGGACGATGACGTCGAGTTGGCGGTCGGGCAGACGGCTGATCGCGGTGAAGAGTTCGAGGGTTTCGGTGAGCTGCTGGGCGTAGTGGGCCGGGTCGGTGAGGTTCTGCAGGGTGACGGTGTCGAAGGCGGCGTGGCCGAGTTCGGGCCGGCCGTCGCGGTGGGGGGTGCGGGCCATGACGGTGGTGCGCAGGACGTTCCAGGCGTAGCGGCGGAGGTCGTGGCTGGCGAGGGCCTGGTTCCAGGACAGCCAGAGGCGGTCGAAGGTGTCGGCGACGGCGTTGTCGCGCTGGTTATCGTCGAGGAAGACCTGGGCGTAGAGGGAGTAGTCGTTCTCGACAAGTTCACGGAAGGCGCCGTGGTCCAAGGGCGGGGTGGTGTGGGTTGCGGTCACGGTGATGCGGTCGGTGCAGCCGTTGATCCATTCGCTGCTCTTGTGGGCTTCCAGGGCTGCCTGGCTCCACAGCCGGTACAGGGGCCAGTTCGGCATGCCCAGCTCGGTGGCGAGCAGGAGGACGATCTCCCAGCGGGGGTAGAGGCCGACGCCGCGCAGCAGTTCGGAGATCTTCGACTTGGCGAAGCGGACGCGGATGCTGAGCTCGTTCAGGGTCAGGCCGCTGGCCAGGTAGGAGGTGCGCATCGGGTCGAGCCAGGCGCGGTGGGCGCTGCCGACGTTGTCGGCGACGGGGCCGAGCTTGCGTCCGGGGCGGGCGGGTGCGGATCTGCCGGGTGGTACTGGGGGTTCGGTCGGTGTCGTCACGGGGCGTCGTCCTCCTTGTCCGCACTGGCGTCCAGGCGGGCGGAGCCGGGCGTGGGTGCGGGGCGGGTGCGGACGGTGTGGACGATCTGCTGCACGGTCAGGGCGAGGGCCGGGGCGAGCGCGGCCACCGCGGCTGTCTCGCCGGCGGCCACCATCACCACGCTCCAGGCGAACACGGTCGCCGTGACCGTGACCGTGGTGACCGTTATCTGCCGAGGCTTCATACGGGGTACTCCCCTTGTTCGTCGTCGGGTCAGCCATGTGAGCCCGGCGGCCCCATCCGGGAGGGCACGCCGGCGCCCCGCGCAGACGGGTGCCGAGGCCGCCGCGCTGGGGAGGGCAACCAGCATGACCAGATGGGGAGTTGTTACGCCATGTGATCAGGGAATCGCGGAACAATAGCGATCACGGCCGTTTCCGGCACGGCTGGGGAGAGTAGCGGCGTCTGAGGGGGCAAGTCGGCGCGCTGACGGGTGGAAGTTCCCGGTTCTCCTTGCAATTGCAGGCCGAAGCGACGTCAATGGAACGTGACGCCGTTGGTGTCGGCCTTCCATCCGGAAGGGCCCGTCCCCGTGCCGAAACAATGGGGGAAGCGGGCATCCGCTCTCGCCTGGCCGCCCATAGAGGCCAGGCGAGAGCACATCCCCGCACAGGGGGCACGACGACCGTAGACCACAGCACTGACACTCCCCGGCAGCCTGCCCACGCACACGGTCCTGTCCAGCACCATCCGAGAGCAGGCCAACGGATCAGCCGCACGTCCCTTGATGCAAGTCTTCCCCACGGCCGGCCCGATGGGCATCCCGTCAACCGTCTCGCTGTATCAGCTCCCGCCCGGGCACCGCGACCGGCATCCCGGAGGGCAGACCAGCGCACCCCTCACCCCGCAAGGCCCATCACTCCGGGACCCGCCTTGGCCGCGACATCACGGTCCTCCTCGGCAGTTCCACGATGACGAGAAACCCCCGCCCCAGCTGTGACAGCCGGATGGTCGGCCTTGGGCTCTGGTAGAGCCGTCACTGCTGGCGGCGAGGGTCGGTCCGAAGGGGGGCGGCGGGAGAAGCACCCACGTCGGCGGATAGTGGACGCGATCTTCTACGTGGTGCGGACCGGGTGCGCCAACTGTCGCGGGGCTTCCCGCCCTGGCCCACCGTGTACTGGTACTTCACCTGGTGGCACGATGACGGCACCGTCGAGCAGGTCCACGATACGTTGCGCAGCCGGGTCCGTGAGGCCGACGGCCGTAACGCGGAACCGAGCGCCGGGCTGATCGACTCGCAGTCCGTGCGCACGGCCGATACGGTCCCCGCCGAGCCCCGGGGCTTCGACGCGGGCAAGAAGGTCAAGGGCCGCAAACGGTTCATCGTCACGGACACCCTGGGCCTGCTGCCGGCGGTTCACGTGGTCGCGGCGGCGCGAAGCGTTCGTTGCTGTGGATCCGCCTGGACCATCCGGGCGTGCAGAAGATCTGGGCGGACCAGGGCTTCGCCGGCCGCCTCGTGGAGTGGTCACGCACGATCCTCGGCCGCGAGCTGGAGATCGTGCGCAAGGCCCCAGGCCGGCGCGGATTCCAGATCCAGCCCAAGAAAAGGGCGATCGAGCGCACCTTCTCGTGGCTCACCGCCCACCACCGCCTCGCGCGCGAACAGTCCCAGAGACAAGACCTCAGAGCCCCTGACGCCACCGACTGTCAGAGTCCGTGGCGATCGGCGGCGTGCGGCGCTGTGGCTGTCCACGGTGCGATGAGCGCGGCGGCCACGGAGACGGTGGCCAGGAGGCAGAAGAGTGGTCCGTAGCCGCCGAGGGGCACGGCCAGGGCGGCGCCGGCGAACGGCGCGAGGGCTGCCGCTGTAGTGGCCGGTGCCGCAAGCACTCCGGAGAGGCGGCCGTAGTGGGTGGTGCCCCAGCGGTCGGTGATGGCGGTGGCCTGGAGCAGGGTGAGGTTGCCGCGGGCCATGCCGGCCACAATCGACACGGCGATGAGCAGGGCGTACGGACCGGGGACGGCGGCGAAGGCGGCGGTGGTCAGCCCGCCGAGCGCGACCAGGAGCGCTGTGCGGACGGTGGCGGTGGTGCGGCGGGCGAAGGCGGCGTACAGAGTGCGGCCGAGGGTCTGTCCGGCGCCGCCGATGCCAAGGGCCCAGGCGGCCTGGCTGGTGGTGTACCCGCGTTCCAACAGGAGCGGGACGAGGGCGACGACGACGGCGTACATCGCGAAGCTGGACAGGGTGAAGACGGCGGCGAGCAGCAGGAACGGTCGGCTGCGCCTGACCTGGGCAGCGCCTGCGGCCGCGTGCGTGGGGCTGGTTGGGGTGCCGGGCCACGGTGCGCGCAGGGCCAGGGCGTGGGTGGGGATGGTGACGGTGGCGAGGATGCCGGCGAGCACGAGGTAAGTGTGGCGCCAGGACAGGGGGTCGGCGAGGGCCGCGGTCAGGGGTGCGAAGACGGTGGAGGCGAGCCCGCCGGCGAGGGTGACGATGGTCAGGGCCCGCACGTGGTCGGGTGCCCACCAGCGGGTGAGGGCGGCGAACGCGGGTTGGTAGAAGGTGGCGGCCATCGCGAACCCGGCCAGCATCCAACCAGCGGTGAAAACCGCGAGGTTGGGGGCTGCGGCCACGATCAGTAGGCTGATGACGCCGATCACGGAACCGGCGGTCATGACGGCACGTGGGCCGCGTCGGTCGAGGATGCGCCCGACGCGGATCCCGGCGAGGGCGGAGACGACGAGAGCGAGGGAGAACGCCGCGGTGGTTGCCCCGGCCGGCCAGCCGGTCGCGGTAGTGATCTGGGGGTTGAGGACGGGGAAGGCGTAGTAGACGATGCCCCAGCTCACGATCTGCGTGGCGCAAAGGGCGGGCAGGGCGGCGCGGGGCCGCGACCGGTCCCCTGTTCCGGTCGCGGCCCCGCGGGCTGGGGTGTTGAGGTCGGTCACGAGCCGCAGCAGCCGCCCGCCGGGGACTCAGCAGCGACTGCCGACGCCGCCACAGGGGCGCCGAGCTGAACGAGCTGGGGCGCGGGCGCGCAGCAGCCACCGCCGTCGGCCTCAGCGGCGTCGGGAACATCGAACAGGCCGGCGCCGCCGCAGACTCCGGTCTCGGGCAGGGTCAGTTCCACGCGGTCGGCCGCCTCCAGGTCGCCGGCGATCGCCGCGGCCACGGAACGGACTTGCTCGTAGCCGGTCATCGCCAGGAACGTCGGGGCGCGGCCGTAGGACTTCATCCCGACCAGGTACACGCCCTGCTCGGGGTGGGACAGCTCGCGGTGGCCGTGCGGGTAGACGGTGCCGCAGGAGTGCTGGTTGGGGTCGATCAGCGGAGCCAGGGCGAGGGGTGCCTGCAGGCGCTCGTCGAGCCCGAGGCGCAGCTCGTTCAGGAAGGACAGGTCGGGGCGGAAGCCGGTCAGGACGATGGCTTCGTCGACCGGGTCCAGACGGCGGCCGTCCTCGCCGGCCAGGATCAGGCGGCCGTCGGTGTCGCGTTCGATCGCCTCGGTGCGGAAGCCGGTGACCGCGTGCGCGTGGCCGGCGTCGACGGCGGCCTTCGCGGCCAGGCCCAGGGCGCCGCGCGCGGGGAGCTGGTCGGTTCCGCCGCCGCCGAAGGTGGAGCCGGAGATGCCGCGGCGCAGGATCCACACGGCCTTCGTTCCCGCGCCGTCGTCGGACGTGGCGAGGTCGGCCAGGTGGGCGAGGGCGGTGAAGGCGGAGGCGCCGGAGCCGATCACGGCGGTGCGCCTGCCCGCGTACCGGGCGCGGACGGCGGGGTCCTTCAGGTCCGGGACGCGGTAGGTGATCCGGTCCGCGGCGGCCCTCTCGCCGAGCGCGGGCAGTCCGCTGCCGCCGGCCGGGGAGGGCGTGGCCCAGGTGCCGGAGGCGTCGATGACGGCCCGGGCCAGGAGGCGTTCCTCGCGCCCGCCGGCGTGGGTGATGTGCACGACGAACGGCTGGGTCGCGCGGCCGGCGTCGACGATCCGGTCCCGGCCGGTGCGGGAGACGCCGGTAACGGTGGCGGCGTAGCGGACGCGGTCGCCGAGGACGTCGGCGAGCGGCTGCAGGTAGAGGTCGGCCCAGTCACCGCCGGACGGGTACGTCGCCGGGTCGGGGCGCGTCCAGCCGGTGGGCGCGAGGAGCTTCACGGCGGCAGGGTCGACGATCTCGCCCCAGGTGGAGAACAGGCGCACGTGTGACCAGTCGCGCACCGCGGTGCCGGCGGTGGGCCCGGCTTCCAGGACCAGGGGCTCGATGCCCTGATCGATGAGGTGGGCGGCGGCGGCCAGACCGGCGGGGCCGGCTCCGATCACGACGACGGGCAACTCGGCTGTGGCGGCGGGCGCATTCACGACGACTCCTTGCATGGTTCGACATCTGTCGATGGCTTGCGCGGTCCAGCATGACACCTGTATTGATGAGCGTCAACATAGACATTATTCGAAACCAAGGAGTGCGCTGATGGAGCACGTCGACGTCGTCGTGATCGGAGGAGGTCAGTCGGGCCTCGCCGCCGCCCACGCGCTGCTGCGGCGCGGCCTGCGGCCGGTGGTACTGGAGGCGTCCGACCGGGCGGCCGGGTCGTGGCCTCGGTACTACGACAGCCTCACGCTGTTCTCCCCCGCCCGGTACAGCTCCCTGCCCGGGATGCCGTTCCCCGGCGCCGATCCGGATCACTATCCGCACCGCGACGAGGTCGTCGCCTACCTCACCGCGTACGCAAACCGCCTGGACGCCGAGATCCGCACCGGCCACCGAGTCGCCGCGGTCCACCGCACCGGCGACTCCTTCGAGGTGGAGCTGGAGGGCGGCGGCTGGCTGTCCGCGCGGGCCGTCGTGGCGGCCTCCGGCTCGTTCGGGCGCCCGCACCGGCCGGCGCTGCCGGGCCTGGAGGAGTTCACCGGCCAGGTACTGCACGCCGCCGACTACCGCAGCCCGGCCCCGTTCGACGGCCGCCGGGTGGTGGTCGTGGGTGCGGGAAACTCCGCGGTACAGATCGCCGCCGAACTCGCCCAGGCCGCCCGCGTCACGCTCGCCAGCCGGAGGCCGGTGAAGTTCGCGGCTCAGCGCCTCCTCGGCCGCGATCTGCACTTCTGGCTGACGCGCACCGGCCTGGACGCCGCCCCGCTCGGCCGGCTCCTGCCTCGCCCGCCGTCGCAGCCGGTTCTCGACGACGGCCGATACCGGGCCGCCCTGGCCGCCGGACGGCCGGAGCACCGGCCGCTGTTCACCGGCGCCGACGGAGCCAACCTCCTCTGGCCGGACGGCGCGCGGGAGGAGGTCGACGCGCTCGTGCTCGCTACCGGCTACCGCCCCGACCTGCCCTACCTTGCCCGCCTCGACGGCGCCCTCGACTCATCGGGCAGCCCGCGGCACCGCGGAGGGCTCGCGGTCGGTGTGCCGGGGCTGGCGTTCGTCGGGCTGGAGTGGCAGCGCGGCCTGTCGTCGAACTCGCTGCGCGGCGTGGGCCGGGACGCGGACCGGATCGCCCGACGCCTGGCCGCCCACCTCGCGCGCTCCTGACGGCCCTCCCGCATTGGTTCGACATGTGTCAACATAGATGCATGTCACATACGAAGGTGCTGCCGCTGCTCGAGCCCGACACCGACGGTGTGGTGCCGTGCTGCCCGCCGCTGACCGAGCGGCCGTTCACTGCTGAGGAGGCCGAGACGGCCGCCCGGATGTTCAAGGCGCTGGGTGACCCGGTCCGCCTGCGGCTGTTCTCCGCCGTGGCCTCCCACGAGGACGGGGAGGCGTGCGTGTGCGACATCTCCGACGTCGGCGTCTCCCAGCCCACCGTCTCCCACCACCTGAAGAAGCTCAAGGAGGCCGGACTGCTGACCTCCGAGCGGCGCGGCACCTGGGTGTACTACCGCGTGGAGCCTTCGGTGCTGGCCGCGATGGGCAAGCTCCTCACACTGCCGGCCGCGGCCTGAAACCGGGGGCGGATAAGCAGGGCATGGTGAGCAGCAGCTCCGTGGTGGCGCCCATGACGGCAAAGCACGCTGAGCAGGTCCTGGCCATTTACCCGGACGGGATCGCCGAAGGGAACGCCACCCGAGACGGCGCTCGCCACGGCCCAGCCGGCGTGGTCGAGCACTCCGTCTGCGTCCGAGAACACCGCCAGCCTCACCCTCCACGAGCCGGCCGGGTTCCGCACCATCGGCACCCGTGAGCGCATCGGCCGGCACCGTGGCGGCTGGCGGGATGTGGTGCTGCTGGAGCGCCGCAGCCCGCTGGTGGATGAGCCGGTCAGCGGATGGTGGCTGGGACGAGGCGGGGGATCGCGCGGACGTAGAGGACCATCCCGACGACTTCGACCAGGGTCTGGGTGACCACAACGACGGCGGCCACGGCCAGCTCGTCCGGCAGGGCGAGGGCGAGCGGCAGGACGACCAGGGAGTTGCGGGTGGCGCCGGTGAAGACGATCGCCCGGCTGTCAGGGGCATCCAGGCGGAAGAGACGGGCGACGGCGAGCCCGGCGAAGGCCATCACGGCGAGGAATACGGCGTAGACGGGCACGACCTCGGCGACGTCGCCGAGGCTGCCGCCGAGCTTGGGCACCTGGGAGGCGACGACCGTGAACAGGGTGGCGGCCATCAGCGGCACCATGGCCACGCTCGCGGCGTCGGAGGTCTTCTGCCCGGCCGGGTGGCGGGCGGCCCAGCCCTGGGTGAGCCAGGCCAGCGCGAGCGGGATCACGATCAGGAAGACGAACGCCTCCAGAAACGGACCGGCCTCCACGACGTCGCCCAGGTCCGGGCCCATGAACAGCCACAGCAGCGGCGGCAGGAGCAGCATCTGTGCGAGGAGCAGCAGCGGGGTCGCGGCAAGCAACCGCTGGCTGCTGCCGCCGGCCAGGCCGCTGAAGACGATCACGTAGTCCACGCACGGCGCGAGCAGCACCAGCAGCACCCCGATCCGCACCGCCTGGTCGTCCGGCAGGAACGCGAACAGGCCCGCGACGACGGCGGGGACCACCACGAAGTTCACCACCAGGGCGGCGGCCAAGAACCGGCCCGCGCGCAGCGAGCGCAGCAGCTCGGCGGCCGGGACCTGGAGGAAGGTGACGTACAGCAGGGCGGCGAGGACGGGGTTGATGGCGTGTTTCAGGCTCGGCCCGGCCGACAGGGCGGCCAGGCCGACCACGGCCCCCGCAGCCATCGCGGCCAGGTAGACGGCGACCTGGTGCCGCTCCATCGCCGCCACCAGGCCCTCGTCCTGCTGTTGTGTCACTACTGCCTTCTCCACACGATCCCTCTTCCGTCCCACCGGCCCGGCCGACTCGGGCGCATCGACCCTATGTGTCCGACGACGACCGGACCGTCGCGAGGACGGACGCCTTGGCACAACCGCAGCCTGGACCGCTGGCGCTGGTGGTGCAGGAACAGGACCGGCGGCGCTGGCCGGCCCACCAGGTGCCGGCCGCGAGGGCCGCCAGGGCCATGGCCAGGGCGGGCAGCCAGTCCACTACCGCGGCGGCCCCGGCGCCGAGGACACCCGCGGCGATCAGCGCGGGCAGCGCGCAGCAGGCGACGCAGGCCAGCCCCGCCAAGGACGCAAGAGCCTTCGAGGCCCGGCGGGGGCGGGGGTCAGCAGCAGGGGCCGGCATGGCGGTTCTCCTCGGCGAGGTCGGTGAAGGGGATCGGGCAGCAGGGGCTGGCGGCGCAAACGGTCAGGTCGTCGCAGCCGGCCTCCACCGCAGCGACCAGCGCGGCGCGGATGGTGGTGAGGTCGGCGATCTTCGCGTCGACCTCGGCGAGCTTGGCGGCCGCGCGCTCCTGCAGACCGGGCACGGGGCGGCCGTGGCGGTGCCGGCCGGCCTCCAGCAGCTCGGCGACCTCGTCCAGGGTGAAGCCCAGCCGCTGGGCGGCCTTGATCACCCGCAGCACGGTCACGGCCTCCTCGCCGTACAGGCGGTGCCCGCCCGCGCTGCGGTCCGGTTCCGCAAGGAGCCCGCGCCGCTCGTAGTAGCGCAGGGTCTGGATGTTCACCCCGGCAGCCTCGGCAACCTGCCCGCTGCGCAGCCCCGCGCTCACCGCGCACCCCCACCACGTGCCGAGTCCGCCCGCGCCGCCAGGGCCTCAAGGACCGGCTCGTGGGCCGGGTCCACCGCCACCTCCAGCGTCACGGCGCCAGGCTCGGCGGTGACGGTGAAGGCGAAGAACGAGCAGCAGCCGCTCTCCCGCTCGGCGAGGTCCCGCACGCGGTCCTTCACGCCGGGCCCGTGGGCCAGCTCCAGCCGTACCAGCCGCGGATCCATGCGCGTGACCTGCCGCAGCCGTTCGGCGAACAGTGTGTCCCACTCCTCCACCCGCAGCGGGCGTTCGGCGGTGGGCAGCGTGCACGACTGCGGCACCCAGTCCAGTCCGGTCATGACCCTCGCTCCCGTCGTCACGCCCCGGCGGTCCCGGGGACGTCTTCGACGGTAAACCTGTACCTGGGTACCGGATGCAAGTCCCGGTCCTCGTGGCCGCCGTCAGGAGGCGAGCAGAGGGCCGAACGTCTGCCGGGCGATCTCCTCGGCCTGGGTCTGGCTCACCACGCGGCCGGGCACCTCCGGGTGCGCCCGCATCCAGGTGCGCGCGGTCTTGTCGCCGGTGAAGAAGTTCAGCGCGTCGCAGCAGGCGGTGGCCGCCGGGCCTTCCCCGGGCCGCTGGCCGACGAACACCACCATGCCCGCGGGCTCCCAATGCAGGACTCCGGCCGTCGCCGTGACGGTGACAGGCTCTTTGGTCACCGGGTCGGTGGAGGAGATCACCGCGTCCGCCTCGAGCATCGGGGGGATGCCGAGCGCGTCGATCGCGCACATCGACCACACCTGCGCACCGCCCCTGATGCGGACCCGGTGACGGGTGGGGACGGCGGAGAACGGGTACGCCGCACGGATCCGCCCGGTGCCGTCCAGGGTGAGGAAGTCCTCGTCCGCCAGCTCGGCCAGCACCTCGCCGGCACTCCGGCCGGCCGCCGAAGCCACCGCCTCGACGGCTGCCGGCGCGGGCGCGGTGCCGGTGGCCACGAAGGTGCGCAGCACCAGCTGGTGCACCACCCGCAGGCCCCGCTCATCGGGTGCGCGCCGTCCCCGGCCAGCCCTGCCGACCACATCCAGGGCCTGCGGAGCACAGCAGTCCGACCCCGCGCAGTCCTGTCCGCTGCGGGTCGCCCCGGCCAGGGCCTGACGCAAGGCGGCCTCGCTCGGCGCCCCGGAGACGGTGCCGTCCGCGTCCCGGTACAGGCGGCAGGACAGGCTCGGCACCACGCCGGGCGGCGCGAACGGGTCGGTGCCGTCGATCAGGACCGTCGGTGAACCGTACATGCCCCGCCGGGCGGCCTCCGCCTCGTCCGTCACCTCGATCACCTCGACCCGCGCCGGCCGGCCGTCCAGGGCGGCGGTGACCCGTTCCAGGGCGATCCCGGCGTTCGGGCAGTCCGCCACCGTCAGCACCGTGATCCGCATGTCTCGCATTCCTCCCGGACCTTCGCCTCGCATACACGGCGACCGTAGACCTTCCAGTGCGCTGGAAGGTCAAGGGCTAGCCTGGGAGGTATGCGCATCGGCGACCTCGCCGCCCGCAGCGGGCTGACGACCAAGACCATCCGCTTCTACGAGGACAGCGGCCTGCTGCCACCACCGCCCCGCACCCCCGGCGGCTACCGCGACTACCCCGACCACACCGTCACCCGTCTGGCGTTCATCCGCGACGCCCAGCGTGCCGGCCTCACCCTCGCTGAAATCCGCTCGGTCCTGGCCCTGCGCGACGACGGCTACGCCCCCTGCACTCACGTCACGGCGCTGATCGACGAGCACCTGGCAGACATCGACCGGCGCATGGCCGAACTCACCGCCACCCGTGAGGCCGTGCAGGCCCTCGCCGGCCGCGCCGCCACCACCGACCCGGCCGCCTGCAGAGCGGATGACATCTGCACCATCCTCACCCCTGCGTGGTCTCGGACAGAGGGGGCGGCAGAGTGAGCTGGCGCCGGTGGAAGTCGAAGTGCCGGGCCGGATAGCGGTAGAGGTCGGCGACGATCATGACGTCCCGGAAGAACGGGTCCCACCGGCACGGGTAGTGCATCCGCCGCGCCAGGTGGGCCGGCGACTCCGCCTCGACCCGCCGGTGCAGGTCGGCGATGACGCGGTCGAACAGCCCCCGCCATGCGGCGGCGCCCGAGCAGCCGCGCCCCGCCGACCGGGCCCACATAATTGACCAGGTCGAACGGGCCGGTCGCGGCATCCAGCAGCCGTGCAAAAAGGCGGCTCGCGCTCAGCGGCAGCCGCCCGAACACAGCGAAGACGAGCAGCAGGGGGCGGACGAGGAGATAGCCGAACAGCATGTGAAACAGTAGCTGTTCGTCGGTCCACCGCGTTCCCTCGCTGGCCCGTAACAGATCCGCGTGGGTGGCCGACTCGAGCAGTTGACGGAACTCGATGCGCACCCGCTCCAGCTCGTCGTGGACCGCGCGCCGGTCGAACGCCATGTTCCTTGCTGTCTCCACGTGTCCTCCCCGGCATGACCAGACGGGCAGCGCGACATCCCCTTCAAGGCCCGGCACGTCAGAGTAGCCGGGCGGGGTGTCAGATCAGCAGGTCGCGGATCTGGCGGGCCGCCTCACGTGCCGGGCGGCCGACGCCGATCAGGGTGGCGGAGGCCGGGCCGGTCCAGTCGCCGTAGCCGAGCAGGTGCAGCCGCGGTTCACCGACCGCGCGGGTGCCGTCGGTGGCGATGTGCCCGCGCTCGTCGCGCAGGTTCAGCGGGGCGAGGTGCGCCAGGGCGGGCCGGAAGCCGGTGCACCAGACGATCGCGTCCGCGTCCGACCGGCTGCCGTCGGCCCACCGGATGCCGGTGGCGGTGAGCCGGGGGAACATCGGCCTCGCGGTCAGGAGTCCGGCGTCGCGGGCGGCGCGGACCGGCGGGACGGCGACGATGTCGCCGAGGGAGGCGACCCCGCCGGTGTCGCCGCGGCCCTCGTCCAGGGCGCGGCGGCGGGCGGTGGCGACGTCGAACAGGATGCGGCCGTCGATGTCGTCGGGCAGGAAGCGGGGCGGGCGCCGGGTCGCCCACGTCACCTCGACGTGGCCGTCCAGGGCGAGGTCGGCGGCGATCTGGGCGCCGGAGTTGCCGCCGCCGACCACGACGACGCGCTGTCCGGCGAAGTCGGCCGGGCGGCGGTAGTTGACCGTGTGCAGCTGCCGCCCGGCGAAGAGGTGGCGGCCGGGGACGGCGGGAAGGAAGGGCCGCGACCAGCTGCCGGTCGCGCTGACCACTGCCCGGGCCCGCCAGGTGCCGGTGTCGGCCTCGACCAGGAGCCGGTCGCCGTCACGGCGCACAGCGCCCACGCGGGTGCCGTGCTGGACGGGCAGGTCGTAGCGCTTCTCGTAGTCGACGAGGTAGTCCACCACGTGCCCGGCATCCGGGTAGGTCTCGCCGGGCTGGGTGGGCATGAGCCGGCCGGGCAGCGAGGAGTGGTCGGCCGGGGAGAACAGGTGCAGCGAGTCCCACATGTGCTGCCAGGCACCGCCCGGCGCCGGATCGGCGCCGAGGACAGTGAAGTCGAGGCCCTGGCGGCGCAGGTGGTAGCCGGCGGCGAGCCCTGCCTGGCCGCCGCCGACTACCACCACATCCGTGCTCTGCGTCATGAACCCGGCTGCGCGGTGGTGAACTTCTTGCGCCAGGCCAGGGACACGTAGATCAGGCCGACCAGGATCGGCACCTCGATCAGCGGGCCGACCACGCCGGACAGGGCCTGGCCAGAGGTGACGCCGAAGGTGGCGATGGCGACCGCGATGGCGAGCTCGAAGTTGTTGCCGGCGGCGGTGAACGCGAGCGTGGTGGTGCGCTCGTAGGTCAGGCCGATCGCCTTGCCCAGGGCGAAGGTGCCGAACCACATCGCGGCAAAGTAGACCAGCAGCGGCAGCGCGATGCGGGCGACGTCCAGCGGCTGGGAGGTGATGGTCTTGCCCTGCAGGGCGAAGAGGATGACGATTGTGAACAGCAGGCCGTACAGCCCCCAGGGGCCGATCTTCGGCAGGAAGCCGTCCTCGTACCGCTCACGGCCCATCTTCTTCTCGCCGATCCGGCGGGTGAGGAAGCCGGCCAGCAGCGGCACGCCCAGGAAGACGATGACATTGAGGGCGATCTCCCACATGGAGATGTCGAGGCGCTCGCCGTTGCCCAGGCCCAGCCAGCCGGGCAGCAGGTCGAGGTAGAACCAGCCGAGCAGGCCGAACGCCAGGACCTGGAAGACCGAGTTCAGCGCCACGAGCACGGCGGCGGCCTCGCGGTCGCCGCAGGCCAGGTCGTTCCAGATGATGACCATGGCGATGCAGCGGGCCAGCCCGACGATGATCAGGCCGGTGCGGTACTCGGGCAGGTCCGGCAGGAAGATCCAGGCCAGGGCGAACATCACCGCCGGGCCGACGAGCCAGTTGACGACCAGCGAGGAGACCATCAGCTTGCGGTCGCCGGTGACCGCGTCCAGCCTGTCGTAGCGGACCTTGGCGAGCACCGGGTACATCATGATCAGCAGGCCGATGGCGATCGGCAGGGAGATGCCGCCGATCTCCACCTTGGCCAGGGCGTCGTTCAGTCCGGGGATCATCCGCCCGAGCCCGAGGCCGACGGCCATAGCGAGCAGGATCCATACGGCCAGGAAGCGGTCGAGGGTCGACATCTTCGCGGCGATCGACGTCTCCACGCCGGTGGTCGCGGATGCTTCGGTGCGGGTCACGGACAGGCCCTCTTGTTCTCGGCGGCGGTACGGGCGGACTCGGCCAGGTCGGCGAACCGGCCGGCAAGCTGGGCGAGGACGTCGGGGCGCACCTTGTAGTACGTGTACCGGCCGCACGGCTCGGTCTCCACCACCCCGGCCTCGCGCAGCACCCTCAGGTGGTTGGACAGGTTGGTCTGCCGGGCGCCGGTCTCCTCCACCAGGTGGGTGGTGCAGAGCGTCTCTTGGGCCAGCAGGGTCACGATTCGGAGCCTGAGCGGGTCGGCCAGCACCCGAATCAGGTCAGTGTCGACTGACGTCATCATGGGCTGATACTCTCACATCAGTGGTGGCTGACACCATCGGGTGCTGACCTCACGTGCACCTGATCCCATGCGACAAGAGAGACCTCTGATGTCCGACAAGCCCTCCGTGCTCTTCGTCTGTGTCCACAACGCGGGCCGCTCCCAGATGGCCGCCGCGTGGCTGAGCCACCTGGCCGGGGACCGCGTCGAGGTCCGCTCCGCCGGTTCCGCGCCCGCCGACCAGGTCAACCCGGCCGCCGTCGAGGCCATGCGCGAGGTCGGCATCGACATCTCCGCCGAGACCCCGAAGGTCCTGACCATCGACGCGGTCAAGGAGTCGGACGTCTGCATCACCATGGGCTGCGGCGACACCTGCCCGGTCTTCCCCGGCAAGCGCTACCTGGACTGGACGTTGGACGACCCGGCCGGCCAAGGCGTCGAGGCCGTCCGCCCGATCCGTGACGAGATCAAGAAGCTGGTCGAGGGCCTGGTCGAGGAGATCGCGCCGGGGAAGACGGCATGAACAACGCTGAAGTGCGCGACGTCATCGTCATCGGCTCCGGCCCCGCCGGATACACCGCCGCCCTCTACACCGCCCGCGCGAGCCTCGAGCCGCTCGTCTTCGGCGGCGCCGTCTCTGTCGGCGGCTCCCTCACCACGACCACCGAGGTCGAGAACTTTCCCGGCTTCCCTGAGGGCATCGACGGCCCCGATCTCATGCAGAACATGCGGGCGCAGGCCGAAAGGTTCGGTGCCGAGATCGTCGAGGACGACATCGTCGCCGTCGGCCTGACCGGCGACCTCAAGACCGTCACCGACACCGTCGGGACCGTGCACCGGGCGCGCACGGTGATCGTCGCGACCGGTTCCGGGTACCGCAAGCTCGGCCTGCCGAACGAGGAAACGCTGTCCGGGCGGGGTGTGTCCTGGTGCGCCACCTGCGATGGCTTCTTTTTCCGCGACCGCGACATCGTGGTCGTCGGCGGCGGCGACACCGCGATGGAAGAAGCCACCTTCCTCACCCGCTTCGCCAGGTCCGTGACGATCGTGCACCGCCGGTCCACCTTGCGCGCCTCTCAGGTGATGCAGAACCGCGCCTTCTCCGACGACAAGATCTCCTTCCTGTTCGACAGCGAGGTCGCCGAACTCCACGAGGAGAACGGCATGCTGTCTGGCCTGAGCGTGCGCGACACCGTCACCGGCCGGACCCGCGAGGTGGCCGCGACCGGCCTGTTCGTCGCGATCGGCCACGACCCTCGGACCGAGCTGTTCAAGGGCCAACTGGAACTGGACGACGAGGGCTACCTCAAGGTCGAGGCCCCCTCGACGCGGACGAACATCCCCGGCGTCTTCGGCGCGGGTGACGTCGTCGACCACACATACCGCCAGGCCGTCACCGCTGCCGGCTCCGGCTGCGCGGCCGCGCTGGACGCCGAGCGGTACCTGGCGGCCCTCGCCGACGTGCCCGCACCGGTCGAGGCCGTGGCCGTCGCCGTCTGAGGCATCCGCCCCACGCGCAGGAGGAAAGACATGGCTCTCAAGAACGTCACCGACGACTCCTTCGACCAGGACGTCCTGAAGAGCGACAAGCCCGTGCTCGTCGACTTCTGGGCTGCCTGGTGCGGTCCCTGCCGGCAGCTCGCCCCCTCCCTGGAGGCGATCGCCGCCGAGCACGGCGACAAGATCGAGATCGTCAAGCTGAACATCGACGAGAATCCGGGCACCGCCGCGAGGTACGGCGTGATGTCCATCCCCACGATGAACGTCTACGTCGGCGGCGAGGTCGCCCGGACCATCGTCGGCGCCAAGCCGAAAGCCGCGCTGGAGCGCGACCTGGCCGACTATCTCGGCTGAGCTGTCAACCGCGCATGACGAGGGACCGGCCCCCGCAGGGGCCGGTCCCTCGTCATGGGCTTGGTGCGGGTGCGGGGTTACACCCGGTCGAGGGCGTCCGCCGCAGGGCGCCGACCGCCGAGTACAGGATCGCGCGCACCTGTTCAGGCCGCCGTAGTTCACCGAGTCAGGGGCTGCGGCGCCCGAAGAAGCCGTCCATACGGAAGCCTCCGCACCCCGGGCACACGGTAGGAATGTGAGCCCTTGTGCACCATGCAGGACCAGTCGGAGCCGTCACGTTCGAGTGCTGGGCCGCTGGTCTGACTTTTCAGACCCCGGAGTGAACCCCAGGCGGATCTGCCTCCTGGTCAGGCGTCCTCCCACTACGAAGATCACGACTCGTCTCGTCGGATCTTCCGGAAGGACCCCGCTGTGCGCGCCCTCATCTCCATCGCAGCCGCTGCCGCTGCCGTAGCCGCTCCCATCACACCTGCCTACGCCGACGGCCCGCTCGGCAAGAAGGGCGACACCCTGACCCTGCCGCTGGCCGACGCCATCACCGCGCTGCCCGTCGCAGCGGAAAGCCGCGCCGGCTACCAGCGCAGCGCATTCAAGCACTGGGTCGACGCCGACCGGGACGGCTGCAACACCCGCAACGAGGTACTGAAGGTCGAAGCGGTCATCGCTCCGGAGCAGGCCGCGGGCTGCAAGCTGTCCGGCGGCCAGTGGTACAGCGCCTACAGCAACACCTACGTCAACTCCCCCGGCGCCCTTGACCTCGACCACCTGGTCCCGCTGGCGGAGAGCTGGGACTCCGGCGCCTCCACCTGGACAACTGCCGAGCGTGAGGCCTACGCCAACGACCTCGGAGACGACCGCTCCCTGATCGCGGTCACCGCGGCCACCAACCGCTCCAAGGCCGACAAGGACCCGGCTGAGTGGCTGCCCCCGTACCAGCCGTACCACTGCCAGTACCTCACCGACTGGATCGCCACCAAACTGCGCTGGCAGCTCACCGCCGACGAGACCGAACGCGACACCCTGACCCGGGCCACCACGAACTGCCCGAACCAGCCCGTCACGATCACCCTCGCCCGGTAGCCCTTCCCGCCCGGCGCACCGTCAGGGCCCGCCCGTCCCGGCGGGTTCCGTCACAGGCTGACGCAGGTCGAGGTAGCAGCGCAGTCGCACACCCGCCTGGCCGGCATCCCTGGTAGTGCGCTCCACCGACGTCGTCGCCCACCGCGCGGACAGGGCCGCGTGAAACGCGAACGCGGTCTCGTCGTCGGCTGCGGCGACATCGACCACAACCAGACCCGGCTCGGACACATGCACATCGTTGATCGCTTCCATGACCGGCACGACGCACCCAGCCCGGACCAAGTTCTCTCCCGAGGTCGAATTCACCCGAGCGAGACCCCGGAAAGCGGAAAGGTGCACGCGGCGCGGCCGGAACAGCTGCCGTGTTAGCTCAGGCGGCAGCCGAGGAGGGCAAGCCCGGCGGCCGCGGTGCCGTGCTGGTAGGCGCGCAGTCCGTGAGCACCGGGAGTGCGGGCTGGCGGGCGTTGCGGTGCCAGTGGCCAGTGAGCGCGGCGAGGAACGCGGTGGTAGTGGCGGGGCGGCTGGCGTCGGCGGGCTGGTCGCGGAGCAGGCGGGCGACGTCTGCGGGCAGGTGTCCGGCGAGGATGCTCTGCGGGGCTAGGAAGGCGGCGCCGATGCAGGCCGGGCCGGAGGTGACGTGTGCCCAGTCCACGAAGATCACGCCAAGGTAGTGGTCGAACCATGCTGTCGGCCCGCAGGTCGCCATGGACAATGCGATCAGCCGCCAGCTCGTTCCTTCTCGATCGCATTCATCCTGCGGACCATGTCGATCTGCGCGCGGACATCGTCAATCAGGGCAACCGGACCGCCGTCGGGACGAAAGTGGTCTGGCGGCCTTTCTCCACTGCCACCCACAGAACACCCGGGCCCAGGGGCAGCTCCACAGCATGATCGAGGGCCTGCTGGCCGACGGTGCACGCTACGGCAGCGTCCGCGACGACGTCCCGCCTGGCGAACTCGCGAGCTTCTGTCTGCACGCCCTCACCGCGGCCGGCGGCCTGTCGTCCCAGGCTGCGGCACTCCGCCTCGTCACGGTCGCCCTGGCCGGACTTCGTCCCCGCGCCGCCTCGGAACACGAGCCGCGCGGGGAGGCCTCCGATCATCCGCCGCACCGCTCCGGGCACCGGCGGGCCCCGGCCTCGCCACCATGACTGAAATTCCAAGATCCGCTGCCGGGTGCGGCATTGGCGTCCTCTTCGCCGCCGGGGCCTTTACTCCGCTGGGGGTTCTGCTCCTGAGCCCGGTCATCGCCTCCGTCCAGAGGAACTTCGACGGGCAGTCGCACAGGATGCTGTCGGGATTGTGCCAGGCTTCCTGGTGGGCGGGGAGTCACCACCAAGAGGAACGCGGTGCACGCTTGGTGCGTCGAGAAGGCAGGAGACGGGCTCGAGGAGGTCGTGGGGGCATCGAGCAGACGTAAGAGGCTCAGTCGCGTGCACGTTCCTCACCTCGACCACGGTCCTTCCCGCCGATCGGATAGGAGCGGCTGCGGTCGTACTGGCACACCCGGTGGGGTTCAGATGCCGATGGTGTAGTCGGCCGTCCAGGACTGCATATAGCTGATGAAGTAGCCCCAGATGCCGGTGACCATCAACACACCGGTGGCGACCATCATGCCGCCACCAGCCCACATGACCCACCGGTAGTGGGCCTTGACCCAGGCAAAGACGCCCATCGCCTTGCGGAAAGCCAGCCCCGCCACCAGAAACGGCACGCCCAGCCCCAGACAGTACGCCACTGTCAAAAGTGCCCCTCGCTCGGCGCTCGCCTCGCTGAACGCCAAGGCTTGCACGGCGGCCAGGGTCGGGCCGATGCACGGGGTCCAGCCGATCCCGAACAGCACTCCCAGCATCGGCGCGCCCACCAGCCCGGCAGCCGGCCTGGTGTGAATGCGGAACTCCCGCCGGGTCAGCCACGGTATGACGCCCATGAAGGCCAGGCCCATCAGGATGGTCACCGCACCCAGCACCCGGATGAGAATGTCCTGGTGTTCCAGCAGGGCATTCCCGGCGTAGCCGAAGGCGGCGCCGAAGGAGACGAACACGGCGGTGAACCCGGCCAGGAACAGCAGCGTGCCGACCAGGATGCGGCCGCGCCGGGTCTCGGCGAGGTCTGCCCCGGTCATGCCGGTGACGTAGGACAGGTAGCCGGGCACCAGCGGCAGCACGCAGGGGGAGAAGAAGGACACCAGCCCGGCCAGCGCGGCGATCGGGATGGCCAGCAGCACCGAACCGCTCAGTACGGTGCCGTTGAGATCGAGAGCCAGCAGCATGCCTCAGCCTTCCTTGAGGACCGGGTCGTCCGATGAACCTCGCACGTTGGTTCCCAGGGGCTTGCCGCAGTGTTCGGGGTGACTGATCGGCTTGCCGGTCGGCGTCTCGCGCCGACGTTCCAGCACCACCGTGCGGTCTTCCACCGCCGGCTGCGTCAGGCGCTGGCTGTTGCGGGATGCGGCCGTCGGGGCGGCAACGGCGGTGCACCGTGGTATGCCGGAACAGCCGGAAACGAGTGGGAAATGCGGCACAGCAGGCACCTCTGCAGATTCGGTGGGAGAGAAGACAGGAAGCGGACGGTCGCTAAGGCCCGGCGCGGCAGTCGCCACCCTGTGGCGGAGGGCTGCCACCGAGGTGGCGTGACGCAGCCGGGCCGGGCCGGGGCAGGCCGGTGGGCGGGTGCGCAGATACCGTCCGGGGCGTCGCTACCTTCGGTAGCCGAGGACGGTCATCATGCCTGCCTCGGCGTGGTAGACGTTGTGGCAGTGGACCATCCACAGGCCGGGGTTGTCCGCGTCGAAGTCGACGGTGAGAGTCTCGTCCGGCAGGACGATGGCGGTGTCCTTGCGGGGGCCGCCGCCTGCGAGGGCGAATGTGTGGCCGTGCAGGTGGACGGGGTGCCACATCGTCGTGGTGTTGGTGAAGACCAGGCGGACCCGCTCGCCGGCGCGGACCGGGTGGCGGTGTGAGGGGTCATACTTCTTGCCGTTGAAGCCCCAGTCGTACTTCGCCATGCCACCCGTCAGGCTCAGCTTCACCGTCCGGTCCGGCTTGCGCTCGGACAGGCGCACGCTTTTGTCGGCCGTGAGCCGGTCGGCCGTGAGCACCTTGCCGAACAGTTCGGCCGGGCGGACGGAGGGCTCCGGTGCGGAGCCGCCGCCGGTGCGCAGCAGGGCCATCGCCGTCTTCTTCTTGCCCTCGGCGAGGGCGACCAGCGGGAAGACGCCGTCCTGGGCGGTGACCAGGACGTCGTAGCGTTCGCCCATGCCGAGCAGCAGTGCGTCTGTCGTCGCGTGCTCGATGGGGAAGCCGTCGGTGTGCGTCACGGTCATCTCGTGGCCGCCGAGCGCGACCCGGAACGCCGTGTCGCCGCCCGCGTTGATGATCCGGATCCGGATGCGGTCACCGGGCTTGGCGCGGAAGCTCTCCGGGGCCTCGGCAGTACGGCCGTTGACCAGGTAGTACGGGTATGCGACATCGCCCGCGTCCTCTCCCAGCAGATCGCTGTGCGAGCCCATCAGCATCCGAGATGGGCCGGAGGCTCCGGGGGACGGCGACTTCTCGCCGGATGCTGACATACCGCTCGTGCCATGGCTGTCATGGCCGCCGTGGTCCATGTCGCCCATGCCCTGGCTGAGCTCGGCGAGCACGGCGTCCGGGGTGCTGCCGTCCACCCCGTCGACCCAGTCGTCCAGGACGACGACCCACTCCTTGTCGTACCGCAGCGGCTCTCTGGGGTCCTCCACGATCAGTGGCGCGTACAGCCCGCGGTCCTGCTGCACGCCGGAGTGCGGGTGGAACCAGTGGGTGCCCGGGTGCGGGACGGCGAAGCGGTACTCGAAGGAGGCCCCGGCCTTGATCGGCCGCTGCGTCAGGTCGGGGACGCCGTCCATGTCGTTGCGCAGCGCCAGCCCGTGCCAGTGCACGGAGGTCGGCTCGGGCAGGTGGTTGGCGAGGGTGAGGGCGAGGGTGTCCCCGGCGGTGACGCGGACCTCCCGCCCCGGCAGCCGGTCGCCGTAGGCCCAGGTGCCGACCGTGCGACCGCCCAGGTCGATCCGGGTGCGGGCCGCGGTGAGCTTCACCTTCCGTTCGGGGCCGGGGTTCCGCATGGCCTCGGCGTCGGCGACCTCCCGGTCGTCCGGCGAGACGTAGTCGCCCCCGGGCCCGGACGAGGGCTTGGTATCGCGGCCAGCCTGGTTGGAGGAGCCGGCGCAGGCGGTGAGCAGGCCGCTGCCGGCCATGGCGATTCCTGCGCCGAGCACAGCGCGGCGGGTGGTTGTACGCATGAGTGAGTGCACCTCGTGTCGATGTCGATACGTGAGGAGGAAACGGTGGCCGCCCCATATGGGGAGCGGCGGGGCGCGCTCCTACAGGCGCAATACCGACAACCGGGCGAGGAGTATCCGGCCTCCGGGGGGAGGTACCGGCCACAGGGCACGCAGGAGGCTCCGCCGGGCAGCGCCCAGACGGTCGACGGCCCGGCGCGAGAGGCATACGGCGGTCAACAGGGCGGCGGTCCACACAGCGAGCACGGCCAGGCACACCGACAGCGGGTCCAGCACCGTGCCGGGGGATGAGTCATCCGTTGTCGGCATGCCGACGGAGGTGTTCGGTGTGGCATGGGCGACGTGGTCGGCGGAGATGTCGGACACCGGCTCAGCGGAAGACGCGCTGCTGTGCGAGGAGGGCGGCTGGGTGGGGTGGCCGAAGGAGTGCATCGTGACGACGCCGAACAGTACGGCGAACAACAGGGCCAGACGGACGGCCCAGGCTACGCACCTTCGCCTCCCCGTCCTCACTGCGTGCCTCCCTGTCTGCGGACCTTGCCCGGAGGATACCCCGGCGGGGTAACCGAGTTGCGGGCTGGTCATGGTTGTGCCTGGTAGAAGCTCTGATCTGTCTTCTGGCCCGCGGGCGGTGCCTGCGGCCTCCCAGGCGGGCTCGCGTTCACGCATTTAACCGCGACGGCGGGACAGGAGGCTGATCACCAAGTTGCACTACCGCGGGAAGGGCCACGCATCACGCGTGTGGGGCGGCGCCAAGAAGGTCCACGGCCGCGCAGCGTTTTGTGGCCGGCTTCGGCGGCTAACAGCCGTCGCTCCGACTGTGGTTCTCGTTCTCGCTGTGCACCGACCAACCGCTGTCCTCGCCCTACGGGTGTGGCGACATGCTGCGGATCTATCCGGCTGACCTTGGCGGCGTCAACCGCGAGGTACTCGAACGCTGCATCACCGCATGCTTCGACTGTGCGCAGGCCTGCACGGCCTGCGCGGACGCCTGCCTGTCAGAAGCCATGATCGCCGAATTGCGCAAATGTATCCGCACCAACCTGGACTGTTCGGACCTCTGCGAGGTCACCGGCAGGATCCTCTCCCGGCACACCGGCTACGACGCCAACATCTCCCGTGCCCAGCTCCAGGCCTGCGCCATGGTCTGCAAGTCCTGTGCGGAGGAATGCGAGCGTCACGCTGACATGCACGAGCACTGCCGGATCTGCGCCGAGGCGTGCCGTCGCTGTGAGCAGGCGTGCAACGAACTTCTCGCCGTCCTGGGCTGATCTCTTGCTGGCCACGGATTCAGCAGTGGGGGGTGAGCTGCCGCGACGGAGGCGTTGCGGCAGCTCACCCCGTGGCCATGGCGGCGGTCCGAGCCGAAGCGTCGTCGAACTGAGCAGCCCGGCGAGGGCAGGGCATCGATCCCTGCAGTGGCCACGACGGGACGTCCTCCCGTGACGGGGATCCAGTGGCCATCTGCGCACCCTTGCACAGACCAGGACAACGAGCCGTCTAGGTTGGCTTCGGACGCGAGCCCGCCCCGACCCGGCCATTACCAGCCTGGCTCGGCCGGTCTCACACCGCACCAACGCGAGGATCTTGATGTCTGTCCGCTTCCGTTCCACGATCGCTGCGGCGACCCTGCTGGCGGCCGTCCTGACCGGCTGCTCCGCCGGCTCGGACACCCCCGAAGGCTCCTCCACCGAGCAGTCCCCCACGTCCGGCATCGAGATCAGCCACGTCCACGGGCTGGGCATCAACCCCGGCGACGAAAAGCTCTACATCGCCTCCCACCACGGCATCATCGCCGTGGACGGCAACGGATCGGCCAAGCGCATGGGGGACAGCGCCGACTACATGGGCTTCACCGTCACCGGGGCCGACACCTTCCTCGGCAGCGGCCACCCCGCCTCGGGCAGCGGCGACCACGCCAACCGCGGCCTGATCAAGAGCACCGACGCCGGGAAGACCTGGCAGACCCTCTCCCTCGCCGGCCAGGCCGACTTCCACGCCTTGGAGTGGGCGCACGGCACCATCTACGGCTACGACAGCACCAATGGACTGCTGCGCGTCAGCAAGGACGGCAAGAACTGGGAGGATGGCGCCGAACTGGCCGCCCTGGACATCGCCGTCAGCCCCGAGTCTCCCGGCACCGTTCTGGCCACCACCGAGAACGGCGTCGCGCAGAGCACTGACGGCGGCAAAACCTTCACAGACGGCGCCAGGCCGGTCATGGCTTTCCTGTCCTGGGCCGAGCAGGGCGAGCTGTACGGGGTAGACCTCGACGGCGCGCTGCACCGTAGCCCTGACGGCGGCAAGAGCTGGACCAAGACCGGCACCGTGCCGGGCGGGCAGCCCCAGGCTCTGACCGCGGTCGGCTCCGACCATGTTCTGGCAGCCACCGCCGGCGGCGTCTACGAGTCCGAGGATGGCGGCAAGACCTTCACCCGGCGCCTTGCGATGTCGGACAGCGGCCACTAACCCTGCGCCAGGCGGGTGCCCGTCACCCGGCTCGCTCTACGGCAGCCGTGGGGGTCGGAGGAAGCGAACGGCACCGGTCCGCCGCACGACCTCGATGCCGCTGTTAGCCCACAAGCAGACCACAGGCGATGAGCAGCGGTAGCAGGGGGGCTGCGACGGCGCAGCCGACGATGGCCAGCCGCGTCGCACGGTGCGGCGTGGCTTCCGGGGTGAGGAGGCGGTGCAGCCGAACGGCCGCACTGGGCCCGCCTGCGCCGAAGGCAGCCCGGGGCGTCTGACCTGCTGCCACCTCGCACATCGCGGTAGCCAGGGTTTCTCGGGAGTGGGTGCGCAGCGCCTGGTCGTCTGCGGCCATCTCCAGCAGCAGGGCGGTCTGCTCGCGGGCGTGCCGTGCGAGCGGCAGTTTCGGGAAGGCGTGTGCGAATGCCTCGACGGCCGCGTGGCACAGATGGTGCCGACCAGTGATGTGGGCTCGCTCGTGTGCGAGCACGGCCCTCAGCTGTTCGTGGGAGAGAGTGTTGATCGCTCCTTTGGTCACGACCACCTGGCGAGAGCGTCCGGGCAGGCAGTAGACGGCCGGGGTGTCGTGGTCGACGACGACGGCATTGTGCTCGATGGAAGGACGTCCCACCATGGCGAGCATGGCCAGGTGGCGTCGCTGGGCGCGCCGGGTGCGCCAGACCGTGCGCAGGAACCAGCCGGCAGGGAGCAGTACGGCGAGGGCCGGCAGCAGCAGGGCGGCAGGCTCGGGGGCGGTGTGCGGTGCTGGACCGAAGAGTGCGGCGCCCGGGAGCAGACCGCAGGCGGTGAGCAGGCCGAGCAGCCCGTCGTGGACGTGCGGTTCCTTCAGGGCGACGTGATAGAGGGTCAGTGCAATGGTGATGACGAACGTCGCCATCAGTCCGTGCCAGGCAAGGATCGCCAGTTGGGGGGCGTGGTGGGCCCACCGGGCCCGAGCCAGCGCGGTGGGGGCGACGGCACCGATCAGGAGGGCGTAACCGGCGAGCACCAGGGCCGCTGTCACGTCGGGTTTCTCCGCTGGGCCACCCGCAGGGCCGAGCGGAGCGCCTCCACCTCGTCCGGTGACATCCGCTCAACGAAGCTCAGAAGTGTGCCGGCGGGGTCGGGGTTGTCGCCCAGCGCGTCGCGCATCAGCGCTGCGGTGTACTGCTGGCGGGTGCCGGTGGGCTCATACCGCCAGGCCCGTCCTTCTTTCTGTCGTCGGAGCATGCCCTTGCGGTACAGGATCTCGGCGACCGTCTTGACGGTGCTGTAGGCGAGGGGGCGGGTCCTGGTGAGGTCCGCGAGAAGGTCTCGTGCGGTGGCCGGGCGACCCCAGGCCCACAGGCGGGTCATGATCTCCGCCTCCAGCTCACCCAGTGGCCGCACGTGTTTTCCTCCGCCCTGGACTGCCGACGGTGCCGGACCGGCACGGGTTCATCGTAGTAGCCCGGTCCTGGTGGCCGTGGTTGTCCTGCGAGGGACCATGATCGACACATAGCTAAGTACCTTAGCTATGTGCCGAAGGCTGGGAACCTCATCAGGGTGCCGATTTCAGGGGGATAGCCGCCTATTAACACCTTGCCGCGTTCTGGCAGCCCACTGGATTGCAGCTAAGTTGTTTAGCTGGCTAGTATCCGTCTCCGAGCCTTCGCACGGTCGGCCGCCCATCCGGGGTGGCGGCGGGGGTACCGCCGAGTCCGTGGAGGTCACGCGGAGCCGGGAATCCATGTCCGGCAGGCGGCCGAGGAAGAAGGAGCTCGCCCTCGTGGCGTCCCACCGTCGTCCCAAGCAGCCCACCCGCGCCCGCACGACCGTGCTCACTACTGCCGCCGCTGCGGTAGTAGCCCTCACCGCGCAGTCGGCCCAGGCCGATCCCCTGCCGGACCCCAACAAGAAAGGGGTGAAGGCGGAGGTCGACCGGCTCTACGAGCAGGCCACCCAGGCGACCGAGAAGTACAACGGCGCCAAAGAGAAGCACGACAAACTTCAGAAGCAGATCGACAACCTGCAGGACACAGTGGCCCGCGGCCAGGACGAGCTGAACACACTGCGGGACGATCTGGGGTCGCTCGCCACCGCGCAGTACCGCAGCGGCGGGGTGGACCCCTCCGTGCAGCTCTTCCTCTCTTCCGACCCCGACAGTTTCCTGGACAAAGCGTCTGTCCTGGACCAGCTCAGCAGTCGGCAGCTCAGCACGCTCAAGAAGATTCAGGCCAAGCAGCGAACGCTCTTCCAGCAGCGCGAGGAGGCCTCAAAGAAGCTCGCGGATCTTGGGAGCACACGCAAGGAGCTCACGGAAAAGAAGGAGGAGATCCAGGGCAAGCTCTCCCAGGCCCAAAAGCTCCTCAACACGCTGACGGCGAAGGAGCGCGCGAAGATCGCCGCCGAAGAGGAGCGGGCGAACCGTGCCAGCGAGCGGGTCGAACTGGGTAACGAGGCCAGCGGTTCGCAGCGCGCGGCCGCCGCCTTCGCGGCGGCCAAGTCCCGGGTCGGCATGCCCTATGTCTGGGGCGCCACGGGGCCGAACTCCTTCGACTGCTCCGGGCTGACCTCCTGGGCCTTCAATCAGGCGGGCGTCTCCATCCCTCGAACTTCCCAGGCCCAGGCCAGCATCGGCACCCGGATCAACTCCCTGAGCGAACTGAAACCTGGCGACCTCATCATCATGCGCACTGACCTCAGCCACGTCGGCTTCTACGCGGGCAACGGGCAGATTCTCCACGCCCCCAAGCCGGGCGCCGTCGTGCGCTATGAGGCGATCAGTACCAGCGGCATGCCATTCATGTGGGGCGTGCGGGTCGGCTGAGCCGGGCCTTGGTGACGCAGCAGCCCGCTCCAGCACCGCGAAGGCACCCCCTACGAGAGGACCGCCACGTTCTACCTGGCCGGACTCCACACCCCAGCCAGCCGCGTCACCAACCTGTCCGGACAGCACACCTAGCTGTACGGCCGGTGGAGCGTGGTCCAGGTGTGACCACCATCGGTGGATTCGTAGATGATGTCGGTGCTGTCGGCGGCGAGCAGATGGAGGGGGGTTGCGGCGGTGAGCACCGTTGGCTCACCCCTGGTGGGCAGGCGTCCCTGTTCGGTCCATGTCTGGCCGCCTCGGCTGGTGACCAGGCGGCCGTCCACGGTCAGTGCGACCAGCAGCCCGGACTCCGGTTCGTCGACCGCCACCAGAGCCGGGGCCCCGGGGACGGATTGGAATGTGCGTGCGCCGTCGGTGCTGTGGACAAGGCCCTTGCCGGTGGCCGCCCACACCGTCGCGGAGCTGTCGGCATGGACGGCAAGGTCGAGCAACGGCAGGCTGGCGCGTATGTCCCAGGTGCGGCCGTCGTCGGTGCTGGCCCACACCTTTCCGCTCTGGCTGTCGAAACCGTAGAGCGTGTCACCGGCCTGCTGGAGGGCGTGGAAATCGGCCTGTCCCTCGGCGGAGAGGGTCTGCCATGTCCTGCCGGCATCCGTGCTGCGGATCAGGCCCAGGTGCGGGGGGCGGGCGTCGGGGTCGGCCGGGGCGGGATGGCCGCTGGCCAGGAAGGTGGACGGACCGGTGACGGTGAAGCCCATGGTGTCCTGGTAGCGGTCGGCCACCCGGGTCGTGGTCCCGCCCTCGAGGCGGAAGACACCGTGGTGGCCGGCGGCGTAGACGGCGTCGTCAGCCGGGTCGACGCCCAGGCCGTGCAGGTGGCCGGTTCCCGGATCGGGCACTGTCTGCTGCTGGTTCGTGGCGGGGGTGGAGCAGGCCGCCAGCAACAGCCCGGTGGCAGCTAGGAAGTACGCGGCGTGCCGGGCCCGGCGCCGTATGTGTGCGCAAGTCATTGGTGGTGTCCAAGCCGGAGGAAGATGGTCGGGCGGGGCGGGCGCGTTGTTTGGCGCCCGCCCCGTCGCGGTCAGGGAGCAGGTCAGTTCTTGCCGAGCAGCTCGTTCATCTGCTCGATCTCCGCGCTCTGCGAGGCGATGATCTCCTCGGCCATCTTCTTGGCCGGAGCGTAGGCGCCGTCGGCCTGCTCGGTCTTCGCCATCTCGACCGCGCCTTCGTGGTGCTTGATCATCATCTCCATGAAGGCGGTGTCGAACGCCTTGCCCGAGGCGTTCTCGAGCTCGGTCATCTCCTCGGCCGTCATCATTCCGTCCATGCCGTGCATGGAGTGATCCATGGCGCCCTCGGCGGGTACCTCCTCGCCCCAGGAGGTCAGCCACCCGGACAGCTTCTTGATCTCCGGGTCCTGGGCCTTCTTGATGTCGGCGGCGAGCTTCTTCACCTCGGCCGACTGAGCCCTGTCAGGTGCGAGGTCGGCCATCTCGACGGCCTGGCGGTGGTGGGGAATCATCCCCTTCGCGAAGGCCACGTCGGCCGCGTTGTGCTTCCCCTGCGACGTCGGCGCCGATGCGGACGAGGAAGCGGTGGTGTTGTGGTCGCCGTGCCCGGCAGCCGAGCTGCCCTCGTCGTCGGTGCCGCCGCAGGCGGCCAGGACGAGCGCTGCCGCACCGGCGGCGGCGAGGGTGGCAGTGCGGCGGATGAGCGAACGCTTACGGATCATGGTGGTGCAACTCCTTGACGCGCCGTTTACGGCGCGCGGGTCACGGATGGGGGGCGTGCGACAGCACGGCACCCGTCACCGGTCATCACCGGGCACAAGGGGGTGCCGAGCGGGCCTCTCTATATCCGCAGAAGTTGCAGCTCGGACAGGTCGGGCGGGGCCCGGCCATCAGGGAGCGAGCCGGTGATCGCCACCGTGGGGGAAAGGGCTGCGGGGGCGTCCAGCACCGTGCCAGCGAGCGCCGGAGGGGTGTACGCCGAACTCGTGCCGGCGGCCGCACACGTTCCGTCGGCGTGATCGATGTGGCCTGCCCCGCCGTCCGTGTGCGTGCATCCCCCGTCCGCGTGCGGCACCTCGTGCGCAACTGCCGCCGCCATCTCGTGACCGGCCACTGTCTGCGGGGCCAGACCCCCGCCGGGCGCCAAGCCGTGCATGCCCAGCACACCGGCCAGCACCGCCAAGACCAGCAGCACGAACAGCCGCCCGGAGGGGCGGCTGTCTGAACGGGTGCTTCCGGTCACGGCCCCATCGTACGAGACATCCCCCACTGGCGTTTGAGTTCCTCACAGGGGAGCCGAGTCCGGCGGTCGCGGGTTTCACGAGCGATCGAAGGGGATCCTGCTGCTGGTTCACGAGGGCCGTCTGGCCGACGCGGCCGCTTGTTGCCGGGTCGCGGCCGGCGCTGCCTCAGAGGCCAGGGCGTCGCGCAGGCCGGAGGTGCTTTCCGTGGAAGAGAAGTTCGGCGACGTGTTGTCCTGCACCGAGTAAAACAGGGCATGGACCCGGCCACACGATCGGCAGGTCCGTGCGGAAGGTCCCCCTCTTCGCGGCCCCGGGCCCCCACGTCGTCCCCACCCAAGCACGCCGCGGCCGCTGCCGCACTCCCCCGGCCACGGCGGCCCTCGCCCTTAGCAGAACAGATGAGGCGAAACCGCCGTCGCCGGGCGCTCACTTCGCGTGGCACGGTGCTCGCCTGCCTGACCGACGGCCAGAAGGGCGACCCCCGGCTCAGTGGTGCACGAGGGCTGGCTCCTCCCGGTCGATGCGCTCGCCACGCACGGGCGGGGCGTCGCGCACGGCGCTGACACTGGCCTGGGGGCTGAGATCGAGACGCCGCAGAAGCTGGGCGTTCATCGCCACCACGACGGTGGACAGTGACATCAGCAGCGCACCCACAGCCATGGGCATGACGAAACCGATGGGAGCGAGCACACCGACGGCCAGGGGCACGGAGACAAGGTTGTACCCGGCGGCCCACCACAGGTTCTGCTTCATCTTGCGGTACGAGGCGCGGGAGAGCTGGATGACCGACAGCACGGACCGCGGGTCGTCGGAGGCGAGGATGACCCCGGCGGAGGCGATCGCGACATCCGTGCCGGCGCCGATGGCGATGCCGACATCAGCCTGGGCCAGTGCCGGGGCGTCGTTGACGCCGTCACCGACCATGGCCACGACCCGGCCCTGGCGCTGGAGCTCGGCGACCTTCTCGCTCTTGTGCTCCGGCCGGACCTGGGCGAAGACCTGATCGATGCCGAGCCGGTCGGCCACAGCGCGGGCGACCGGTTCGGCGTCGCCGGTGATCATCACCACGTGCGCGCCGAGCTGGTGGAGGGCGTCGACGGCCTCGCGGGATTCGGGCCGGATCTCGTCGTCCAGGGCCAGTGCGCCGGCGACGTCGCCGTCGACGAGAACGTGCAGCACCGTGGCGCCGCGCGCGGACCATTCTCCTGTGGCCGGCAGCGCGTCCCGGTCGGACTCGGTCAGCAGGGCAGGGCCGCCCACGGCGACGGTGCGGCCGTCGACTGTGGCGCGCACGCCGACGGCAGCTGAGGCGTGGAAGTCCGCGGCCGGCGGGACGGTGAGACCTCGTTCGGCTGCGGCCTCGCGGATGGCGCGGGCGAGCGGGTGCTCGCTGTCGGACTCGGCGGAGGCGGCCAGGGCCAGCAGTTCGTCCTCGCCGCGGGCTCCGGTCGTGGTGATGCCGGTGAGGGCGGGCCGGCCGGCGGTCAGGGTGCCGGTCTTGTCGAAGAGGACGGCGTCGACGGTGCGCATCTGCTCCAGCGCCAGCCGGTCCTTGACCAGCACCCCGCCCTTGGCGGCGCGCTCCGTGGCGATGGAGACCACCAGCGGGATCGCCAGGCCCAGGGCGTGGGGGCAGGCGATGACCAGCACCGTGATCACGCGGATCCATGCCTGTTCGGGCGTGCCGAGGAGCAGCCAGGCGGTCAGGGCGATCACTGCGGCGCCGAGGGCGAACCAGAACAGCCAGCCGGCGGCCTTGTCGGCCAGGCGCTGGGCGCGGGTGGAGGAGGACTGCGCCTGGGCGACCAGGCGCTGGATGCCCGCGAGGGCGGTGTCGTTCCCGACGGCGGTGATCCGCACCCGCAGCGCGTTGTCGGTGGCGACCGTGCCGGCGACGACCTGGTCGCCGGTCTCGCGCCGCACCGGCTTGGACTCGCCGGTGATCATCGATTCGTCGACGTCGGCTCCTCCGTCGACCACTTCGCCGTCGGCCGGGACACGGCCGCCGGGGCGGACGATGACGATGTCACCGAGCTGGAGTTCCGAGGGGGCGAGGGTGACGACGGTGTTGCCGTCGACCTTCTCCGCCTCGTCGGGCAGAAGGGCGGCGAGGGAGTCCAGTGCGGAGGAGGTCTGGGCGAGGGAGCGCATCTCGATCCAGTGACCGAGCAGCATGATCACGACCAGGAGAGCGAGCTCCCACCAGAACTCCAGCTCATGGGACAGGACGTCCAGCGTGGCGCCCCAGGAAGCGAGGAAGGCCACGGTGATGGCCATGCCGATCAGCAGCATCATCCCGGGTTTGCGGGCCTTGAGTTCGCTGACGGCTCCGGTCAGGAACGGCCGGCCGCCCCAGACGTAGATCACGGTACCCAGGACTGGCGAGACCCAGGTGAGCCCGGGAACATCCGGCAGGTCATAGTCCAGGAGCATGGCGAACATCGGACTGAGCAGCACCGTGGGAACCGCGAGGACGAGCATGATCCAGAAAAGCCGGCGGAACTGCCCGATGTGGTCACCGTGGTCGGCATGACCGGTGTGAGCCGTGCCGTGACCGGCGTGCTGGTCCTGGCCTGTGTGCCCGCCGTGAGTGTGATCACGCAGGGCATCGGTGTCGACCCCGCCGTGCCGGTCGTGCTCGGGCACCTGACCGTGCGCAGCTTCCCTTGCGTGATCGTGTTGCCCACCCCGCATGCCTGGGTCCGTTCCATGGTCGAAATGGGGCGTGCTCATCGCTTCCTCTCTGGGCGGCCCTGCGGCCGGGACACCCTGCTAATACCCCTGGGGGGTATTAGTCTAAAGCGTGCGTGAACGGCTCGCATTCCCTACTGGGTCTCAAATCATTCCGCCCTCTCTCAGGGGCGGAGGGTGGATGCAGCTCGTGGGCCGGTCGCCCCCGGGGGCACTCCGCGCAAGCCCACGAGAGCCTGGACAGGCCGACCCGCCGGGCGACGGTGGACAGCCAGCAGTCAACCGACGCCCCACAGGGGGATCTGATTCGGCGACCGGACCCTCCGGGGTCACTCGATGCGGTGATCCTCAACGACGGGAGATGCCCCTCCCGCACGCATCCAAGGCGCGTACGTTCCAGGCGGCGCGGGGCTCCTCACAGCCAGGGGCATGGCAGCCGTGGCGTCGACCCAACCGCCTCGAAGGAACGTTGAGTGCATGAGTGGCTACTCTTTGCGTTTATGCGGCCTGGCTCGACGTCTCAGAGCAGCCGCTCCGCAGCTTGTACCGGAGCGGCGCTTCTGGTGATCCTGGCCGCGCTTGTGCACGTGCTGGCGTGCGCGCACGGGCCGACAGCCGGTGCAGTGGGACGCGCAGATTCCCTGCTGCTGGCCTCCACCACGTACGGGCAGGTGCATGAGCCGGCACAGATGACGGATCAGCAGACAGCTCCGGCGCACAACAGCGGTGCGCACTGCTGCGGGATGGACGAGCCGACGGCCCAGGCCACACGAGTGATCGCCGTTGCCGTGCCCGCGGTCCACGACGCCCCGGCCGCCGAGCACCTCGGCGCTCAACTACCACCGGAAGCTCCCGCCCTGCAGTTCTTGGCCCTCGTGCCCGGCCTGCCATCCACCGGGCAGACGCGGGCCTGCTTCGGCGTGTGGCGGACCTGATCGGACCCGTGGCCGAGCCATCCCCCATGGTTCCGGCCCAGCACCCGGCCAGGTCTCTTTCCCTCACGTAGGACCGACTGCCGCCCCGGCGGCTGCGGTCGCAGGAGAAGCACGCCATGAACGACGTCACTCACCCCGCTGTTCTCACTTCCCCCGCCCAGCTGCTCGCCGACGCCAAGCGCCCGATGCACACGCCCGCCGGGCTGGTCGGCGACACCCCCGTGCTGTGGATCGGTGAACCCTTCACCGCCGCCGGACGCGGCTTCTGGGCCAAGCTCGAAGGACACAACCCCGGCGGCATCAAGGATCGCACCGCCCTGCACATGGTCCGCGCCGCCCTGGAGCGCGGACAACTGCTGCCCGGCGCACGGATCGTCGAGTCCACCTCCGGCACCCTGGGCCTGGGCCTGGCGCTCGCCGGTGCCACCTACGGCCACCCGGTCACCGTCGTCACCGACCCCGGCATGGAACCCCTCATGACCGGGCTCCTCACCGCATACGGCGCCGAGGTCGAAACCGTCGACGCCCCTCACCCCACCGGTGGCTGGCAACAAGCACGCCGCCATCGCGTCGAGGAGATCCTCGCGCAACACCCGGATGCCTGGTGTCCGGACCAGTACAACAACCCGGACAACGTGGCTGCCTACGCCCCGCTGGCCCACGAGCTCATCGCCCAACTCGGCCGGATCGACACGCTCGTCGTCTCCGTGGGCACCGGCGGCCACTCCGCCGGCATCGCCTCCGTGCTGCGCGGCTTCTTCCCTCACCTCCGAGTGGTGGGTGTCGACACCACCGGATCGACCATCTTCGGCCAGCCCGCCTCCCCACGTCTGATGCGCGGTCTGGGCAGCAGCATCTACCCCGGCAACGTCGCGTACCACCTGTTCGACGAGGTGCATTGGGTCGCCGCCCCCGAGGCCGTGTGGGCGGCTCGGCGACTGGCCCGTGACCACTACGCCACCGGTGGCTGGAGTGTCGGGGCGGTAGCTCTCGTGGCTCGCTGGCTGTCCCGCACGCTGCCCGCCGAGGACAGGATCGTCGCCGTCTTCCCTGACGGCCCGCAACGCTACGTCGGCACCGTCTTCAACAACGTCTACTGCCACGAGCAGCGCATCCTCGGCCAACTGCCCGCCGACGAGCCGGAGGAAATCGCCCACCCCGGCGACCGGATCGTCACCCGCTGGACCCGCTGCACCGACGTCACGAACCCTCTCACCGCGACCGGTCAGAAACAGCCGGTCGGGCAGGCCTTTGCGGGGGCTTCCCGATGATGACCCTGTTGCGGCAGACCCGCTCCTTCTCGCCCGCAGCCCGATTGCTGATGGTCAACCAGTTCGCCATCAACCTGGCCTTCTACATGCTCATGCCCTACCTCGCCGCCCATCTGTCCGGTGGGCTCGGACTGGCGGCCTGGGCCGTTGGCCTCGTCCTGGGCGTGCGCAACTTCTCCCAGCAGGGCATGTTCCTGATCGGCGGCACCATCGCCGACCGTTTCGGCTACAAGGCTCCCATCATGGCGGGCTGCCTGTTGCGCACCGTTGGCTTCGGTCTGCTCGGCTGGGTCGACAACCTGCCCGCCCTGATCGCCGCCTCAGCGGCCACCGGCTTCGCCGGCGCGCTGTTCAATCCGGCCGTTCGTGCCTATCTCGCCGCTGAGGCCGGTGACCGGCGCGTGGACGCCTTCGCCACCTTCAACGTCTACTACCAGGCTGGCATGCTGCTCGGACCGCTGGTGGGCATCGCCCTCCTGGCTGCCGACTTCCGCCTCGTGTGCACGGTAGCCGCTGCCGTCTTCGCCGCACTGACCGTGCTGCAGGGGCGGGCACTGCCCGTACGCCGCGGCGACAGCGCCGAGGCCACGGCCGCGCCAAGAGGTGTGCTCTCGCAGTGGGGCACCGTCGTGACCAACCGGCCCTTCCTGCTCTTCTCCACGGCGATGATCGGCTCGTACGTGCTGACCTTCCAGGTCTACCTCGCCCTGCCCCTGGCCGCGCAGAGTGCGCTGGGCTCACAGGGCACGTGGGTGACCAGCGGACTGTTCGTGGTCTCCGCGGCCGTCGCGGTCGGCGGCCAGCTACGGCTGACCGGCTGGGCGAAGAAGCGATGGAGTCCCGCCCAGGCATTGGTACGCGGGCTAACCGCGATGGGCCTGGCTTTCCTGCCCCTGGCTCTCACTCCGTCAGGCGCTACAGCCGCCGTCCTGGCCGCCCTCGTGATGGCGGTGGCACTGCTCGCAGCCGGCAGCTCGGTGGTCTATCCGTTCGAGATGGACACCGTCGTCACGCTCGCCGGTAACCGTCTCGTCGCCACGCACTACGGCCTGTACAACACCGTCTCCGGTGTGGGTATCACCCTGGGCAACCTCGCCACCGGCGCCCTCTGGGATTTCGCCGCCGGCCATGACGCCCTCTGGCTGACCTGGTGCGCTTTGACCGTCACCGGGCTGGCGTGCGCGTCATCCGTCGCAGCGCTCGCCCGCAGTGGGCGCCTGGCCGTACGCCAGGAACCGCAACTCGCGCCCGCCTGACCCGTGGTCAGCTTCGACGCCGTCTGGCTGGGGACCAATTACACGGCCCAGCTCAACGCTGTTCCGACCCGGACCGCCCCATCACCCACAGGAACCGCTTAGCATCTCTCCTGATGAAGAGCCGGGCGCCGCTGGCGCAGCGAAACAACCGCGGAGCATGGTGGACCACGCCTCCCGCGGCCCTCGGCCCTGCTCTGGCTTTGCTGCTCGCCGCGCTGGTCATGTGCCTGGGGTACGGGGCGCACAGTAGCGCCGGCAGCCACACAAGCCCCACGACGGCCATGACCAGCGTTTCGTCCGGACAGGCGACGCCAGCAGGCATCCCGGCCGGGCACCACGCCCTGGCGTCCGCGCAGCAGCAGGAATGCCCTGCCGGTGACGTGTGCTGTGCTCCCACCGTCCACTTCGGCGGCGCAGTGTCCGCCACCCCCGTACAGTCCGCGCCGGCAATCTTGCCCCGCGCACCGGGTCTTCCCGAACCACCGGATAGCCCCACACTTCTCGCCGCGCGCCCCCTGCCCGACGAGGCTCCGGATCTCCACGTCCTGCAGGTGCAGCGGACCTGATCGGTTGCCTGGGCCCCGCACGCTCCCGCGTACCTGGGCACCGAGCACCATCCGTCTCCCGTCGCACCCACCGCCGCACGTCCACACCAAGGCGGAGAAGAGGACATTCAGTCATGAGCAAGACCAGCAAGAAGGCCACCGCCGCCAGCCGGAAGGAGCGCATCGAGGCGATGCGTCGCGCCGAGCGAGCCCGGGAGCGCCGCAACCGTACCCTCACCATCTCGCTCAGCACGGTCATCGTCGCCGGGCTGGTCGGGTGGGGCGGATACGCCCTCAACAGCGCCAACGAGAAGAGCGAGCAGCAGGCGGCCGAGGCGAAGAAGCCTGTCGAGGGTGAGAAGACCTGGGAGGCGAAGAAGCTCACCCGCAACCACGTCCCCGGCACCGTGAAGTACGCGATGAGCCCGCCGGTCGGCGGCGATCACAGCCAGGCGTGGATGACCTGCGAAGGCACCGTCTACACCAAGGCCATACCGAATGAGAACGCTGTCCACTCCCTCGAGCACGGCGCGGTCTGGGTCACCTACAACGCCAAGACCCCCGACGCCGACATCAAGGCTCTCGGGGACAAGGTCTCCAAAACTCCATACAGTCTGATGAGTCCGGTCCAGGATCAAGCCGGGGCGATCACGCTGTCGGCCTGGGGGCGCCAGCTCACCGTGGACAAGGCATCGGACCCGCGGATCGACCGGTTCTTCACCAAGTACGTCCAAGGGCCCCAGACCCCCGAGCCGGGAGCCGCCTGCTCGGGTGGCCTGATGCCGTCGTGACCGGCACGCTCACGACGGAACCAGCCACGGGCCTGGGAGAGTCGTCCGGCGCACGGCCCGGCCTCGCCCGTGGGCTGACCGTCGGCGCGGCGGCCCTGGTCGCCGTGGTCGTGGCCCTGTCGGTCCTGGTGATGGTGGGCGGGGAGGACGAGCGCGCGGCCGGTGTTCCGGCCGCGGACTCCGCCGATGCCGGGTTCGCTCGCGACATGGCCATCCACCACCAGCAGGCGGTGGAGATGTCGTATATCGTCCGTGACCGCACGGGCGACGAGGACATCCGGCGCCTCGCGTACGACATCGCGCAGACCCAGGCCAACCAGCGCGGCATGATGCTCGGCTGGCTCGAACTGTGGGAACTGCCGAAGGTCTCGCCCGACGGGTACATGGCGTGGATGCCTGGTGGCCGCGAGGGCCACGGGCCGAAGGGCGGTGCCCTGATGCCGGGGATGGCCACGGCGGCGGAACTCGACCGGCTCGGTGAGCTCGAGGACGATCAGGCGGAGATCCTCTACCTCCAGCTCATGATCGACCACCATCTGAGCGGCGTCGACATGGCCCGTGCCTGTGTCTCGCAGTGCGAGGTGGACACCGAGCGGAAGCTGGCGCAGAGGATGGTCGAGGGCCAGCAGTCGGAGGTGGAGCTGATGACCGCCTTGCTGAAGGAGCGCGGGGCCGCACCGAGGTAACCCTGCCTCAGCTCGTGGGACCTTCCCCCCGGGCGGGGAGGTCCCACGGTCCCGTTCGATCCGCTCTCACACGGTTCCGGGCAAGGCCATCCAGCCCTGGGCGTACGAGTGGAGCGACCAATCATGATCAAGGCCCCAACGGGGACCGTCGGCCCCACCGTCGGTGGTTCCACCGCCTCCGCAATCAGGGCTTCGGCGCGTGTGTTGCAGTTGTCCGAGAGGCAGGCGTCGGTGTTCTCGTTGCGGCAGGCACCCGGTCATCACCTTCACGGCCCCTCCCCCGTGACCAGCAGACGGGCGGCGGCTTGTCTGTGGAAGGGTCTTCGCGGCCCGGTCGGGCGTGAAGACGGTGAACGGAATGACTGCAGGGGAAGCAATGGCCAGCCGGCACAGCACAGACGTGAGCGTGGATCGGCGGTATCTGCCCCGTGTGGGGGCGGTACCGGAAATCTGAGGAGCGCGCCGCCCGTGCGGGCGCAACGGTCGTACCGAGACAGGCGCTGCACGGCTGGCCAGCAGGTTGGTCAGACGCAACTCCAGGCGGACACGGTCACCGTCGTGGCCATGGTGGCCGCCATCTGCCGAGGATTCATACGGGGTACGCCCCCTTCTCGTCGTCGGCCATGTGAGCCCGGCGGACTCATCCCGGAGGGCACGCCGACACCCCGAGCAGACGGGTGTCGAGGCCGCCGTGCTGGGAGGACAACCAGGATGACCAGGCAGGACGTTGCTACTCCTCGTGATCAAGGATTCGCGGGACGATAGCGATCACGGCAGTATCCGGCACGGCTGGGAGAGCATTCGCGCGCTGATGGGTGGAGGTTCCCGGTTCGGCCAGGCGAGAGCACAACCCCCCGCACAGGGGGCACGACGACCGTAGATCACAGCATTGACACTCCCCGCTGTCCGTGCCAGCGGTCCTGTCGACCGCATGGCCTCCGGGAGCGGCCTGCAGATCAGGCCCACGTCCTTCGGTGAGGGTTCCATGTGCCGTGTGCCGTGCTGCTGAGTATGGGGTTGATGAAGGCTTCGGCTGCCGTGGCCGCTTCGGCGAAGCTGCTGCAGCCCTGCAAGCCGAGCACGATGGCAGCTTGCTGAGGGTATCCGTCGTTCCAGTCGGGGCCAGGGGCCTCGAACGCAGTGGGAAGTATGACTCGGGTCCCGAGGCTGCGCCGGCGCTCTGCTTCCCGCTGGAGAGCGTGGCAGACGGCTTCGCCGGACACGGCTTCCTGCTGGCTGATCAGGAGAAGGTCGGCCAGGTCGCGGTATCGGTTGGATCCGTGTTGGCCGTCCTTGCCGTGACGCTCGTACATGGCGCAGATTTTGTCTGCGATGTGGTCGATGACGGGGTAAAGGCGGACTTCGGGCCAGTCGACGGGCCAGGCAATGTCGACGGCGGACTGCAGGGTGCGGGTTTCGGGGGTGCCGGCCAGGGTGCGGCCGACGACGAGGTCGACCTTGAGGGTGTCCACCAGGCCAGTGCCGAGGTAGACCTGGAAGTACTGGGCGCCGCCGCGGCCCTCGTCGCTGTGTCCGAGGAACTTGCCGGCGACGTAGCGCAGGTGGTCGTTCAGGTCGGTGGAGGCTGCCTCGATGATGAGTTGTCTGGCTTCTTCGGCACTGCAGTCCGGTTGGGTGTTCTGCAGGTCGATGTCCTGGCTGAGTCGTGCGGCTCCCTGGTAGCGGACGAGCAGGGCCTGGCCACCTTTGATGAGCCAGCCGTCAGGTTCCGCGGTGAAGACGCGGGCAGTGAGGCGGTTGAAGTAGAAGATCTTCAAGAGATCCGGAACGCTGATACCGGCCTGTCTCGACATTTTCCTGGCTGCCTGCGTCAGCGCTGACTTGAACGCTGCCGGACTCGCATAGGTCTTGGCCACGCGCGGCTCTCCCCCACCCTGCTCTCCTGGATTCGCTGACTCTAGCCGGGTGGGTGCCTGCCCTCAGTCTCTTTGGTCGCCATCCTCCGGTGCGGAATCGTCCT
This sequence comes from Streptomyces sp. NPDC029526, assembly GCF_040637405.1. Classification (NCBI taxonomy): domain Bacteria; kingdom Bacillati; phylum Actinomycetota; class Actinomycetes; order Kitasatosporales; family Streptomycetaceae; genus Streptomyces; species Streptomyces sp. NPDC029526. Next base: position 48,571 of record NZ_JBEZWE010000020.1, read on the forward strand.
GTGCGTCGGGTGTGTCTTCGCTGCCGGATGCTTTCGCTTCCGTCTGCTGCCGCACGCGGGCGGCCTGGCCCGTCGCGGTTTCCGCCGCGTCCGGCAGTGCCTGCGGGGCTTCAGGTGAGGGGATGCCAGGTGTCTTGTGGGCTGACATGGCGCTGCCTGGCCCTGTGGCCCGTTGTAGGGCTGCCGCGAGCCGTGAGGAAGGCGTGGCGTTCTTGAGTGCTTCAGCAAGGGGTGACGATGTCTCTTGCCGGAGGGCACGCAGCATCTTGAGGTGGGGGATGATCCGGGGCGTGGTGCCAGCGAATGCCGTCCGGATCCCGAGTTGTTGTTGCGCGAAGATGTCGCGGAACAACGGTGCGAGGGCTTCTGCCGCTATGGAGTGTCCGAGGGGTTTGCCAGCGTTGGTATGGGGCTGGGTGTTGAGGTAGCGCACCAGGATGTCGGAACCGCTGAGAGCGCCGATTTCTGCGCCGAGGGCGAGGCCTTCCTCGCCTGCGCGAGCCACTTCCTGCGAGTGCAGCAGCCGCCCTGCCTGGCCGGCCAGGTGCTCGATGAGTTCGTGGCCTGTGGCCGCTGCGGGCAGACCGTACTTGCGGGCATACGGCTGGACCGCGGCCGCCAGCTCGTCGAGGTCCACGAGGTCGCGGCGTTCCGCGTCGGCGATCACACCGCCGACGTGCCCGCCGTCGGCTTTGGCGTGCAGGAGGTCGATGATGGTGCGGGCCGCGGTGGTGACCGGCAGCCCGTCCACGACCGTAATGTCCGCGGCGTCCAGGGACGCAGTGCGCAGCCGGACGAAGGATTCCGTGGTGGTGCGGCGGCGGGGGACACTGATCTCGACCTCGGGGGCGGGGATGTCGCCGAGGCCGTGCAGCTGGCAGGCTGAGGCGTGGGAGACAACTCCGGAGTCCCGGCCGCCCAAGGGCCGTTCCCAGGCGGGAACGCCGGGTTGCAGGCGCAGCCAGGCCACCTTGATCTCCACGTGCTGTGGCATGCCGACGGCCGACAGGACGTAAACGCCCCGGCCGACGTTCTCCAGCAGACCGGCCTCGGTCAGGCGCATGAGCTGGACACCGCTGAGGCCCAGGTTCTTTACCTGCGCCGCGGTGACCAGCCCCCATTGATCAGCAGCCATTCCCGCTACGAGCGTCAGCTGCTCAGCCCGGTTCATACAGAGAAGATTACCCAATCTCGCAGACTTTCTTACGTCCAGAACGTAACAAGCTCTGCATGCCTCGCGGATTAATGTAACTTACTCTGCGTTCATGCTGCCCAATCGACGCGCCGGCGATGGAGGCGCGCATGGGTAACCCAGGCTGGGGCGACCTCCAGCGCCCGGGGCATCAGCTCCAGGCCGACCACGGCAATGACGATGCCGGTGGCCAGGTGCAGCGCGACACTGAGGATCTGCCCGGACCACGGCACAACCTCCGACAGCAGCCCTCCGAGGAAGCTGGCCACGGCGGGAGTCAGAGCCAGCAGCACGGTGGTCAGCCATGGTGACCAGCCCATGGTCGAAGCGAGGGCCGGAAGCGATCTCCGATACCTTGGCCTTGACCTCGTTGGCGCCCTCTGGCTTGGCCTCCCCCACAACCCCTTCGGGCACACGATGGTGACCCGCGCCAGGCCCGCGGCCTTGCTGAGGCGCTCGTCATGCCCTGCTGGGACTGGGTTCAGCCGGTCAGCATCAGGGCAGAAACGATCGCGTCGGCCTCGGCCAGGCGCTGTACAGGAGATCAGGGGCATTTTCACCCCGACATCCTCGAGTCGGACCGTGAGCCGATATCGCGCTGGGAAGATTTCGGCTGAAATGCCACCGTCGGACCGGGAATGACTCACGCAGCAGGCGGAAGAGGCCCGGGTGCGGCTATGCGAGCGGGCGCAGCGAGTCGGGTCAGAGGTCTTGGACGGCGCGCAGGGCGGCGTCGACGCGGGCCATGGCTGCGGCGTCGACGGGGCCGATGAGTTTGGCGCCGTCGAAGCGTTCGGTGCGCAGCTGGACGATGTTGACGGCGACGGCTGTGCAGGGGAGCGGGTCGCCGATGACGACGGACATGGCTGTGTCGGGTAGCGGCCGCTGTCGTGGAGGACGATGGCCAGGACGGCGCCGTATGCCTCTTCGAGTCCGGTCAGGCTGATGATCAGGATGTTGCGGCCGTCGGGGAGTGTCCAGATGTCTCCGCGGTTCACAGGGTGTCGCCCTCACCCGCGAGGGTGTCGGCGAGGCCGAGGGCAGCGAGCTGCTTGGCGGCGTCGAGGGTCGCGGCGAGGAGCAGCAGCGGCGGAGCGCTGGGCGTGAAACCCGCCGAACGGCCCGTACCGGCCCCGACGGCCAGGTGCGGAGGGAAGACGTCGGCCTTCCAACGCGGTCTGGCGGCCCTCACGCAGTGGATCCAGCGCGAGGGCGTCCAGAAGGCAGTACCGCGCGGTCACGTCGAATGCATCGTCATCGGCGGCCAGAAGCACCAGCACAAGCTCGGCGTATGGATCTCCAACACCAAGTCGAGGCGGGACAAGCTCGGCCCCGAGCAGCGGGCCGCACTCGCCGGACTCGGGCTGGAGTGGGCAGCAGCCACAGAAGAAGCGGTGCGATGAGCGCGAACGGTCAGGAGGCCGCGGAGCAGCGGGTGCAGGACGCCGTCCGGCGGCACGCCCGCACCAGGGCCTTCGCGGGGGCGGAGGACGTCATCTCGACTGTGCTGTCCGACCCGGGGGTACAGGCGGCGCGGAACCGGGTGGAGGCGGCGGAGACGGAGCTGGGCATGGAGCTGTGCGCCCGCCTCCAGCGGTTCCAGGACCGCTACGACCATGCGGTGGCGGAAGGCGACACGGCCCAGCTCGCCGGGCTCTGTGCGGGCAGGCACGGCCGCTGGGGACGGATCTGCGTCCTGCCCGACAGACACGAGACCTCGATGGAAGAACCGCACTGGGGCCACAACAGCGAAGGCCAGCCGGTCGCGTGGGTGGGCAGCGCACCTGACGACTGGTGAGCAGTGACGGCGAGACCGGCGAAGGCCCCCGAGCGCACGGGCATTCGGGGGCCTTCGCTGTCCGGGGCCAGCGGCACCGCTCCACATTGGGGATGCCCGAGGGCTGAGCCGCGAGCATCGCACTGTGTAGGTCCTGGGATCTTCGGGGTGCTCCCCGACCGTCATCCTGACGCCCACGGCGGACGACGACGTCCCGGTATGGCCGGGCCGGGCCGCCGCCGTGGGCGCCGGGATCGGAGTGGGTCTGGCGTGGAGGGCGCGGACGGCCCCAGCGTGGATTCGGACGCAGTTGGAACCGTCGGCTTCTATCCGCCGAAGACTGTGCTGTATGCCTGCTGACCTTGCTGGATGGTCGTGGTCAGGGCGGCCGACGCGGTTCCGATCTGGGTCAGTCGGCCCATAACGGTGTCGTACGCGGTGCGGAGGCGTCCGGGCTGGGCGGTCTCGCTGTCGGCCTCCTCACCGAGGAGCTCGGCATCGTGGATGAGTTCGGCCTGCTGTGCAGGTTCGAGGCCGTAGGTCGGGGCGAGCTGCTGGACTAGGGCCGCGAACTCGCGCATGGCGGTGGGGTCGAAGGCGTTGTTGTGGTTGTGCTGCTCGACCTTGGCCTGGGAACCGGCGACCACGTTGGTGCCGGTGATGCTGTAGTAGTCGCCAGGGCGGGTGCGGTTGAGGTAGTCGCTCACGGTCGCTCCAGAAAGTACGCAGTCGATGCCGTCGAGAGTGATGGCGACGGTTTTGGGCTGGGTGCCGACGTCGACGATGAGTCCGGGGTTCGTCAGGCGCGCCAGCGCGTAGTCGAGCTCAGTTTCCGACAAAGCGCTGCCGGCGAAGTACGACTCGGTAGTCCCCAGGAAGACGGCTGGGTCCGTGGGGCGCTGGTCGTGCGCGGTGGCGTAGAGCCAGCGCAGGAAGCCATCCGTGGCGTAGCGGTGTCGGGCGGCGGGTGCGCTGCGCAGTTGGGAGAGCCGCCGCAGTTCCACGCGTCCGTCGTTGGTGATCCTGTGGGAGTCGGGGGAGCCGAAGGAGCCCATGGAGTCGATCAGGCCGTCCCGCTCCAGCTCGGCGGCAAGGACCGCAACGTCTTCCAGGGGCGTACCAGAGTGCTCGGCGTAGTCGGCTTGTTCTCCGAACCGGTTTTGAGGCAACTCACCGAGCCAGATCAGGTAGCGGACCAGCTGTGGGTCCTCCTCGATGCCCACCCCCAGGCCGGTGGCCCCGGCGGAGGCAGCGAAACTCCTGCTGCCCAGGGGCACAGTGATCGGGTACTTCTTGAAGGCCCGCCCGTAGGCTTTGTTGATCTCCTTCACGTGCTTCTCGATCGCGCGCTGATCGATCTTGGTGCCAGCCATTTCGTCCCCTTCACGACGTACTGGCTGAAGCGTAATGAGGGGTACTGACATCAAGCGGCCTGATCTGAGCGTTGGTCCAGCCGATGTAGGGCGTGGACAGCCGCTGCTGAGCTGCTCGCCGACACCCACCACACGGCAGTCCATTTGGAGATGCGCGACCTGTACGCCGTAGGCGACGAGACGGACGACTACGGGCCAGCGTCCCGGAACGGTGCCCCACGGTTGGCGCGGATCACGGGTGGAGGGGTCAGGTCGGTTCGAGCAGATCGTGGCTCTCGTCGACGACCAGTTCCAGGTGGCGGCGCAGCATGCGCACCGCCCGTCCCCGGCTGTTCTTGGTGTGCGGGATGACCGTGCCCGAGAGGATGCGGTAGCTGCGGGTGCACTCGCCGGCGATGCGCATGAGTTCGTATGCCTCGACGACGTCCGCTATGAACGCCGTGCGGTACAGGTGGCCGTGCGGGTCGTAGGAGAAGATCGCCGAACTGCCTTTGAGCCCTGGTATCGCTTCCTTCAGGTAGGCAAGACCTGCCCGGGTCTGGGAGACGGTCATTCCGGTTGTGTCGGTGAGTTCGGAAAGAGTCATGCCGCGTTCACCGGCACGGTCCAAGGCGTCGGCGACCCTGCGTGCGCTCTCCTCCCTCTTCAGATGCGAAGTCATGGGACAGTGCCTCCTTGTCCCCCTCGTTGATGCCTGGGCAGGTCGGGCTGCTGCCCGCTCCGGGCCGGCGTCGGTCCGGAGCGCTTAGCCTTCGCCCGCTATCAGGCGCTCCAGCGCCTCGTCCATGTCCGTCCTGCCGGTTTCCAGCACATGCTCGGTCCAGCCCACTGCTGCGGTGACCCGCTCCAGTCCTTCGCGGACCGAGTCCTTCGCCTCATCGGACAGCTCGGCCAGGTGAAGACCGGGCAGAGCCCGCCCGATGCCGTGGGCGAACGAGTGACACAGCCCCAGCACGGTCAGGACTTCGGCTTCCTCATTGATGCGCTGCACCTCGGGAAGCCGGCGGGTCTCCTCGTGAGCGGTGCGCATTTCCTCCACCTGGGCTCGGTTGAAGGCTTCCCGCACCGGCTGACGCTGTGCGACGCGTCGCAGCACCGGCTCCCGCTGCATGACCCGTTCCACCGCGACGGCGGCTACCTGTTCATCGGCCAGCAGGTCCTCGACCTGGCGCAGCTTGTCCTCATCGGTGTCCCGCTCGCCCGACGACCAGCCCATCGCTTTGCGTGCCGCGTCACAGGTCCAGCGCCGCTGTCCTGATTTCCGGTAGAGCGGCGGATTGTTGATCATGATGAAGCGGTCCGGGTGCCGGGCCAACGTGGCGTGGACCGTCCAGCACACCTGGCGGTTGCGCCTGGGCTTCGGCCAGGCACCCGCCACCAGCCGGTACTCCTCGAACCGCTCACGCGGCTGGCCTATCTCCTCGGCGAAGTCGGCCAGCAGCTTGTACGCCTTCATCGGCAGCCGCTTGCCCTTCGGCGGCAAGGGAGCCAGGGAAAGCCCCAGATCGCCGAGACGGAACTGGACGGACCCTTCGGAGCCAGTCAGGCGTTGCCCTTCGCTGACTTTGTCGGCCCAGTCTTCGATCTCACTGTGAGCGGTGAGCGTCTCGGTCATGCGGACCTCCAGACCTAATCACGCATATGCACGCATTTTATAGCTCAATTGAGCATTCCGTCCTGTTTTGCGGCCCGGCTGGTAAAGAAGTCGCAGGTGGGACTCATGGGGCCGCTACTCATGACACAAGACTCATGACAAACGGTGGGCCAGCAGCACCCGCCGAGCCTGGAGCTGCTTGGGCGGCTTCGGAATCATGACTCTCACGTCGCTGCTGATGGTCCTGGTCTCCCACCGGCTCGGGCTGCGTGCGCGCATGACGGCCGCAGCGGAGACGAAGACCCTCAGCCTGGGGGACGTGCACGTCGTTCCTGGTGGCCAGCAGCCTGGCGCCGGCCACCAGGCAGCCTATGCGGCAGGCTCGTAGGTCACTGTCTGATCCGGGCAATCAGCTCCCGTCTCGTGCAGGGCCGCTACTTCGGTTTCGTCGGCCGCGAGGCTCCAGCGGAGTTTCGTTGCCACCCACTCCGCGACGTACCGGCAGTGCACCTCCGCGGCCGGGGGCAGCCACTCGGCGGGGTCCTGGTCGGCCTTGGAGCGGTTCGAACGTGCGGTGACGGCGACCAGGCTGGCGTCGGCGCCCTGGTCGTTGGCGTACGCCTCACGCCGCTGCGCCGTCCAGCCCGACGCTCCGCTGTCCCAACTCTCAGCGAGGGGCACCATGTGGTCGATGTCCAGGCCGGAGGCGGATGTCACCCACATCTGGTCGTAGTACGACCACCAACGCCCGCCCGACAGCCGGCACCGTGGCCCGACCGTAGGCGGCTCCACCGCCTCGGCCAGCAGGACCTCTCCGCGGGTGTTGCACCCGTCATCGGGGTCGTCTCCGCTGTTCCAGTGGCGGAAGGCGTCCCGGTCGTAGCCGTCACGGGACTCGGCCTCCACCGGCAGACGAGTAACGGCCTCGGCCAGCGGCAACGTCTCCCCCGCATGAGCAGGCGCAGGAACGGTGAAGGGCACGAGGGCAAGGGAAGCGGCGGCCAGGCCCCGCAGCACAGCAGTGAGCATGGGCCGTTGATAGCGGCCCTCCAGGGGGCGCTGTCAGGCGTTCTCCGAGTGCGCCGCCCGTATGGGCGCAATGGTCGTACCGGCAACCGGACGGTAGGACCCTCACGCAGACTTCACCCGGAGCACGCCCAACTCCCGACGCAGTCACTCGGCTGGTCGTCGCGGTCGGCCAGCCGGTACCCGGCAACCGCAACGAACGGGCCGGTCCGGCGCAGCGTACGCCGTGCCGGACCGGCCCGTTCGTTGCGGTTGCGGCTACGTCTTGTCCTTGATGGTGTCGTCGATGATGATCTGCGGTTCCGGGTCGTCCGGGCTGGTGGCTGCTTCGATCTTGTCGATGGCCGGGGCGACGGCATCGTAGACACGGCGGGAGGCGGCGGTGTTGTCCTTCTCGCCGTTCCACTTCGAGGGGTGGGCGTTGTAGTCCAGCTCCTTGAGGTAGGAGACGAGGTCGGTGCCGGTCATGGTCACCTGCACCAGCCCGCGGCCCGAGCGAGGGCCGGAAGCGATCTCCGACACCTTGGCCTTGACCTCGTTGGCGCCCTCCGGTTTGGTCTCCTCCCACAACCCCTTCGGGCACACGAGGGTGACCCGCGCCAGGCCCGCGGCCTTGCTCAGCCGCTCGTCATGCCCGGCAGGGGACTGGGTGCAGCCGGTCAGCATCAGGACGGCAACCATCGCCCCGGCCCCGGCCAGGCGCTGTACAGGAGAAGTCAGTGGCAGTTTCACCCCGACATCCATGAGCTGCGCCAGGGGCCGGTATGCGTGCTGCGCCGATTTCGGCCGAAAGTGCCGCTGCTCGACCGGGAATGGTCCCCCGCTCCTGCACTGTCCCGGGTCAGCGGGGCACGCAGTACGGGCGCAGCGAGCCGGGTCAGAGGTCTTGGACTGCGCGTAGTGCGGCGTCGACGCGGGCCATGGCTGCGGCGTCGACGGGGCCGATGAGTTTGGCGCCGTCGAATCGTTCGGTGCGCAGTTGGACGATGTTGACGGCGACGGCTGTGCAGGGGAGCGGGTCGCCGATGACGACGGACATGGCGGTGTCGGGGTAGCGGCCGCTGTCGTGGAGGACGATGGCCAGGACGGCGCCGTATGCCTCTTCGAGTCCGGTCAGGCTGATGATCAGGACGTTGCGGCCGTCGGGGAGTGTCCAGATGTCTCCGCGGTTCACAGGGTGTCGCCCTCGCCCGCGAGGGTGTCGGCGAGGCCGAGGGCGGCGAGCTGCTTGGCGGCATCCAGGGTCGCGGCGCGGCGGGCGGCGCGCACCACGTAGGCGTTCACGCTGAGTCCGGCCTCGCCGGCGGCGGCCCGGATGGCGGGGGCGAGATCGTCAGGGACGCGGAGGGTCATCGTGGTGACAGACATGGTGGCAGCGTAGCGACCGGGTTGTGGTGGCGCATAGTGCCAGCGGGGAGCGGTGGCCCGATATGCTGGCGGTGAGTCCTCCTTTGTGAGGGTCTTTGGTTGGCCGGTGCCCTTGCCACCCGCTTGCGGATTGGGCACCGGCCGCTCAATGAGCGCAGTTCGAGGGAGCGCGAGACAGTGCCCGGGTTCAGTGCGGGCACTGTGGTGTCGGCGCGGTCAGCGGCGGACCTGGATGCAGGGGTTGCCGGACGACTTCTTCGCCGTGGCGCACAGCCACGTCCCGTGCGGGAACTTCCGGTTGATCTTCCATGAGGCCATGGCGAAGCGCGTCATCCCGGCCTTGTGGAAGCGGGCCTTCTTCCAGCGGGTGACATTCGACTGGGTGGCCGCCGAGCCGGTGTGCCGGTAGACGCGGAACGCCTCCAAGGTGCGTTGCCTGCTGCTCGTGACGTGGATCGTCTCGACGTGCAGTCCACGGCCCTTGACGGAGATCGTCACCTCCCCCTTGGTGCGGTCCGCGCTCATCGGGACCGACGCCGACGCAGAAGGGGCCAGGACCACCAGGGCAGCCGCCACGGTGACAGCCGACTTGATCACAGAGAGTCGCATGAGCGGCTAACCCGCAGACTGATCAGGTGGGCACGGACCCAGCTCCTTGATCACTCCTGGGAGGGATCAGACCTGGCCTGCTCCCGTTCCTTCACCTCGCGGAGGCGGTCGAACAGCTCCGTCCAGGCCCGGCCGGTGGCTGCCTTCCGCTGGGCCCGGTCCGGCCGGCTGACACGCAGCTTCTTCGCCTTCTTGTCCTTCGGGCCGCTGTGGTCACCGCTGGTCAGCTGAACCCGCTTGGCCGAGCCGTCACGCCGCTGCCGGTTTCCACTGGTCATGGCTTGGACCGTACGCCCCGCCCGAGCCGCACGGAAGTGGACGGTCGACCACCGGCCTGCCCTGCCGCTGTTCGGTGAGTGACAGACCGCCAGTTCCGCCGTCAGAAGTCGGCGCGGCTCTCGTAGACCGAACGCACCAGCGCTTCCAGCGCAGCCTGCGCACGCTCATCGTCCTGCCCCTCATCGAGGACTTCCAGGGCCGCCGCCGCCGAGACCTGGACCTTCCGGGGCAGCGCCTCGGACGCGGCGATCTGGTATGCCCGGCTACGCCGGGCTTCCCGCTCCTCTTCGCTCACACCGCCCGGCGTGAGCGGATCCACCGCGGCCTGATACAGGAAGATGCCTATGACGGCCGCGTCCGCTGCCCCCTCGGCCGATCCCTGCGCCTCCGCGGCATCGGCCCCCAGCAGCATCAGCGTCCGTCGGCGGGAAAACAACACCAGGGCACCTACGAGCAAGGCCATCAGGATTGCCCCCACCACAGCTCCCCGCCACCACCAGAACGAGAAGCCAAGACAGGCCCCTCCGAGCACCATGCACGCCGCAATCAGCACGATCTTCACGTAGAGGCGGGAAACGAGCGACGGCATCATGCCCAGCAGTATGCCCAGCGGGGCGCGGCTTCTCAGCCGGCCTGCGAAATCCTGATGGCCTGCGACGGGCACGCCTCCGCGGCCGCAATGACGCGCGGGTCCCCGTCCGCGCCCTCCTGGCCGGGGATGACGTCCCCATAGCCGTCCACGACCCGGAACACGTCAGGCACCCGGTGCACGCACTCCGCTGAGCCGTAGCACTCTTCCCGGTCGACCGAGACAGGCATGAAACCCCCTGGATGACAGGTTCGCTGGACAGGTCTGTGCGCGGAGGCTGCCCAGTACCCCGCCATCCTGAACTCCCACCGGGAGACCCCGGGCCCGCCGTGATGGCAGGACCCGGGGCGGGGGCCCGTTCAGACGCTCTTCCTGGACCGCTGCTCGTTCAAGAGGTCGGTCAGCACGTCGAGCTGGTCCGGAGGCATCTTGCGCATCAGGAGCTGGGCTGCGAACTTCCCGTCGTCATAGGGGAACAGCACCGGCTGCCGTTTTGCGGGCTCGGCTGCTTGGGCTGGGACCACAGACGGTGGTTGCGGTACTTGTCCGGTCGGAAGCACGGTGCTGTCCGTGGCTGACGACGTCGGTGGCACTGAAGCGGGAGCGGAGGGGGTGTATACCGCGGTATACGCGGCCTCTGTCGGCTTGGCCGGCTCTTCCAGTCGCGGAGCCGGTGACGGCACAGGGCGAGGCTGCTCCTGATCGGCCTTCCACGCTGCGTACTGCTCGTCCTGGGGCATCGCAGCGTAGCGCCGCATGTCCCGAAAGGCAGTCAGCTCACCTTTGAGGACGAGCTGCACCATTTCGCCCGAGAGGCGCAGTAGTCCGATCCGCTGGTTGAACCACGCCTTGGACTTGCCCATCGCGCGAGCGGCTGCGGCCTGGTTGCCGTCGTGGAGTTCGAGCATGGCGCGTAGGCCGTCGGCTTCTTCGATGGGGTTGAAGTTGGCGCGCTGCACGTTCTCCGACAGGACCGCGGCGAGGAACCGGACGCGGTTCTCGGTGAGGTCGTGTCGGAGCATGAGGTCGAGGCTGTCCAGGCCGACCTGTTGGGCTGCGCGCCAGCGGCGTTCACCGGCGGCCATGACGTACCGGCAGGTGTCTGGCAGGCGGTCGGCGTGCTCCGGGTACAGCTTGAGGTAAGCCGTCTTGTTCACCGCCACGCAGGGCTGGAGTTGCCCGTTGCGCATGTCCTCGCCGAGTTCGACGAGTTCGGCTTCGTCGAACGCTCGGCGCGGGTTGAGCGGAGTGGGGGCCACGAGGTTGGGGTGTACGTGGACAAGGTCCGGGCGACTGGCGCCCGGGACGGCCTCGACCTTGCTTCCGGCGAGGGAGGCGAGGGATACGCGCTTGCCTGCCATCAGCGGCGACCTCCGTAGCCGCGCTCCAGGGCGAGACGGAAGTAGTCCTCGCGTGCGCGGAGGGTGGTGCCGTTGTCGGCGTACTGGGTAACGACCTTGCCTTCGGATGCCGCTCGGGTGTGGATCTTGTAGCGGCGGATGACTGTCTTTGCGCGGGGCCAGCCCATCGCGTCGATGTAGGCGATGGTGTCCTCAAGGTCGGCCTTGCCGTCGCGCGGATCCCACGCGTTGATGACCACGGTGTACGGGAGGCCGCGGGGGACGATGACCCGTTCGATGGTGCGGGCGGTCGGGTCGAAGGCGAGCGGTTCGGGCGGCATGGGGACAAGGACGTCGTCGGCGACATCGAGGGCGGCCGCGAGGATGTGCTCGTTTTCGAGGCTGCCGGGGGTGTCGATGAAGATGTGCTGCCGGTCATCGCTCTGACCAAGGACGTCGTGGGTGACGGCGGCGAGGTTGACGGCGGTGGTGGTCTTGCCGACGCCGCCCTTCTGGTTGGCGATGACGTGGATCTGCGCGCCAAGGTCCTTCAGGCTGGCGAGGCTATCGGGGTCTTCGTGGGCGGCGGCGAAGTCAAAGGGGAGGTTGTCGCCGACGCGGTCAGCCCACCAGATTGTGGACCCTTGCGGGTCTGTGGACACGACGAGAACTGAGGAAGGCATGGTGCTCCGTTTCCGTGTGCTTCCCAGAGCTGGGCTCTGGTACTCGGACGGGCCATAGCCTCTCAGATGGCTGGAGCACGGGGTGGGATTGGGCTGAATCGGTGCGGTCGCAGTCCAGGCGTATACCGCGGTATACGCCTGTCCCCTCACCGTCGGCGGTGAGGTCGCGGTCCTGCGTGTATACCGCGGTATACGTCTGCCCCTCACCGTCGACCGCGATGCCGACCTCTACAGATCGGCGCCGGGCCTCAAACACAGAAGCCGGTGAACGTCGGAGTCGGAGACGAGGTGGCGGACATGTGCTCCGCGCGGCCATCGCCTACTCCTGTGCGAGCGTCGGCGTCCGCTTCGGCCGGGCGAGTTCAGCTGTAAAGCCAGGGCACGCCGGCCCCTGCGCTCCTCCCAGCGGTCCCGGGGGTGATAACTGAGTTATCACCCCCGGCACCCGCCTCACCGTCGACCGCGGTGCGGGCAGCGTGTATACCGCGGTATACGCCTGGATCCTCGCCCCGCATCGCCCACGGGCGGACCGCGCCCGAGGTGCGTGGGGAAACGCAAAAGGGCCCGGCCCCGCGAGAGCGCGAGGCCGGGCCCATGATGGGTGATCGGGTCGGATTCTTGCCTAATTGGGCACGAACGATCTTGTTTTCTTCTGCCAGTGGTCGCCAGCTACCCCGCGAGGCCCGCGGCCAGCAGGGCCAGCAGCAGGGCCACAAGGATCAGGTCGACCGCACGTCGTAGGTAGGTGAACTTGCGTACGGCGAGGACGGACAGGACGCGGATACAGGCGGCGCGGTGGTCGCTGTCCATGCTGGCCAGGATTTCGGCGTCACTCAGCCGTGCCCAGTATGGGAACGATGCGCGGTCGTCGCCGCGCAGTCGGGGTCGGACGACCAGGAGCAGCAGCACGGCGGCGGCGCCCAGTGCAAGGATGGCGAGTGCGCCGGCGGCCTTCGTCGCGGTGGGTAAGTCGCGGTCGGCTACGGATGCGAGGCCCGCGAGGACGGCGCCGTTGAAGGCGAGCAGCAGGGATGCCTTGCTGTCCGTGCGGCTGATCTCGTTGGTGACTGCGGTGCACGCAGCATCAAGGTTGGTGTCCATGCGGGAGGTGGAGGTCGTGGTCACCTGGCGCTCACCCTTTCGACGGCGTCGGCCTCGTACGGGTCGGTGAACAGCTTGTGGTCGCTGACGTCGAACGGCGCGGGCCGCGCGGAGACTCGGAACCCGGGCACGGTGGTGGTCTCTTGCCCGTCCAGCGCGGCGGTGAGCCGGTCGGCGTCCTGGGAGGCGTGCCGGGCCTGGGTGTACGGGCCGAGGCACAGCAGGGTGTAGCCCGTGCCGTCGGGCTTGCGGGCTTCGATGTAGATGGCGTAGTGCGTGCCGCGGATCCAGTCGTCCCCGGGCAAGGTGGCAGTGCTCACGGGTGGATTTCCTCTCGTCAGGCAGCGAGCCGGTGTCCGGTCGGCGGGATGTACGTGGACGGGTCGGCAGGGGTGCCGTCGAAGCACTCCAAACAGGAGCCAAGAGTGCGCAACGGCAAGCAGTGCTGGTAACGGCGCAGGCAGGCCGGGCAAGTGGTTCGGGCCGCCATGGCTTTGTCCAGGGCGGCCTCCTTGGCGAGAGTCATGGGCCGGACCGGCTGGGCAAGGTCGACGCGGTAGAGGTAGGCGGGGCGGGTGCAGGCGCGGTTCGGGCGGGTGGCGCATGCCTTGCAGCGCAGGATGGCGGCGGGCTCTTGGCCGCCGGGTCGCAGCCCGGCAACGCGCAGCTGGCGGCGAGTGGCGAGCTGGTCGGTCGGGGCGGTGCCCCAGTCGTATTCGGGTAGCCCCTGCTCGGTGCGTGGCCGGGTCGCCTCGGGTTGTCGGCGTCGGGCGCGGGTACTCATCGCGGGCTCCGGGCGTGGGACAGGTGGAAGGGCCCGAGGCACTGCGGGTGGGGCTTGCTGGCCTGGCGGCGCGATCGGAGCACGAGCGTTCCTCCGGACGTCTGTAGACAGCGCCGCGCCCGCCGACGTGGTCGGCGGGCGCGGGATGGGAGCTGGTTTCAGGCGGGGTGGCTGAGGGCCGTATCGGTGTGGTGCGGGCCGGGCGTGGCCGGTGCCGGGGTGCTGTGACCCGGGCGTGGGGGATGGTCGTGCGGGAGGCCGGACGGCCTGGCCGACCCTCGCACGGGGCGGATGGGCGAGGACCGGGCGGAGCGTCCGGGGAACGCTGGTGCCCCGCACCATCGGGTACGGGGCACCAGGTCTGGGCAACGAGAGGTCAGAGCAGTTTGGAGTAGTACTGCTTGAGTTCCTTGCCGGTCTCCGCATCGACGGCCGTCCGGTCCGAGCGGAACTCGATCGTGCGGCGCGGGGCCCGAGAGCCCTCTTTCCACTTGGGGCCACCCACCGCGACAGTCATCCGAACTGGTTCGTAGTGGTCCTTGACTGGCACCTTGACCTCCAGCCGGATCGGCATGGGGATCTGTCCCTCCTCCAGAGGACCCGTCTTCTCCTGGGCTGTCTGTTCAGCGGAGTCGATGCGGACAAACTTGGGGTTCTCCTCCATGTCGACCCGGACCGACAGGATCACAGACCGGCTGTCCTTGCTCCACTCTGCCCTGGCCTTGGTCATCACTCCGTCGATGTTGACTTCCGTCACTGACAGCCCTTTGTAGGCGGCGGCTTGCTCCTGGCGCTCCTGAGCCTGCTTGTCGTCCTCGGAGCTCTGCCACACGCCGCCGGCGGCGAGAGCCAGGGCGGCAATCACTGCGATGTAGGGCCAGGTGCGTCGGCGCGGCTTCTCCGACGGCAGGTCATCCGTGGGCGGTTCGAGCATGGTCGGCAAGGGTCCGCGGTGCCACTGCGGTGACGTACTGTCGTCCGCTGTCTGCTCGAACCACTCAACGTCCTTCCTCATACGGGCGACGGTAGCGCGCAGTTGTACCGCCTGGTCGAGGTTCCCGCACAGTTCAGCCACGGTGGCGCGGGTCGACAGCCAGGACAGGGCCTCGATGGAGTTGATGCCGTGAGCGGTGATGTCCTCGCGCTCACCGAGGGCCGCCAGGTCTGCGGCTTCACCGCAGCGTCCTTCCCGTGCGGCCTCGATGGCGGCGAGGTGGCGGGAGTCTATGACGTTGGGCGGCATCTCCCAGTCCCACTCGTCGTCGCCCCCGGCAGAGGCGAAATCGGACTTCGTGAACAGGTCGTCGGTCAGGTCCTCGTCGTCCTGGTCCTCGTCGCTGTCGACGGCGGGAGCCACGGTCTCGGCAGCGTTGTCCTGCTCGACGGCAACGGCCAGCGCCTGCTGCGCCTTGCGGCGTCGGGACGAAGTGTCCGTCAGCCTGGCTTCCTCCTCGCTGATGACCGTCTGGACGATGTCGACGTAGTCGGGTCCGACCTTCCACACGGCCTGTCCCGGGTCAAGGGCCGGGATCCTGTCGATGGCCCACTGAGGCAGGCTGAGCAGGGCACCGACAAGGGCCGCCTCTTCGGCTCCGAGGCGTCCGACGTGGGCGACCTCGCACAGCCGCGCCAGGTCCTGCGCGGGCCCGGTCCCGAGGTCGGACAGCGTGTGCATCACCACGTCCAGCGACAGCCCGGCCTTGCGGGAATTTTTCAGCAGTCGCTGAATCAGCTCGCTGGTGGCCGGCGACAGCAGGATCTGCCACGCTTCCTCCAGGACCAGGTGGCGGTGCGTGGCGGTCGACTGCCGCAGCCACACGTGCTCTGCCCAGCACGCCACGGCCGCCATCAGCGACGGGATCGCCGGGCTGTTGCGGTCGAGGCGGGAGAAGTCGAAGGAAATGATCGGCAGATCAGTCTCGGGGAGGCTGGCGGTGTCGCCGTCGAACAGACCGCGCAGCGATCCCTCGGTGTAGCGGGACAGGGCGATGGCCGCACCCTCGCCCCACTCAGTCAGCTTCTCGACCGGCCAGCGCCCCTCTTCGGGGAGCACCAGGGCGTCCACCAGGCCGTTGAGCGAGGTGGCCTTGGGGTGGTTAAGGGCGTGCTGGAGAGCATGGGTGGCCTGGTGGGTGAGGGCGGCGGGCTCCACAGCGGCGATGAGCGAGCGCACCAGCTGCTCGCGGACCTCCCGCGGGAACAACTCGGAGACTGGGTTCAGGGTGAACATGCCGGCCTCGATGACCTGGCCGCCGAGCGAGCGGACGAGGGGCGCCCACTCGCCCGCGTCGTCCTCCCCGAAGCTGTCGATGACGACGTACTGGTGGCCGTGCTCCAGGATCTCGCGTCGGGCGCGGGTCTTTGCCGTCGTCGACTTGCCGGAACCGAGACCGCCCAGGGCGAGCGAGTTCGTGGACGGCAGGACTGCGTGGTCGGTCAGGACGGGGGAGAGGCAGAAAGGCCGGCCGTCCAGCAGCGACCGGCCGACGAAAATGCCGGGGAAGCGGGTGCTGGAGGCGACGAGCGGCGCCGTGATCGCCGCGTGGCTGGAGGGCAGGCGGATCACAGGATCGCCCCCTTTCGGGTTGAGGCTCCGTGTGGGGTGGTCATCACGTAGGCGCGGTGCTGCTGGCCGGGGAGCCAGTCAAGACGGATACGGTGCCGGTCGGCCATGAGGGATGCCTGCCAGCGGGCGTCGATGACGGCCTCAGGGCTGTCTCCCCAAACCGTCAGGTAGGCGTCGATGTCCACGAGCGTGGCGCCCTGGACGAGCGCGCCGTGCGTCGCGCTGCTGGCGAGGTCGTGCGCGTCGGCCT
Source organism: Streptomyces sp. NPDC029526 (assembly GCF_040637405.1). Lineage (NCBI taxonomy): Bacteria > Bacillati > Actinomycetota > Actinomycetes > Kitasatosporales > Streptomycetaceae > Streptomyces > Streptomyces sp. NPDC029526. The sequence continues at coordinate 65,102 of NZ_JBEZWE010000020.1, forward strand.
TGACCCTGTCGGTGGTGAAGGCTTCGGCTGCGGCACGTTGCCACTTTGCGGACCGGCGGGACTGCGCGGCTGGCAGCGGCCGGTACAGGACGGCGAGGGAACGGTCCGTGCCGTGGCCGAGCAGCAGCTTCGGCATGAGGTCGCCGTCCGTCTCGTCGGGCCAGGCCGTGATCCGGGCGGTCGTGGCGTAGCGGTCATCGTCCAGGCCGACCCAGCCGGGGCCCCGCTCGACCACAGCCGGGGCGGGCTCGGGCTCCACGGGGGTGAGGACGCCGAGGCCGGCGAACTCGTGGGCCAGGGTGTCCACAACGCGGGCAGGCTGGCCCACGAGTCCCTTCGGGACGTGGACCGAGAGGGTCTGCGCGTGGTCGGTGTACTCGCCGACGCGCGTGTGGTGGGCGACGTGGACCTGAATGCCTGCGGTGCGGGCCTGCCCGCCGGCGAACGCCAGGCCGCGGCTGAACGCCTCGTGCCAGGCCGCCCGCAGTTGGGGGTCCTGCATGGTGCCGTGCTCCGGGTACAGCGTCCAGGTGGTGGTCACTCCGGCCTGGGTGGTCATGGCAGCCGGGGCGGTGCGCTCCCGCAGCCTGCGGTAGCCGACGGCCGCCCACCGGGCCACGGATCGCGGTCCCGGCGCGAGGTTGAGCAGCGCGGCGGTGGCACCGACCGCGCCGAACGTCCAGATAGGGGGCGGGGTGAGCATCGCCGACATCAGGACGGCGCTCCCAACGCCCGCGTTGGCCTTCGTCAGCAGCGTCTCGACAGGGCTCAGACCGCGCTGCAGGGCAGGCACGCGGTAGCCGGGCGTCAGGGAGTACACGGAATTTCCTCCTCGGGAGATGGGGCGGCCCCGGTGCTCACCCGCCACCCCAGCGGGCTGGAGCGGGTGGGCACCGGGGCCGGATAGGACTTACGGATTGCCGGGCTGGCTGGGGGCCGGCTGCTGGTTGGTGGCAGGTGTCTGCGGGGAGGCCGCGGACCGGCCAGCGGTGGGCTGAGCAGCCCTGTTCGCCTGCTTGCGTGCCTCCCTGAGCTGCGCCGTACGGGCCGCATCGTGCGCGACCTTCTGCTTGGCTGACTCGGTCGTCAGACGCGCCGGCCGCTCCTGCGCCTTGATCCCGTATGCGGCGAACAGCACGTTCCTGTCCTGTGCCATGGCCCGGCGCGGGGTGTCCACTGTGCGCGGACCGCGTGGTGTCGTCTCCTGCTCGTAGACGTCCGGCGCACCGGCCCGCACGACCGCATGCGCGAGGCGGTTGTCCGTGCGGCGCTCCACTGCGGTCCGGGCGGCGCGAGCCACCCTCGGGCCGACATACGGCACGCCGTGGAACATCATCCGTAGCATCAGCACGTCCGCGATGACCAACAGGAAGGCATCCATCACAAGCGCCCCCTCCGTCATCTTCACAAAAGGGCTGACCAGCAGAAGTGCCATCGGGGCGAACATGAGCCCCAGCAGGCGCTGCGCCCATGCCATGACCGCGGAGGTGTCGCCCCCGCGGGCCAGCGACGCCAGCACCACGGGTGCCGCGCAAACGAACAGCAGGATGCCGAGGTTGCGGGCCATGAACACGAGCGTCGCGAAGGCCAGTGCGACGACCAACGCTGCAAGGATCAACAGGATCGACAGCGGGTTGTCCGCATCCGCCGCGTCCTTCATGTCCTCACGGATGACGCCGAGCAGGGTGGCCCCGTCACTGTTAAACATGGTGCTGAATGCGGCGCTGACGGCCTCGTTGAGCGCCATGACGGCGCCGGGGATCGCTGCCATGACAGCGACGGCGGCGAGCGTCCATCCGGTCGAGGCGCCCATCTGCCGCAGACGGGGTGCCCCCTGCCATGCGGTCAGGGCGCACACGACGACGACACAGATGAAGATGGCGATGGCCAGGTGTTGGCCCAGCCACAGGAACTGCTGGTAGATCCAGTCGTCTGCCTTCTCCGGCGCCCAGGTGTCCTTGGGCGCCAACAGCCCCTCCAACTTCCGGATGAGGCTTTCTGCGAGGTCCCGGACGTTGGTGACGGCTCCGTCGGTGATGCCCTGGCTCCCGCCGGGGGCGGGTGGCCCGCCCCCATCGGGCGGGCCACCGCCGGAGTCGTCCCTGACGCAGTACTTGTATCCCGGCGTGCCCTTGAGGGCATCGCACGGGTCGTCTGCTCGGAACGCCATGTGTGATCAGCCCTTGGCTTCGGTCACGGTCGAGAAGAGGGTGTCCCCGTAGAGGGCGAGGATGACGGCGACGAAGAGCGTGCCGACGGCCATTGAGCCCTTGCGGAGGGCGCCCTTGGGGTCGTTGGAGAGCTGGAGCAGCATCCGCACGGCGATGACGGCGATGACGGCGGCGATGCCCTTGGTGACCAGGCCGCCGCCGGTCAGCCCGATGGTGTCGAAGAAGTCCTTGAAACCGGTGGACATGTCGACGGGCTTGGCGAGGACGAACTTGCGCATGGGTCAGATCTCCTTGTTAGTGGTTGAGGTGGGGCGGCCGACGGCGAACAGGTCGCGCATCGTGTCCATGGGGGAATAGCGGACCTTGGTGCCGGGCCGGGGAGCGTCGATCATCCATCCATTTCCGACGTAAATGCCGACGTGGTGAATGTTCGTTGCGCTGGTGCCGTAGAAGACGAGGTCTCCGGGGCGGACCTGGCCGGGCTTGACGGGCTTGGACACCGCGTACTGTGCGGCAGCCGTGCGTGGCAGGGTGATTCCTGCTTTCGCGTAGGCGTACAGCGTGAGTCCGGAGCAGTCGAAGCCGCGGACGGTTTTTCCGTTCTGGCCGCTGGGGGAGCAGCACGTTCCCGTGCTGGGGCCGTTTGCGTTTCCTCCACCCCATGAGTACGGGGTGCCCAGCATCTGTTTTGCCGCGTTGATCGCAGTGGCGGCCTGCCCAGTGTCTGCCGTCTTCCCGCTGCCCTGGTGCTGGTTGGCGAGAGCGGTGATGGACCGGACGTAGTTCTGTGTTTCCTTGTACGGGGGAACTCCGCCGTATTTCTGTACGGCGCCGCTGCCCGCGTTGTAGGCGGCGAGCATGTTGTGCTGCTTGTTTCCGGGGACGTTTTCGACGTCCTGGGAGATGGTGCAGAGGTATTTGGCGGATGACGGGATCGCGTCTTCGGGATCCCAGACATCACGTTTTCCGTCGCCGTTGCCGTCGATTCCGTGGGTTTCCCAGGTGGACGGCATGAACTGCGCGATTCCCTGCGCGCCAACGGGTGATTGGGCTTTCGGGTTGAAACCCGATTCCTGCGTGAGCAGTGCGGCGAGCAGGTTGGGGCTGACCTCGGGGCAGGTGTTTCCTGCTTCCTCGATCAGATCTCTGTATTCGGCGGGTACGGCCATGCTGAGTGCCGCGCCCACCACCGGGTCGTCGCCGGCGGCCTGGACGAGCGCGGCCACGATCACGGCCGCGGTCGCGCCGGCCCCGACGATGGCCGCTGTGGAGCCTCTCAAGGGTTACCCCCTCCCCTTCTGCAGTTCTGCTTGTTTTCCCAGTTCAGACCCGGCATAGGGGTCCGCTGGCGGTCCGCTGGAGTCCGCTGGTCGCCCGTCCGCGGGACGGGCAGGGCCGCTTGGCTGGCGGATACCTGGCGGACTCTCAGCGGACCGCCGGACGGACTTCCGGGCGGGCTGACGACGATCAGGATTCGGCTGCGGTGGCCGCGATGAGGTCGGTGAGCCAGTAGCCCCGGACCACGCCCTTCTCGTCCTTCCCGGGAGTTACCCCGAGCTTTTTGGAGAGCTGTTTCCCACGCTCCCCGGGCCTGGTTTCGGTGATACCGAGTGCCGGGGCCAGGTCGGCCGTGGGCATGAACTCCACGCCAGCATTCCGCATCAAGTCGATTGCCTGCTTGAGCGGTGACGGCGGGGCGGTCTCCAGCACTTTCTGCTGACGGGTGGCCACTTCGTCCACCACTTCCCACATAAATTCATCCGGGAAATTGAAGCCTCGGATGAGAGTGGAGGTTCCGCCCGCGAACATGACTGCCTGGCCCTTGATTTGCGGGTTGAGGTGAGTCGGGTTGATTGGGGCGGCGGTGGTGAAGTACGAGTCACCAAGGGTGACTTTCGCGGTTCCTTCGGATTCCACATACATGCACAGCCGATACTGGCACTGGTTCCGTACCGTTACCGGAATGGCGTCCTTGTCGGGCCGCTGCGTCAGCAGGATCATGGAGATGCGGGATTCCAAAGACTTGGCAGCAAGCTTCCGCGCCTTCTCCGCAATTCCCGCCGACCGCTCTTTCCCCTTGGGAGTGCCATCGTCGGCGAAGAAGTCGGCCGCCTCGTCCACGATGAAGATGACGGGTTTGAATTTCGGTTCCGGCTCGCGGTTCCTCTTCGCCTCCCGCATCTTCTCGTATCTCCTGGCACCACGGTCGATCAGCTCATCGGCGATGCTCTCGAAGACGGCTGGATCGTCCGATGACTCGTAGCGGACACACGCCTTTTCAAAGGTGACCAGTCCGCAGAATTTGCCGTCCAGCAGGTACAGGTCGAAATCCCCGTACGCGATGAGCAGGCAGGTGATGAGTCCGTTGATGAGCGTGGTCTTGCCCATCTGAGACATTCCACCGACCACCATTGATGCTTTGTCGAGCGTCGGTACGCCGGCCAATTGGCCGGTGACGTCGTGCCCGAGTGGCACCCCGGCGAAGGACCGGATCTGCTCGCGGGTGGGCGCCGGGAACGGCTGTGAGAACGGCGGCGCGTCCAGCATCAGCAGGTGCGCGCCGCGCTCGTTGTTGCGGTCGCGCTCCAGCTTCATGTGCAGCCGGCTGATGCCGTACCAGCCCGCGACGTTCTCCAGCCGCCTCTCCACGTCCTTGTAGGTGCGGGTCTTGGGCAGGAGAAAGCGGTACCGCTTGCCCGTGGAGACCGGTTCGACGGTGACTTCGTCGGCCCGGATCACCTCGGTCTTGTCGATGACCCCGGCCGTGACCAGTGCCTCTGTCAGCTCCGGGTGGGCGGGAACGGCCTCCTCGGCCGCCACCAGGCCCTCCGCGGGCGCTTCCTGCTTCAGGGTCGCAGCGGGCTGCTTCCCGCCCGCCACCAGGCGCACGATGGCGGCCCTGAGCCGCCAGGCACCGTACCCGAGGGCGACCAGCACCCCGGCGGTCAACAGCACGGTGGCCGGCCACGACAGCCCGAGTTTGTCTTTGATGGCGGCGAGGATGCCGAACGCGACGGCAAGACCGCCGATGGCGCCTGCCGTCTGCGCGTATACATCGTCGCTGGCCTGCTGTTTCTTACCCAAACCTCCCCCTTAGGTGATCTTGGGCGTGGGAGCATAGCCCGCACGCACATTCGATTCAGTGGTTTGTGGGGGGCTCGCCGGGTCTGCTCCCCAGGTCTGCGAACGCAAGATCCGCTCGCTGGGTCACTCGCCGGGTCTACGCCCCTTTGTCGACTGGGAGTTGGCTTCCGGCAGTCGCGGCAAGGGCCAGTCCGTGCAGGCGGACTGGCCCTCACTGGTGGTGCCGGACAAACGGGGTGGACGCCCTCTCAGTTGGCTGCGTCGGCTTCCTCGTCCTCGGACTCTTCGGCGTCCTCGGACGTCTCCTCGCTGCCCTCGGCCGCGAGGACGGAGCCCCACACGTGGCGCACGCGCTCCTCGCTGCCGACGAAGCCGGCGGCGCGGTAGTCGGCACGGGCCTTGCGGTAGGACAGGGGCGGGTCGTCGGAGTAACGCAGGTGCCGCAGTACGACGCCGATCTGGTCGTCCGTCAGCGGCACGCCCGGCCCGGGGACCGGCACACCCGCCACGGCCGCCAGCTCATCGAGCGTGACGGTGTGCTTGGCCAGGCGTGCCGCCTCGCCGTCCGAACCCGCGTTGACCTGCGTGCCGAGGGTGTGACGGCCGATGGCGGGCGTGCCGGTGGCGTCACGGTCCGGCGCGATGGGCAGGGCGGGAGCGGTCGGCGTCCAGGTCCCCAGCTCCGGCAGGGCGATGGCCGCGACCGAGGCGGGCAGCGGCTTCTCCGCGATGGTCGCCGCGGTGGCCTCGGCCGTCTCGTGCAGCTCCTCCGTCATCCGCTTCTGCGCCTCCAGGACGGCCTTGCGGTAGGCGGTCTCGGCCTCGGCGACGCGCTTCTGGAGGCCCCGGGCGACGTCGAGCAGCTCGATGCGGTGGGCGGCCTCGGCCTCCATCACCTCCAGCTGGTCCGCGACCTCCTGGCGCTTGTCGGCAATGCCCTGAAGGGTCTCGGTCGACGTCTTCCGCCCGAGCGACGGCATGGCCATCCACCAGGCGCCCTTGGTGGCGACGATCGCCACCGGGGTCAGGACATAGGCCAGATCGAAGCCACCCGGCCCGGACATGACCAGGTGCACCGTCGGGATGGCCGCGTTGACGGCCGTGAGAGCAAGACCGCCGGCCTGCACGCGCCGGGCCCGGCTGCGGTTGTTGCCCGCCAGGATCTCGGTGGCCTGGAAGACCACCCACAGGGCGTCCAGGGCGCCCACGGTGGGCACCGCCCAGGCGCCGAAGCGGGGTTCGAGGATGTCGTAGGAGACGGCCACCGACAGGATGGCCACGCCCAGGGTGATGACGCCCAGGATGGCGAGCACCGCCCCGCGCGGGGACGGCGCGAGGTTCTGCTTGTTCACGATTTTCCTTTCTAGGTGCGAGTGGTTGCGGGCCGCGTCTCAGCGGGCCAGCACAACGGCGATGACGACGATGAGCGGGCTGGCCATGCCCAGCAGGTAGACGAAGCGCACGGGTCTGTCCTTCCTTCCGGATCGCGGGTGGGCGGGCGGATCAGTTGGTGCCGGACAGGCGGCGGACCTTGGCCAGGTGCTGTTCCTGCTCCTCGATGAGGCGGTCGACCTTGGCGGTGAGCCCGTCGCGGAAGTAGCCGCCGAAGCCGTCGCCGATGTGCCAGTCCTTGGCCTCGGGGAAGCCCGCCTCGGCGAGCGCCTGGTCGTGCCCGAGGTCGGCGTACAGGTGCCGGTACTGGGCGTCGGCGATGTCGGCCGCGCGCTCGTCGAACAGTGCGGCGGCGGCGCGGGTGCGGTCCTGCGCGTCGACCAGGCGGGATACCGCGGCCGGCCACTCCCGGCCCGCCTCGGCGGTGCGCAGGTAGGCGTAGGCCGCCTCCAGCGCCTTCACTTCTCGCTCGTACGCCCGCCAGCGGTCCGGGGCGTCACGTACGACCCGGCGGAGTTCGGCGACGTAGGCGGCGTCCTGCCACCTTTTGCTCGCCTGCTGGTACAGGTCGTCCAGGACGTCTCGCGCGACCGTCCGGATGCGGTGCTCGGCCTGGTCCTCCGACTCGGGCACGTAGTTCATCTGCGGGTCGTCGTAGTACGACTGCGGCTTGACGGGCTCCTTCTCGTGGCCGGTGAACGGCGCGAACTCGAAACGTACCCGGCCGTAGGGGGTCGGCTCGATCTTCCGCAGGTACGGCGGCAGGTGCGGGGTGATGCGGTCGAGGACCTGCTGAAACGGGACCGAGAAGGTGCCGGGCATGTCGTCTCCTTGACGAGGTGCGGGGGTGTGCGGACGCGGTGCGGCGGGGCCGCCCGTCGGGGCGGTGCGCTCCTTGCGCGGCAGCCCGGACTCGTCCAGGGGCGCGCGTAACGGGATCGTGCGGGGCACGGACACAGGGGGCCTCCCGGCAGACAGTCGGAGCACGGCTGCACGGCTCCCCTGGACCACGCCCGGCCCCGCCACACCGGAGAGGTGCGGGGCGGGGCCGGGCGGGTCAGGCAACCGACAGACGGCCGGATGGTCAGGCCGCCTGCTCGGACCCGGCGGCGCCGGGCCCGTAGGCGCGGGCGAAGCGGGCGCCCGCGGTCAGCAAGGCGGTGATGTCGGCGTGGGTGCGGTGCTGCCGCTCCGACCACGGGATGGCGCGGGCGGAGTCGGATCCGGTGTGGGCCTGGATCACCCGGTCCAGGACGTAACCCGCCACGCTGGCGGTGTCGGTGTCACCGGCCTCGCCGGCCTCGCCGACGTGGCGCAGGGCGGTGGACAGGGTCCGCTGCGGTTCGGTGCCGCTCTCCTCGCGGACGAACCGCAGCAGCGCGCGCAGCATGTCCTTGACCGTCATGGAGTCGTCGTCGGCGAGGTCCGCGCCGGTCGACCAGTCCCGGCTGTGGTCGTAGGCGCGGATCCAGCCGTCCTCGTTCAGCAGGGTGATGGTGGCCTCCAGGTGGCGGGCCACGGCCTCGCCGGAGGACTCCTCGCCGGACGGGCCGGTCCACACCGGCAGGTAGGAGGCGGCGGTGATCTCCTGCGCCTTGCGCAGCGTGGCGTCGGTGAACACCACAGCGGCGGCGGTGGAGACGGCGGGGGCGGTCGTCGGCATGGGCATGCGGGCCTCGTTTCGAAGTTCGGTGGGTCCGGGCTGTCCGGCTCCCCTCTCCGCGCCCGTACCAGCCGCCGGGGAGCGGGGCTGGGACGGGCACGGGAGGCAACCGACAGAGGTGGCGATGTCGGCTGAGCGGGGATGGCTCAGCGGGTGCGCTTGGTGCGCTGGCGTGCGAGGTAGGTGTCTTGCAGCCGCTCGAACGTCGCCCACAGCCGCGCGCCTTCGGCACAGCGGGCGTGGTCGGTGCAGCGGGGGCAGTCGGTGGTGTGCTCCTGCTGGGCACGAGCGGCTGCCTGGTAGCGCTGGTACAGGCCGTCGGGCGGCACGCTCACCAGTCCCCGTATGTGCACACGACGCCGCAGCCGTACGTCCGACAGTTGTGGTGGCGGATCTCAGCAGCCCGCTGTTCTTCCTGGCGGCGGGTCGCCCCATGCCGCTGGACCGGGGCCGCGCCGGCGGTCAGTTCCTCGCAGCGAGGACAACCGTCGATACGGCGCCCGAAGTTCGGGCCGTGGGTGTGCTTCGTGGTCATCTGTTCTCCTGACCTTGTGCAGTGAAGATCGGCGACTCGGTGGCCCGCGTCCCACGCAGTCCCGGCGGCTACGGCCGCGGCTGCGAGCAGCAGGCGGGCGAGAGGGTGGCGGACGCCGATCCTGGCGGCGGCCCGGGCTGCGCGGTACTGCGCGTCCCGGGCCGCACATATGGGGTGCTGCATCAGCGGGGCCGCTGCTGGGACTGCTTGTTGACCTCGCGGAGCTTCTCGGACAGCGCCTTGCGCTCTTCGTCCGTCAGCCTGCTGATCATGCGGTCACCGCCCTCGACTCGGGCGGGCACTTGCTCGGGTCGCAGTTCCACCGGCCGCACAGTCCACAGGCGTCATCAGCCATTACCGGCCGGTGCAGGGTGAGAACCGGCTGGCGGTAGTAGCCGGGCATCATCTCCTGGAGCGTCCGCCGTGCCCGGCGTTCGGCCGGGATACGGTCGTCGCTGTCGCGCACCATGCGGGCCAGGAGGTCACCGAGCTGGCGGTTGTCGGTGCTGGCGCAGGGGACCGAGTGGAAGGTGCCGCACGGCTCGCACCAATACTCGGGACTGTCGGCGGCCACTGTCGTACAGGCCGTCGGGCGTGTCATGATCGTTGTGGTCAAGGGGACCTCCTATGTCCTGTGACCGGACAGCCCCGGAACTCTGACCTTCCGGGGCTGTCGCTGTATGGCTGGCCGGACGGCCAGCCACGGCCTGTCTCCCGCCCCTGTCGGCGGGGGTGGGAGACGGACCGTGGTTGGCCGTTCAGGCGGCCGGGGCGTACTGGATCCGGGCAGGCCGGATCAGGTAATCGGATGTCGTCCATACCGAGCCGACCGCAAAGGGCTGGCCGTCGGGGCGAAGGGTGTCGCGGACGATGACCGCCCACCGGGCCGCCCGGCGCAGCAGTTGCGCGGCTTCCACCGGGTTGGTGATGAGGGCCAGAACCTCGAAGCGTCCGTCAACGTTCGCGTAGATGGCGCCTGGCAGCCTGGGGCCGATCTCTTCCTGAACGCTCGGGCAAGGTGCGATGCTGTGCATAACGGGTCGTCCTCTCTCAAAAGGTGACCTGCGACAAGAACCCCCGGGGACCCCCGTCCCGGGGGTTCGTCGCGTGAGTGCGTCCTGCGCACTCCGCCGGCCACCGTCCCGGCCGCGAGGGCGGGGCAGTGGCCGGCGGGCAGCGCAGGGCTGCGGAGGATGCCGCGGCGCCGGGGCGCCAGATCTCAGATGGACGCGGACTGCTCAGTGCCCGGGAGATCCGTCCGGGGCGGGTCATCGCAGTAAAGGTCTGCCGCGTCGTTCTTTAGCGTCGTGGGCTGTCGGCCCAACGGGCTCGCCGTCAGTAATGAGCGTCCAGGCCGTCTTACCGGCCTGGACCGCCGGCCGAAGCCAGCGCCCAACGGGTCACAACTCGTGCCGACTGCCACCACCAGGAGTGATGGCGCCTCACGACGGGTTTCCACTCACCTCAGCCGGCGTGGTCACGGCTGTATAGGCGATGGATCACTCTGTTGAGCTTTCAAGCAGCCAGCGCTTCCGTCACGCCCTCTCGGGCCCTCCGGGCGAAACCTCGTTAACGAGGTATAGACAGTAGAACCCTCCTCGTTAACGATGTCAAGTGATCGCGTTAACGAGCTATGGTGGGTGGTGTGCTCGCACCACCCAGCCGCGCATGCCTGACCTCGAACCCAGGCGGCCTAGGATCGCTAACGAGGTAAGGAGAAGAATGGCGAGTGACACAGGCCAACAACGACCCAAGTACCAGCGAATTGCTGACGATCTGAAGGCGGCGATCGAGTCCGGCGAGTACGGTCCCGGCGATCGACTGCCAGGAGAGAGCGCGCTCGCCGCCCGGTACGAAGTCGCCGTGCTGACTGCCCGCCAGGCGCTGAAGATCCTGCGGATCGAGGGCTTGGTAGAGACCAAAAAGGGTGCTGGCGCCCGGGTCATCCAGTTCCGCCCGATTCGGCGCCACGGTATCCAGCGACTCGCGCGAGAGCAGTGGGTGGCCGGCAAGTCCATCTGGTCCGCTGACGAAGAACGCCCGGTCACCATCGATGTCCGCGTGGACACCGTGGCCGCGCCACCGCACATCGCTCGGATGCTGGATGTTGCCGAGGGTGAATTGATCTGTGCTCGGTCCAGACGTTTCGTGCTGGACGATAGGCCCGTCATGCTCGCGACCTCGTACCTGCCCCTCATCCTCGTCGAGGGGACAGCGATCATGCGCGTGGACACCGGCGAGGGCGGCATTTACGCCAGGCTCGCAGAGATCGGGCACGCCCCCGCTCACTTCCGCGAGGAAATCCGATGCCGGCTGCCTGTAGCTCAGGAGGCCGAACGACTGAGCATCCCCTCGGAACGCCCAGTCATCAAGCTGTGCCGCACGGCCTTTGACGCTGAACTTCTGGCCGTCGAAGTGAATGAGATGACCATGGACGCCGCGGCCTACGTTCTGGAGTATGCATTTGACGCCTAAGCGCCCCGACTCGCCCATCTCAAGTCCCTTCGCGACCAGCTATCTGTGGGCCATCACACTCGCGAGCGTCGAAAGGCAACATCACAACGCCTTGTCGAAGCTCATGCGCACCCGTGTTCACGGCTTTTCAACATCCGCGTACACACGAGATCTGGGGCCCACGCCCTAGGCTCGCGACCATGAAGATGAAGGAGGGGGAAGGGGTGGGGAAGCACCGAGCGGGTTGGCGTCCAGACAAGCTGCGTGAGCAACGCGAGGCTCATGGCCTGACCCTGGAGAAGGCTGGTGAGCGGCTGCGGGAGGTAGCTGAACAGGCAAAACTAAAGGGGATCCCAGCCGCGAACCCTCAAACCCTGTGGCAACACGAGCAGGGTGAGGTCTACCCGGGGCCGCACTACCGACGTGCCTACTGCCTCCTGTACCGGGCCACCGAGCCCGATTTGGGGTTCCGTACCGCCCTGCCTGGTGAAGAGACATCCTTCAAGCTCACACCGATGGACGACCGCCTCAACGGCTCACAAGTCTTGGCTGTTGAGCGAGCCATTCACCGCATCGCGCCGGGCTCGGACGAAGCCGACCACTTCGACTTGCAGCAGCGAATCATCGATGCGTGGAAGCGTCGGCACACGGGCGGCGACCCCCACCATCCAGTGCTCATCTTGGTTGGCGGCTTCGCCGGCAGCGGGAAGACGGAGCTCGCCCGCTTCTTCGTTCAGCTCACCGGCTGGCCGCTGCTCGACAAGGACCCGCTCACCCGCCCGCTCGTAGAGCGGCTCCTAGTCGCGCTGGGTGGCGATGCGAACGACCGGCACACCGAGCTCTACCGCGAGAAAGTCCGCCCCGTGGAGTACGACTGCCTGATGCAGTCAGCTATGGCCAACATCAAGTGCGGAATCTCCACTGTGCTGACCGCCCCGTTCATCTCCGAGATGACTGACACGGACTGGATGCAGCGCCTGGCCAACCGTGCGGGCTCGATGGGCGTCGACGTCTTCCCCGTGTGGGTGCGCTGCGACGAGGAGTCGATGCGCGAGTACATCGGGTTCCGGTCAGCGGCCCGGGACGCGTGGAAACTCCAGCGGTGGGAGGAGTACATGGCCACGATCGACCTCGACCTGCGCCCGGCTGTGCCACACCTGGTCGTCGACAACCGACTGGGGACCGCAGTCACGCTGGCAGACCAGGCCCGGCAGGCGATAGGGGCGATGTACCCATGACCGGAAGCCAAGGCGTCATCCTGTACGGTCCGCCGGCCTCGGGCAAGGACACCGTCACAGCCGCACTCAACGCACTCGACTCCAAGTACGCGCAGTTCACGCGGCTCAAGGTCGGAACAGGCAAAGCCGTCGGCTACCGGATGGGCACAGCGGAGCAGCTGCGCGAGCTGGAGGCCGCAGGCGACGTCGTCTACGCGAACGCCCGGTACGGCAACACCTACGCTATCGACCGCCCCGGCGTCGACGCCGCGTTCGCGGCCGGGGTACCTGTGGTGCATCTCGGGCAGGTCGACGGCATCCGCGCGCTGGTCGACGGCTACCCCGCCGACTGGTCGGTGGTGCTGCTGTGGTGTCCGCGCGAAGTGACCGAGCAGCGGTCGGCGGGGCGCGGCGACAGCGACACCGCGGCGCGCCTGGCGGCGTGGGACGCGACTCGTGAGGACCTGGACGCGCACCCGGGCATGGTGTGGGACCTGACAGTGGACACCACGGTGTCAATGCCAGGGGACGCAGCGCGGCTCATCGACCAGCTGCTGTCGCAGCGGGCGGGAGCGGCGACGGCATGAGCGCGGGCTACGGCTGGGCGAGTCGGTCCAAGGCGTCGGTGAGCGTGAGCTCGCCGTCCTTGGCGTCGTTCCACCGTTCCAGCGTAGACGCGGCCGCACGCAGCATCTCCGGCGGAAGGCCGGCGGCCGCGAGAGTGTCGGCAGCTTCCTCCAGCTCCGGGCCCCAGCGCCAGGCGCGGGCCGCGGTCTTGGCGACGTACTGCGGCTCGGACAGGTACGAGTCGGTGCGTCGGGAGGCAACCTCGATGAGCTCCTGGTCGACGCCGTACTCACGGGCCATGCCGACCGAGAGCGCCACCAGGACCCGCGAGGTCTTCTGGAAGCTGGCGTACGCCAGCTTCAGCGCGGATGCCTTCCCAACCTCCGCTCCAAGCTTCGCCGTGCGAACGGCGGTGCCCGCGAACAGGACCTCAAGGTGCTCGGTCGCTTCGTCCGGGCCGGACAGGTACAAGGTCGGCACCTTGCCGCCGACCGGCGGGGAGCCGATGACACCGCCGTCCACGACCGTTGCCTCCGGCCCGAGTAGCGCGGCGACCCTCTGCACCCGTTCGGGGTTGATGGCGTTCGCCTCCACGTACACCCCGGCGAAATGGCGCCCGGCGACATCGCGTGCCAAGTCCTCGGCAGCAGCCGGAGGACAGAGGCTGATGACGATGTCGCTGCGGTCCAGCAGCTCGGACAGCGCGGTCACAGGAGTCAGGCCGAACTGGACAGCGCGCTCCCGGGACGCAGTGCTGCGCCCGGCCTCGCACCACAGGACCGCGGAGGCGTTGGCCGCGGCGCAGGCCGCGACGGCGGCACCCATGCTGCCGGGGTGGAGGATGCCGACGGTCGGCTGGTCCACGGTGCTACTCCGTCTCTGCAAGCAGGATGGTGATGGCGTCGGTGACGTCATCAACTACGTGGTGCGCGGCGGGGAGTCCGTCGGGCCAGGGGCGGCCGCGCAGCCAGATGGTCCGCAGGCCGGCCTGGTGGCCGCCCCCGACATCGCTTGTCGGGTTGTCGCCGACCATCCAGCCGCCGTTCGCGAGGCTGACGCCGCACCGGGCGGCCCCGAGTTCGAAGAGACGCCGATCCGGCTTTCGGATCTCCAGATCACCCGAAGCGGCAACTCCGTCAATCAAGGGAGTGAGCCCGGTTCCTGCAAGTTTGGCGCGCTGGACGTCGCTGGCCCCGTTGGTGACGATCCCGATCGTCCATCCAGCGCCACGCAGGCGGACCAAGCTCTCAAGGACCTCTGCCTGGCAGGAAACAGCAGACGACATGAGGTCGACGTACTCCTGCCACAGTTCCGCGCCCGACGTCTCCAAGCCGAAGGTGTCCTGCAACCGAGTGAAGTCGCTGGGGTTCGCGCGGTCGATCAGATCTGCGCGCAATCGCTGCTCGATGGCTGCGCTGTAACAACGCCTCTGGCACAGCACGCTGATGGCGTCAAGAGTGGCGGTCTGCCGGTCAACGAGTGTGCCGTCCAAATCGAAGAAGGCAAGGGGCATGGTGCGGACACTATCCCTCCGAAACGCTGGCTGACACACCATCAATCCCTGTGGAGCAGTTAAGAATTGTGTATAGTTCTGGATCATTCGAGGAGAGGGGGAGCGTTGTCTGACCTGCTGGACGCGGTCGATGCTCTGCTCGGGCGACCGGATAGTTTGCCGGCGCCAGAGGTCCGCGCGCGGCTACGCAAGGCGGATGGTCTGACTCAGCAGGAAGTGGCCGACGTCTTCGGAGTCACCCGCGTGGCCTTCAACCGTTGGGAAGTCGGAGCAGCCAAGCCGCGCCGTCACCACCTGGAGGCATACGCGCGCTTGCTTGCTGGCTGGGCAGCCAAGCACCCGGCCGCCGCAGACGGATACAGGGGAGAATGACCAATGCGCTGTCTCGCTCGCCCCCCGTAAAGCGAAGCGGCCCCTGTCGCCACAACAGGAGCCGCTTCCCAAGTCGACTCACTCACTCGCCAAAGTTTTGAGTCGTGCCCGGTGAGGTGACCTCGCCGGGGTGATGCCCGTGGGCCCTTGGCCCGCGTAGTCACCTATACCCAGAGTATGCGCATCAGATTGCGCACCGCCACTACTCCGGGTGTTCCACATGGTCACATCGCCGGTCGCGGCTCCCCTACCTGGGGAGATGTACCACATTGCACAGCCCACAGCGTCCACCGTCGTCTGACGACTTCGGCGCCAGTTACCTCGAACGCGGCTGGGAGCCGCCCGAGGAAGTCGTGTTGCGTCGCGAGCTGGTGCGCACGCCGGGCCTGCAGCCCGAAGACATCGGCGTCCTCGCAGAGCTGCTGCTTCGCGACCCCCGCCTGCCCTCGACCATGGAAGCCATCCGCCGGGACATGCAGGCGCAGGGTTGGAAGATGGGCAAGGACCGGTTCAACGCCATCGCGGCACGCCTGACGAAGGCCGGCCACCTCGCTCGCGTCTCCGTCTACGACGAGACCACCCAGCGCCCCACGTGGGCCACGCGGGTGTACCGGAACCCTGCCAACAACGAGCAGTACGTCGACCTGGGGATCGCGGCATCCCAGCAGGTCAGCGGCGAAGTGCGGGAAACCCGCGATTCCCAGCCCTCCGGATCGCGGGAAACTCGCGTTTCGCCTGGTCAGAGCCGGAATGCGGAAAACCCGCGATCCGGAGCCGGATCGCGGAAAACCCGCGATCCGGAAACCCGCGTTTCGCCTGGTCAGAGCCGGAATGCGGAAAACCCGCGATCCGGCGTCCACCCCCCACACCCCCCGGAGGAGGAGGATTCCTCCTCCCCTACCCCTCCCATGCACCCCAATGGGGCGCTCCCGTCACAGAGGGAGGAAGGACCGGAGTTCTCTGTGGAGGAGACCGCTGCGGCTGTCGACTTCCTTCAGCAGATGCAGCGGTGGCAGGCGGGCGCGGCCACGGCCCGTAGCTGCGCGCCCAAGCTGCTGCGCACGATGCGTGAGCAGGGCTGGCCGTCCCTGGTGGGTGCTGATGCCGGGTACCTCGCCCTGCTCGAAGCGGAAGTGCTCAAGAACACCGGAGGCGCAGCGTCCTGGACCAAGTGCCTGCCTGGGTGGGTGCGCGATCTGCGCCGCTACGCGCTGGTGCGCCCTCAGGCAACGCCCGCACCGGCCAGCAGTTCCGGGCAGGCCGGGATGCGCGGCGTGATCGCGGCCTGCCATGCCTGCGATGAGTACGGCTGGCTCCTGGATGACGACGACGACGGCCCGCAGCGGCGTTGCACGCACCCCGGTGTCACCCGCAGCGACGTGGAGGTGACCAAGTGACCATGCAGATCCAGGACCAGGAGCAGGACCAGGGGCTGGCTGTCTCCGTGGACGCGGAGCGCAGGGCGCTGGGCGCCTGCCTGCTGGCCACCCCGGCCTATGACCCGGTGGCAGACGTGGCCCGCGCGGTCCGCGAGGGCGACTGGTACGAGCCCGCGCACGGTCTGGTGTGGTCGGCGGTGCAGCGGCTGCACGGGCACGGCCGCCCCACGGGTGTGCCCGCGGTCGAGGCCGAGCTGCGCAGCACCGGCAACCTTGAGCGGGTGGGCGGCCCGGCCGGGCTGTCTCAGATCGCCAGCAGCGCGTGTTCTTCGGTCGAGGCGGGGCACTACGCCGACCTCGTGCACGGGTACGCCCAGGTGCGCCGGTACCAGGCAGCGCTGGTGCGCGGTATGCAGGGCGCCCGCATCGCGGACCCGCTGTCGGTGCCGGAGGCGATCGCCGCCCACCAGGCGGAACTGGAGTACCTCGCTGCTGATGACGAGGACGACAGCTTCGGCCGGTTCGGCGACGACCTGGACGCGCACCTGGACAGCCTGGCGGTGTCCGTCCCGCCGTCCGCGATCACTGGGTTCAAGGACCTGGATGCCTTGATGAAGCTGATGCCCGGGCAGATGACGTTGGTGGCCGCGCGCCCGGCGATGGGCAAGAGCGCGTTCGCGCTCGGCGTGGCCACGGCCAATGCCCGTGCAGGCGGCCCCACGCTGGTTCATAGCCTGGAGATGGGCCGTGGGGAGGTCAGCAACCGCATCCTGTCGGCCCGGGCGCGGGTAGCGTTCCACCACTTGCGTGATGGTGCCGACAGCCTGCGGCAGGAGGACTGGGACCGCATGGACCGGTTCGTTCCGGAGCTGCGCGGCCTTCCGCTGTGGATGGACTACAGCGCCCGCGTCAGCCCGGCCCGTATCCGCTCCCGGATCAAGACCATCGTCCGCGAGACCGGCCGCGCGCCGCTGGTGATTCTGGACTACCTGCAGCTGATGCAGACTGACCAGCGCAACAGCCGGCAGACGCCGTATGAGCGCGTCACCGAGATCAGCCGCGAACTCAAGATCCTCGCCTCCGACACCGGGGCCGTACTCATCGCCCTGGCCCAGCTCAACCGCGGGCCCGAGCAGCGGCAGGACAAGCGCCCGCAGGTGGGCGACCTGCGCGACTCCGGAGCACTGGAGCAGGACGCGGACAACATCATCCTGCTGCACCGCGACGACTACTACGAGCCCGAGTCCGAGCGGGCCGGGGAGACGGATCTCATCGTGGCCAAGCACCGCAACGGGCCCACTGGGACCGTGACCGTGGGCCACCAGTTCCACTACAGCCGTCTGCGCGACATGTCCGGTGAGGAAGAACCGGCCCGCTAAGCCCCCTGGGGGCCGCTGTGCAGCGCGATCACGGTCCGGCCGGGCAGTTCCCCCGACCGGCCCGTGATCGCCTCGCAGCGGCCCGCACAGCCGATCATGAACGGAGGTGCCCACCGTGGGCATCGTGGACGACGGCCTGAACCGGGCCGTGCAGCGGGCAGTCACCCGCCCCATCCCCAAGAGCGCCGGGGCGCAGATGCGTTACCTGGTCAAACAGCTCAAGGGCACCCGCGCCGTGGCCCAGCAACTCGGCATCTCCCAGCGCACGGTCGAGCGGTACGTCAAAGACCAGATTCGCCGGCCCCGCCCGGACCTCGCCCAGCGCCTGGCCGACGCCGTACGGGAACGCTGGCAGCCGCGGGTACGCGCCCGAGCCCGCAAGCAGGCGGCCACCAGCACGGGCATCGTCATCGACGTCCGGGCCCGGTTCGGATTCACCGCCGCACCCGGCACCACCGATGACGCCCGCCTGCGGCACATCACCCTCGCCCTGCCCCCGCAGCACGCGGCCCGCTTGTTCGACGCCCAGGACGCCGGCGCCAGCGAGCAGCAACTGCGCGACCTCGCCGGACAGGCTCTCGGCGAGCTGTACTTCCAGGACGGCGGGCGCCGCGCCCAGGGCCTCGCTGTGGAGTTCACCGACATCGAGCAGATGGAAATCGACCTGTGAAGCGGTGGCTGCCCGCCCCGTGTCGGTAGTTAAATCGCTACCTTTTTCTCGACCTCCGGTGTTCGCCGGATTGGGAGGACCAACGATGATTCGCGCCGGACGCCAGCACCTGGTGCGCACCCTTGCCGACATTGCAGCGCAGCAGGGCATCACTGTGCAGACCCTGCTCAGTTCGGGCCGCCTGCAAGCTGAAGGGTTCCCGCCGCCCCTGAGCACGGGCCGCACCCGGCTCTACGACGGCGAGCAGGTCGACGCCTACCTCGCCGGGCGCCCCGTCCCGGAACTACCCACAACGGACGATGACGAAGACCTGTTGGAGCGCCAGGAGGCCGCTGCGCTCAGCGGAATTCCTCTGCATGCCTGGGACCGCCGCAAGAAACACCCGTCGGTGAGCGAGCACATGGTGCGTGTCGGCGGAGTCGAGCACTGGCCCCGCCACGTCGTACGGGACTACACCCCTGCCCCCCGACCCCGGCCCAGCGGTGGCGCCGGCCGCCCTGCGGGCGTCGGCGACCAGGTCCCCCGCGACGTGCTCCCCGCGCGCGTCGCGCAGCTGCTGGACGACGACCCCGCGCTCACCGCGGCCCGGGTCACCGAACAGCTCGGCGTGCACCGCAACACCGCGCAGGCCGCACTGACAGCCCTGCGCGCGGAGCGGATGGCCGACGTGATGGAGCAGCGAGGCATCAGCGCCTCGCAGGCCGCCGACATCCTCGGCTACCCGGCCGCACTCACCCGCCGCGCAGGCATCCGCGCAGAGTCCATCGTGCGCGGCCGCCAGGCGCACCCCTACCTCGCGGGGGTCGCCCGCGCCCTGCATGCCCGCGGCTGGACGACCGCCGACGCCCCACCGGCCGTCCAGCACCCCCAGGACGACGAAGTCGTGGCCGCGCTAGTCCTGGACAGCCCCACGGCGCCGGCCGCCGCTCTGGTGTGGTCAGAGCGGCACGGCTGGCGCACCTCGACCTCACGCCGCCACCCGCTCGGCCGAGGCGCAGCATGGCCCCCGCCCAGCCCGCAGGTACGCCACCTCGCCACCGGCACCACACCCACCGCCGCCGACCTCGTGAAGGCCCTGGAAAGCACCGGCTGACCCTGGGCACGTCGCGCGTTGATCCGGGCCCCCAGGACACTCCTGGGGGCCCGAGCTGTACCGGAGGAGACAGGGCGCAGCAGGGGCCCAGTGGAATGTTCCTCTCTTGCGTGGTGGGCCGGGGCCCGGCCGCCGCGCCGCCGGGGCGTGCCCGGGGTGCTGCGCACCCCGGACCGCGCGCTGCGCGCACTCACGCCCGGGTGGGCCAGGCCGCCGGGCCGCTGCGCGTCCCGACCGCGCGCTGTGCGCGCTCGACCTGTCTTCCACCCTCGCCGGGCCCGCTGCGCGGTCTACCGGCGGCCTCCCGGTACCGGGACACCGCTGCGCGCTGTCCCGCCGTCTGCGACGGCCGAACCGGCGAATTCCCACCGCTGCGCGGTGTGAATAGGCGGCACGACACCCGGGCCCCGGCCCACCACGCAGTGCGTTGACCTGCGAAAACACTTGGATCGCAAGGTAAGTTGCGATACACTTTTCTTGTTGGTCGGCGGTGGCAGTCGACCAACGACCAAAGACCCTCACGACCTGAAAGGGGACACCCATGTCCGCAACGGAATTCGCCCTGGTCCTCCGCCCCGACGCATCCTTCAGCGTCATCGAATGGCCCCGCACCGGAAACACCCTCGGCATTCTCTACCGCGAAATTGAATGCAGCACCATCACCGTCGTCGACCTCTCGCCCGAGGTCTCCATGTGGCTGGACGATGAAGGAATGCTCAAGGGCTCCCCCGCCAACATCCCGGCCCTGATCCTCTACTCCCTCTCGGCGCCCGTTCACCAGTCCTACCACGGAACCGCCGTATTCACCGGCGGAACCGACGCCCGAGGCGACACCAAGGGACTCACCCTCGACAACTGCCGAGCCCTTCTGAAGCTGGCAGGAATCGACGTTCCGACAATTCCCACCCCGCACACCAACTGACAAATCCAAGAGGGTGGGAGGCCGCACAAGTCTCCCACCCCCGGCCCTTCCCCTCAGTTCCTCCCGCGCGCCGCCGGCCTGAGTTGAGCGCCCATCGAGGCCGCTCCTCACCCCAACCCCGCGCGCCCACACCCCGCCAAGGAACCATGATCCCGGTCAAGTGCACCGAGCAGCAGCGCGCCGCCTACACTCAAGCCGTCATCGACAAGTGGCACGCGGCCACGGCCGACCAGAAGCGACGCGGAGCCCAGTGGTACGCCACGGCCCACGAATTCGCCGCAGAGATCGCCGCAGGAGACACCCCCAAAGGCGCAGGCGTCCTTGCCGCACTCTCTGCCAACAAGTCATGGGCCGAGAACTGCCGATTGGCCCGCAAAGCATTCGAAGAGGGGAAGGCGAGCGGACACGTCCGCGACGCAATCACCAAGGCAGACCGAATTCTGTCGGGCACCGACCCGAGTGAAGTCCTGCCCATGCACATCAAAACCGGTTTCTTCTACCTGTGCATCGCCGATCCGGAGGACCCGGATGCCGTCGTAATCGACCGCCACGCACACGACATCGCCGTGCAAGAAATCTATGGTCAGCGGGACAGAGGATTGGGAGCGGTCGGGCGCTACAACATGCTCGCCGACTGCTACCGTGCCGCAGCACGCGAAATCGGAGAAATCCCCAGCAAAGTCCAGGCCGTCACCTGGGTAGCTCACATCGAACGCAACCGATAGACAGGACCGCCAAGGAGTGTGCGTTCGTTCGGGAATCTACCCGATGCATCACACGATGCAAACGCGGGCACAACAAGGTGGGGATGCCTCGCAGACCCGGTTGCCGGATGGCTGATCCCAGCTCGTTTTGGCCGTGTGCGGGTGGTAGCATCTCAGGACGGCGAGACCAGGGCGGCCCGCCCTGGTAGATCGTCTGACGGTTGGTCTGCTCGGGGGTTTGTCTACATCAGTCCTCCTGGTCCTGGTGGTGGTTCCGGGTGGGCCGGCCTCTGGCCGGTGGTGCTGGTCGGTTCGGGATCCTACCTGGTAGCAGAGTTGATGCACCGTCACCCGCTCCGCCCGCTGCTGCCCGGCGTAGCCGGTAGGGCAGGAGCGCAGCGGATGCCCCGGGCCGGTGAAGCGCAGCGGAACCGGCCCCCGAGGATTGGAGCGCAGCGGAAATCCGTATTCACGCTTTGCGTGAATACATGAAATGCGCGAAGCGCATTTCATAAAACACGCGGAGCGGGTTTTTGAATTCGCGCAGCGAATTCATTCGTTTCCCAGCGCGCAGCGCTGGGGGACCCGCTCCGCGGGCCGGCTCGTGTGCCGAGTCCGGATGGC
>NZ_JBEZWE010000021.1:0-86434 GCF_040637405.1 Streptomyces sp. NPDC029526
GCCGATGGTACTGCAGGGGGGACCCTGTGGGAGAGTAGGACGCCGCCGAACAATCATTGCGATAAGCCCCCGTGCCTTTCGGCACGGGGGCTTATCGCGTTGTGGTGGTTTTCGTGCTGCTTTACCGTGGCGGTCATGAAGGGATCACCCGTCGGTACCACCGTGATACGTCCCGTCCAGGCAAGCGAATGGGCGCGGGTGAAGGAGCTGCGGCTGAGCGCGTTGCGCGACCCGGTCGCCGACCTCGCCTACGTGGAGAGCTACGAGGAGGCCGCCGCCCGGCCCGACGGCTTCTGGCGCGACCGTGCGGCCGGCGCCGCCCAGGAGGCCGGCACCACACGGCAGTTCGTCGCGGTGACCGGGGCCGGCCGCTGGGTGGGGACGGTCGCCGTCCTGATCGAGGAGGCCGGGACGCCGGACTGGGCCGGGCTGCCCGTGGAACGGCGCCAGGGACATCTCGTGGGCGTGCACGTCGCTCCCGAACACCGGGGCGCCGGCGTCACCGAGGCGCTGTTCCAGGCGGCCCTGGACTGGGCGTGGAAGCGCGGGGCGGAGCGGGCGCGGCTCATCGTGCACCCGGAGAACGAGCGGGCGCTGGGCTTCTACCGCAAGGCGGGCTTCGTGGAGAGCGGGGTGACCGTGCCCATGGCCACCAGGCCGGAGGAGCTCGAGTGGGAGATGGTGCTGGAACGGCCCGGGTCAGACGGGTAGTTCGGCGTGCGGCCAGCGGGCCCGGGCCTGTTCGCGGGAGCGGAGGAGGGCCAGGGTCGGCAGGCCCTGTTCCGTACCGGTGGCGAGGAGCTCCGGGAGGCGGGGGATCGGGGCCACGGCGGCGACGTCGTCCAGGACGAGGGTGAGTGGTGGGTCGAGCCGACCGGAGGATGACCGTGCGGCCATGCGCCGGCCGTGCTCGACCACGCTTGAGGCGAGGGCCGTCAACAGGGGCATGGCCCCCGGGGCGGTGCGGGGATCCTCGATGCTTTCGCCCACCACATAGAGCGTGCCCCCTTCGGCGATGAAGGAATCCAGTGCGAGGGCATCATTTCGGTTGGGTGTGCAGGCATCCCGCACGTTGACAGTGGACAGGGCGGCGAGCGCACGGCTCGTCAGCTGCTGGGCCATGTCCCGGCGTTCGGGGTGGGCGGTGAGGGCGGCCTCGAGCTCGCCGGCGGCGCCGGGTGCCGCCTTGGGGCTGGTGCGCAGGATGCGGACGGCGTCCTGGACCTGGAGGCCCTGGGCCCAGCGGTGGACGTGCCGGACGGTGCGGCCGTCGACGGCGGCGGCGTGCACGTAGCTGCGCAGGAGGAGTTCCGCGGTGTCGCTGACGGCCTGGTCGAGTCGGGAGGCGGGCCGGACCGGGGCGAGGAGGGCGGTGGCCCGCGCGACGGCGGTGTCCTTGTCCTCGCAGCCGCTGGTGGGGGACCAGTGCAGGCGGGCCGGCGTGTCGCAGCGGTGGGTCGGGTCGTAGAGGTGGGTGGGGCCGAGTTTGCCCCGGGCGTCCTTGGTCTCCTCCCACAGGGCGGGGTGGGACGAGAGGACGAGCACGGGGCCCTCCGCGTCCCGTACGGCCTGAGCGGCGGCCGTGTGGCGGACGTCGGGTGGGCCGTAGCGGACGGCGCTTCCGGTGCGGGAGGTGTCCCAGCCGTTGGCGGACGCCGCCTCCAGGGGAGCCGGGGCCGTCGCCGAGGAGGAGGGGAACGCTGCCACGGGCGAGGGGACCGCCCTCGCAGGCTCTGTGGGCTCCGGTGCGGGCGCGGGACCGGGCGTGGTGGCCGCGGGGGGCTGCTCCGCGTCCGGTGCCCTCGGCGTGGGGACCTCGTGCACGACGGGGGGCCGCGCCACGGACGAGTCCGACACCGACGAGTTCGACACCGACGAGTCCGGCATCGGCTCCCGGTCGGAGTGGGCCGGGGAGGCCGTCCGTTCGGCGCGGCGCCGGATGCGGTCGGCCTTCCAACGAGCCGCGGTGCCCAGGACGAACACCGTGAGCACCATCAGGATCATCAGCTGGCCGATGAACAGGCCCCAGAAGAGGCCGTAGCCGGAGAGGGCGCCGGCCGGGGTGTCCGGCCACGCGCCCGGGAGGTCGTGCGGTTCGGCGACGAGGGAGCGCATCGCCAGGGGGGTGCGGGTGAAGGTGACGCCGGACGGCCAGGCCCCGTGGGCGAGGAGACCGGCGAGGCCGGTGGCCGTCCACACCAGCGTCGTCATGCCGAGCAGGAAGCCGAGGATGCCGATCAGCAGCCCGTCGGGGATGCCGCCCCGGCCGTCCGCTCCCCCGCCGTGGCGGTCGTGCGCGCTTACCCGTGTCCTCCCCGCACCCTGCCGCTACGCCACCGTCGACTCGGAGTCGCCGACGTGGTGCTCCACGAAGGCCGCAGCGCGCGCCTCCGCCTCCAGCTCGGCGGCGCGCAGGGCGTCGTCGGCGAGGTCGACGGACGATTCGGTCATCGCGCGGTCGGTGAAGACCAGCGGGCGCTCCGTCTCGGTGACGAGGTGTTTGACCACCTGCACGTTGCCGTTGACGTCCCAGACGGCGATGCCCGGGGTGAGCGTCGGGATGATCTCCACGGCCCAGCGGGGCAGGCCGAGGACCCGTCCCGTCGCCCGTGCCTCGTCGGCCTTCTGGGCGTAGACGGTGCGGGTCGAGGCCATCTTGAGGATGGCGGCGGCCTCCTTCGCCGCCGCTCCGTCCACGACGTCGGACAGGTGGTGGACGACCGCGACGAAGGACAGGCCGAGCCGTCGGCCGAACTTCAGCAGGCGCTGGAACAGCTGGGCCACGAAGGGGCTGTTGATGATGTGCCAGGCCTCCTCGACCAGGAAGATGCGCTTCTTCCGGTCGGGGCGGATCCAGGTGTGCTCCAGCCACACGCCGACGATCGCCATGAGGATGGGCATGGCGATGGAGTTGCGGTCGATGTGGGACAGGTCGAAGACGATCAGCGGCGCGTCGAGGTCGATGCCGACGGTCGTCGGGCCGTCGAACATGCCGCGCAGGTCGCCGTCGACCAGGCGGTCCAGGACGAGGGCGACGTCCAGGCCCCAGGCCCGCACGTCGTCCAGGGCGACGTTCATCGCGGCGGCCGACTCGGGTTCGGGGTGGCGCAGTTGCTCCACGATGTCGGTGAGCACGGGCTGGCGGTCGAGGATCGTCTCGGTGACGTAGGCGTGCGCGACCTTGAGGGCGAAGCCGGCCCGCTCGTCGAGGCCGTGGCCCATGGCGACCTCGATGATGGTGCGCAGCAGGGCGAGCTGTCCGGTCGTGGTGATCGCCGGGTCGAGCGGGTTGAGCCGGATGCCGTGGTTGAGGGCGGCCGTCGGGTCGAGCCGGATGGGAGTTATGCCGAGTTCCTGCGCGATGAGGTTCCACTCGCCGACGCCGTCCTCGCCCTGCGCGTCCAGCACGACGACCTGGCGGTCCTTGAAGCGCAGCTGGCGCAGGACGTAGGTCTTCTCCAGGGCCGACTTGCCGTTGCCGGACTCGCCGAGCACCAGCCAGTGCGGGGCGGGCAGTTGCTGGCCGTAGAGCTGGAAGGGGTCGTAGATGTAGCCCTTGCCGGAGTAGACCTCGCGGCCGATGATGACGCCGGAGTCGCCCAGGCCGGGCGCGGCGGTCGGCAGGTAGACGGCCTGGGCCTGGCCGGTGGAGGTGCGCACCGGCAGGCGGGTCGTCTCGACCTTCCCGAAGAGGAAGGACGTGAAGGCGTCGGTGACGACGGACAGCGGATCCCGCATCGGACTTCAGCCCCTACCTTCGAATGCCGGTGGCGAACGGGAGTGTGTTCACGAAGGCGCGGTGGTGCTCGCGGTCGCACCACTCGAGTTTCAGGTACGACTTGCCGGCCGACGCCCTTATGGTCCGCTTGTCGCGGGCCAGGGCCTCGGGGGAGCGGGAGGAGACGGTGATGTAGCCGACCAGGTTGACGCCGGCCGCGCCGCTGGCGAGGTCCTCGCCGCGCTGGTCGAGCCGGCTGTGGGCGGCGATGTCGCGCGGGTCGACGGTGCGGTTCATCTTGGCGGCGCGGGACGCCTCGGCGTCGTCGTTGGTCTTCTCCGTCAGCATGCGTTCGATGGCGACCTCGGTGGGTTCGAGGTCCATGGTGACGGCGACCGTGCGGATCACGTCGGGGGTGTGGACGAGGAGCGGCGCGAGGAAGTTGACGCCCACGGGCGTCATCGGCCATTCCTTCACCCAGGCGGTGGCGTGGCACCAGGGGGCGCGGGTGGCGGACTCGCGGGTCTTGGCCTGGAGGTAGGTGGGCTCGGTCGCGTCCAGCTCGGCCGGCCAGGCGTTGCGCTTCGTCATCGCCTGGATGTGGTCGATGGGGTGGTCCGGGTCGTACATGGAGTGGATCAGCGAGGACAGCCGGCTCTGGCCGAGCGGCTGCCGGACGCGGATGTCGGCCTCCTGGAGCCGGGAGCAGATGTCGGTGAGCTCGCGGGCCATCACGACGGCCAGTCCGGCGTCGCGGTCCACCCTGCGGCCCTGGGTGCGCACGGCGCGGGCCATGGCGTTGGCCTCGGCGGCCAGGTCGCGGGTGTAGTGCATGCAGGCGACGAGGTAGGCGCGGTGCTGCTCGCTGCTGGTGGACACCATGGACTGGAGCTGGTCGTAGGACTGCTGCAGCCACGGCAGCGCCTTGTCGTCGCCGCGTACGGCGACGTCCTTGGCGTGGGCGTCGGGGTCGGCGGGCAGGGTGCGGGCCAGCATCTGGAGGCGGGTGACGAAGCCGTCGCCGTTGGCGACGTGTTTGAGGAGGGTGCCGAAGCGGTCGACCAGGGCTTCCTGGTCCTCGGAGTCGCGCAGGCCGACGCCGGGGCCCTCGATCTCGATGGCCGCGGTGACGGTCCTGCGGTCGGCGTGCAGGAGCACGGCGATCTCGTCCGGTCCGAAGGGTGCGGCGAGCCAGGTGATGCGGCCGATGCCGGGCGGCGGTCCGACCTCCACCTCGCGCCCGTCCAGGCGGGTGCCGGCCTCGACGACGGGGGAGCGGTAGGTGGCGCTGTTGCGCAGGGTGCGCTTGTAGCTGCGGTTGATCTCGAACCACTTGTAGAAGGTGCGGCCCTTGTAGGGCACGTACACCGCCGACAGGGCGATCATGGGGAGCCCGGCGAGCAGCACGATCCGCACGGACAGGACGGGGACGAGGAGCCCGCACATCATGCCGAGGAACGCGCCCAGGACGATGAGCGCGATCTCGCCGGTCTCGCGGTTGCGGCCGATGATCGCGTTCGGCCGGGCGCGGCCGATCAGATACGTACGGCGGGGCGTGACCGGATGGGACACGTGGGACTCGGTCGTCAACGCCCTTCACCTCCCGTGCGGTTGGTACTGCTGGTGCGGGTGTTGCCGGCGTGCGGTGTGTTCACCGGGCTGGCGGCGCGCGGGGCGGGTGCGGCGGAGGGGACAGTTCCGCCGCTGTTGGCCGGGCGCGAGCTGTGGGCGGCCACGCCCCCGGAGGCGGGGTTGGCGGGGCGGGGGCCGGAGGACTGGCCGCCGCCCGCGTTGTGGTCGGCGCGGGTGCTGTGGGTCTTGATGCCCTGTGCGACGAGGGTCGCGGGCGAGCTGATGACGGCGGCGGCCTTGCCCTCGGCGCCCTGCATGATGCGGTTGTTGCGGGAGCCGGCGATCTCGTCGCCGAAGCCCGGCACGAAGCGGTAGATCATCGCGGAGGCGAAGATCGCCAGCAGGATGATGGCGAGACCGGAGACGACCGCCGAGAACGCGTCGGGGCCGTCGTCGGCGGACAGGGCACCGGCGAGACCGAGCACTATCACGATGACGGGCTTCACCAGGATCACGGCGATCATGATCCCGGCCCAGCGGCGGACGTGACCCCACAGGTTCTTGTCGACCAGGCCCGCGTACACGACGGTGCCGAGCAGGGCGCCGACGTAGAGCAGCGCGGCCCGGATGACGAGTTCCAGCCAGAGCACGCCGGCGGCGAGGATCGAGACCAGGGAGACGACGATCAGCATGATCGGGCCGCCGCCGATGTCCTCGCCCTTCTCCAGGGCGCCGGAGAAGGTGCCGAAGAAGGTGTCCGTCTGGTCGCCGGTCGCCTTGGCGAGCACGTCGGTGACGCCGTCGGTGGCCGAGACGACGGTGTAGAGGATCAGCGGGGTGAACGCCGAGGCGAGCACCGTGAGCCACAGGAACCCCATGGCCTCGGAGAGGGCGGTGGTGAGGGGGACGCCCCGGACGGCCCGCTTGGCGACGGCCAGCAGCCACAGGAGCAGGGTGAGGATTGTCGACGCGGCGAACACGACGGCGTAC
Source organism: Streptomyces sp. NPDC029526 (assembly GCF_040637405.1). Lineage (NCBI taxonomy): Bacteria > Bacillati > Actinomycetota > Actinomycetes > Kitasatosporales > Streptomycetaceae > Streptomyces > Streptomyces sp. NPDC029526. The sequence goes on from NZ_JBEZWE010000021.1 coordinate 6,281, forward strand.
TGCTGGAGGAACGTGGGGTTGGTGAAGTCGACCTGGGCCGTCTCCTGGACGGCGGCGCTGAGCTTCTTGATCGTCCAGGAGGCGGCGTCGGCGCAGCCCTGGGCGAGGGAGGCGAGGGGGTCCAGGGCGGAGGTGGGGGTGTCGAGGCGGGTGGCTCCGCCGGAGCCTTCGCCGTCCCTGCCGCGTTCGCAGTAGTCCTTGGCGGGCCCGCGGATGAGGTCGCAGGGGTCACTGCTGTCGGACGGAGCGGGGGTGGGGTCGGCGACTGCTCGCGTGGCGAAGAGGACCGTCGCGGCCTGCACCGCGAGGACAGCGGACGTCAGCCTGAGGAACTGGCGGCTAGCGCGCATACGTGAAACCTCCGTATTCCTCGACGGCCTTGGTCATGTCGTCGGCGGTGGAGGCCTGCTGGTCGCGCCCGACCGGGACGGGTCCGTCCTTCTGCTGGTAGTCGGTGACCTTCCAGTCGTCGTCGATCCACTTCAGTTGGTACGTGGTCGTGTACCAGCTTTCGGTCACCGGGTTGGTGGATCCGTCTCCGGAGAGACCGAACAGCGACGTGTACCAGACCTCGACACTGGCGTCGTTGGCCCCGGCCTGCGTCACCTTGGTGCCGACCGGAACGACGCGCGAGACGAAGGTCTGGCCGGAGGGTGCCTTGCCGCTCTTGTCGAGTCCGATGTTGCTGAGGAACTCCGGATTCGAGTACGCCCTGTCCAGGTCTGCCTGACGGGCGGCGGCGACGTCCGGGGCGTAGACAGCGGAGACGATCCGGCGGCGCCGCTCCTGGTCGAACATGTCCGCAGAGCCCAGTACGACGGAGTAGTTCGCCGCCGCGCTCTCCGCCCCCTGCCGGTTGTGGGCGAAGCCCGACGGGATGCCGGCCGTCTTGGTGCCCACCGGCTTCTCCCCCGACGGGGCGGTGGCCGCCGCCTTGGGGGAGTCGGCCTCGGGGTCGTCGGTGGCGGAGCCGTCTCCGCCGCGGTTGGCGAAGGCGATGGCGGCGATGAGGAGGACCACCACGCCGACGACCGTGACCAGGCTGCGGGACGACGAGCGGCCGGTTCTGCGCGCGCCGCCGTACGGACCGCCGCCGTTGCCCTCGGGCAGGCGGGTCCGGGTCTGGCCCGTGCCTCCGTAACCGCCGGTGGCCTCGTGCTCGTCTCCGAGACTCATGCCGCGTACGCCCCCTCGACGTCGTGCGGAAACACCTCGTACTCCGCGTACTCCTGGTACGACGGTAGCCGTGCTGGTCCCCGCGCGGGCGCGGTGTGGTGACTCGACATCAGGGAGACGCAACCTCAGCCGGTGGGCACGACGGGCGGGTGGGGTGGAGGGGTGCCGGGCGTGCCCGGTGGGGACCGTTGGAGCGGGTCTAGACGGCCATGCCGTACACGATGGTGAAGAGGGTGCCGAGTGAGCCGATGATGAACACACCCGTCAGGCCCGCGATGATGAGGCCCTTGCCCTGTTCGGCGCTGAACGTGTCGCGCAGGGCCGTGGCACCGATGCGCTGCTTGGCGGCGCCCCAGATGGCGATGCCGAGGCAGATCAGGATGGCGACCGCCATGACCACTTCGATCATGACCTTGGCCTCGTTGCCCAGGCTGCCGAAGGGGCCCCAGTCCGGAGCGATCCCGCCGATAATGGTGTTGATGTCTCCCTCGTCGGCCGCAAAGAGCATGTAAGTCACCGCCCCTGTTGGGTAGTTCCGCACCCTCTGCGGGCATGCAGAGGTCAGACCTCATTGTCGCCGACAAATGCGCCAACGCATGTCGACTTGGCGTCATTGGCTGGCGTGTTTTGTGTGAATGAAGAGTCGTATCGTCACTCTGTGTATCACGGTATGTTACGCCGGGCAATGAAGCCCGCGAAGAGGGCGGGACGCGTCCGGGCGAGGGGCGGGGAGGGCGTCCGATGTGCGTTCCGCGGTCGCGTCCCGTCGGGTTCGGCCGGGCTCGGTCGGGTCCGGTCAGGTCTGGTCGCGTTCGTGAGGGGTGACGGCCGGGGGTCGCCTCTACACTGACGGCGGCGGTCGGACTCCCTCGGGCGGAAGGGCGGTTGACGGTGCGTAAGGCGTGGGTGGTGGCGGGCGTCGCGCTCAGCGGTGGGCTCGCCTTCGTCATGCTGCTCGTCGTGGGCGTCTACCTGGTCGCCGGGAACCTCGTGAACGGGGTGGGGGGCGGGGCCGCCAAGGCGCTGGCCAAGGGTACGGTGCCGGCCGAGTACCAGGATCTGGTGGCGAAGTGGGGCAATCTCTGCCCGGCCATCAACCCGGCGCTGCTCGCGGCGCAGCTCTACCAGGAGAGCGGGTTCAACCCGAGGGCGCAGAGCCACGCGTCGGCGCAGGGCATCGCGCAGTTCATCCCCGGCACCTGGGCCACGCACGGCATCGACGGGGACGGGGACGGCGACCGCGACGTGTGGGATCCGGCGGACGCGATCCCGTCGGCGGCGCAGTACGACTGCACGCTGGCGTCCTACGTGAAGGACGTGCCGGGGAATCCGACCGAAAACATGCTGGCCTCCTACAACGCGGGGGCCTATGCGGTGATCAAGTACGGGGGGGTGCCGCCGTACAAGGAGACGCAGAACTACGTGGCGCGGATCACCGCGCTGGAGAAGAGTTTCGCGGCGCCGGTCGGCCGGGTCGACCCCTCGAAGCAGGCGGCGGGGGCCATCGCGTACGCGCAGGAGAAGCTGGGCACGCCCTACCTGTGGGGTGGCAACGGCACCGCTGAGCAGGGCGGACGCTTCGACTGCTCGGGTCTGACGAAGGCCGCCTACGAGAGCGTGGGGATCACGTTGCCGCGGGTGGCGAACGACCAGTACAACGCGGGACCGCATCCGGCGCGGGACGAACTGCTCCCGGGTGATCTGGTCTTCTTCTCGGACGACCCGACCGATTCGCGGGCCATCCGGCATGTGGGGATTTACGTGGGCGGTGGGTACATGATCGACGCGCCCCGCCCGGGTGCGGTGATCCGGTTCGACCCGATCGACACCCCCGACTACTTCGGTGCCACGCGGGTGACCGAAGATGGCGCGAAAGCGCTCCCCACCCCGGCGTAGCGGAGCGTGAACCAACCCCCTGAGCTGCGGAGATGAATCTCTCTTCGGTAACGTCTCGGTGATCATTCGGTGGACCGTGGAACGTATTGACGGGGGCCGTGCGTTCCTGTTGGCGTAGCCGGAAGCGGATCTACACACCACGGGGGTGGACAGGAAGGCGTGCACACCGTGTGCCGCACTACATGACGAAGGGGCCGCTGCACCATGGCTGGACTCGCCGAATCCGGGTCGAACCCCGACGTCGACCTGCTCTACGACATCAACGGCCTGGCCAAGGCGGCCCCGCCGTGGTTCGACCGCATCATGGAGTTCGTCGGCGAGTACGGGCTGTTGTTCGCCGTGATCCTGATGGTCATGTGGTGCTGGTGGGGCGTGCGGAAGCGGGGCGGGGAGGACGCGGCGGTCTCGGTCGCGGCGCTGGTGTGGGCCCCCCTCTCGGCGGCCGTGGCGGTGCTGGTGAACGTGCCGATCCGGGGCATCGTCGAGCGGCCCAGACCGTTCCTCGACCACGACGGCCTCGAGGTGCTGGTCTCCGGCAAGACCGACTACTCGTTCGTGAGCGACCACGCCACCCTCAGCATGGCCCTGGCGGTCGGACTGTTCCTGGCCAACCGGAAGTTCGGCCTGGTGGCCATCGTGATGGCGGTGTTCGCGGGCTTCTGCCGGGTCTACATGGGCGTGCACTACCCGACGGACGTGATCGGTGGGCTCGCGCTCGGCACGGCGGTCGCGCTGCTGCTGTCGCCGGCGGCGATGGCGCTGCTGACGCCGCTGATGCGGGCGATCGAGCGGTCGCCCAGGGCGGGATGGCTGATCGCGGCCCACGGGCGGGACGGGCAGCAGGGCGGGACGGCCCGGGGTCCGCGCCGTGAGGCGTCCGGCCCCGGGGAGCGCGACCTGGCGGCCTGAGCCGTCCGGACGGCGCAACCCGGCGGTGCGCGGAGGGTGCTGACGTGCCGTCGGTGCAGCGGGTCGCGGCGCGGGGCCGGGGGGAGGACCTAGGCTCGGCGGGGAACCGTCCCCGGCGAAGGGAAGCGTCCGTGCGCGGCAATGGCAGTTCGAGCGGTGCGAGCAGCCCGGCGAGCGGTGGCCGGGACGAGGGTGCGGGCGGCGTGGTCGCCGGAGCGGGGCGCGCGGGCGGGCCGGACGGGGCCGCCGGGACGCTGATGCCGGCCGCGTTCCTCGGCCACGGGAACCCGATGAACGCCCTGGAGCGCAACCGGTACACCGAGGCCTGGCGGCTGTTCGGCGCGTCGGTGCCGCGGCCGCGGGCGATCCTGGTGATCTCGGCGCACTGGTACACCAACGCCACCGCCGTCACCGCGATGCCCCGGCCGCGCACGATCCACGACTTCTACGGCTTCCCCCAGGAGCTGTTCGACGTCCAGTACCCCGCGCCCGGCGCGCCCGACGTCGCCGAGCTGGTGGCCGACGTGGTGAAGCCGACCTGGGTGGGGCAGGACATCGACAGCTGGGGCATCGACCACGGCACCTGGTCGGTGCTCGTGCACGCCTTCCCGGACGCGTCGATCCCGGTGCTGCAGCTCTCGCTCAACGCGTTCAAGGACTTCGACCACCACCTGAACCTGGGCCGCAAACTGGCCCCGCTGCGGGAGCAGGGGGTGCTGATCATCGGGAGCGGCAACATCGTGCACAACCTGCGGGCGGTCGACTTCCGGCAGCCGGACACCGGGTACGACTGGGCGCTGCGCTTCGACGAGGTGGCGCGCGAGCGGCTGACCGAGGATCCGGCGGGGGGCGCGGCGCTCGACGGGCACCCCGACTTCCGCCGGGCGGTGCCGACGCCGGACCACTACCTGCCGCTGCTGTACATCGCCGGGCTGGCCGACGACCGGCCGCTGGACCTGCTGGTCGACGGGCATGCCGCCGGTTCGATCTCCATGGCGGCCTACACCCTGGGCCTGGACCGGGACCTGACCGGCGCGGTCGGCGACGAGCCCGCCGCCGATCTGCCCGCCGGTTTCCCGGCGCTCGACTCCAACATCTGAGCCGGCCGGACGCGCCCCGGCGTTCTCAAGGGTTCTCCGGGACCTCGGGGCCGTCCCGCCCGGACCGGCGGTGCGGTGGCCCGGCGGGTCACCCGGCCGTGTGCTTCTCGGCGTCGGTGCGGGCCTGGCTGCGGGCCCTCCTGGCCGGGCCGCGCCAGCCGCAGGTGCAGCGGGCCGTGCAGAAGCGCCCCTGCTCCGCGGTGGTGGTGGAGTGTTCCTTCTGTCCGACGGGCTCGGGCCGTTCCTGCTGCTGCGCCACGCCGACCACGGTACCGCCCGCCGTGTCGCGCGTGACGGGGGCACCTACCGGTCGTTAACCGCAACGACAGCGGCCCGTGGCGGATGGAGCGGGGGTAGGCGGACGATGGCGGGAAGACCACTGCGGGGCGGGCGGATGCGCCGGGCCGTCGGCGCGCTCGGGGCCGTCGGCTGCCTGGGCCTGACGGCCGGGGCGTGCGCGCAGAGCGGGGCCGCGGCCGGTGGGGCGCCCGCCGGGGATCCGGTGACGGTGCTGCGGGACGCCGCCGACGCGCTGGTGGAGGCCGGGAGCGCCCAGACCCGCACGTCCATGGAGATGGCCAGCGGCGGCACGCGGGTGACCATCCGGGGCGAGGGCGTCTACGACTTCCGGGAGCGGACGGGGCGGCTGAAGGTGATGCTGCCCCAGGACCCGGCGGGGCAGGAGGTACGGCGGCCGATCACCGAGCTGCTCGCTCCGGGCGCCCTGTTCATGAAGAACCGCGGGGCCGGGGTGCCCGCCGACAAGTGGGTGCGGGTGGACACCGGCACGCTGGCCGACGGCAACCTCGTCACCGGTGGGGCGACCGATCCGCTGGTGGCCGCCGAGGTGCTGCGCGGGACGCGGACGGCCGCGTTCGTCGAGCGGACCGAGGTCGCGGGGACGGCCGTGCGGCACTACCGCGGGACGGCGGACCTCGCGGTGGCGGCGCGCGACGCCTCGGAGCCGAACCGGGGGCCGCTGGGTGCGGCGGCGAAAGGGTTCGCCACCGCCGCGGTGCCGTTCGACGTGTTCCTGGACGACGAGGGGCGCATCCGCAAGGTCCGGCACCGGTTCAGCTTCGTGAACGGGGCCGAGGAACGGCCGGTCGCGGTGGCGTCCACCACCCTGCTGTTCGGGTTCGGCGCCCCGGTGCGGGTGCGGCTGCCCGCCGCGGACGACATCTACGCCGGCCGGATCGCCGAGGAGTGACCGCGCTTCGCCGAAAGGCGGCCGGTGGGATCACCGAGGAGTGACCGGCGGGATGGCGGAGAGGTGACCGGCCCGACCGCTGAGAGGTGACCGGCCGGATCGCCGAGGAGTGACCGGCGGGAACTAGCCCTTACGTGCCATGCGCGGCGCGTGGGCCGCTGCCTACCCTGGGTCCTGTCCGACAGGCCCCGGGACGTCGGTGACGGCAGAGATGAGGTGACGCGCGTGGCCCCCCTCGGGATGGTCCAGGACCACGTGGCTCTCGCCGAGATAGAGCTGTGCGGAGATCTGATCATCGCCGCGTCCGCGGCTCAGGGACGGCTGAGTCTGGAGAGCATCGACGAGGTGCTCCGGGTGGCCGAGGCGCGGACCGCGGTCCAGGAGCCCGGCCGGCGTGCCGGGCCGGGGCGGCGCTGACGCCCCCGGACCGCTGACGCCCCGGACCGCCCGGCCCCGGCCCAGCCGGGCCGGGCCGTACCCCCGTACCCCGGCCGCGCTCCGTCCGGTCAGGTGCGGAGCATCCGGGCGATGGCCTGGGTGGCCTCCTTGACCTTGGCGTCGATCTCGTCGCCGCCCTTGACGGCCGCGTCGGCGACGCAGTGGCGCAGGTGCTCCTCCAGGAGCTGCAGGGCGAAGGACTGCAGCGCCTTGGTGGAGGCGGACACCTGGGTGAGTATGTCGATGCAGTAGACGTCCTCGTCGACCATCCGCTGCAGGCCGCGGATCTGTCCCTCGATGCGGCGCAGCCGCTTGAGGTGCTCCTGCTTCTCGTGGTGGTAGCCGTGGATGCCGCGGTCGTGGTCGGTGACGATCTCCGTCGCCTCGGAGGAGGGCGCTCCGGCGCCGGCCTCGGTGGTCGTCATCGCGTCCTCCTGTGTGTGCTGCCGGTCGTGGTCCGGTGCGGGGTCCCCGCGCGGGTGTCCGCACGGCCGTCACGTATATACCCCTGGCGGGTATATGGTACCGAATTTCCCTGGGTATAGGACCTGTGGCCGGTGCCGCGCGCGACGGCCGGCGCGGACCTCGGACGGCCCCCGTGCGGAGCAGCGAGCCCGATGGGCGACACTGGGGGACGGCCCGTTAGTCGTGGCCGGATGATGCGCCTAGCATCAGCCTGACCGAACCCTCTGCACCCCGAGGACCCCACGTGCGCTTTCGTCTGACCCCCAGGGAGACGAGCTTCTATGACATGTTCGCCGCATCCGCGGACAACATCGTCACGGGCTCCAAACTCCTGATGGAACTGCTCGGGGCGGACTCCTCCGCCCGGGTCGAGATCGCAGAGCGTATGCGGGCCGCGGAACACGCGGGTGACGACGCCACGCACGCGATCTTCCATCAGCTGAACTCCTCGTTCATCACGCCCTTCGACCGCGAGGACATCTACTCCCTCGCCTCGTCCCTCGACGACATCATGGACTTCATGGAGGAGGCCGTCGACCTGGTCGTCCTCTACAACGTCGAGGAGCTGCCCAAGGGCGTCGAGCAGCAGATCGAGGTGCTGGCGCGGGCCGCCGAGCTGACGGCCGAGGCGATGCCGAACCTGCGGACCATGGACAACCTCACCGAGTACTGGATCGAGGTCAACCGGCTGGAGAACCAGGCGGACCAGATCCACCGCAAGCTGCTGGCGCACCTGTTCAACGGCAAGTACGACGCCATCGAGGTGCTCAAGCTGAAGCAGATCGTGGACGTACTGGAGGAAGCGGCGGACGCCTTCGAGCACGTGGCGAACACGGTGGAGACCATCTCCGTCAAGGAGTCCTGACACCACCCATGGAGACGTTCGCACTGGTCGTGACCATCGGGGTCGCGCTCTTCTTCACCTACACCAACGGCTTCCACGACTCGGCGAACGCGATCGCCACCTCCGTGTCGACCCGTGCGCTGACCCCTCGGGCGGCGCTCGCGATGGCGGCCGTGATGAACCTGGCCGGCGCGTTCATGGGGTCCGGCGTCGCCAAGACGGTCAGTGAGGGGCTGATCCAGACGCCCGAGGGCTCGACGGGCATGGGGATCCTGTTCGCCGCCCTGGTCGGCGCGATCGTCTGGAACCTGATCACCTGGTACTTCGGGCTGCCGTCCTCGTCCTCGCACGCCCTGTTCGGCGGCATGGTGGGCGCCGCGCTGGCCGGCGGGACGGCCGTGTACTGGAACGGGGTCGTCGACAAGGTCGTCATCCCGATGTTCGTCTCGCCGCTGGTCGGCCTGCTCGCCGGGTACCTGGTCATGACGGCGATCATGTGGATCTTCCGGCGGGCCAACCCGCACAAGGCCAAGCGCGGCTTCCGGATCGCCCAGACCGTCTCGGCGGCCGGGATGGCGCTCGGGCACGGCCTGCAGGACGCCCAGAAGACGATGGGCATCGTGGTGATGGCGCTGGTCATCGCCGACGTCGAGGACTACGGCGACCCGATCCCGGTGTGGGTCAAGATCGCCTGTGCGGTGATGCTGTCCGCGGGCACCTACGCGGGCGGCTGGCGGATCATGCGGACGCTCGGCCGGAAGATCATCGAGCTGGACCCGCCGCAGGGGTTCGCGGCGGAGACCACGGGCGCGACGATCATGTTCGGTTCGGCGTTCCTGTTCCACGCGCCGATCTCCACCACGCACGTGATCACCTCGGCGATCATGGGTGTCGGGGCGACCAAGCGCGTGAACGCGGTCAGGTGGGGCGTCGCCAAGAACATCGTCATGGGCTGGTTCATCACCATGCCGGCGGCCGCCCTGGTGGCCGCGCTGTCGTTCTGGGTGGTGCAGCTGGCGTTCCTGTAGCGGTGCGCGGCGCGGGGTGCCCGCGGCACGGCAGGGGACGTACGGCGGGGCAGCCGGGCAGACAGCCGGGCAGCGCCGGACACAGCAGCCGGGCGGAGCAGCACGGCAGAGGATGGACGGCCCGGCCTCCGGCGCGGGGCGTGACGCGGCGGGATTTCCCGTCTCCGGCGGACGTGCGCCGGAGAAGAGGAAAGGGCCCGCCCCCGGCTGTCGGGGGCGGGCCCTGTGCTCCTCACGGTGGCACCGCCATGCAGCACCGTGAGGGGACCGGGGGTCAGCCGAAGCGGCCGGAGATGTAGTCCTCCGTGGCCTGGACCGACGGGTTGGAGAAGATGCGCTCGGTGTCGTCGATCTCGATGAGCTTGCCGGGCTTGCCGACCGCCGCGAGGTTGAAGAACGCGGTGCGGTCGGAGACGCGGGCGGCCTGCTGCATGTTGTGCGTGACGATGACGATGGTGAACCGCTCCTTCAGGTCGCCGATCAGGTCCTCGATGGCGAGGGTGGAGATCGGGTCCAGGGCGGAGCAGGGCTCGTCCATCAGCAGCACCTTCGGCTCGACCGCGATGGCGCGGGCGATGCACAGCCGCTGCTGCTGGCCGCCGGACAGGCCCGAGCCGGGCTTGTTGAGGCGGTCCTTGACCTCGTTCCAGAGGTTGGCGCCCCGCAGCGACTTCTCGACGATGTCGTCCAGCTGCGACTTCTTGTACTTGCCGTTCAGCCGGAGGCCGGCCGCCACGTTGTCGTAGACCGACATGGTGGGGAACGGGTTGGGGCGCTGGAAGACCATGCCGACCTCGCGCCGCACGGCCACCGGGTCGATGCCGCTGCCGTACAGGTTCTCGTCGTCGAGCATGACCTTGCCCTCGACCCGGCCGCCCGGCGTGACCTCGTGCATGCGGTTGAGGGTGCGCAGGAACGTGGACTTGCCGCAGCCGGAGGGGCCGATGAAGGCCGTGACGGAGCGGGGCTCGACCGTCATCGAGATGTCCTCGATGGCGAGGAAGGAGCCGTAGTAGGCGTTGAGGCCGCTGATGTCGATGCGCTTGGCCATGGGAATCACTGCTTCTTTCGGGTCGCCGGCGGTCGTCGCCGTGGCCGCGTCAGCGACCGGTCTGCGGGGCCTTCCAGCGGGCGATGCCGCGGGCCGCCAGGTTGAGGATCATGATGAACGCGATGAGCGTCAGGGCCGCCGCCCAGGCACGGTCGTAGGCCGCGCCGGAGCCTCCGCTGTTGGCGTACTGCAGGTAGATGTACATGGGCAGCGACTCCTGCGGCCCCTGGAAGGGGTTGGCGTTGATGAAGTCGGTGCCCCACACCAGCAGCAGCACGGGGGCGGTCTCGCCGGTGATGCGGGCCACGGCCAGCATCACGCCGGTGGTGATGCCGCCGATCGAGGTGGGCAGCACCACCTTGAGGATGGTGCGCCACTTCGGCACGCCGAGCGCCAGGGACGCCTCGCGCAGCTCGTTCGGCACCAGTTTCAGCATTTCCTCGGTGGAGCGGACGACCACGGGGATCATCAGGATCGACAGGGCCATGGAGCCGGCGAAGCCGGACGGGCCCATGCCGAGGATCAGCACCCAGAGGCTGAGGATGAACAGGCCCGCGACGATCGACGGGATGCCCGTCATGACGTCGACGAAGAAGGTCACCGCCTGGGCGAGCCGGCCGCGCCCGTACTCGACGAGGTAGATCGCGGTCAGCACGCCGACCGGTACCGAGATCAGGGCGGCGAGGCCGACCTGCTGCAGGGTGCCGAGCATGGCGTGGTAGATGCCGCCGCCGGGCTCGGCGTCGGCGACGGTGCCCATCGAGTGGGTGAGGAAGTAACCGTCGAGGACCTTCACGCCCTGCTGGACCGTCTCCCACAGCAGGGAGGCGAGTGGGATCACGGCCAGCAGGAAGGCGACCCACACCAGGCTGGTCGCCAGGCGGTCCTTGGCCTGGCGGACGCCCTCGACCTTGGCGGCGACGGCGAACGAGCCGCCCACGAACAGCACGGCCGCGATCAGGGCCCACTGGATGTCGCTCTGCAGCCCGGCGGCGGCGCTGATGCCGTAGCCCAGCGCGGCGGACGCGCCGGCCACCGCCCACGGGAACCACTTCGGCAGGGTCGCGCCGCGCAGGGAGCTGCGCTGCGGGCGCTGCGGGGACAGGGTTGCGTGGCTCATGCGTTGGCCCCCGAGTACTCCTTGCGGCGGGCGATGATCAGCCGCGCCGCGCCGTTGACCAGCAGGGTGATGACGAACAGCACCATGCCGGAGGCGATCAGGGCGTCCTGGCCCATCACGTTGGCCTCGTTGAACTTGCTGGCGATGTTCTGGGCGAAGGTGCCGCCGCCGGTGTCGAGCAGGCTGAGGTTGATGTCGAAGGACGGCGAGAGCACCATCGCCACGGCCATCGTCTCGCCGAGCGCGCGGCCGAGGCCCAGCATCGAGGCGGAGATGACGCCGGAGCGGCCGAAGGGCAGCACCGACATGCGGATGACCTCCCAGCGCGTGGCGCCGAGGGCCAGGGCGGCCTCCTCGTGCATCCGCGGCACCTGGCGGAACACCTCGCGGCTGACGTTGGTGATGATCGGCAGGATCATGATCGCCAGCAGGATGCCGATGGTGAACAGCGAGCGCGGGGCGCCGTCGTTCCAGGCGAAGACGCCGGTCCAGCCGAGGTAGTCGTCGAGCCAGCCGTAGAGGCCGTTGAGGTGCGGGACGAGGAAGAGGGCGCCCCACAGGCCGTAGACGATCGAGGGGACCGCGGCGAGCAGGTCGATCACGTAGGCGATGGTGCCGCCGAGGCGGCGGGGCGCGTAGTGCGTGATGAACAGGGCGATGCCCACCGAGATCGGCACCGCGATGATCATCGCGATGACCGACGACACGACGGTGCCGAAGGCCAGCACGGCGATGCCGAACTCCGGCGGGACGCCGGTGGGGTTCCACTCGAAGGTGGTGAAGAAGTTCGCCTCGTCCTTGCTGATGGCCAGGGAGGCGCGGTAGGTCAGGAAGGCCGCGATGGCGGCCATGAGCACCAGCACGAAGATGCCGGACCCGCGGGAGAGCCCGAGGAAGATCCGGTCACCGGGGCGGGTGGCGGCGCGTGCGGCCCGCTTCTGCTCGGCCGTGGCCGGCAGGGGGGCGGAGGGAGGGGCGGTGGGTGTCTGTGTCGTGGTGTCCATCGGGTTCTCCGGTCTGCGGAGCCGTCCGTGGCGGCGGCTCGGTCGGAGCCGTCCGGGGGCCGGGGGCTCCTGATGGCGGTGCACCGGACGGTGTGCGGACCGGACCCGGTGGGGGGCCGGTCCGCACACGCGGGTCAGCTGAGGGACGCGATGGTGTCGCGGACCTTGGTGATGATCTCGTCGGGCATCGGGGCGTAGCCGGCGTCGGCCAGCAGGCCCTGGCCGTCCTCGGAGGCCATGTAGTTCAGGAAGGCCTTGGTGGCGGGCAGGGTTTCGGCCTTGTTGCCCTTGTCGCAGACGATCTCGTAGGTGACCAGGACGATCGGGTAGGCGCCCTCGGCGTTCGGGGTGTAGTCCAGCTCCAGCGCCAGGTCCTTGCCGGTGCCGACGACCTTGGCGGCGCCGATGGCCGCGGTGGCGTTCTCGACGGTGGCCGCGACCGGCTCGGTGGCCTCGGTCTTGAGGTCGACGGTCTTGATGCCGTCCTTGGCGTAGGAGAGCTCGAAGTAGGAGATGGCGCCCGCGGTCTGCTTGACCTGCTGGGCCACACCGGAGGAGCCCTGCGCGGACTGGCCGCCCTCGGCCTCCCACGACTTGCCCGGCTCGTACGTCCAGTCCTTGGGCGCGGCGGCCTTCAGGTACTTGGTGAAGTTGTCGGTGGTGCCGGACTCGTCGGAGCGGTGGAACGCCTGGATCTTCAGGTCGGGCAGCTTGGCGTCGGGGTTGAGCTTCTTGATCGCCTCGTCGTTCCAGTTGGTGATCTTGTTGTCGAAGATCTGGGCCATGGTGGCCGCGTCCAGGGTGAGCGTGTCCACGCCCGGGACGTTGAAGCCGACCGCGATGGGGCCGCCGACCATCGGCAGGTCGATGCCCTGGCCGTCGGTGCAGATCTTCTTCGACGCCTCGACCTCCTCGGGCTTCAGCGCGGAGTCCGAGCCGGCGAAGGCGGTCTGGCCCTGGGTGAAGGCGGTGATGCCGGCGCCGGAACCGGTCGGGTTGTAGTTGACCTGCACGTCCTTGCAGGCGGCGGTGAACTGCTTCACCCACGCGTCGATCGCGTTCTTCTGCGCGGAGGAGCCGGACGCCTGGAGCTGGCCCCGGGCGTCGTCGCACTTGATGTTCCCGGCCTGCGCGGCGGCGGACGCGTCGCCGCCGTTGCCGCCGGAGGTGTCGTCGGAGCCGCACGCCGTGAGGGCCAGGGCGCCGGAGACGGCGAGAGCGCCGAGAGCGAGGGCCCGCCGGTTCTTGCGCTGAAGCTTCACTTGAATCCCTTCCAGGTGCCGCCGTCCTGATTTCGGCGGCGTGCGCGAAGTGTGGGTGATGCGGACGCCCGGGGCGCCGGGCCGGGGGACTGGCCGCATCCTGCACGGCCGAAATTAGGCAGAACAGGTGAAGCCGCCGATGGCCGTACATGAACGAGGGGTGAACCCCTGAGGACGGTGCGGTGAGGTCACGGAACGCTCACGTCCCGGACACGGGCCGGGCACGGGTCGGGCGCGGACGGGTGCCGGGGGAGGGGGCGGTCCGTCGGCTCCGGCGGGGGTCCGTACGAGGGCGCACGAGGGCGCCGAGGGCGTGCGAGGGGGCATGAGGCGGTACGAGGCGGACGGGGGCGTACGGTCGTCCGGTCTGGGACGGTCGCCCGGTCGCCCGGTCGGGCGGCCTTACGGCCGGGCGTTCGCACCGGGCCGGGCGCACAGGGCGCGCCGTTCGCCCGCCGGTGCCGGCGGGGCCCTACGCGGAACCCGTGGGCGGCCGGCCGTCCCTTTCGCCGGAGGTGGCGAGGTGGGCGAGGTGGGCGAGCAGGTCGTCCACGAGGTCGGCGTCGCGCGGTGCGGTGAGGCGCTCGCGGGCCCGGTCCGGGGGGAGCCACAGGACGCGGTCCACCTCGTCGTTCGGGGTGAAGCCGCCGGAGACGGCCCGGGCGGCCCAGTAACGGACCCGTTTGGGGCGGCCGTCGGCCAGGTAGTGCACGGAGGGCAGCTCGGCGCCCGGGGCGGCCGTGTGGCCGGTCTCCTCGGCGACCTCGCGCAGGGCCCCCGCGAGCGGGTCCTCGCCGCGCTTGAGCTTGCCCTTGGGCCAGGACCAGTCGTCGTACTTGGGACGGTGGACGAGACACAGCTCCAGCCCACCCGTCACGGGCGAGTACCGCCACAGGACGCAGCCCGCCGCCTGGACCGTGAGAGGGCCGTGCGCCATGGGAGTCCCGCCTTCCTGGGTCCCGGCCGGTGCCGGTGCCGGTGCCGGTGCCGCGGGCCGCGTGAGCGGGGCGTCCCGGCCGCGGCCGGTGGGTCCGCGTGTCCCGGGCGTCCCGGCGGCCGGTGGGCCCGCGTGCCTACGGTGCCCCGAGGACATCCTTGCGCCAGCAGCGCTGGAACGCGTACCGCGCGGCCTCCACCTCGTGCCGCTGGTCGGCGTGGAGCACGCCGAGCGCGTACGCCGTGGCGGGGGCGATGCGCGGGGTGCGCGCGGCCTGCGCGGCGGCGGTCGCGGCCTCGGCGGCGTCCCGGTGCCGGTCCAGGGCCTCGCCGGCGGCCAGCAGGGCCGCGTCGGCGGAGGCGGGCGGGGCCCCGCCCGGAGGGCCGTCGCCGTGGTCGTCGTGGTCGTCGTGGTCGTCGCCGCGCAGTACCTCGCGGGCGTAGCGGTGCAGGCGCAGCAGCAGGCGGACCTGGTGCCAGGGGGCGTCGTGCGGGTGGGGCGCCGGGTCCGGGGACAGCCCGTGGATCAGCGCCTGTGCGTTGTACGGGCTGCCCGCGGTGACGAGGGGCAGCGCGGCCACGGCGTCGGCGAGGCGGTCCCGGGCGGCGGCGGCCGGGACCCGCAGGTCGGTCCGGTGCGCGGCCGGGGCCAGCGGGACCTCGCTGGCCAGCACGGCGACCTGGTCGGCGACCGCGTGGAAGCGGGCGGAGCGCAGCGCCTGGAGGGCGGTGGAGTGGGCCCGGGTCCGGGCGAGCGTGAGCTGCCGGTCCAGCAGGGCGCCCGCCTTGACGGCGCCCACGGTGAGGTTGCCCCGGTCGGGGAGGGGGAGGGCGGTGCCGGGGGGCGGGGCCGTCGCGGTGGTCGTGGCCGGGGACGGCGGCGGGAGGGGCGTCGTGGCGGTGGTGGTACGGGACCGGACCGCGGCCGGTGCGCCGGTGCCGGGGCGGCCGGGTGGGGGCGCGGCGGGGGAGCCGTGGGCGTCCGGCGGCCGGGAGGCGGCGTGGGCCGGGGGCGTCCCGGGGTCGGGTGCCGCCTGGACGGGGAGCACGGGGGCGCCGGAAAGGCGGTGCAGGGCCGCCAGCAGCCGTTCCCGGCGGGCCGTGCAGCCGTGCTCCACGGCCAGGGTGCCGGAGACCCAGGCGAGTTCCGGGCTGAGGGCCTGTGCCCAGTCCCGGTCCAGCAGCGGCTGGAAGGTGTGCAGTCCGGCGCTGATGCGGCGGGCCGAGCGGCGCAGCGCCCGGGCCGCCTCGGCGGACTCCTCCGGCGTGGCGCCCGGGCCGGTCTCCCGGTGCAGGCGCAGCGCGCGGAGGAACGCCGTGGCCTGGGCGCGCAGGT
This sequence comes from Streptomyces sp. NPDC029526, assembly GCF_040637405.1. Classification (NCBI taxonomy): domain Bacteria; kingdom Bacillati; phylum Actinomycetota; class Actinomycetes; order Kitasatosporales; family Streptomycetaceae; genus Streptomyces; species Streptomyces sp. NPDC029526. Next base: position 22,056 of record NZ_JBEZWE010000021.1, read on the forward strand.
GGCGCTCCAGGGCGGCGACCGGCACGGGGCCGGCCGCCGGGTGCGTCGGGTCCGCCGGGCCAGTCGGGCCCGTTGGGGTGGCCGGGACCGTCGGGTCGGTCGGGCCAGTCAGGTCGGTCGGGCCCGTCGGGTCAGGGTGTCGCTGTGCCACGCCGGCGCCTCCGGGCGTCTATGAGCATCTCCTGGATGTTGCGCAGGGGCCGGCCGTCGGCGTCGGTCGCGTGCCGGGTCCACTCTCCGTCCGCGTCCAGGTGCCAGGACGCGGTGGCGTCGGACATGCCCGTCTCCAGGAGGCGGTTCAGCGAGGCCCGGTGGGCCGGGTCGGTGACCCGCACCAGGGCCTCTATGCGGCGGTCGAGGTTGCGGTGCATCATGTCCGCGCTGCCGATCCACACCTCGGGTTCGCCGCCGTTGCCGAAGGCGAAGACCCGGGAGTGTTCGAGGAAGCGGCCGAGGACGGAGCGGACCCGGACGTTCTCCGACAGCCCCGGCACGCCCGGCCGGATCGCGCAGATGCCGCGCACCCAGATGTCCACCGGCACGCCCGCCCGGGACGCCCGGTAGCAGGCGTCGATGACGGCCTCGTCGACCATCGAGTTGACCTTGATGCGCACGTAGGCGGGGCGCCCGGCGCGGTGGTGCTGGGCCTCCTTGTCGATCCGGGAGACCAGGCCGTCCCGCAGCGACTTCGGGGCGACCAGCAGCCGCCGGTAGGTCTCCCGGCGGGAGTAGCCGGAGAGGCGGTTGAACAGGTCGGAGAGGTCCGCGCCGACCTGCGGGTCGGCGGTGAGCAGGCCGAGGTCCTCGTAGAGGCGGGCCGTCTTCGGGTGGTAGTTGCCGGTGCCGACGTGGCTGTAGCGCCGGAGCGTCTCGCCCTCCTGTCGTACCACCAGGGACAGCTTGCAGTGCGTCTTCAGCCCGACCAGGCCGTAGACGACGTGGCAGCCGGATTCTTCCAGCTTGCGTGCCCACTTGATGTTGGCGTGCTCGTCGAAGCGGGCCTTGATCTCGACCAGCACCAGCACCTGCTTGCCGGACTCGGCGGCGTCGATGAGGGCGTCCACGATCGGGGAGTCGCCGGAGGTGCGGTACAGGGTCTGCTTGATGGCGAGGACGTCCGGGTCGGCGGCGGCCTGCTCCAGGAACGCCTGCACGGAGGTCGAGAAGGAGTCGTAGGGGTGGTGCAGCAGCACGTCGCGGCTGCGCAGCGCGGCGAAGATGTCGGGGGCGGAGGCGGACTCCACCTCCGCGAGGTCCCGGTGGGTGCCGGCGATGAACTTCGGGTACTTCAGCTCCGGGCGGTCCAGACCGTGGATGCGGAAGAGGCCGGTGAGGTCGAGCGGGCCGGGCAGCGGGTAGACCTCGGCCTCGCTGATCTTCAGCTCGCGCACCAGCAGATCCAGCACCTCGCGGTCGATGGACTCCTCCACCTCCAGGCGCACCGGGGGCCCGAAGCGGCGCCGCATCAGCTCCTTCTCCAGCGCCTGGAGCAGGTTCTCCGTGTCGTCCTCCTCGACCTCCAGGTCCTCGTTGCGGGTGAGCCGGAAGGCGTGGTGCTCCAGCACCTCCATGCCGGGGAAGAGCTCCTCCAGGTGGGCGGCTATGACGTCCTCCAGGGGGACGTAGCGGCCCGGGGAGCTCTCCAGGAAGCGGGACAGCAGCGGCGGCACCTTCACCCGGGCGAAGTGCTTGTGCCCGGTGACGGGGTTGCGGACGACGACGGCCAGGTTCAGGGACAGGCCGGAGATGTACGGGAAGGGGTGCGCCGGGTCGACCGCCAGGGGGGTCAGCACCGGGAAGATCTGGTGCCGGAAGAGGGTGAACAGGCGGGCCTGCTCCTTCTCCGTCAGCTCGTTCCAGCGGACCAGGTGGATGCCCTCCTCCGCCAGGGCGGGGGCGACGTCCTCGTGGTAGCAGGCGGCGTGCCGGGCCATCAGTTCGCGCGAGCGGGCCCAGATCATCTCCAGCACCTCGCGGGGCTGGAGTCCGGAGGCGGAGCGGGTGGCGACCCCGGTGGCGATGCGGCGCTTGAGTCCGGCCACCCGGACCATGAAGAACTCGTCCAGGTTGCTGGCGAAGATCGCGAGGAAGTTGGCACGCTCCAGCAGCGGGGTGTCGGGGTCCTCGGCCAGTTCGAGGACGCGCTCGTTGAAGGCGAGCCAGCTGCGTTCCCGGTCGAGGAAACGACCCTGCGGCAGGGCGGCGGCGTCGCCGCCCGGCAGCTCCTCGTAACCGTCGAGGTCGGCGTCGATGTCGGGTTCCAGATCGGAGACCACGCCCGCCACGGTGTGCGGACGGTGCGCGGCGATGGAGCCCACGGAGGGCTGCGCGGGCGGTACCTGTGCCTGGGCATTCGGCTGGCTCATGGACCCATTGTTCCGCGCGGACCCCGTCCCGGGCGCGCCGGAAACCGAGGCCGGGAACCGTGGGGCCGCCGGGGCGTGCCCGTTCCGCCCGTTCCGCCAGGTGGGCGTCGGCGTCGGCTCTGGCGCGGCAGGAGGCATGCGCCGAGCGTCCCAAGCCCGTCTGAACCGACGGTTACGGCGACATGACGTCCTGCGGACGCGGAAGCCGCCTGGCCTGCCACGAGGCCGCGGACGGCCCGTGCCGTGCCTCGCCCGACGCTTCCGTCGGCGCGTTCGGTCTCCCACGGCGACCGGGCGGGCTCGCATGCGAGGCGGCGGCCGACCGCCGCAGCCCCGCTCGTCCAGGCCGCCTCCTGGCGCGCCCGGATCGCTGATCGCCGTGTTCGGCTGTGCGGACGCAGGGGTCGACGTGGCCGGCCCGGGTGCGGGCCGACGCGGGCGTGCCGCCGACCCCGGTGACCGTGCCCCCAGCGGGCACCGACCGTCCGGCGGCCAGGGTGAGCGGCGTGGACCTGCCCGCGCCGTCGGGCCCGACGACGGCACGGACGCGGCCGGTGGGCAGGCGGGAGGAGCGGACGCGGACGGTGGGCAGGCGGGAGGAGTGGTCGCGCAGCGCCTGCGTCCCGCGGTGGCCGGAGCGCTTGCCGCGCGCGGTCGCCTCGAGGGCCGGGTGGCTTATGACGGGTCTTTCCGGGGGGTCGTCCGGTGGTCCGGGTAGTGCGTGTCGAGTACGGCGGTGAAGAGCGCGGCGACGTCCTCCCGTTCCAGCCCGGACCGCCGGGCCCGGGCCGCCCAGTCCTCCAGTTCCGCGCGCAGCGGGGAGGCGGCGGTGGTGCCGAGGGCGCGCCGGACGAAGGTGCCGAGGCCGCGCCGGGCCTCCACCAGGCCCTCGCGTTCCAGTTCGCGGTACGCCTTCAGAACGGTGTTGGGGTTGATGGCGGTGGCCTCGACGACCTCCCGGGCCGTGGGCAGCCGGTCACCGGGCCGCAGCCGCCCCAGCCGGAGGGCCTGTTTGGTCTGCTGCACGATCTGCAGGTAGGTGGCGACACCGGAGTGCCGGTCGATGCGGTAGTCGACCACGCGGTGAACCACCCTTTCCCTAATTGAGTAGGGAAAGGGTGGTGGAGGCCAGCGGAGAAGTCAATCGTGATCCGGGACACGCGGGTGAACCGTTCGGTCCGGCCCGTGCGATGAGGAGGACGTGAGCGAAACGAGAAGCGACGGCGAGCTGTTGGCCGCCATCGCCGAGGAGCGGGACCGGCGCGCCTTCGAGGAGCTGTACCGGCGGTACGCGCCGTGGCTGACCGCCCGGATGCGCGGCCGGTGCTCCGACGCGGGGGTCGTCGACGACGTCGTCCAGGAGACCTTCCTGGCCGTCTGGCGCGGCACCGCCCGCTACCGGGAGACCGGTGCGGACGCCGCCGGCTGGCTGTGGCGGATCGCCTCCCGGCGGCTCGTCGACGCCCTGCGCGGCGCCGGCGCCCGGGGCCGGCTGCGGCAGACGCTGGCCCGGCTGCGGCACCGGGACGAGGCGTCGGCGGAGGAGCGGGTGCTCGCCGGGGTGGAGCACGGGGACCTGGCGGGTGCGCTGGTCCGGCTCTCCCCGGAACTGCGCGCGGTGCTCCAGGCGACGGTGCTGGACGGGCTGACCACCCGTGAGGCCGCCGTCCTGCTGGGCATCCCGCCGGGCACGGTCAAGACGCGGGCGATGCGTGCCCGCAAGCAACTGCGGGAGGCGCTGGCATGACGTACCCACCTTCACACGGCCCGGCCGGCGACGACCGGGACGACGGTGTGCGGGGCCCCTCCGGCGGGGACCCCGCCGGGGGCCGCGCGGGGCGCTCCTCCGGCGCCAAGACCGGCTGGCACGTGCCCGAGGAGGACCTGCGGGCCTACGCGCGCGGCGAGCTGGCGGCGCCGATGCTCTGGTCGGCCGACAGCCACCTCACCGCCTGCGCCGCCTGCCGGGCGGTGCTCGCCGAGGCCGCCGACCCCGTCGCCCTGGACGCCGGCTGGGAGCGGCTCGACGCCGCCCTGGACGCGCCCCGCACGGGTCTGCTGGAGTCCCTGCTGGTGCGGGCCGGCGTCGCCGACCACACCGCGCGGCTGCTCGCGGCCACCCCGGTGCTGCGACGCTCCTGGCTGGGCGCGGTCGTCGCCGTCCTGGCGCTCACCGTGCTGGCCACGCACGCCGCCCGGGACGCCGCCTCGCCCACCCTCTTCCTGGCCCTCGCGCCGCTGCTGCCGCTGGCCGGGGTGGCGCTGTCCTACGGCCCGGCGCTGGATCCCACGTACGAGATGGCGGTGGTCGCGCCGACGCACGGGTTCCGGCTGCTGATGATCCGCACGGTGGCGGTGCTGGCGGTGGCGCTCGGCCTCAACGGGCTGGCCACGCTCGCCCTGCCCGGGTACGGGCCGCGGGCCCTGGCCTGGCTGCTGCCCGCACTCGCGCTCACGGCCACCTGCCTCGCCCTGACCCCCCGGCTCGGTCCGGCCCTGGCGCCGCTCCTCGTCGGCGGCGGCTGGGTCGCGGTGCTGGTCGCCGCGGACGCCGCCCGGGCGGGCGCCGACGACCCGCTGGCCCCGTTCACCGCGGCGGGGCAGGGCGCGTCCGCCCTGGTCGCGGCGGCCGGCGCGGCACTCGTCCTGCTGCTGCGCGAACGCTTCGACCTGGGCGGCGGCCCGGCGGCCGGCTGACCGGTGCCGCCGGGCCGCCGGTCCCCGGGCCGCCGGTCCCCGGGCCGCCGGTCCCCGGGCCGCCGGTCCCCGGGCCGCCGGACTCCGGGCCGGCCGTGGCCGCCCCACCCGTCCTTCCGCGTCCGGCTTCCCCCCTCTGCCCTTCCCTCCGTCCCCTCGCGGCACCGCGCCGCGCGATCCACGGGAGTTCCGCATGACCCCTGCCGTCTCCGCCTCCGGGCTGAGCCTCCGCTACGGGGGCACCCGCGCCCTCGACGACGTGTCGCTGACGCTGTCCACCGGCGTCACCGGGCTGCTCGGGCCCAACGGCGCGGGCAAGACCACGCTGCTGCGGGTGCTCGCCACCGCCGTACCCGCCGACCGCGGGGCCTTCACGGTGCTCGGCCACGACCCCGCCACCTCGCGCGGACGCCAGGAGGTGCGGCGCGTCCTCGGCTACCTGCCGCAGACGCCCGGCTTCCACCCCGACTTCACCGCCTTCGAGTTCGTCGACTACGTGGCGATCCTCAAGGAGCTGACCGACCGTTCCGCCCGGCACCGCGAGGTGCGGCGGGTCCTCGACGAGGTGGGCCTCGCCGACGTGCGCGGCAAGCGCATCCGGAAGCTGTCCGGCGGGATGCGCCAGCGGGTCGCCCTGGCCGCCGCCCTGGTCGGCGACCCCGGGTTCCTCGTCCTGGACGAGCCGACCGTCGGCCTGGACCCCGAACAGCGCATGCGGTTCCGCGAGTTGATCGCGCGGGCCGGTGAGGGCCGCACCGTGCTGCTGTCGACGCACCAGACGGAGGACGTGGCGATGCTCTGCCACCGGGTGGTCGTCATGGCCGCCGGCACCGTCCGCTTCGAGGGCACCCCCGCCGAACTGACCGCCCGGGCCGAGGGCCGGGTGTGGAGCAGCGCCGAGCGCGCCCCCGGCGCCCGGGCCGGCTGGCGCACGGGCCAGGGCACGTACCGCAACGTCGGTGATCCGCCGCCGGGCGCCGAACTCCTCGACCCCACCCTGGAGGACGGTTACCTGCTCACCCTCGACGGCGCCGGCGCGGAGGTGACGGCGTGACCACCGCGACCCGTACCCCGGCCCCCGCCCCGCAGGCCGTGACCGCCGCCCGGGGCGGCTCCTGGGCGGCCGTGTTCGCCCTGGCCCGCTTCGAGACGGTCCTCCTGCTGCGGCGGGTGCCCGTCCTCGTCGCCTTCGCCCTGTACGCGGCCCACGTGGTGTGGCGGACGCGCACGTCCTGGGACGGCTTCCCGGCGCTCCATGACGCCGACCGCGCCACCCAGGGCGCCCCGCTGCTCGTCGGCTTCGCCGTCCTGCTCGGCGTCAACCAGGCCATGCTGCGGGCCCGACGCCACGACACTGAGCGCCACCTGCGGGTGCTGGTGCTCCCGCAGTGGTGCCGTACCGCCGCGCACCTGCTGTCCGTGGTGGCCGTGGCCCTGCTCACGGCGGTGTGCGTGGCGGTGCAGTTCACCTGGGAGGCCCTCAAGCCCGGCGCGGTCGGGCAGGGGGAGCCGGGTGAGCTGCTCGTGGGTCCGCTGTGCGTGCTGCTGCTCGGCGCGTCGGGTGCCGTGCTGGCCCGGCTGGTGACGTCGGGGCTCGCCGCCCCGCTGGCGATCGTCCTGTGCCTGTTCTACGCCCTGCTGTCGTCCGCCGACACCGCGGAGGACAGCGCGACCCGCTGGCTGCTGCCGCTGGTCCAGGAGACCGGCGGCCAGACCTACCCGTCCGTCCTGCTGGGCCGGCCCGCCGCCTGGCACGCCGTCTACCTCGCCGGGCTCGCGCTGACCCTGGCCCTGGCCGCCGTGCTGCTGTCCGGCGCCGCGCGGCTGTGGTCCGTGCGGGCCGCCTGCGCCGGGGCGGCGGTGCTCACGGTGGTCGGGGCGGTGGGGCAGTCCGGCGGGCTCCCGCCGGCGACGGAGCAGGCCCGGGTGCGGTACTCGGCCACTCCGCAGGAGGTGCACGAGTGCACCGACCACGACGGCGCGCGGTACTGCGCCTTCCCCGAGTGGACCCCGCGCACCGCCGACTGGGACCGCGCCCTGAAGGGGGTCACCGCACTCGCCGGTGACGCCGCCGGTGACCGCGCGCTGGTGGTGCGCCAGCGCGTGGAGGCCCGCGACGGCCTGTCCAGCGACTCCGCGATCCCCCCGCTCACCGCGCCCGGCGAGGTGACGGTCGGCACGTCCTGGGGAGGCAACCGCGTCCCGGAGTTCACCACCGCCGTGGCCGGTGTGCTGGTCGCGGGGAGCGAGAAGGAGGCAGCGACGGTGTGCGACGGCCGCACGGTCACCGTCATGTGGCTGGCGCTCGCCGGACGGCCCGACCCGGTGGCCGACCTGCGCCGGGTGCGCCTGGACGACACCGACACGGGCGGCGCCGTCGTCATCTCGCAGACCGAGCCGACGTACATGACGGCCGCGCACACCGAGGTGGTCCGCGAACTGCTGGACCGCCCTCGCGGCGAGGTGGCCGAGAGGGTACGGGCGAACTGGCGGGAGCTGACCACCCCGAAGGTCACCACCGACCGGGTCGCCGAGGTGCTGGGTCTCGACGCGCCGGAGGGTGAGGACGCGTGCCTGTGAGCGGACGCCGGCCCTCGCCGGCCCCGGCGCCGGCGCCGTCCGCCTCGGCGTCATCGGCCCCGGCGGGCGGGCCCGGGGCGGGGCGGGCCCGCCTGCGGAGGCTGGTGCCCGTGCTGGTGCGGCCGGTCGCGCGGACCCTGCCCTGGTGGGCGCTCGGGGCGGGGAGCGCGGTGGGCCTGCTGCTCGCCGCGGTCCCCCGGATGACGCAGGACCCGTCACCGTGGTCCACGGTGAACGCGCTGCGGGCGTCCGCCGTGGCGTTCGCGGCGGGCCTGGCCTTCCTGCTGGACGACCCGGCCCGGCACACCACGGCCGCCGTCCCCACCCGGCGTGCCGTCCGGCACACCCTGCGGCTGGTCCTCGTCGCCCCGGTCGCCGCCCTGTGGTGGACGGCCGCGCTGCTGCTCGTCCCGCCGTCCGTCCGGCCCCCGGCCGGGGACATGACCCTGGAGGCGGCCACCGCCGTCGCGCTGGCCCTGGCCGGCGCCGCCTGCGCGGTGCACCGCTCCGACAGCACCCGGCCGGGGCAGGCCGTCGCGGGGGCGCTGCTCGCCTCGACCGTCGTGGCGCCGCTGCTGTGGCCGGAGAGATGGCCCCTGTTCGTCGTCCCCGGCGACGACCGGTGGGCGGCGGCGCACGACCGGTGGGCGGTGCTGCTGTGCGTGGCGGTCCTGCTGTGGGCGGTCTGCTCGACGGAGCCGCTGCGGCGCAGGGCGCTGCGCGGGTCGTAGCGGACCGCGCCCCGGCGGCCGGTCCACGCCCGCGTGCCCGGCCGGGGGCGCGGGCGTGGGCGCGGCCGTCGGCCGGCCTTCTCGGTGGCCGACGGGACGGGGTGACGGGGGGTGGCCGACCGGCGGGGCGAACCGGCCGGCCGGAGCGGCGGGCCCGTCCGGCCCGCGGGACGGTCCGGTCGGCCGGCGGTGCCGCGCGGTGCCCCCGCAGGGAGACCGCGGGGCGATGACCGCAGGGCGATGGCCGCGGGGCGATGGCCGCAGGCCGATGACCGCGGGGCGGCCGGGGACGCGTGGTCGGTCAGCTCTCCGTGCGGTACATGAGGTCGGTCTCGTGGGTGGTGAACCCCAGGCGTTCGTAGACCGACACGGCCGCCTTGTTGTCGGCGTCGACGTAGAGCATCGCCGTGGGCAGCCCGCGCTCCGCGAGGTGACGCAGGCCGACCGTGGTGAGGTAGGTGCCGAGCCCGCTGCCCTGTTCGTCCGGTCCGACGCCGACGACGTACACCTCACCGAGGCCCTCCTCCCGGTGCTCCTTGGTCCAGTGGAAACCGACGAGCCGCCCGTCCCGTTCGGCGAGGAAGAAGCCCTCGGGGTCGAACCACGGCTCGGCCTTGCGGTCGTCCAGGTCCCGCTGGGTGAGCGAGCCCTGCTCGGGGTGGTGGGCGAAGGCGGCGGCGTTCAGCGCGAGCCAGGCGGCGTCGTCCTGCCCGGGGACGAAGGGACGCACCGTCACGCCCTCGGGGGCCACCGGGTCCGGCAGCGGGAAGCCGGTCAACGGCCGCCGCATCTGGCGCAGTTCGCGGAACAGGGTGAGACCGAGGACCTGGGCGAGGTGCCGGGCCGCGGAGTGACCGCCGTGCGCCCAGACCCGCAGCCGCTTGCCGGAGGCGGCGAGCAGCGCGGTGCCGAGGGCCCGTCCGTGTCCCCGCCCGCGGTGCGAGGGGTGCACGACCAGTTCGGCGGCGGGCGGTTCCACCGGGTCGGTGTCCTCCAGCTGGGCGTAGCCGACGAGTTCACCCTCGACGGTGAGCAGCAGGTGGGACACGCCCTCGCGCTGTCCGCCGCGCAGCTGCAGCCGCCCCTGCTCGGACACCGCCTGCTGCCCGTCCGCGCGGGCGGCCTCGGAGAGCAGGGCGAGCACCGCCTCGGTCTGCTCGGGGGAGAGCGCGTCGAGGGTGTGGAGCGAACGGGGGCTTCCGGGCCGTGCGATGTCGTCGCTGGTCATGCGTACGAGGGTAAGGGGCGGGGCGGCGATCCGGCGGGCGGCGGCGAACGGGTCGCCGGTACGGGCGGGCCCCCGGGGAGCGGACCGTCCCCCGCGTCACCCCGGCGCGCCAAAGATAAACCAGGCTGTAACCGGGAAACCCCTGTCGCGCTACGCGCGTTGACTCTAGGCTGCGCCGGGCGGCCCGCCGTGTCCCACGGCCCCGTCCAGATCCACGTCGACCCACAGGGGGGCGCATGCCAGCCACATCCCCGGCGCACCAGCCGCGCCGCAGACGCCGTACCACCCGTCTTCTCGCCGCCGCCGGTGTGCTCACCGCCGGGGCGCTGGCCGCGGCGGCGCTGCCCGGGGCGGCGAGCGCCGGCGAGCACCACGGCGGCAAGGGCGGCCCGCACGGCCACCACCACCCGAACCGGTACCAGGACGTGCAGTTGCTGTCCTTCAACGACCTGCACGGCAACCTGGAACCGCCGACGGGTTCGTCCGGCCGGGTCACCGAACTCCAGCCGGACGGCACGCAGAAGACCATCGACGCGGGTGGCGTGGAGTACCTGGCCACGCACCTGCGCGAGGCCCGCAAGGGCAACCGCTACTCCATCACCGCGGCGGGCGGTGACATGGTGGGCGCCTCCCCGCTGCTCTCGGGCCTCTTCCACGACGAGCCCACCATCGAGGCGCTGAACAAGCTGGACCTCGACGTCACCTCGGTCGGCAACCACGAGTTCGACGAGGGCGCCCGCGAGCTGCGCCGCCTGCAGAACGGCGGCTGCCACCCCACCGACGGCTGCTACACGGACAAGAAGTTCAAGGGCGCCGACTTCCCCTACCTGGCCGCGAACGTCGTCGACCAGAAGTCGGGGAAGCCGCTGCTGAAGCCCTACTGGGTGTGGAAGAAGCGGGACGTCAAGGTCGGCTTCATCGGCGTGACCCTGGAGGGCACCCCGGACATCGTCTCCGCCGAGGGCGTGAAGGGCCTGTCCTTCGAGGACGAGGTCGACACGATCAACAAGTACGCCCGGGAGCTGCGCCGCAAGGGCGTGAAGTCCATCGTGGCGCTCATCCACGAGGGCGGCTTCCCGGCCTCCCAGGACTACAACTACGACTGCGACTCCCCGGGCGCCGGTGACGGCATCTCCGGTCCGATCGCGGACATCGCCAAGAACATCACGCCGGACGTCGACGCCCTGGTCACCGGCCACACCCACGCGGCGTACGCGTGCACGATCCCGGACCCGTCGGGCAAGCCGCGCACGGTCACCTCGGCCGCGTCCTTCGGCCGCCTCTACACGGACACCACGCTCACCTACGACCGCCGGACCGGTGACATCGCCCGTACGGCCGTGAAGTCCGCGAACCACGTCGTCACCCGGGACGTCCCGAAGGCGCCCGACATGACGCGCCTGATCGACAAGTGGAACACCCTGGCCGCCCCCATCGGCAACCGCGCGATCGGCTACATCTCCGGTGACATCGTGCGCGACGGCACCGAGTCCCCGCTCGGCGACCTCATCGCCGACGCCCAGCTCCAGTACGCCAGGACGCTGGACCCGGAGACCGACCTCGCCCTGATGAACCCCGGCGGCATCCGTGCCTCCCTCACCCACGCGGCGAGCGGCGCCGAGGGCGACGGCGTGGTCACCTTCGCCGAGGCCTTCACCGTGCAGCCCTTCGCGAACACGGTCAACCTCCAGACGTTCACCGGCGCGCAGCTGATCCAGGCGCTCAAGGAGCAGGTCAGCGGGCCGAACGAGGCCGCACCGAAGATCCTCCAGGTCTCCGCCGGGCTCACCTACACCCTGGACCTCACCAAGTCGGGCGCGGACCGCGTGGTGACGGACTCCATCCAGCTCGACGGCGCTCCGATCGACCCGGACGCCTCCTACCGGGTCGCCACCAACAGCTTCCTCGCGGGCGGCGGCGACGGCTTCCCGACCCTGGGCGAAGGCACCGACGACCTCGTCGGCGCCGACGACCTGACCGCGCTGGAGCAGTACCTGACGGCCAACTCGTCGGCCTCCTCCCCGCTGGCCCCGCCGGCCGCGGACCGCATCACGATCGTGCAGTGACCGTCTGATCGTGGACCGTCTGATCGTGCGGTGACCGTCCGACCCCCGCCCGATCACGCCGGGGCCGGTACGGGACGCGTCCAGCGTCCGTACCGGCCCCGCGGCATGTCCGTCCGGTGTGCGGCACGCCCGGAGGGTCCCCGTGCGCCGGGGGTCTTCCGGAGGACATCACCGTCCCACTGCGTGAGCAGTGGCGCCCCGGGTGTCCGCGGGGCGCTCGTCCGAGCGCACCCCGGCCGGGAGGCCGTGCGGGGCCGGACGCCCGGGCCGGCCGGCTCGTGCGGGGGTCCACGCGGCCGCCGGCCAGTCGTACGCGTCGAAGCCGTCCGGCACCGTGCCGCAGGGGGCGCTGACGGACACCGCGTAGGTTCCCGTGGGCCGGTACCAGGCCACGTCGACCGCCTCCCCGGTCCGGGGGTCCGCGAAGACGAAACCGAAGCCCGCGCGGGGGTCGCGCTCGTACCTCAACTCCCAGCCGTCCCGTTCCAGTCGACGCCGCGTCGGCTCCTGTGCACGTCGGGCCGCCGCCTCCGGCACCTCCGTCACACGCCAGTTCAGGGTGAAGCCGTACACGTCGCGCCGGCTCTGGTCGAAGTGGGCGAGGTAACTGAGGCCGCGGTAGTAGCAGGCGCTCGTGTCCACACGTGCCGGTGCGGGACGGTCCCGGGGCAGTGCCGCCTCGTCGAGCACCTGCTGGGCGTGGTCCTTCAGCCGTACGGCGACCCGGTCGGGATCGGCGGCCGGATAGGGCTCCCCCTCCCACAGGCCGCGGGCGGTCACCGCCGCGCCGGCCAGGAGGAGACCGCCGACGGTCCACGCGAGGGCCCGGCGAAGGCGTTTCCCCGTCACTGCGTTCATGATCACGACGGTAGGAGCCCCAGGGCGTCCCCGCCCGGGTGTTCCTACTCAACCCGGGTGAGTAGGAACCCGGGACGATCAGGGACCCGTCCGGGCCGGGGGGCGCGCGCCGGGGCGACGGTCGCCCCGGGCCCGCGCTGCCCGGGACCTCGCCCCGCCCGCCCGCCTACGGCACCTCCGACGGCACCTCCGGCGGAGGCGTCGGCGCCCCCGGCAGCCGTACCGTCGCCACCGTGCCGTCGCCGTCCTCGGCGGGGGTGAGGGTGACGGAGCCGCCGGCCTGCTGGACGGCGCGGGCGACGATGGACAGGCCCAGTCCGGAGCCGGGGAGGGCGCGGGCGGTGGGGGAGCGCCAGAACCGGTCGAAGACGTGGGGGAGTTCGTCGGCGGCGATGCCGGGGCCGTGGTCGCGGACGGTGAGGACGCCGTCGGCCAGCCGGACGTCGACGGTGGTGCCCGCGGGGCTGAACTTCACCGCGTTGTCGAGGACGTTGACGACGGCGCGTTCCAGCGCGCTCGGCTCGGCGCGGACGTACCAGGGGTGGATGTCGGCGGTGAGGGTGACGTCGGGGCCCCGCAGCCGGGCGCGGCGCAGGGCCGCCTCGACGGTGTCGTGCCAGGCGACGATCCGGGTCCGGCCGGCGTGCTGACCGGTGTCGGGGCGGGACAGTTCCTGGAGGTCGCCGATGAGCGACGCCAGTTCGGTCATCTGCGCCTTCACCGAGGCGAGCAGGGCCGCGCGGTCGGCCGGCGGGATGGGGCGGCCGGTCTCCTCGCTGCGGGTGAGGAGTTCGATGTTGGTGCGCAGCGAGGTCAGGGGCGTGCGCAGCTCGTGCCCGGCGTCCGCGATGAGCTGCTGCTGCAGGTCGCGGGAGCTGGCCAGCGCGGACGTCATGGAGTTGAACGAGCGGGACAGGCGGGCGATCTCGTCGTCGGCCTCCTCGTCCACCGGGATGCGGACCCCCAGGTCCTCGGTGCGGGCGACGTGTTCGACGGCCTCGGTGAGCCGGTCGACGGGCCGCAGTCCGGTGCGGGCGACGGCGAGACCGGCGGCGGACGCGCCGACCACGCCCACGCCGGAGACGAGCAGCAGGATGAGGGCGAGGTCGTCGAGCGTCGCCCGGGTGCCCTCCAGGGGGACCGCCACCAGGACGGCCGCCTTCGAACTCGTCAGCGTGGACGGGTTGTTGATGACCAGCGGGAGGGCCAGCACCCGGACCGGGTCGCCGTTCTGGTCGGTGCCGTCGCGGTGGACGCCGGTGGAGGCGGTGCCCGCGCTCGCGATGACCTTCCGGTCCGACCCGGTGACCTCGATCCGGCCCGCGGAGCTGGGGAACAGGCAGACGGTGCCGTCGGCGCCGACCACCTGGGAGTAGGTGTCCTGGAAGCTGCCGTCGACGGTGTCGCGGGGCGTGTCCGTGCAGGTGTTGAGGGCGCTGCGGATCTCGCCCTCGCGCTGCGGGCCCTGCAGGACGGTGGCCTTCTGCAGGTCCTCGTCGAGCTGCTCGTACAGCCTCCCCTGCACGATGAACCAGCACGTCACCGACACCGCCGCGACGGCGAACGCCACCGCCGCCGCCACCAGCAGGGACAGCCGGGCCCGGATCGGCAGGGTGCGGAAGCGGTGGAGGGGACCGCTCACTCCGCGCCGCCCTGCCGCAGGACGTAGCCCACGCCCCGCACGGTGTGCACCAGACGCGGTTCGCCGCCCGCCTCGGTCTTGCGGCGCAGGTACATGACGTAGACGTCGAGCGAGTTCGACGACGGCTCGAAGTCGAAGCCCCACACGGCCTTGAGGATCTGCTCACGGGTGAGGACCTGGCGCGGGTGCGCCATGAACATCTCCAGCAGGGTGAACTCGGTGCGGGTCAGCTCCACCGCCCGCCCGCCCCGGCTGACCTCCCGCGTCACCAGGTTCATGCTGAGGTCGGCGAAGGTGAGGACGTCGTCCGTCTCGGCCGAGGCCGCCACGGCCGCCGCGTAGGAGCTGCGGCGCAGCAGGGCCCGGATGCGGGCGAACAGCTCGTCCAGCTCGAACGGCTTGACCAGGTAGTCGTCCGCCCCGGCGTCCAGTCCGGTGACCCGGTCGCCGACGGTGTCGCGGGCCGTGAGCATCAGCACGGGGGTGGTGTCGCCGGTGGCCCGGATGCGGCGGGCGGCGGTCAGGCCGTCCATGCGGGGCATCTGGATGTCCAGGACGAGCAGGTCGGGCCGGTAGGCCGCGGTCTTCTCCAGGGCGTCCACGCCGTCGACGGCGACCTCGGTGTCGTACCCCTCGAACGCCAGACTGCGCTGGAGCGCCTCCCGCACGGCCGGCTCGTCGTCCACGATCAGGATGCGCTGGGGACCACGGTCCCGGTCACGGTCGCCGTCGGCGGGCACGGAGCTCATGGAGTCGGCTTTCCTCTGTCGTCGGGGTGCGAGGTACGGGGTGCGGGGTGCGGACGGGCCCGGGGGCGGGCGTTCGGTGTCCCGGCTCCCGATCCCGTGCGGGTCCCGTCCCGGTGCCGCACCCGTGGTCGGGGATCCGGGACCCGGGTTCCGAGGTCCGGGATCCGGGACCCGGGATCCCAAGCCTCGCACGTCCGCCGGTCGCCCCGGCTCACCCGGTGGCGCCCGAGCGGAGCGCCGGCAGGTCCGCCTTGACGGTGTTCACCGGGATGGCGAAGCCCAGGCCCGCGCTGCCCGCGTCGGAGGACGGGCCGCCGGCCGAGTACATCGCGGAGTTGATGCCGATCACGTGGCCGTTCATGTCGATCAGCGCGCCGCCGGAGTTGCCGGGGTTGAGGGAGGCGTCGGTCTGGATGGCCTGGTAGGTCGTGGTGTCGGTGCCCGTGTCGCCGTTGAACTCCCGGCCGCCGAACTCGAAGGGCCAGCCCTCGCCCTGCTGCCACTGCTGCTGCCCTCGGCCCTCCTCCGTCGCGACGGTCACGTCCCGGTCGAGGGCGGAGACGATGCCGCTGGTCACGGTGCCGGTGAGGCCCTCGGGGGAGCCGATCGCCACCACCTGGTCGCCGACCTTCACCGCGTCGGAGTCGCCGAGGGTGGCGGCCTTCAGCCCCGAGGCGTCCCGGAGCCGGATCAGGGCGAGGTCCTTGCCGCTGTCGGTGCCGACGACCTCGGCGGTGTAGGAGGTGCCGTCGCTGGTGCGGACGGTGATCGAGGAGGCGCCCGCGACGACGTGGTTGTTGGTGACGACCTCGCCGTCCTCACTGATGACCACACCGGAGCCGGTCGAGGTGCCCGAACCGGTGGCCGCCTTGATCTCGACGATGCTCGGGCCGACCGCGGCGGCCACCTGGGACACGGTGCCCTTCTGTTCGGCCGGGACCGCGTTCGCGGTCGAGGCGCTGCCGGTGGCGACCGTGTCCGGACCGGTGAGTTCCTGGATGCCGTACGCGGTGCCGCCGCCCACCGCCGCCGCGACGATCGCCACGGCGGCGAGCAGTGCCGCAGGACCGCGGCGCCGCCCGCGCCCCGGGGGACGGCGGCTCGGCTGCTCGCCGGAAGGGGGCTGCGGAGGGTGCGGGGGCACCGGCGGCCACTCCGCGTGCGCCGCACCGCCCGCCGCCCGGCCCTCCGCACCGTCCGTCGGCAGGAACTCCGCACCCCGCGGGCCCTCCGCACCGTCCGTCGGCAGGAACTCCGCGCCCCGCGGGCCCTCCGCACCGCTCGGGCGCTGCTGCCCCGGTGACGGGGGCTGCGCGTGCGGGTGGTGCTGCGGGGCGCGGGGGGCCGCGGGCCGCTCGGTCTCGTACGGGTCGCCCGGGCTGCGAAAGGTCTCGTTCATGTCAACGAGGTTCGTGTCCGTCGATGAGAACGATCTGAGGAACGGCTGAGAAGTCCGGCAGAACCGCGTATGCCCGATATAAGGCCGCCCGAGCCCGGTGCCCGGTGGATGACATCCGACGCCCGGTGCGGACGCCGGCGCACCACACGGCGCCCGGCGGTGGCTCGGCCCGCCTCCCGGCAGGTCCTAGCCGGGTCCTAGCCGCAGCCGCAGGAGCGGCGGACCACCAGGCGGGAGGGGAACACCTTGAGGCGCTCGCGCCGCGACCCGGCCACCCGCAGGCCGTCGTCGAGGACGAGGTCGACCGCGGCCCGGGCCATCGCCGAGCGGTCGGAGGCGACCGTGGTCATCGGCGGGTCGGTGAGCGCCGCCTCCTTGATGTCGTCGAACCCGGCGACCGCCAGCTCGCCCGGAACGTCGATGCGCAGTTCGCGCGCCGCCCGCAGCACGCCGATCGCCTGGTCGTCGGTGGAGCAGAAGATCGCGGGCGGGCGGTCCGGGCCGGAGAGGATGTCGAGCCCGATCCGGTAGGCGTCGTACCGGTTGTACGGGGCCTCGAAGAGGCGGCCGTCGGTCGGGACGTCGGCCTCTTTCATCGCCCGGCGCCAGCCCTCCACGTGGTCGGAGACCGGGTCGCCGACGGCGGGGGTGTCCGCGGTGCCGCCGAGGCAGGCCACGTAGGGGTAGCCGTGTTCCAGCAGGTGGCGCACGGCCAGCTGGGCGCCGCCGAGGTCGTCGGTGACGACGGCGACGTCGTCGATCGCCTCGGGGCGTTCGTGCAGCAGTACGACGCGGGCGTCCCAGGCGTCTATCTCGGCCGCGGCCAGGTCGTTGAGGGCGTGGCTGACCAGGATCAGCCCGGAGACGCGCATCCCCAGGAAGGCGCGCAGGTAGTGGACCTCGCGCTCGCCGATGTAGTCCGAGTTGCCGACCAGCACCATCTTCCCGCGCTCGGACGCGGCCTGTTCGACGGCGTGCGCCATCTCCCCGAAGAAGGGCTGCCGGGCGTCCGGCACGATCAGGCCTATGAGGTCCGTGCGCCGGGACGCCATCGCCTGGGCCACGCGGTCGGGCCGGTACCCCAGTTCCTTGATCGCGGCGAGGACACGCTCGCGCGTGGCCGGGGCGACCGGCCGGGGTCCGTTGTTGATGACATAGCTGACGACGGCGGTGGAGGTGCCCGCCAGCCGCGCCACGTCATCCCTGGTTACCTTGGCCACGCGCGGAGTCTACGCGGATATACCGAATGCGGGCAGGGCGTGCGGACGGCTCCGCACTCCACCGGACGGGTGCGTCCGTCCGGGTGAGGCGCTCGTCCGCGGGCGCGGTGCGCTCATGCGTGCGCCCCTCACGCCTGCGCCCTGACCCCGGTGGCGTCGCGGGCGGCCGTCTCGTCCGCATCCGCCCGCTTCTGCGCGGCGGACCGGGTGGACGTGGCCTTCGTCTCGTCCGCCGGGCGGTCGCCCTTCTCCGGCGTAACGAATCGATAACCGACGTTCCGGACCGTGCCGATCAGGGATTCGTGCTCGGGCCCCAGCTTGGCGCGCAGCCGCCGGACGTGGACGTCGACCGTGCGGGTGCCGCCGAAGTAGTCGTAGCCCCAGACCTCCTGCAGCAGCTGGGCCCGGGTGAAGACCCGGCCGGGGTGCTGGGCCAGGTACTTCAGCAGCTCGAACTCCTTGAACGTGAGGTCCAGCACGCGGCCCTTCAGCTTGGCGCTGTAGGTCGCCTCGTCGACGGAGAGGTCGCCGTTGCGGATCTCCATCGGGGAGTCGTCCTCGGTGATCTGCCGGCGGCCCATCGCGAGCCGCAGCCGTGCCTCGACCTCGGCCGGGCCCGCGGTGTCCAGCAGGACGTCGTCGATGCCCCAGTCGGCGGTGACGGCGGCCAGACCGCCCTCTGTGACCACCAGGACCAGGGGGGACCCGGGGCCGGTGGAGCGCAGCAGCTGGCACAGGCTGCGCACCTGCGGGAGGTCGCGGCGGCCGTCGACCAGGATGACGTCCGCGCCCGGGGTGTCCACCAGGGCGGGGCCCTCCGCCGGAGCCACCCGCACGTTGTGCAGCAGCAGACCGAGGGCGGGGAGCACCTCCGCCGACGGCTGGAGGGCGTTGGTGAGGAGCAGCAGGGAGCTCATCGCGCCCCACCTCCCCGGCCCGGGGCTTTCCGTTCGTGCACGCTTCGCTCGCCCATAACGTCTGGTTCCTCCTCGGTGGTCCCTACGAGGACGTTTATGGATTGCTCCGTGCGTTTCGACGCCCCGTACGTCGGCGGTCTCCCGCGTCGTATACAACGCTTCCGAAAGCACAAAAGGACCCGGGGGCTTCGCTGCCCGAGTCCTCTTCCCAGCAGAATAGCGGACATGAGCAGCGGTTCGGCAGGTCGTGTGGCACGTACCACCCCTCGTCCGTGTGACGGAGCACGCGGGACGACGAACGCCGGCACGGCGGTGCGGACGTTCCTGCGCACCGCCGACGGCGTCCGGATCGACTGCCTCTACGAGCCCGGCCAGACGCCGGTGCCGGGGCTCCCGGGGCCGGCCGCGGACGACCGGGCGGACGGCCCGGACGGTACGCGCACCGGTGGCCCGGAAGACGCCCCGGCCTTCGTGGTCGCGCACGGTTTCACGGGGGACGTGGACCGGCCGCACCTGCGCCGGGTGGCGCGGGCACTGCGCCGGCACGGGGCCGTGCTGACGTTCTCCTTCCGGGGGCACGGTGCCTCCGGAGGGCGGTCCACGGTCGGCGACCGCGAGGTGCTGGACCTGGCGGCGGCGGTCGGCCGGGCCCGGGAACTGGGGCACGCGCGGGTGGTGACGGTCGGCTTCTCCATGGGCGGCTCGGTGGTCCTGCGGCACGCGGCGCTCGGCGCGGGGACGGGTGGCGCAGCGGCGGGCGGGCCGGGAGCGGGCGGGGCCGGAACGGGCGGAGACGGGGCGCCCGCGGGACCGGCAGAGCCGTCAGGGCCGTCAGAGCCGTCAGGGTTGGCGGGGCTGCCTGCGCTGCCGGAGCGACAGGCCCGTCCCGACGCGGTGGTGTCGGTCAGCGCCCCGGCCCGCTGGTTCTACCGGGGCACGGCGCCCATGCGGCGGCTGCACTGGCTGGTCACCCGGCCCGAGGGCCGCCTGGTCGGCCGGTACGGCCTGCGTACGCGGATCCACCACCGCCAGTGGGACCCGGTGCCGCTGTCCCCCGTCCAGTCGGTGCCGCGGATCGCGCCGACGCCGCTGCTGATCGTGCACGGCGACCGTGACGGCTACTTCCCGCTCGACCACCCCCGGATGCTGGCCGCGGCGGCCGGTGACCAGGGCGAGCTGTGGATCGAGCCCGGCATGGGCCACGCGGAGAACGCCGTGACGGAAGCCCTGCTGCACCGGATCGGGGACTGGGCGGTCACCCGGGCGGGCTAGCCTGACCGTGTCCACCGTCAACGATTGAGGAATCAGCAGATGGCAAAGGTCACGGTGCGGTACTGGGCCGCAGCCAAGGCCGCGGCCGGGGTGGCCGAGGAGCCGCACGAAGCGGACACGCTCGCCGAGGCGCTCGACGCGGCCCGCGAGCGGCACCCGGGTGAACTCCCGCGCGTCCTGCGGCGATGCTCGTTCCTCGTCGACGGTGACCCCGTGGGCACCCGCGCGCATGAGACGGTACGGCTGGCCGACGGTGGCACGGTCGAGGTGCTCCCGCCGTTCGCAGGAGGGTGAGCGATGACCGATCAGCACCAGGGCCACGACCCGTACCAGCCCCAGGGTCCGTCACAGCCGTATCCGCACCATCCCCAGCACCCTCAGCAGCATCCCCCGTACCAGCAGGCTCACGGGCACCCGCACCCTCACGCCCCACAGCCTCAGCCGGGGCACCCGCCGCAGGCGCAGCACTCGCAGCACCAGCAGCAGCCGTACCAGGCGCAGCAGCCGTACCCGGGGCAGCAGGCACCCCAGGCACCCCAGGCGCAACAGGCGCAGCAGGCGTATCCGCCGCCCGCGCAGCCGCAGGCGTGGCCCGGGGGACAGGGGCCGGCGGCCGACCGGTTCTTCGACGAGCAGCACACCCAGCAGTGGCAGGGCCAGACCTGGGAGACGTCCGTCCAGCCGCCGGTGCCGGCCGCCGTCGAGGAGACCGCCTACCTGCCGCCGCAGGGGCCCGCCGGGCCGGTCGGCGCGTCCGCCCCGCACGTGGCACACGGCGGAGCCGGGAGCTACGGCGGGGCCACGCCGTACGGGGCACCCCCGCCCGGTCCGCTGCCGGAGCCGATGCCCGCCGCATCTCCCGCCCAGCCCGCGGGCCGGGCGTCCCACACCCCCGCCGCGCCGGGCCTCGCCGGCGGCTACGGCGGGCCCCCGCACGCGGCCGCGCCCACCCCGGGCCCCGCCACGGCGGCCCCGGCGGCCCCGGGGGCCGCGCCCGACGCCGACGGACAGGGACCCGCGTACGGTCCGGCCACCCTGGCCGGGAACTCGCGCGTCACCGACGCGCAGCGCGCCCGCGCCGAGGGGCGGTCGCCGATCATCGAGCCCGGTATGCAGCCGGCCGCGCTCACCGCGGCGCTGGGACTGCTGCTGGCCGGCGGTGCCGCGCTGGGCACGTACGCGCTGCTCCTGCCGCTGATCGCGCTCCAGGGCCTCACGGCGGCCGGCTGGTTCCGGCTGAACGGGATGTGGCCGGCCCGTCAGGGCATCGCCCTCGGCTTCCTCGGCGCGCTGGTGGCCGACGTGGCCCTGCTGGCGTCGGACCGGTCCCCCGGCGCGCTGCTCGGGACCCTGGGCGTCTGGGTGCTGCTGTCGCTGGTGCTGCAGCTGCGCTCGCACGCGGATCCCGACGAGCGGATGTACGGCCTGACGGCGACGGTCGCGGCGGCGGCGCTGGCGATCCTCGCGGGCGGCTACCTGGCGGCCGACGCGGACGCGGTGACGGTCGGCGCGGGCGCGGTGGCCGTGGCGACGGTGGTGCGGGCCCTTCCGCTGCCCACACCCGCCTCGGTGGCTGCCGCGGTGGCTGCCGCGGCGGGCGCGGGAGCGGCGCTGGGCGGGCTGAGCGGACCGGGTGCCGGCGCGGGGGCCCTGCTGGGTGCCGGGGTGGCGGTCTGCGCCCTGATCGGCCACCGGGTCGCGAGCTACGACTACCCGTCCCGCTTCGTCCACTTCACGGCCGGTGTGGCGCTGCCCCTGGCCGCGGCCGCCCCGGCGGCGTACCTCCTGGGCCGCGTGGTCGCGTGACCCGCGTGATCGCCTGACCCGCACACCACGACTCCGCACACCACGACCCTGCACACCACGGCCCCGCACCCCGCACCCCGCACCCCGAAGCCCGCAGCCCGCACGCCGGAGCCACGGCGGCGGGGTGCGGCCCGTACGGCCCGCCCCGGCCGCCTTCGCACGTCACAGGTGATCCACAATCCTCGGGAGAGCGCTCCCCCGCGGGTTACGCTCGCGCTGGACGGCCGCCCGGTCGTCGGGGACTGCCGTCGGAACGTCTAGGTGGGGGAACACCGCATGCGCGCACTGCGAATACTGCTGGTCGTCGTCGTGATACTCGGCGGGCTCTTCGTCATCGTGGACCGCGTGGCGGTGAACTTCGCCGAGGGCGAGGCCGCCGACCGCCTGAAGACCACCGAGAACCTCTCCTCCACGCCCGACGTGTCCATCAAGGGCTTCCCCTTCCTCACCCAGGTCGCGAGCGGCACCCTCGACGACATCGAGATCGGCATCCAGGACTACGAGGCCACCACCGGCGACGACGGCCGGAAGATCCGCATCGCCGACCTGCACGCCGACATGAAGGGCGTCGAGTTCTCGGGCAACTTCAGCTCGGCCACCGCCGCCAGCG
Source organism: Streptomyces sp. NPDC029526 (assembly GCF_040637405.1). Classification (NCBI taxonomy): domain Bacteria; kingdom Bacillati; phylum Actinomycetota; class Actinomycetes; order Kitasatosporales; family Streptomycetaceae; genus Streptomyces; species Streptomyces sp. NPDC029526. The sequence continues at coordinate 44,197 of NZ_JBEZWE010000021.1, forward strand.
CCACCGGCACCGCGTCGATCGCCTACGACGAACTGCTCAAGACCGCCCAGTCGGAGTCCCAGCAGGTGGCCCCCGGGGTGACCGCGAAGGTCGTCGGGCTCTCCGACGGCGGCAACGGGAAGATCAAGGTCGAGGTGGAGGCCACGGTGTTCGGAGCCAAGCTGCCCGAGCCGGTCTCCGTGCTCAGCTCCGTGACCGTGGTGGACGGGGACACGGTGCGCGTGAAGGCGGACGCCCTGCCCAAGTTCGGCGGGGTCACGATCGCCGAGTCCCGGGTGCGCAGCATCACCGACTTCGAGCAGAAGATCGACGGCCTGCCCGGCGGTATCCGGCTCGACAAGGTCGAGACCTCCGAGGCCGGGGTCGGCATCACGGTGAAGGGTTCCGACGTCCGCCTGGCCGGCTGACCGACGAGGCCGGCGGGCTGGGGGCGAGGGGCCGGTGGGGCCGGAGGGGCCGGGAGCCGAGCCCGAACGGCCGGGGCGACAGGCCAGGGGCCGAAGACCGAACGGCTGAGCCCGAAAGCCCGAAAGCCCGAAAGCCCCGAGCTCCGAGCCCGAGGCCCGGGAGCCGAAAGCCCGAAAGCCGCGAGCCCAAGAGCCGGGAGCCGGGGGATCGAACGGCCGGGCCGAGGCGTCGACGGGCACCGACCGGGCACCGGCGGCGCGCTCCGGGCGCCCGGGGTCAGGTGGCCGGTTGCGCGGCCGGCCGCACGGTCCCCGGGGCTCCGTCCGAGGAGCGAGACGGCGGCGTCCGCATGACAAAGGTGGCCCCCGGCACATCCGGCCGCGGTGCGCTCCGGAAGGGGCGCGGCAGCCGCCGCACCGGCTCGCGTCTCGCTATGCAGACGATCGCGTCTCAAAATCCGACACGCCGGTGACACGCGTGCCTCGCTCTCCTTACCATCGGGGCCATGAAGCGACAGGCGGATCTCACGAAGCGGCGGGCAGTAGACCTGTGCCGTGTCGCCGCCATGCTCTGTCGCGCCTTCTGAGCCGACGTCGTCGACGACGTCCGCCTTCCCCTCGCCCTGCTGAAGGGCACCCCGCGCCGGCCGCCGTACCGCCGTGCGCCCTGTCTCACCCCGCACACCCCGCCGCACCTGCCCCGGAGGAGAAAAGCATGAGCCGCAGCGACGTCCTGGTCGACGCCGACTGGCTCCAGGAGCACCTGGACGACCCGAGCATCGTCATCGTCGAGGTGGACGAGGACACGTCCGCCTACGACAAGAACCACATCAAGAACGCCGTCCGGATCGACTGGACCCAGGACCTGCAGGACCCGGTCCGCCGCGACTTCGTCGACCAGGAGGGCTTCGAGAAGCTCCTGTCCGACAAGGGCATCGCCAACGACCACACGGTCGTCCTCTACGGCGGCAACAACAACTGGTTCGCCGCCTACGCGTACTGGTACTTCAAGCTCTACGGCCACGAGAACGTCAAGCTGCTCGACGGCGGTCGCAAGAAGTGGGAGCTCGACGCCCGCGAGCTGGTCCCCGGCGACGAGGTGCCGGAGCGCCCGAAGACCGACTACAAGGCCAAGCCGCAGGACACCTCCATCCGCGCCTTCCGCGACGAGGTCGTGGACGCCATCGGCAAGAAGAACATCGTCGACGTGCGGTCGCCCGACGAGTTCTCCGGCAAGCTGCTCGCCCCGGCCCACCTGCCGCAGGAGCAGTCGCAGCGTCCCGGCCACGTGCCGAGCTCGCGCAACATCCCGTGGTCGAAGAACGCCAACGACGACGGCACCTTCAAGTCCGACGACGAGCTGAAGAAGCTCTACGAGGACGAGCAGGTCGACCTCGCCAAGGACACCATCGCCCTGTGCCGCATCGGTGAGCGCTCCGCCCTGTCGTGGTTCGTGCTGCACGAGCTGCTCGGCGTGGAGAACGTCAAGAACTACGACGGTTCCTGGACCGAGTACGGCTCGCTGGTCGGCGTGCCGATCGAGCTGGGCCCCGCCAAGTAAGTCCCCCGACCGACCTCTTCAGACCCCTACAGGAGCAGCTACATGTGCGGTGCGAAGGCCGGCGGCCCGGACGCCTCGACGATCAAGCCCGGTGAGACCACCATCCAGGGTCAGGTGACCCGCGACGGCGAGCCGGTGACGGGCTACGTCCGTCTGCTGGACTCGACCGGCGAGTTCACCGCGGAGGTCCCGACCTCCGCCACCGGTCAGTTCCGCTTCTACGCGGCCGAGGGCACCTGGACCCTCCGCGCGCTGGTGCCCGGCGGCACCGCCGACCGCACGGTCGTCGCCCAGCAGGGCGGACTGGCCGAGGTCGCGATCGCGGTCTGAGGACCCCGCGAGGAACCCGGCCGCCCGGCCGCGCACCTCACGGGCTCGTGACGGCTGGAGGGCCGCGTCCCACGGGTTGGACACCCGGGACGCGGCCCTTCGGCGTGCCGGGGGCAGCGGGCGGGGGCCCTGCCCCGACCGGCCTGTCCGCCCCGCCCCCGCCCCGGCCTGTCAACACTGCTCCGCCCGGCCTGTCCGCCCTGCCCCGGCCTGCCGTCCGCGCGCTGCGCCGGGCGGGCCGATCGGACCTACGCTGGAGGCATGTACGCGCGCAGGCGGCACGTCTACTTCGCCCTGATGGGCACGTGCATCGCGCTCTTCGTCCTCGCCTGGGCCGTCGTGCGGCTCTGGTCGGTGCCGGTGGCCGTGGGCATGTGCGTCGTCGCCATGGTCATCCCGCCGGTCGCCGCAGTGCTTGCCAACCGGCGCGGCCCCGACGACCGTTGGTGGGACGACCCCTCGGGCGACCCTCAGTCGGACGAGTGGTGGGACGAACTCGACGGCAAGAAGCGGCCCCGCTGAGCAGCGGGGCCTGCCGCCCGGTCCGTGGGCAGGCGTCTCAGTAGACGAGCGCCTGGGTGTCGTCGGCCAGCGACTCCTGGACGAACACCTGCGCGCCCGCGATGCGGACGCCCTTCAGGACGTCGTCCTCCGTGATGTCGCGCCGGGCCGCGCACTGCGTGCACAGGGTGACCCGGCCGCCCGCGAGCAGCGAGTCCAGCAGGTCGGGCAGGGGAGCGGCGTGCGGCAGCTCGAACTCGGCGGACCGGCCCGGGAGCGCGAACCAGGCGGACTCCCCGGTCAGCCACAGGGAGACGTCCACCCCGCTGGCCACGGCCACCGCCGCCACCGTGAAGGCCTGCGAGCAGCGTTCGGGGGCATCGGCCCCCGCGGTCACCTTGATCACGAGCTTCTTCGCCATGCCTGAATCGTAATCACCTCGCCCACAACCACCGGTGTGACGTATGAGTCTCCTGGGAGGCGCGATACGGAACGCGCCCTTCACGTTCTGAGGGGGACTGAGTGGAAGACGCCGATAGACCCGGGAAAGCCGGATCCGGCCCGATGACGGGCGTGGTGGGCGAGATCGGGGAGATCGAGTTCGCCGGGGAGCACCAGGAGCCCGACCCCGCCGGGGAGACGGCCGACGTCGCGCGGGCGGCCCGGCGCCCCCGGGGCCGGACCACGCTGATGATCGCGGCCGCCGCCCTGCTGGGTGTGGTGGCCGGCACCTGCACCGGCTACCTGGTCCAGGCCGAACGCCCGCCCACCGCGCTCCCGTCGCTGTCCCAGCCCGTCGTCCCGTGGGCGAAGGGCGAGGCGGAGCCGCAGCCGGCGTCCCGGGACCGCCAGGTGCGGCTGGACGGCGACCTGCGCGAGTTGCTCATCGACCGGCCGGAGAAGGCCCGGGACGTCGACGACGTGCTGGACGAGGACGGCTGGATGGGCATCTCCGAGTACGCGAAGCGGTACGAGGACCCGGCGTCGACCTTCGCCGGCCTGGTCGCCGACGACTTCCGCCGCTCCGCGAGCGTGTCCTGGGCGTTCGACCAGTACGGGGGCGTCTACATCAACCTGACGCAGTTCCGTCAGGTGAGCACCATGGGCGCGTCGCTCTGGGCGGGGAACGGCTTCTACTGGGCCGGCCGCGAGGCCGGCACCCGCAGCTGGCCGATCCCGGGCACCGGCGAGCACGCCGGGACGGCGTACGTACACGACACCCCCGACCGGAAGGCGGGATACCTCCCGCTGTACTCGGCGGAGGCGCACGCCTGGCGCGGCGACGTCTACGTCGAGATCTTCGTCTTCGACACGAAGCCGGTTCCCAAGGCGAAGATCATGGACCTGGCGAAGCGGCAGGTGGGCAAGCTGTGACCGAGAACCCCGAACCCACCCCCGAGGTCATCGAGGGCACCGTGGCGGAGCCCGCCGCCGACGGCGTGGCCGCTCGGGTCGCGCGCAGCGCGCGCGTTCGCCGCGTGGCCACCGTTGCCGGATCGGTTCTGCTCGCCGGTGCGATGATCGGCGGCGTCGCGTACACCGCGGTGACGGTGCAGGACGCGGACCGCAGTGCCGGCAAGCCGGTCTGGAAGCTCCCGCCGGCCGGCGAGGCCGGGACGCCCGAGGGAGGGGCGGACCGGAAGGGGCTGAGCGCCCTGTTCCTGCCGTTCGAGGACGGGGCCCGCTTCCCGGGCCCGGACGTGCGGAACTTCGGCCACGACACCGAACTCAGCGGCGCCAAGGCCACGGCCCTGCGCAAGGAGTCCTTGAAGGGTCTCCCCGGTTCGGTCAGGCGGCAGTTGGAGAAGCTGATCGAGAAGCAGGACATCAAGGGCATGGCCCTGCGCAGCTACGCGGTCCACGACGGCGACTACGAGGGCAAGGCCTTCACGGCCGAGGTCACCCTGCAGCGCATGGGCAACCGGTCCGCGGTGCGGAACATGGCGGGTTCCGCCCAGCGGTTCATGGAGAGCAGCGGCGCGTTCCGCGAGGCGCCGAAGGTCAAGGGCCACCGGAACGCCCGGTGTTATCTCTCGCCGAAGGCGAAGAAGGACGGGCTGGAGGGCGTGTTCTGCGTCAGCCACGTGGGCGACGTCCTGGTCAACATGGTCGTGGACTCGCCAGGGCCGGTCGACCGCAAGGGCGTCACGGCGTTCTTCGCCGCACAACTCGACCGCATCGACAACCCGGGACTGGCCGTATGACCGAGCACGCACAGACAACGGCCCCGGCCGACCGGACGCCCGCCCCCGAGGCTGCCCCCGAGACGGCCCCCGAGACGGCCGCCGAGCCGCCGCGGACCGGGGCGGAACCGGGGCCCGCGAGGCAGCCGCAGACCCGGGCTGAGCCGCAGACCCGGGTTGAGCCGCAGAGCGGGGTTGAGCCGCAGACCCGGGCTGAGTCGCAGAGCGGGGTGGATCCGCAGAGGCGGGCTGAGGTGCAGCCTTCGGAGCCACCGCAGACGGCTGAAGGGCCGCAGACCGATGCGAGGCCGCAGACAACTGCGGGGCCGCAGCCCGGGGAGCAGCCGCCGGCCGAGGCGGAGCCGCGGAGGACGGATCAGCCGCCGTCCACGGATCAGGCACCGTCCACGGATCAGGCACCGTCCGCGGATCAGGCACCGTCCGCGCCCCAGGGGTCGGCCCCGGACCGGGCGCCCGCCCTCGACCGGCCTCAGGACGCCGTGCCGGCCGCCGCCCCCGGGCCCGTCCCGGAGGTGGCCCAGGGGTCGGCCCCGGACTCCAGGACGGCCCCGGTGACCCCTTCCGATCCGGGAGTCCCTTCCGATTCAAGAGTCCCGTCCGCCCCGGCAGTCCCGTCGGACCCGGCAGCTCTGCCGGAGCCCGTCGCCGCACCGGACCGGGACGCTCCGGGGGACTCCGTCCCCCCGGCGGCCTTGGCCCCGGCCCCGGCCCCGGTCCGGGTCCGGTTGCGGGACCGTCACCGGCTGCGGGCGGCCCTGCGCTGGACCGCCGTGGTGACCGTGTTCGCCGCGTTCGGGGCGGGCACGGCCTACGGGATCACGAGCATGGAGCGCACCGACGTCCCCGGGCTGGCGACCGAGCCGGACGGCCGCTGGGACTACCCCCGGATCACCAGGCCGCCCCTGCCCGCCGGCGCGGCCCCGTACGACCACGAGGACCCGGCGAGCGTCCACGCGGCCGACCTGCGGGCCCTGCTGCTGCCCGCGCCGGCGGGGGCGACGGAGGACCGGAAGCTGAAGGGCGAGGACGGCTGGCTGCCCGTCGAGGACTTCCTCTCCGTGTTCGCGGAGAAGGCGGACCGGGCCGAGGTGAAGCAGCTGATGACCGACCACGGCCTGCGGCACGTGGCGGCCCGCGGCTGGACGGCGCCGGACGGCACCCGCACCCGGATTTTCCTGCTCCGCTTCGCCACGGCCGAGGTGGGAGACACGGTCTACGGCCGTCTGACCAGCTACGGGTCACCCACGTACGCTCTCGCCGGCACGGAGCGCGTCGAGTTCGACGAGCGCTTCCCGTCGGCCGCCGACCCGAGGGGAGTGACCCGGTACGCCTACGACGAGCCGAAGCCGCGCGGCGGGGAGCACGTGCGGCAGGCCTACCTGCGCGCCGGGGAGGTGGTGGCCCTGGTCGTACAGTCCCGCAAGGGCACCGCGGACGCCGTCCCGTTCCAGCAGACGGTGACGTTGCAGGGCCAGCTGCTGAGCTGACCGGAGGCGAGGAGCCACCTCGTACGGAGGGCCGGGCCCCGGCCGCGTAAGCTGGGGCCCGGCCCTGTGCACTACCGCACCCCCCGCTCAAGGAGCACCCCGTGGTTATCTTCTTCGAAGCCCTGCTGGTCCTGGTCGCCGTCGGCGTTCTCGCCTTCGCCGGGCTGACCGTGAAGAAGCTGTATCAGGGCCAGCGCTGACCTGCCCGACCACGTCCAGGAACTGCCTCTCATGATCGAGATCCCGTCCGACCTCCACAAGGACCTCGTCCCCCTCGCCTTCCTGCTGGGCAACTGGGCGGGTGCGGGCGTGCACGACTTCCCCGGCGCCGAGAAGTGCAACTTCGGGCAGGAGGTCAGCTTCACCCACGACGGCCGGGACTTCCTGGAGTACGCCTCCCACACCTGGGTGCTGGACGGCGACGGCAACAAGGTCCGGCCCCTGGAGTCCGAGCACGGCTTCTGGCGGATCGACGCCGAGCGCAAGGTCGAGGTGACGATGACGCGGGACGACGGCGTCATCGAGATCTGGTACGGCGAGATGGCCGACCAGAAGCCGCAGATCGACCTGGTCACGGACGCCGTGGCGCGCACGCCCGCCGCCCGCCCCTACACCGGCGGCAAGCGGCTGTACGGGTACGTCAAGAGCGACCTGATGTGGGTCGGCGAGAAGCAGACCCCCGAGGTCGAGCTGCGCCCCTACATGTCGGCGCACCTGAAGAAGGTCGTCACCCCGGAGGAGGTCGAGCGCTGGGCCAAGGCCCTGCCCGACGACATGCCGGACGACGGCATCGCCTTCTTCAAGTAGACCGTCTTCAAGGGGACTGCCTGCAAGGGGACCGTCTTCAAGGGGACTGCCTGCAAGGGGACCGTCTTCAAGGGGACTGCCTGCAAGGAGACCGCCTGCAAGGGGACTGCCTGCAAGGAGACTGCCTTCCAGCGGACCGCCTTTCTCCTTTCTCCGAGCGGGCCGTCCCGCGCCCTTCCCGGGCCTTCCGGCGGGCCCGGTCCGATCGGGCCGGGCCCCCTCTAGACTCGTGGTGTGGTGAGCACCGACTGGAAGAGCGACCTCAGGAAGCGCGGCTACCGGCTGACGCCGCAGCGCCAACTCGTGCTCGAAGCCGTGGACACCCTGGAGCACGCGACCCCCGACGACATCCTCGTCGAAGTGCGCAAGACCGCGTCGGGGGTGAACATCTCCACCGTCTACCGCACGCTGGAGCTCCTGGAGGAGCTGGGCCTGGTCAGCCACGCCCACCTCGGGCACGGGGCGCCGACCTACCACCTCGCCGACCGGCACCACCATCTCCACCTGGTGTGCCGCGACTGCACCGACGTCATCGAGGCGGACGTGGAGGTGGCGGCCGAGTTCACCGCCAAGCTGCGGGAGACCTTCGGCTTCGACACCGACCTGAAGCACTTCGCGATCTTCGGCCGGTGTGAGACCTGCACCCGGAAGGCGTCGACCACCGGGTCGTAGGCTGGAGGCATGAAGAGCCCCCTGCTGAGCCTGCCGGGCGCCGTCCCCGCCGAAGGTGTGGACGAAGGCGTGGCCGCCCACTACGGCGACCTGTTCCGCGAGCAGCGCGCCCTCGCCGACGGCACCGGCTTCGTCGACCTGTCCCACCGCGGAGTCGTCACGGTCTCCGGGGCGGAACGGCTGACCTGGCTGCACCTGCTGCTCACCCAGCACGTCAGCGATCTCCCGCCGCACCAGGCCACCGAGGCGCTGATCCTCTCCGCGCACGGCCACATCGAGCACGCGCTCTACCTGGTCGACGACGGCGAGACCACCTGGGCCCACGTCGAGCCCGGGACCCAGGAGGCGCTGATCGCGTACCTGGAGTCGATGAAGTTCTTCTACCGGGTCGAGGTCGCCGACCGCACCGCCGACGTCGCGGTGGTGCACCTGCCGGCCGGCTCCATCACCGAGGTCCCCGAGGACGCCGTCGTGCGGGAGACGCCGTACGGCCGCGACGTGTTCCTGCCCCGCGCCGACCTGGAGCGGTTCGCCGGGCAGGCCGGTCCGCCCGTCGGGATCCTCGCCCACGAGGCGCTGCGGGTGGAACAGCACCGCCCTCGGCTCGGCTTCGAGACCGACCACCGCACCATCCCGCACGAGCTGGGCTGGATCGGCGGCGCGGTGCACCTGCAGAAGGGCTGCTACCGGGGTCAGGAGACCGTCGCCCGGGTGCAGAACCTGGGCAAGCCGCCCCGCCGGATGGTCTTCCTGCACCTGGACGGCAGTGAGGTCCACCTGCCCACGCCGGGCACGGAGATCCGGGTCGCGGACGACGGCCCCGAGGGGCGACGGATCGGCTTCGTCACGACGTCGGTGCGCCACCACGAGCTGGGGCCGGTCGCCCTCGCCCTGGTCAAGCGGAACGTGCCCGTCGACGCCCGGCTGCTGGCCGGTGACACGGCCGCGGCGCAGGAGACCGTGGTGGAGCCCTGACCTGCCAGCCCCCCGGGCCAGGCTCCCTGGGCCAGACTCGACCAGCCCCCTGGGCCAGGCTCGGCCAGGTCCCTGGGCCAGGCTCGACCGGGCCCCTGGGCCAGGCTCAGGGGCCCGTGGTGGAGCCAGACCCAAGGGGGCTGACCGGCCAGGCCGCCGGTCAGCCCCAGGGCCCCGCGGCGGGCCCCGCGGCGAGGCCCTGACCGGCCCCGGGCCGGACCCCCGAGTCTTCCCTCAGATCTCCAACAGGACGGTGAACGGGCCGTCGTTGGTCAGCGACACCCGCATCCGCGCGCCGAAGCGGCCCGTCGCCACCGTCGCGCCCAGCGCGCGCAGCTGCGCGACCACCTCGTCCACCAGCGGCTCGGCGACGTCACCGGGCGCCGCGGCGTTCCAGGTGGGGCGCCGGCCCTTGCGGGCGTCGCCGTAAAGGGTGAACTGGCTGATCACCAGGAGCGGGGCGTCGATGTCGCTGCACGACCGCTCGTCCTGCAGCATCCGGATCGACCACAGCTTGCGGGCGAGCTGCGCCGCCTTCTCCTTGGTGTCCTCGTGGGTCACCCCGACCAGGACACACAGGCCCTCGCCCTCGATGGCCCCCACCGTCTCGCCGTCCACGACGACGCTCGCGCCGTCCACCCTCTGCACCACTGCACGCATACGACCATCATGCCGGGTGCCCCGAGGCCGTCCGGGCGCCCCCCGAGCGGGTCGGCCGGGGGTCCTCGGTCGGGCTATTTTTACTCCTTAACCCCCCATCTGGGGCTGTTCGGGACCACTCGGTCACCGGGTGGCCGTGAGGGGTGGCACGATGCATGGCACACGCCGGTCGAGGGGACGGTAGAGGCACATGAGCACACCAGGGACCGGGTATCCGGCGGGGGCCGGCACGCCCATCGGGGCGGGCGCCGGCGAGCCGGCGTTCCACCGGCCGCCCACGCAGCGAACGGACAGCCCTGTGATGCCCGAGAAACAGCCCGCGGACGATCTGACGGCACTGAGCCTGCCCGAGCTGCGCGCCCTGCGCAGGGAGGCACAGCGCGACGAGGCCGACCTCAGCTACGTGCGGCGGCTGCTCCAGGGGCGGATCGACATCCTGAACGCCGAACTGCTCCGGCGCACCCCGCTGGGGGCGACGGCCACCGCGGCGCCCCCGGAGATGCCGCCCGCCTCCGTGGTGGAGCGGCTCCCGGAGATCCTGCGGGACGCGCCGACCCGGCACCGCTCCTCCGCCCGTCACGTCACCCTGGGCACCCCGCAGAGCGAGGAGTACGGGCGGCTGGCGGCCGAGATGCTCGCCGAGGTGGAGCTGTCCGACCTGCGGGCGCGCACCGACGGGGAACTGCACGCGGCGATGGGCCGGCTGGTGCGGTACGAGGAGCAGGTGTCCCGGCGGCGGCAGGGCCTGCAGCGGACGGCCGACGGGTGCAGCGCGGAGATCACCCGCAGGTACCGTGAGGGGGAAGCTCAAGTCGACGATCTGCTCGTGTGAGGCGAGGCAGGCCCGGTGATCCCGGGCCCTCGCGGTGGGCGGGTCGTCCCGCGCCCCGGAAGGCCACCGCCGATGCCCGCACCGTCGTCCCCCTCCCCGCACGCCGCCTCGCACGCCGCCGCGTCGTCGTCCGCTCCGGCACCCGGCCCGTCGTCCGGCGCGTCGTCCGGTCCGTCCGGAGCGGTGCCGTCGGCGCCACCGGTGCTGGCGGAGGTGGTCCGCTCCGGGTTCCTCGAAGGGCGGCACCGGGGGAGCCTGGTCCTGCTGGGGGCCGACGGGTCGGTGGAGCTGGCGCTGGGTGAGGTGACGGCGCCCGTCTTCCCGCGCTCCAGCAACAAGCCGATGCAGGCCGCCGGGGTGCTGCGGGCGGGCCTGGAGCTGTCGGGGGAGCGGTTGGCGCTCGCTGCCGCCAGCCACTCCGGAGAAACCTTTCACCGGGATCTGGTCCGCACCATGCTGGCCGAGCACGGGCTGAGCGCCGAACAGCTCGCCTGCCCGCCCGACCTGCCGCTGGACCCCGAGGAGCGGGAGACGTACCTGGCGGCGGGCGGTGTGCGCGACCGGGTGACCATGAACTGCTCCGGCAAGCACACGGCCATGCTCGCCGCCTGCGCGCGCAACGGCTGGCCGCTGGAGGGCTATCTCGACCCCGGCCACCCGCTCCAGCAGCTCATCCACCGGGGCGTGGAGGAGGCGGCCGGCGAACCCGTCGCGGCGGTCGGCACCGACGGCTGCGGCGCCCCGCTCCTGGCGATCGGCCTCACCGGCCTCGCCCGCGCCTACCGCTCCTTCGTCCTGGCCGAGCCGGGCACGCCCGAACGCCGGGTCGCCGACGCGATGCGGGCCCACCCCGAGTACGTCGCGGGCACCCGCCGGGCGGACACCTGGCTGATGCGGGAGGTCCCCGGGGCCCTGTCCAAGATGGGCGCGGAGGCCGTGCAGGCGGTCGCCCTGCCCGACGGCCGTGCGCTGGCCTTCAAGGTGGAGGACGGCTCCCTGCGCGCCCTCGGCCCGATCCTGGCGCAGGCGCTGCGGCTGATGGGGGTGGACGGACCGGTGGTCGACCGGATCGGTGCCGCACCACTCACCGGCGGCGCGGAGGTGGTGGGGGAGGTCCGGGCGGTCTTCTGAGCGGAGCGAGTCCGGGGGTTCGCGCGAACGGGGCAGGTCCGGGCGGCCTTCTGAGCGGGGCGGGCCCGGGTGGTTCGTGCGAACGGGGCGGGTCCGGGCGGCTTTCCGTGGGGCGAACCGGGGCCGGCGGCGAGGCGGAGGGCGCGAGGTGCCCGCTCCGGAGCGGTCGGCGGGCGTCCTTGGCCGGCGGGCCCGCGGTGGCCGACGGCTCCGGGCGGTCGACGGCAACCGGGGCCGGGTGGCCCATGGGTCCGGGCGGCTGCCGGGCCCCGGGCGGTACGGCGCGCTCCGGCCGTCGCCCCGGGCGGTCGTCCGGCGGCCTCGGGCACCGGAAAAACCCCACGACACCCATCCCCCCTCCACCTACCGTGGGCCCATGACGTCCCCCCGTTCCGACATCGACGTGCGGCCGATCACCGAGGCCGAGTTCCCCGACTGGGTCCGGGTGCTCAACACGGGGTTCCTGCGTGAGCCCACCTCGTCCGACGACGTGCTGGAGGCTCGTCGCCTGCGCTTCCGGCCCGGCCGCTCGCTCGGCGCCTTCGACGGTGGCCGCTGCGTGGCGACGCTCCGCTCCTTCGCGCAGGACCTCACCGTGGTCGGCGGCGCGGTGGTGCCCGCCTGCGCCATCTCGAACGTCGCGGTGTCCCCCACGCACCGCCGGCGCGGCCTGCTCGGCCGGATGATGGCGCAGGACCTGGCCGCGGCGAAGGAGCGCGGGGACGTGGTGGCGACCCTGATCGCCGCCGAGTACCCGATCTACGGCCGCTACGGCTTCGGCCCGGCGACCTCCGCCACCGAGTGGACCGTCGACGTGCCGCGCAGCGGTCTCGACCCGCGGTGGTCCGGCCCCGAGGACGGCGGCCGGATCGACCTCGTGGACGGTACGGACGTCCGCAAGCTCGGCCCCGAGCTGCACGAGCGGCTGCGGCGGACGCTCCCCGGCGCGGTCAGCCGGGACGAACTGTGGTGGCAGCTGGTCACCGGCGCCGTGCGCCTCGACACGTCCTGGAGCGAACCGTTCTTCGCCGTGTACCGCTCGGCGGACGGCGAGGTGCAGGGCATGGTCTCCTACAGCGCGGACGACCACTGGGGCGATGCCAAGCAGCCGCTGAACACGGTGAGCGTCGACTGGCTGACCGCCGTGACCCCGGCCGCCGAGCGGGCCCTGTGGCGGTACCTGTGCTCGATCGACTGGGTGGTGCGGGTCAAGAGCGGCTGGCGGGCCCCCGACGACCTGCTCCCGCACTTCCTGCCCGATCCGCGGGCGGCGGCGGTCACCAGCCACGCGGACTGGCTGTGGGTGCGGATCCTGGACGTCGTCCGGGCCCTGGAGGCGCGCACCTACGGGGCCGCGGGCACGCTGGTGCTGGAGGTGGCGGACGGCAAGGGACTGACCGGCGGCCGTTACCGGCTGGAGGCGTCCGCGGACGGCACCGGCAGCTGTACGCGGACCACCGACCGGGCCGATCTCGTACTGGACGCGGCCGAGTTGGCGACCCTCTGGCTGGGGGACGAGTCGGCGGTGCGGCTCACGGCCCTCGGCCGGGTCCGGGAAGAACGAGCGGGCGCCGCCCGTGAGGCCGACGCCCTGCTGCGCACGTCCAGGCGGCCGTGGTGCCCGGACATGTTCTGAGCGTCGGCGGCTTCCGCCGCCGCGCCCCTGGTGATGCCCTCTGTCGGCGCTGTCCGCTCGCCTCCTTCGTCCGGGTGCGGGTGGGTGCTCATCCGTAGCGAGCTGTTCGGTTGTGGTGGTGCGGGTCGCGCCGTCGGCGCGACCGGTGCCGTTCGACGGGCTCCCGGCTCCCCTCCGGAGGGGAGCCCGCTCCACGGCCGGTGGAGTGCCCGCTCAGCCGGGCTGGGCGAGCAGCAGCACGAGGACGACCGCGCCGATGCCGCTGATCAGGCCGTTCCTCGCCTTGATGCCGACGGTGAGGGCGACGAAGGCGATGATGCCCATCGTGCCGAACCGCCATTGCAGGATCTGTTCGAGCCCCACGGCCAGGGCGGCGAGGACGATGGCGACGAGCGGCATGACGGTCCCCCTCACGTCGTGGTCCCCAACCGTCACCCTGGTGGCCAACCCTCCATTGCGTCAACCATGTTGTTCAAGTTGGTTACCAACTTCTCCTGAGTTATCTCCACTTGGACTCGGCTCATAACCACCCGTCCGGCAACTCCCCGAAGATGGCGCGAAGTTGTAGGGTCGGTTCGTGGACCCGGAACACGGCTCCGTCCCCCGACGGGCGAGGTCACAGCGGCCACGGCCCACTCCCCGTGAGGTGGCCGACGTGTTGCGCGCCCGGATCAGGGCCGGAGCGCTGCGACCGGGCGACCGCATGCCCACCCAGGCCCGGCTGGCCGACGAGTTCGGGGTGGAACGGAGCGTGGTGCGCCGTGCGCTGCGGATCCTGCAGTCCGAGCAGCTGCTCGCCAACGTCTCCAAGGGCGCCCCGGCGACCGTCGCCGCCGCTCCCCCCGCTCCGGCCGCCGCCGGCCCGGCGGCACCGCCCCAGCCCACCACCGTCGCCCTGGCCTCCCGCGTCACGGCGGCCTTCGAGGCGGAGCACGTGGAGATCGACGCCGTCTGCCTGACCGCGGTCTCGCTGACCCTGGCCATCGGTGAACCGCTGCGCCGCATCCACGCCGGACGGCAGAAACCGGCCAAGGTCGACGTCCGCGTCCTGCTGCCCAGCCGGAGCATCGACCTGGCCTTCCCGGTGCCTGTCGAGCGGCACGGCGACGCCGCCCCCGTGCACGACCGCTGGCTGGCCATGCGCAACGCCCAGGGCCAGGTGCTGCGGCATAACCTGCTCGCCCTGCGCGCCACGCACGGGATCGACGTGCGGGTCGCCTTCCGGGCCCTGCCGTTCACGCCGCCGGTGAAGCTGTACCTGCTCAACGGGACGGAGGCGTTGTTCGCCTACTACACCCTGTCCCGCCACGAGACGCGCATCGACCACGAGAGCCTTCAGACGTACGACGCCCAGGGCATCCGGTCCATGCTGTTCTCCTTCGCGCAGGGCGCGGACCAGCGGGACACCACCTTCGTCGAGCAGTCCCACCTGTGGTTCAACGCGTTGTGGGAGACGATCAGTTCGGAGCTGGAGCTCACGAGCTGACGTCTCCCACGGGTGGAGGCGGAGCCGTGCGGGGGCCGTGCGGGGCTGGGGGGCGTGCGAGGTCCGGGGGCCGGGCGGGGTCCGGGACGGGTGGGGGCGAAGGGGCCGGTCCTCGCCGGACGGTCCGGGCAGGCGCGGAACGGGGGCACCGGGCGAGCCGAGGTGCACCAGGGCCCCTGGAGGGCGTAGGACCGTACCTCAGAGGGCGGGCCGCGCGACCAGCAGGGCGAGCAGGACCGCCCCGGCGGAGCTGACGGACGGGCGCTCGGCCTTGATGCCGATGGCGAGCAGCAGCAGACCGAGCAGGCCGGCCGGGCCGTACCTCCACTCGACGAGCTGCTCGAAGGTGACCACGAAGACGGCGGAGAGGAGAGCGAGGACATGCACGGCGACCCCCGGTGAATGGTGTGAGTGCCAACTCGACCGAGTTGGCTGCCAACTCTAGGGAAGTTGTGCCCACTTGGCGGATATCGATAAACAACTCCCCGGCAACTCCCCAAAGATGGATCAAAGTTGTAGCGTTTGGTCGTGACCCAGGAGAACGTGGCCGTGAACGGCAGCAGCAAGCTCTCCGCCCAGGAGATCGCCGAGACGCTGCGCGGGCGCATCCGCAGCGGTGACCTCAAAGCGGGCGACCGCCTGCCCACCCAGGCCGAGCTGGCCGACGAGTTCGGCGTGGAGCGCGGCACCGTCCGCCAGGCCCTGCGCACCCTCCAGGACGCCGGTCTGCTCACCAACGTCACCAAGGGCGCGCCGCCCACGGTGGCCGAACCGGCGGCGGCCCCGGAGGAGCCCCGGCCGACGATGGTCGCCCTGGCGCCCCGCCTCACGGAGGCCTTCCGCGCCGAGCACGTCCGCATCGACGTCGTCTGCCACACGTCCGAGACCCTGATGGTGGCCGTCGGCGAGCCCCTGCGGATGATCCACGAGGACGCCCTCCGTCCCCAGTCCGTCGAGCTCCGCATCCTGCTGCCCTCCCGCAAGATCAATCTGGCGTTCCCGGTGCTGGTCGAGGAGGGCGCCGGCGACGAGGCCGGCGACCCCGTCCACGACCGGTGGCTGTCCATGCGAAACGCCCAGGCCCAGGTGCTGCGCCACAACCTCCAGGCGGTCCGCGCCACCCACGGCATCGACGTCCACGTCCGCTTCCGCGCCCTGCCGTTCACCCCGCCGATGAAGCTCTACCTGCTCAACGGCGCCGAGGCGCTCTACGGCTACTACCGGCTGGAACGGCGCGAGGAGGAGTGGGACGAGCAGGTGCTCGACATGTACGACGCCCTCGGCTCCCAGTCCCTCCTGTTCTGCTTCGACCGCCGGGCCGGCCGGCGGGACACGGCGTTCGTGGAGGAATCGCAGAAGTGGTTCGACGCCCTCTGGGAAACCATCACGACCGACCTGACACTCTCCTAGTGACTCCTGATACGACGCAGACTGATGCGGTGACAGCCGAGACCGGAAGAGAACGGGACGCCCTGCGGGACCTGGTCGCCTCTGCCCGCGTCGTGCTGTGGGACTTCGACGGGCCGGTCTGCCGCCTGTTCGCCGGCCATCCCGCGGAGCGGGTGGCGGGCGACCTGGCGTCATGGCTGGACGCCCGGGGCCTGCAGAACCTGCTCACGGCGACGGAGCGCGCATCGCTCGACCCGCACGTGATGGTGCGCGCCGTGGACGGCAGGCGGCCCGGCAGCGACCTGGTCGTGGAACTCGAGGAACGCCTCACCCAGGAAGAACTGCGCGCCGTGTCCACGGCCCTGCCGACGCCGTACGCCGACCCGCTGATCCGCACCTGGACGGCGATGGGGGCCCGACTGGCCATCACCACCAACAACTCCCCGCGCGTGGCGCGTGACTACCTGACGTCGCGTCGGCTCGCGCACTGCTTCGCCCCTCACATCTACGGCAGGACCCGGGAACTGCACCGGCTCAAGCCCGATCCGCACTGCATCGACCGTGCGCTGAGCGCGCTGGGCGCCGACCCCGCCACCGCCCTGATGGTCGGTGACACCCCGTCCGATCTGTCCGCGGCCCGCGCGGCGGCGGTGCCGTTCCTCGGCTACGCGCGCAACGAGGCCAAGCACGCCGCCCTGCGCGAGGCCGGCGCCCGGGTCGTCGTGGACTCGCTGGAGAAGGTGCTGGAGGTGCTCAGGCCCCCTCAGGCCTGAAGCAGCAGGTAGGTGAACACCACCGCCGCGCCCACCGCGTACCCGTCGTGGCGCGCCCGGACGGCGACCGCCCCCACGCACACCAGCACCAGACCGACGAGACCGAGTCTGCTCTCCGCCAGCAGCCCCACCGAGAACTCCAGGGCCGCACACGTCGCGTGAAAAAGAAGCATGTCCCCCACCCGCGTCCCTCACCGGGTGGCGGCGGTGCCCTCACCCGTCCAATTGGACTGCTTGCCTCATAGTGGTTGTCCCCTGAGGGAGAGATCCCTTAACGGCAGGCCGCAGGCCAGTCCAAGTTGACGGAAAGTGGTTTGACCGGGCGTCGGCGGCGGTACGGTCGCCGTGTGGACGACGAGCACACCGGTGACGGGGGCGGCAGGGAGTTCGGAAGGGTTCTGAAGACCCTGCGCTCCCGCATGCTCGACGAGACCTACCCCGTGAACACCTTCCTGCCGCCGCAGCGGGAACTGGCGGAGGAACTGGACGTCTCCCGGGACACCGTCCGCCGGGTGGTGCGCGAACTGACCAGCGAGGGCTGGATCTCCACCCGGCAGGGCAGCGGCTCCAAGGTCATCAAGACCCAGCGCATCGAGTCGTCGGCGGCCCGGGCGGGCCGCTCGCCCGGACGGGTGGCGCTGGCTCCGCTGATCAGTGAGGCCTTCGAGCGTCCGGAGGTCACCCTGGACGTGTTCACCCTGACGTCCGAATCGCTGGACGCGCACATCCGGCTGCAGTCCGAACGGATCCGCGAGAAGGAGATCGCGCCCGAGTCCATCGCGCTGCGGATGCTCCTGCCGGATCCGTCCCTGGACCTGCCGTACCCGCGGAACAGGGACGACCGCGACGACCCCCGCCTGCGGGAACGCCTGCGCGCCATCACCGACTCGCACACCGAGTCGCTGGTGAGGTCCCTGAGGGACCTGAGGACGGAGGAGCTGGTCGCCGAGGTCCAGGTGGACATCCGGCACACCCCGCTCACCCCGGCGTTCAAGCTGTACCTGCTCAACGGGGTCGAAGCCCTGCACGGCATGTACGACATCATCGAGCGGCCCATCGAGCTCGACGGGGGCGAAGTGGTCACGGCGCTGGACGTGCTCGGACTCGGCGCCACGCTGACCCATCACGTGGCGGCCCCGAACGCGTCGGCGGCCTCGGAATCCGTGTTCGTGCACAGCATGCAGGCCTGGTTCGACTCGGTCTGGAGGCACCTGTCGCACCGACCCGCGTCCGGTAGCATTCCGGCCACCGATTGAGCAGGCGCTCGCCCTCCGTCCGTACCAGGGGAGAACCACGACCCCTCCGACGGGCTCGGCCGTCCCGGACACACGGGTGACCCCCCGTCCGCCGCGACACGGAACGCCGCCCGCGCGCGGGACCGGGGGCCGCGTGCCTACCTTTCGTTGTGACTCCTCTCGTACATCCGGAGCGGCCAGTGGGCGCACCACCTGTTTCCCGGCCCCTGCCTGCTGGGCCGCTCACCCGCGAGGACCGGCTGCGGGACTTCGTGGCGTACGCCACCCGCCACGGCACGGCCAGCAGCGGTCACCACAACCGCAACTACGTGACGCCGCTCGGCGAGCCCGAGGCGAGACTGCTCGGCCGGGAGCCGGGGAGCTCCGTGACGGTGCGGATCCGCAGAGCCGAGGCGCTGCCCGTGGTGATCCGGACCTGGGACGACGAGGACGCGATCCTCGGCGCGGTCGGAGGCGTCCTGCCCCACGTGCCGCAGTGCCTCGCCAAGGGGCCGGGGTTCGCCGTCCACAGCTACGTCGAGGGCGTCCCGCTGTCGAGCGTCTGCGGGAACGGCAAGCCGGTGGACACGCTGCTGGTCAGAGCACTGGCCGAGCTGCTGGCGCGCATGACGCAGGTGCGGCGCGGCGCCCTCCCGCCACTGCCGGACTGCTGGCCCCGCGGCGACACCGACAGCCGGCAGTTCCTGCGGACGCTGGCCCACCTGGCCGACCGGCAGATCCGCCGGCCCAACCGGGCCGTGTTCGGCGCACTGTTCACCGCCCTGGGCATCGAGGAGGACGCGCTGGCCCGGTTCGCCGACCGGGTGCCCGCCATGGCCCCCAGGCCGTACAGCCTCCTGCACGCCGATCTGCACCGCGACAACCTCATCGTCACCTACGGCGGAACCCTTCCGCTCATCTGCGTGGACTGGGAACTGGCGACCTACGGCGACCCCCTCCACGACCTCGCGACCCACCTGGTGCGGATGCGGTACCCGGCACACCAGTGGGACGAGGTGGTCGAGGCATGGCAGGAGGCCATGGGCGCCCTGCGCCCCGCAGGCGTCGACGGACTGGGCAAGGACCTCTCCCCCTACGTGGCCTTCGAGCGCGCCCAGTCCGTCTTCCCGGACGTCATGCGGGCCGCGCAGTCCCTGGAACAGGGGTTCTCGCAGAAGGGACTGGACGAGGCGACCGCGGAGGTGGGCCGTGCGCTGGAGACCGCCGCGCAGCCCCTGCACCTGCGGAGCGTGCCGGGGGCACGGGGCATCGAGGGCGCCCTGTTCCGATGGCTGACCGCGCGGCGGGTGCGGCGCGGCGAGCCCCGAGCCGCGGTCTTCGGCTGGGAGCCGGACCGGCGGCTGCCCCTGCCCCGTGACATCGACGCGGCGGCCGTGCTCGGCGCACTCGCCGAAGAGAAGGACGCCCCCGCCGGACGGGTCTTCGAGGGCACGGCGCACCTCACCACCGTGGTGCGGATGCCGGGCTTCGACCATCCCGTCGTCGTACGGCGCAGACTCCCCGGAGCCTGCACCCGCAAGCCGCGCTTCCTGAGCGAACACGCGGTGCTGCGCCGCATCGAGGAGGCAGGGGTCGACGTGACGGCCCCCAGGGCGCTGGCGCTCGGCGAGACGCCCCCGAACGACCGCTTCGCCCTCCACACCTACCTGGGCCCCCGGGACCTCGACCGCCCCCCGCAGCATCCCGTGGACGGTCTGTCGCCACGGGAAGCGGACTCCCTGGTGGACCAACTGTGCGCCCTGACCCGGGTGGACCACGAGCACCTCGACCCCGCGGCGGCCGAGGTCGGCTTCCACCGGTGGCTCACGGACGAGGTGGTGCGCCTGGTCGGTGAGCTGCCGCGCAGGACGCGGCAACTGGCACGGCAGCTGGGACTCCCGGACGCCCCGCGGCTCGGCCACCTGTTGTCGCGGGACGAGGTCGGCCACCGGGAGCCGGCCCTGCTGCACGGCGACCTCCACCCGTGGAACCTGGTCCGGCAGGCCGGCTCGGGCGGCCTGGCCCTGATCGACTGGGAGATGGCCCTGATCGGGGACCCGCTCCACGACCTGGTCCGGCACATGCACCTGACGCCCACCAGTCCGGAGCTGCGGGACCGCCTCTTCCGGCGCTGGGAACAGAGGCTCCCGCCCGAGCACACCCGTGGCTGGCGCGAGGACTGGCGGGTCTACCGCCGGCTGGAGGCCGTCCGCTCCGCCTACGTCGACCTCGACCGGATCGTCACCGGAAGCGGCCTCGGTGCACCCCACGTCCGCCGAGCCGTGGACTCCTACCCGGTCACCCTGGCCGTCGCCACCGGAGCCCTGGGCCTGCCGGTCCGCTGCACCGCCAACCCCTTCCTCGCCCGTGCCTTGGCGTGAGCCGGGGCGCGGCAGACGGGAGGGTGCGGCGGGGCGTGCGCGGCGGGCCTGCCGGGGACGAGGACGATTGATCGCGGGCCGCCGCATGCACCATCCTCACTCATCGGATGTGCCGACGGCGGCGGCCGGCCCGGCGACGGCCCGATGACGATGTCGGGCCTGCCGCGGTGTCGGGCTGATGACAGTGTCGGACCGATGACGGTGTCGGGCCGATGTCGATGTCGGATCGATGACGATGTCGGGCCCGCTGAGGGTGCCGCCGTCGGGGGCCGTTCCAGGGGGGCGTCCGGGGTCCGGAGGAAGTCGTCGGAGGATGGTCCCGAGGTCGCCCGGGCCCGTCGTGGGTCATCGAAGGGTGGTTCCGGGGGTGCCCGGGGCCCCGGAGGGAGTCAGGTGAGCGAGACCGAGGTCACCACCGCACCGCGCCCGCTGCTGCTGGCCGACGGCCGCCCGGCGGCCGACGCCTGGTCGTTGGATCCGGCCCTGCTCCATCTCAACCACGGTTCCTTCGGGGCCGTGCCGCGGGCGGCGCAGGAGCGGCAGCAGCGGCTGCGCGCGGAGATGGAGAGCGCACCGGTGGTGTGGTTCCCGGCGCTGCCGCGGCGGCTCGCGGCGGCCCGCGCCGAGCTCGCCGCCTTCCTGGGGGCGGCCCCGGACGACCTGGCCCTGGTGCCGAACGCCAGCGCCGGGGCGAGCGTCGTCTTCGCCGCCCTGGAGCGTCGCCGCGGCGGCGAGATCGTCGTCACCGACCACGGCTACGGTGCCGTCACGATGGGTGCCGAGCGCCTGGCCCGCCGCTGGGGCGGCCGGGTCCGCACCGCCCGGGTGCCGCTCGACGTGGACGCGGACCGGGCGTGCGAGGCCGTGACCGCCGAGCTGACCGAGGCCACCGACCTCGTCGTCGTCGACCACATCACCTCCGCGACCGCGCGCCGGCTGCCCGTGGAGCGGATCGCCGCGGAGACCCGACGGCGCGGTGTGCCGCTGCTGGTCGACGGGGCGCACGCGCCGGGCCTGATCGCCGCGCCGCTGGAGGGCGAGCCGTACGACTTCTGGGTCGGCAACCTCCACAAGTGGGGCTGCGCGCCGCGCGGTACGGCGGCGCTGGTGGCACGCGGGCCGCTGCGGGACGAGCTGTACCCGCTCATCGACTCCTGGGGCGCCGGCGACCCGTATCCCGACCGCTTCGACCAGCAGGGCACGGTGGACGCCACCGGCTACCTGGCCGCCGCGACCGCGCTGGACCTCATCGGCTCCACCTGGGGCTGGCCCGCGGCCCGCCGCTACATGGACGACCTGGCCGACTACGGCGCACGCGTCATCGCCGCCGCCCTCGCCGACCTGACCGGCACCGACGGCGGCCCCGTGGACGTGGGCATGCCCGTGCCCGGAATGCGGCTGGTGCGGCTGCCGGAGGGGCTCGCCCACACCCGGATCGCGGCCGACGCGCTGCGCGACCGCATGGCCCGCGAGGTGGGCGTGGAGGCCGCCTTCACCAGCTTCGCCGGGCTCGGCTACCTGCGGCTGTCCGCCCACGTCTACAACACCGCCGCGGACTACGAGCACTTCGCCGAGCGCTGCGTCCCGGTGCTCGGCGACTGGGCCACGGGGCCCGCACGGTAGCCGCGGGGGCGGTGCACCACAGGGACGGTCAGACGCCGAACGCGGCGGGGTACCGGATGGTGCCGGACGGCACGGGACGGCTGTCGTCGAGGGCCAGGGCCATCATGGCCTCGTCGGGCACGTCGAACGGTGCCCGGACGCCGAAGCGGGAGGCCGGGACGAAGCCGAAGCGCGGATAGTAGTCGGCGTGACCGAGGACGAGGACGAGGTGCTCGCCCCTGGCCCGGGCGGCGTCCAGGGCGGCTCGGATCGCGGCGGAGCCCGCACCGGTGCGCTGGGCGGAGGGCAGTACCGCGCAGGGCGCCAGGGCGAGGGCAGGGTGGCCGTCGACGTGGCACCGGCTGAGCAGCGCGTATCCGACCGGGGTGCCGTCGGGGGCCGTGGTGACCATCGACAGTCCGTCGATCCACGCCTCCGGGTCGGCACGCAGGGCGTCGACGATGCCGGCCTCGGCGGCGGTGGGAAAGGCCGCGAGCAGGATCGCGCGGACGGCGCCTGCGTCGTCGGCGGTCTCGGGGCGGGCGGTCCAGCGGGTCATGGTTCTGTGTCTCCCTCGTGGTCCGTTCCGGGCCGTGACAGGGTGTCGCGCAGTGCGACGGGGGAGCGGCCGGTCAACCGGGTGTAGTCGTTCCCGACCCGGTCCCAGCGTTGCTCGCGTACCGAGGCGAACAGGGACGCGAAGGCGTAGACCCACCAGGGGTCCAGACCGGTCGCCGCGGTCTCGGCGGCGTACGTGTCCGCCGGGATGTCCTCGAAGACGACCGGTCTCCCCCACACCTCCGCAGCCACCGAGGCGATGTCCGCCACGCCCATCGACGCGGGTCCCGTGATGTCGTGGTGGCCGCCGGTCGGCTCACCCACGGCGAGTGCGGCGAGGGCGCGGGCCACGTCGTCGCGTGCCACCAGGGAGATCCGGCCGTCCGCCGCCGGGATCCTCAACCGGCCGCTCACGCGCGCCTCGGTGAGCCAGGTCGCGAAGAACTCCATGTACAGCGAGGCCCGGGCGAACGAGCAGGGGACGCCGGAGGCCAGGAGCAGTTCTTCGGTGAGGCCGTTGACCACGGCGTAGCAGAACGGGGACGAGGTGTCGGCGTCGACGCTGCTCAGCGCGGCGACATGGCCGACCCCCTCGGCCGTGGCGGCGGCGACCAGGTTGCGGTGGTGCATCAGCATCCGCGCGTCGGGTCCGTCACTGGAGACGAGGACCAGCGTGTCCACGCCCTTCAGTGCCGCACGCAGAGCGGGCGGATCGGCGTAGTCGGCGACGGCGACCGCCACCTGCGCGGGAAACGCGCCCGTGGGAAGGCTCCGCCGGGTCATCGCCACGACGTCCACGTCCCCCCGTTCCGCGAGCAACCCCACCACCCGCCCACCCAGTCCGCCCGCCGCTCCCGTCACCGCGATCCGCATCGTGTTCCCCCTGGCCCGGCGTCATCGTCCGTGCCCCACGGTAGAGAGCCGGGCGCCGGGAGGCACGGGACATCATGCTGCCGCACAGGCGGGCCGACACCAACGATCCGCCGTTCCGCGGGGTGGTGACATCCTTGGCCGGTGGTCTCATCCGATCCCGCGGGCGCCGTGTTCTTCGATGTCGACGGCACGCTCGTCCCCGGCACGAGTTCCTCGGTCCACCTAGCCGGCTTCCTCGGCCACCGGGAGGAGTTGGCCGAGGCGGAGGACGCCTACGCCGCCGGTGACGTGGACAACCGGCAGGTCTCCGAGCTGGATGCCGAGGGCTGGAGGGGGGCGCACGAGGACCAGGTCTCCGGCTGGCTCGACGGACTTCCCCTGGTCTCGGGCATCGCGGAGACCGTGGCCTGGTGTCGGCACAACGGGTTGGTGCCCGTGCTGGCGACCCTCGCCTGGTCGCCTGTGGGCCGCTACCTGACCGACCGCTTCGGCTTCTATGCGTTCAGCGGCCCTGAACTGGAGACCGTCGGCGGCCGGTTCACGGGGCGGGTCGCCCGTCACTTCGACGAGTACGACAAACCGGATGTCGCCCTCGCACAGGCGCGTGAGCTGGGGCTGCCTCCCCGATCGTGCGGGGCGGTCGGAGACAGCCGATCCGACCTTCCCCTGTTCGCGTCCGTCGGATTGAGCGTGGCGTTCAACGCCTCGGCCGGAGCGCGCAGAGCGGCGACCGTCGCGGTGGACAACGACGACCTGCGAGGCGTGCTTCCCGTATTGAGCCGCCTGGTCACAGCCACTCGTTGACGGCCGACGGCCGACGGCCGAGGGCTGACAGCCGACAGCCGATGACCGACGGCCGACGGTCGGCTCCCGCTCGTCCAGGCGTCACCTGATGGTGCTCCGGGGACGTTTCCCTCGGGCGGCCACACGGGGCGGCGTTGGGGCTGGGCGAGGAACACGACGGCCGGCCGGGTACGCCTCGTGCGTTCGGATCCAGCCGTGACCCCTCCCCTCTCCTGTCCTGTTTCGGACGACCGTTGGCATGGCGCGGCCCTGACCTGCTGTGCTTGCGGTGGAGTGGAACGAGCGCGCCCCCGGTCCGCTCATCCGGCAACCACCCCATGGCGTGCACGGGATTCCACTGATCGGCTCGGAGGTCGCATGTCCTCGCGGATGGAATTGGTCGCGATAACGCTCGATTGCCCTGATCCGCCGGCTCTGGCGGCGTTCTATCAGCAGGCCACCGGCCTGGAACCACACCCGAAGTCCGACGCGGAGTTCGCCGGGCTCAACGGTGATGAGGACGGACTCCTCATCGGCTTCCAGCGGGTCGAGGACTACCGGCCCCCGATGTGGCCTGGTCAGATCGTCCCCCAGCAGCTTCACCTCTGCTTCGAGGTCGCGGAGAGTCTGGACGAGGCCGAGACCCGGCTGCTGGAGCTGGGTGCGGGCAAGCCGGATCACCAGCCGCATGGGGACAGGGCGCGGGTCCTCACCGATCCGGCGGGGCATCCCTTCTGCATCGTCACGACCGTCACGAGCTGATCGCCGGGTTGTCCGGGGCGTCGACCTGGCCGGCTGTCGGGCGTCGACCTGCTGGGCCGTCGGGGGAGTGGAGGACTTCCGGATCAGTCCCGGCCGGTGCCGGACAACCGGTCACGTCCAGCCGTCGTCGGCCGTGCGTGAGGCGGCACACTTCTGCAAGCGGCTTGCTTGCAATAGTTAGCGCTGTGCGCGACAGTGGGGGCATGGCATCGCTCAACGTCGGCAATCTCGGTGAGTACCTGCGGGAGCAGCGCCGCAGTGCGCAGTTGTCGCTGCGGCAGCTCGCGGATGCCGCCGGGGTGTCCAATCCGTACCTCAGCCAGATCGAGCGCGGGCTGCGCAAGCCGAGCGCGGAGGTGTTGCAGCAGGTCGCGAAGGCGCTGCGGATCTCCGCCGAGACGTTGTACGTGCGGGCCGGGATCCTCGACGCCGAGCGGGACCGGGACGAGGTGGAGACGCGGGCGGTGCTGCTCGCCGATCCCACGCTCACCGAGCGCCAGAAGCAGGTGCTGCTCCAGATCTACGACTCCTTCCGCAAGGAGAACGGGTTTGGGGGCGCCGAGGACGGCGAGGCGACAGGGGTGACCGGTGCCGACGGGCCCGGGAGCCGGGTCGCCGTGGACGCCGACGAGACCGACGGGGCCGAGGCCACCGGCGGGACCGACGGCGGTGCCGAGTCGATACGTCGGAGCCGTGCGGCCGACGGCGGGAAGTCCGCCGCGCGTCGCGGCTCCACCGGAAAGGGCGGTACCTCCGCCGAACGCCGGCCCCGCAAGGCCGGCGGCAGTGACAGCGGTCCGCGGCAGACGGCCGGCTGAGCCGGACCAGGGCACCGGCCGTCCGCCGCGGACCACACCAACCCTCAGCCGACAACGACATCCGGGAGGACCCTCACCATGGCCATCACCGACGACCTGCGCAAGTCCCTCAGCAACCCGACCCCGCTCTACTTCGCCGCCGGCACCGCCGACCTGGCGCTGCAGCAGGCCCGGAAGGTGCCCGCCCTGGTGGAGCAGCTGCGCGCTGAGGCGCCCGCGCGGTTCGAGGCCGTGCGCAACACCGACCCCAAGGCCGTGCAGGAGAAGGCCGGCCACCGGGTCAAGGAGACCCAGGAGAGCCTCCAGGCCAAGGTCAACGAGTTCTTCGGTTCGCTCGACACCGACCTGAAGAAGCTGGGTGAGAACGCCCAGGACCTCGCGCTGCGCGGGGTGGGCGTGGCCGCCGAGTACGCGGTCAAGGCCCGGGAGACCTACGAGAAGGTCGCCGAGCACGGCGAGCAGGCCGTGAAGACCTGGCGCGGCGACACCGCCGAGACGATCGAGGACATCGCGGTCGCCGTGGAGCCGAAGGCCGAGCCGAAGCCCACGCCGGTCGAGGTCAAGGACGACAAGCCCACCGCCGCCCCGGCCGAGACGCCGGTGGCGACCCCCGCCTCCGCCGCTGCCTCCGCGGAGAAGAAGGCCGCCGCGAAGAAGGCCCCGGCCCGCAAGAGCACGGCGAAGCGGACGACTCCGCCCGCCAAGTGAGCGGACGGCCGCACGGCCGACCGCACCGTCGGTCCGGCGGGCCGGGCACCTTTGCGGTGTCCGGCCCGTTCTCCGGATAGCCGGCCGGCGGTTGCGGGTACGGTGACCGCGTAAGGACGAGCCGAGTCGGGTGGTGGACGTAGTGCTGATGCAGGGCTTCGCGGGGTTCATGTGGCTGCTGAGCATGGCCCTGATCGTGTTCAGCGGCTTCGCGCTGATCGACGCCGCCGTGCGCCGTGAGGACGCCTACCGCGCCGCGGACAAGAAGACCAAGCCGTTCTGGCTGATCATCCTGGGCCTCGCCTTCGTGGTGAACCTGATCTTCAACATCCTGTCGCTGCTGCCGATCATCGGTCTCATCGCGACCATCGTGTACATGGTCGACGTGCGGCCCGCCCTGCGCGGTCTGTCCGGCGGTGGCCGCAAGTACGGGGGATCGAGCAGCGACGGACCCTACGGTCCGTACAACGGCGGCCGGTGATCCCGACGGCCTACGGTGGCCGGTCACCTCGGCCCACGGCGGCCGGTCACTTCGGCCCACGGCGGCCGGTCACTTCGGCCCTCGGCGGCCGTGACCCCCGTCCATGGGCCCCGGATCATGGACCCCGGACCATTGCGGCCGGTAATCCCGATTGCGCTGATGCCGATTGCCGACACCGGGTTGCCAGCAGGCGCCAGGTGGCAGCCGATAGCCGGCAGCCATCAACCGGCTGCCGGGATCCTCGTGGTACGTCGGCCGAACAGGCCGGGCCGGTGTCGGGCGCGGGGCCGCAGGTGGCGGCGGTCGTCAGCGGGTGCGGTCCAGGAGCAGGACGGCGACGTCGTCCGTCAGGTCGCCGCCGTTGAGGTCCCGCACCTCGTTGACCGCCGCCCGCAGCAGTTCCTCGCCGCGGAGGCCCTCGGAGAGCTGGCGGCGGACCATCTCGACCATGCCGTCCTGACCGAGCCGTTCCCCGCCCTCGCCGACGCGGCCCTCGATCAGGCCGTCGGTGTAGAGCATCAGGCTCCACTCCCCGCCCAGCTCCACCTGGGTCCGCGGCCAGCGGGCGCCGGGCAGCAGGCCGAGGGCCGGGCCGTTGTTGTCGAAGGGCAGCAGCCGTGCGGGGGAGCCGGGTCGGAGGAGCAGGGGCGACGGGTGCCCGGCGAGGCACAGGCCCGCCCGGCGGCCGTCCGGCGCGATGTCGACCGTGCAGAGGGTCGCGAAGATCTCGTCGTCGGCGCGTTCGTGCTCCAGTACCTGTTGGAGCGTCCCCAGCAGCTCGTCCCCGCACAGCCCGGCCAGCGTGAGGGCCCGCCAGGCGATGCGCAGCTCGACGCCGAGCGCGGCCTCGTCCGGGCCGTGGCCGCAGACGTCCCCGATCATGGCGTGCACGGTGCCGTCGGGGGTGCGGACGACGTCGTAGAAGTCGCCGCCGAGCAGGGCGCGCGAGCGGCCGGGGCGGTAGCGGGCGGCGAAGTGCAGCGGCGAGCCGTCCAGCAGCGGGGTCGGCAGCAGGCCGCGCTCCAGCCGGGCGTTCTCCTGGGCCCGCAGCCTGCCCTCGGCGAGTCGTCGCTCGGCGGAGTCGGAGCGCTTGCGCTCCACCGCGTAGCGGATCGCGCGGCTCAGCAGCCTGCCGTCCAGCTCGTCGCGGAAGAGGTAGTCCTGGGCGCCGACGCGTACCGCCTCCGCGCCGCGCTCGGCGTCGCCGGACGCGGTCAGCGCGAGCACGGCGTGCCGGGGCGCGAGCTCCAGGACGTACTTGAGGACCGCCAGCTCGTCGTCGGCGTCGCCCACCCGGCCCGGCGCGGGCAGCGCCAGGTCCAGCAGGATGCAGTGCACGTCGTCGGTCAGCAGCCGCTCGGCCTCGGTGAGGTTGCGGGCGGTGCGTACGCGGATCGGCTTGCCGGCCTGGTCGAGCAGGTCCGGCACGATCGCCGAGCCCGCCGGGTCGTCCTCGATCAGCAGCAGCGTCAGGTTCTGGTGCTGGTTGTGGTTCTGGTTCTGGTGCGCGGGGGCGGTGACCTCGGTCGGCCGACCGGGCACGGACGCGGACTGCTCCGCGGTGGTCGCGGACCGGTCCGCCGTGCGCGGGCCCGTGGTCCGGTACTCCGAGGAGTCCTGGGTGGGGCCGCTGTTCACTGGTGCGGCGGGCGCCTGACCACTTTCCGCGGCCGGGATCGCTCTCTGCCGCGGTACGGGTGCGGGCATTGTTCCGGGTTCCTTCCCTCCCCCCGAGGGCATGGTGCGGGGCCGGGCTTCTCGGCCCACCCCGGCGCACGGTTCCGTGCGGGCAGGGGCAGCCCCTTCGAACGGGGACGATAGCGGGTGGCGGCGCCGCAGCGGAATGGTGTGGCGCACGAGGTTCGGCCAAGAGCCAGTGTCATATGCCGCGTTTTCGCCCGCAGTTGGACAGCTCGCGCGTGCTGCGGGGATGACGAACGTCACGTCAGCGGGTGGGAGACGGTCTGTTCGGCGTGCGCTGAGTCACATGGCGTGCGTCACCGTGGTGTTGGTGCGGGCGGGTGCGGGGTGGGGCGGTGAGTCGGTTTGTGGGGGTACGTTCCGTCGGCCGAGGCGGGCCGGGCCCGTTCGCCGACGGGCGGTCTGGATGCTTCTTCTTCCTGATGGCCGGCGGTGTGCGTGGGAGTGGGGGAGTACGGCTCGGCTTCAGCTCTCGTCCGACCCGGCCTTCGCCTTCGTTCCCGCCGTTGCCATCGCCGTTGCCGAGGCCGTCGCCGACTCCGTCCCGGTGCGGCTCGTGTCCTCCTTCTTGTTCTTCTTGTCCCTCGCCTTCGCCTCCTTCGTCGCCTCCTTCGCCTTCTGCTCGCCCTGCTCCTGGTTCGTCGTCTTCTTCGGGTCGCTCCCCGCCTCGGCCCGGGACGAGCCCTGGGTCCCGGCCCCGGTCCTCTTGTCAGCGGTCCTGTCCGCGGCCCTGTCGGGCGTCTTCCCGGTCTTCCCGGACTGCTTCTCCGAGGCCGGCGTCTTCGTGCCCGGGTCCGGGCGTACCACGCCGAGGATCGGCATCGAACCCGCGCCCGCGAGCGTCACCGACCGGCCGGGCCGGGGTGCGTGCACCATGGTTCCGTCGCCGACGTACATGCCGACGTGGCTGGCGTCACCGAAGTAGATGATGAGGTCGCCGGGCCGCATGTCCTTCACGGCCACGCGCGTGAGCTGCTTCCACTGGGCCTGCGAGGTGCGCGGTATGGCCCGCCCGGCCGCGGCCCACGCCTGGGACGTGAGGCCGGAGCAGTCGAACGCCGTCGGGCCCTCGGCACCCCAGACGTACGGCTTGCCGATCTGGGCGGTGGCGTACGCGACGGCCTTCCTGCCCTGGGCCGTCGCCTCCCCGGTGATGTCGTCGAGGATGCCGGAGCCCAGCCAGGCGGCCTGCGCCTGCTGTTCGGCCTGCCGTTCCAGTCCGGCCAGCCGCTCCTTCTCCTCCGCCTTCAGCTCCGACTCCAGCTTCTCGGCCGCCGCGATCTGCTTCTCGATCTTCCGCTGGGCGGCGGCCTTGGCCTTGCGGCCCGCCTCCAGCTTGCGCCACTGGGCGTCGGCGTCACGGGCGTACTGCTTCAAGTCGGCCTGGGTGCGGGTCATCTCGCCCAGCAGACCCTTCGTCGCGTGCTGGCCCTGACGGACCCGGCCGGCGCCCTCGAGGAACTCCTGAGGGTCGTCGCTCAGCATCAGGTGCGCCTCGGGCGGGAGTCCGCCGCCGCGGTACTGGGCCGCCGCGGCGGCACCCGCGCGTTGCTTCAACTCGTCCAGCTTCTCCCGGCCCTTGACGATCTTCTTCGCCAACTGGACGATCTGCGCCGACTGGTCCTGCGTCTTCTCCTCGGCGGCGTTGTACTCGTCGGTGGCGACGGCCGCCGCGCGGTACAGCTTGTCCAGCTTCTTCCGGACGGCTTCGAGTTCGGCGTTGGAGGCGGGCGGGAGGGGAGTCGTGGCGCTCGCGCTCGCGCCGGGTGCGGGCGTGGGGGCGGGTGCGGGGTCGGCGTACGCGGTGCCGGGTGCGGCGAGCACGGTGACCGCGCAGACCACTGCCACGGCCACGGTGATCAGCCCCTGTTTGCCCGTCCCCGAACGCATGCCAGGCACCGCGCCCATGTCTCACTCCCCCAACTTGTTAACCGTCGGTAACGTGCGGTCGTCGGGGGGATGTTGCCACGTCGGCCCGCTGAGCAACAGGGGTGCTCCGTGGCGAGTGAGCCCGGCCTTCGAACCTCGCCGGTCCCTCACCGCGGGCCGCCCCCCGAGTGCTTTCCGCCCCGCCCGGCCGGGCATGCCGGTTCACCCCTCGATGTGACGAACGGCTCACGTCGATCGTTCCCGGGGTGCCTGCTCCCGCTTTTCCTGCCCGGTTGCTCGACCCGGGCGGCGTCGGCGTCGGTGTCTCCCGGCGTTGCGGTCATCCCGTCGTGGAAACCGGCTTCGGTCGCCTCGTCACGGCCCCGTCACCCCCGCTGCCGTCACCCCCGAGGTGCCAGGGCATCCCAGCGCACGGTGACCTCGCCCTGCCGCCAGCGCGTGGGCCCGTCCGTCACCGGCCAGTCCGCGGTGAGGTCCCGCACCGTCCGGATCCAGCGCTGGCGGGCGCCGTAGGAGGCGTAGGGCGCGGCGGCGGCCCAGGCGCGGTCGAAGTCACGCAGGAAGGCGTGCACGGGTTCGCCGGGCACATTGCGGTGGATGAGGGCCTTCGGCAGGCGTTCCGCCAGGTCGGACGGGCGCTCCAGGGAGCCGAGCCGGGTCGCGAAGGTGACCGTGCGAGGCCCTTCGGGGCCGAGGGCGACCCAGACGTGACGGCGTCCGATCTCGTCGCAGGTGCCCTCGACGAGCAGCCCGCCGGGTGAGCCAATCGCCGGGTCGGCCGGGGCGAGCCGTGAGCACAGGCGCCGCCACACGTCGGCGACCTCGCCCTCGTCGTACTGGCGCAGGACGTTCGCCGCCCGGACCAGCACGGGGTGGCCGGGGACCGGCAGTTCGAAGCCGCCGTGCCGGAAGTCCAGCCCCTCCTGTCGGTAGGGCAGGGCGGCGGCTACGCGGGCCGGTTCGATCTCGATGCCGGTGACGCGGGTGCGGGGGGCCACGGTGCGCAGACGGTGCAGGAGCTCCACGGCGGTCCAGGGGGCCGCCCCGTAGCCGAGGTCGACGGCGACGGGTTGGGCGGCGCGGCGCAGGGCGGCGCCGTGGGTGGCGGCGATCCAGCGGTCCATGCGGCGCAGCCGGTTCGGGTTGGTGGTGCCGCGCGTCACCGTGCCGACGACGGGCGCTCCCCGGCTCGGGCGGGGCCGAGCGTGGGGCGGGGAGGCGGCGCGGGTGGTCATGCCTACGAGGGTAGGCGGGCAGCCGACGGCTCCGTGCGGACGGGCTCGTGCCGACGGCTCCGTGAACCCGACACCTTCCGTCCCCGTCATCCTGCCGCTCGTGCCACCCCTGCCACCCCCGCCACCCCTGCCACCCCCGCCACCCCTGCCGCACCCGTCCCACGCCTCCCCGCCTCGAACGGTTGAGCGACAAACGGTAATGATTCGGCAAAGACCGCTCCCGGCGAGGTCACCCGGAAATGGGACGGTCCCCTCCGGTGTTCCAGTCCCGGAGGGTCGTACGACCCGTGCCCGCCATGCCCGCAGCCCGAGGAGGACCGCCACGTGAGCCAGTACATCGGCAGGCTCGGTCGGCGTTCCGCGGCCGTGCCCGCGCGGTTGCGGCTGCACCGCAGGCAGCCCCGTCGGGTGGCGATGCTCTCCGTGCACACCTCACCGCTGCACCAGCCGGGCACCGGTGACGCCGGCGGCATGAACGTGTACATCGTCGAACTGGCGCAGCGCCTCGCCGCGATCAACATCGAGGTCGAGATCTTCACCCGCGCGACCACCGCCGCCCTCCCGCCCACCGTCGAGCTGGCCCCCGGCGTCCTCGTCCGGCACGTCGACGCGGGCCCCTACGAGGGCCTGGCCAAGGAGGAGCTGCCCGCCCAGCTGTGCGCTTTCACGCACGGCGTGATGCAGGCGTGGGCGGGTCACCGCCCCGGCTACTACGACCTCGTCCACTCGCACTACTGGCTCTCCGGCCACGTCGGCTGGCTCGCCGCCCAGCGCTGGGGCGTGCCCCTGGTACACGCCATGCACACCATGGCCAAGGTCAAGAACGCCAACCTCGCCGACGGCGACACCCCCGAACCGCCGGCCCGGGTCATCGGCGAGACCCAGATCGTCGAGGCCGCCGACCGGCTGATCGCCAACACCGCCGAGGAGGCCGACGAACTGGTCCGGCACTACGCGGCCGACCCCGGCAAGGTCGCCGTCGTCCACCCCGGCGTCAACCTGGACCGCTTCCGTCCGTTCCCCAAGGGTCACGCCGAGCCCCGCGTGGTGGAGGGGGTGGGGACGTCGTCCGCTCGCGCCGCCGCCCGGGCCCGGCTCGGGCTGCCGCAGGACGCCCTGATCCCGCTCTTCGCGGGCCGCATCCAGCCCCTGAAGGCGCCCGACATCCTGCTCCGGGCGGTCGCCGTCCTCCTCGGCGAGCGTCCCGAGCTGCGCTCCCGGATCTGCGTCCCGGTGGTGGGCGGGCCGAGCGGCAGCGGACTCGCCAAGCCGGAGGGGTTGCAGAAGCTGGCCGCGCGCCTGGGCATCGCCGACGTCGTGCGGTTCTGTCCGCCGGTCGCGCAGGAGCAGCTCGCGGACTGGTTCCGGGCCGCGAGCGTGCTGGTCATGCCGTCCTACAGCGAGTCGTTCGGCCTGGTCGCCATAGAGGCGCAGGCGGCCGGCACGCCGGTGCTGGCCGCCGCGGTCGGCGGTCTCCCCGTGGCGGTGCGCGACGGGGAGACGGGTGTGCTCGTGCAGGGGCACGACCCCGCCGCCTACGCCCGCGTCCTGAGCGACTTCGCCGACGACCCGCACCTGGCCGACCGGATGGGCGCGGCAGCCGCCCGGCACGCCCAGTCGTTCGGCTGGGACACCGCGGCCGCCGCCACCGCCGACGTGTACGCGGCGGCGACGCAGGCGCACCGCCGTCACGTACGCTCGCTGCATGGCTGATCACGCGGAAGCAGAGCAGCAGAGGGCGTCCCGGGTCATCGAGGACGTGCTGAAGGACGCCGAGCTCGAATGGGAGAGCCCCGCGTCCGGCACGTACGTCGTGAAGCTTCCCGGCACCCGCAAGCTGTCGACCACGCTGTCCCTGATCGCGGGCCGTCACACGCTCTCCCTCAACGCCTTCGTCATCCGCCACCCCGACGAGAACGAGGCAGGGGTCCACCGCTGGCTCCTGGAACGCAACCTCAAGCTGTACGGGGTGAGTTACGCCGTCGACCCGCTGGGCGACATCTACGTCACCGGGCGCCTCCCGCTGCCCGCCGTCACGCCGGAGGAACTGGACCGCCTGCTCGGCCAGGTCCTGGAGGCGGCCGACGGCAGCTTCAACACCCTGCTGGAACTGGGCTTCGCCTCCGCGATCCGCAAGGAGTACGCCTGGCGGGTGTCCCGCGGGGAGTCGACCCGCAATCTGGACGCGTTCACCCACCTCCTGCAACGGCCCTCGGGCGACGACGACTGACGGCGTCGGCCGACAGGACAGAACTGGCCGGCGACTGAGCGCCGGGCCGAGCGCCGGGCCGAGCGCCGAGCCAGGCCGGACCAGGCCGCCGGAGCCGAGCGCCGGGCCGCCTGTCCGAGTCGCTCTCGGAGCGAACCGTCCGCGTCGCCCTCGGAGCGGACCGTCACAGCCGCCCTCGGAGCGGACCGTCACAGCCGCCCTCGGAGCGGACCGTCACAGCCGTCCGTCGGACGACACCCCAGGTCACCGCCGGTCCGCTGAGCATCGGGGCGGCGAACGGACGTGCGATCCCGCCCTGTTACTCTGCCGCGATCCGGACCCGTTCGCTGGGTCCCATGCATGAAGAGGACGTGCATGCACACTGGCAGATCCGCCCTCGTGGCCGTGCTCACCGGAGCGCTCGCGCTGGGGGCGTTCACCGCTCAGCCCGCACAGGCCGTCGCCGCCGACACCGGCATCAAGGTGTCGAACGTGGTCGTGAACAAGGGCAAGCCCATGGTGGTGGGCACCACCGAGACCAAGTACCCCACCTTCAGCTACCGGGTGACCTGGCCCGCCGGCTACACCATCAGCACGGCGAGCACGAGCCCGTTCATGTACCACGGGATGACGCCGGCCAAGGCCAACGAGACCAGTAACCAGCTGATCCAGTCGGACATGTTCGAGTGCTTCGAGGACGGCCCGCGTGCCGCGAACTGCTCGGGGCACCTGCGCATCCGGCCCCGCGAGAACCTCGACTCGGCCAAGGACGCCACCACCTGGAAGATGTCGGTCATCGCCTTCCTGGAGAGGAAGAACAGGCTCGACCACGAGTACCTGACCACGCCGGCGACCCTCCAGGTCAAGCGCGCGGCCCGTGCCACGGTCAACGCCTCGCCGGAGCCGGTCGTCAAGAACAAGACCATCACCGTCACCGGCAAGCTGACCCGCGCCGACTGGGCGAAGCGCTCCTACTCCGCGTACGGCGGCAAGCTGGCCAAGCTCCAGTTCCGCAAGGCGGGCAGCAGCACCTACACCACGGTCAAGACGGTGCGGGCCAACTCCAGCGGCAACCTGAAGACCACGGTGAAGGCGACCGTGGACGGCTACTGGCGCTGGACGTTCGGCCAGACGTCCACCACAGGCGGCGCGACGTCGAAGGACGACTACGTCGACGTGAAGTGACCGGGTTCGCGGGCCGCCACCCACCTTGGTCGCAGCCCGCGGGCCCATCCACCGTGGTCGCAGCCGGCGCGCCGCCGCCCCCACCCGCCGCTCGCCGTCCCCCGCCCTCCGCACTCCGCACTCCGCACTCCGTCCCACAGTGACATCGGAGCACGTCGGGCTGTCGCGGGACGCTACGAGTGTTCCCCCGGCGCCGCCCCTGCCCGGTACCTCCCCGGGGTGACCCCGACCAGCCGGCGGAAGTGCCGGGTGAGGTGGGCCTGGTCGTAGAACCCGGTGGCCACCGCGACCTCGCTCGGCGACCGCCCCTCCAACAGCAGCCGCCGGGCCCGTCCGACCCGCCGGGACATCAGGTACTGGTGCGGGGGGATGCCGTAGGCGCCACTGAACGCCCGTACGAGGTGCGCGGGATGGGCGGACAGCGTCCCGGCGGCCTCGCGCAGCCCGATGCCCTCCACCACCCGCGCGTCGAGCAGTTCCCGCAGGCGCCGGGCGAGGACCGGATCCCGCAGCGGGGTCCGCGCCGGCCCCCGGGACCGCAGGTGCTCCCGCAGCCGCTCACCGACGAACGTCAGCCGGCTCTCCGCCTCCAGCTCGTCACCCGGCCGGGTCAGCGCGGTGTGCACCTGCCCGACGCGCCGCCGCAGCAACGGGTCCCGCAGGTCAGGACCGTCCACGGCGGGACCGATGAGGTCGTCCGCGAGGTGGGTGCCGTCGAGGTAGAGCACCCGCTTGCGGAAACCGTCCGCCGTGGCGGGGGAGCCGTTGTGGGGAACGTGGGGCGGCAGCAGGGACACGGTGTCGTGCGGGGTGCCGTGCTGGTGCCGGTCCAGGTCGTACCGGACGGCACCGGCGTCGACGATCAGCAGCGTCCAGGCGTCGTGGACGTGCATCGGATACGCGTACTCGGTGAAGCGCGCGTGGAACACCTCGACGACACCCGGCACCCGGGGCCGCCAGGCGGAGACGGTCGCCCCGGACGTCCCCGCGGAGCGCGCTGCGGCCATGCAAACAACGTACAAGACGCCGACGCGCCCCGATCGGCAGTCTCAACGGCATGACGACCCCACGCTTCGACACGAAGATCGCCGTCCTGCTGCGCGACGACCTGGAGACCTGGCAGCGCCTCAACGTCACCGCGTTCCTGGTCAGCGGCCTGGGCAGCCAGTTCCCCGAGGTGATCGGGGAACCCTACGAGGACGCGGACCAGGTCGGCTACCTGCCGATGTTCCGCCAGCCGGTCCTGATCTTCGAGGGCACGAAGGAGACGCTGCGCACCGCCCACACCCGCGTCCTCGCCCGTGCCCTGCCCCGCGCCGTCTTCACCCGCGACCTGTTCGCCACCGGCCACGACGAGGCCAACCGCGCGGCGGTCCGCGCCGTCGGCACCGCCGACCTGGACCTCGTCGGCCTGGCGGTGCACGGCCCGAGGAACGCGGTGGACAAGGTGCTCAAGGGGGCGCGGATGCATCCGTGACCCGCGCCCTCACACCTTAAAGCGACTGCCGGGACCTCGCAGGATCGGCCGCTCGGCCGCTCCACCCTGCCGGAGTCGGGGCTGCCTGCCGTGCTGGGACAGGCCTGCGTCATGCTGGACGGGCCGCGGGCGCTCTTGCACGACGGCAGATCCGGGGGGAGGGCGGCAGATGGACTGGGGCGGACTGATTCCCGGGCTGAGGTTGAGCCTGGTGAGCCGGGTCCACTTCGTGCTGGCGTGGTGTCTGTCCGTGGCCGCGATGCTGATCACCGTGGTGGCGTGGCTGCCGGGGCCGAGCAGGGTGCCGATCTGGGGCGAGGGTGCCGTCTTCGTCGCGGCCTTTCCCGTATTCGGTGCCGCGATCCTGCGCGCAGTGTCCTCCCCACGTGCCCGGACGCTGCTGGACCGCGGTGAACTCGGCAACGGCATGCGGGTGTTCAGCTTCGCCCGCGCCCTCCCGACCGGCCTGCAGTGTGCCTACGCGCTCGTGCTGGCCGTGCTCGCCCTGGCCCTGGTGACCGGGGGCATGGCAAGGGCGACCCATGCCGACGACTCCGGCCGTCACTCCTCCACCCAGGGGAGGGCGCCGGAGCAGCGCAGCGAAGCTGTAGGGCTCACCGAGGCGGAGCATCACGAGGTGCGTAAGGCGAAGGTTCGCATCGCTGCCTCCACGGCCATGCTGTTCCATGCCGCCGCGGGCTTCCTCGTCCTCGTCGCCGCCCCGGCCATCGATCCCTGGCGGGAACAGGAGTCGCGCTCGTAGGCCCGGGTTCCGGGTCCCCGGGGCTGCTGCCCGTTCATCCCGCCGCCCGGAAGGCCCCCGCCGGGCGGCAGTCGCGGCAGCGGCCCGGGGCGGGGGCGCGGAAGGCCCGTTCGCAGCCGTCGCAGGTCTGGAACGGCAGGGCGGCTGTGGGGCGTTCCGCGGGGTGAGCCGGTCGGGGCGGTGCGGGCAGGGGTGTCTCGCGGAGGCGGAAGGCGAGGACGCTCGCCGGTCGGGCACGGAAGTGGTCGGGGAGCCCGGCGGTCAGCCGCTCGGTGATCTGAGTGGGCCCCACGCCCGCGGCCAGCCACTGTGTGACCGCCGGTGCCAGGCGTGCTGCCTCCTGCGCGGACAGGACGAGCCGGGCGTCCACCCGGC
The DNA here is from genome assembly GCF_040637405.1 of Streptomyces sp. NPDC029526. Taxonomy (NCBI): domain Bacteria; kingdom Bacillati; phylum Actinomycetota; class Actinomycetes; order Kitasatosporales; family Streptomycetaceae; genus Streptomyces; species Streptomyces sp. NPDC029526. The sequence goes on from NZ_JBEZWE010000021.1 coordinate 82,084, forward strand.
GGAGCGAGGCGAGCACCGCGACCGCTCGGGGGTCGGCGCCCGCCAGGGATGCCGGTGGCGTGGTGGCCGGTTGATCCGGCGTGGAGGTGGGCGTGGGCGGTGGTGAAGGCTCCGGGGCCGTCGCGGCGGAGGCCGGCGGGCGCGGCGACTCCGGCGAGGGCTGGACCGGGGCCGCCCTGCGGGGGCGGGGTGGCTTCGGCGGTTCCGGCGGCCCGTCCGGTGTCGGAGGCCCGCCGGGTACGTCGTAGAAGAACGTCCGCGTGCGGATGTGGCCGCTGGGCAGACGCACCCGGCGCCGCTCCAGGTACCCGGCGCTCTCCAACTCCCGCAGCGCACGCGAGATCAGGATCTCGCCCTCGGTGAAGTGCCCGCACAGAGCGCTGATGCTGACGGGGGCTCCGTCGGGCAGGGAGGCGATGTAGGCCGCGACGCCGATCGTGACCGCGCTGCCCCGGCGTTGGGCGAGGGCGTTGGCGAGCACCGTGAAGTCGGCGGTGAGGCGGGTGCGTACGTGGGTCACACCGGTGGCCGGAGGTCCGGTGTCCGCGCGCAGGGGCGCGTTAGACTGCGAGTCAGCCATGGGGGAAGGTCCTTGCTTCCGTCGTGGTGAGGCCCTCGCTCGGGATGGCAGTCCCGCCCGGGGGCCGTTCTGATTACTCTGGTCGCCGCGAACGTAACGGTCCGTGACCCACCCAGGCAAGCCGGTCACCCGGACGGGTGACGCAGCCGGGAGGGTGGGCGGGCGGGTAGTTCTTTCCCCGGGTTCTTTGGAAGCCGCGCGGCCCACCGCCCCCTCGCGAACGAGGGACCGGCGGGCCGGAACAACGGGACGTGACCGGTGCCCGGGCGGCTCAGCGCCGGTACCGGCCGGCCTTCAACTCGCCTATGAAGGCAGCCCAGGAGGCGCTGCGGAAGGCCACAACGGGACCGTGCGGGGCCTTGCTGTCACGCACGGGGACGAGGCCGAGGGCCTGGACGGCCACCTCGACGCAGTCGCCCCCTTCCTGATTGCTGTAACTGCTCCTGCGCCACGCGACGCCGTTCGGATCGGGACGGGACGTTCGCTCCACGGTGGTTTCTCCTTCTGCCGACCGGCACGGTCAGGCCAGTGGGCGTGCGGCCTTCAAGTCCCCCATGAAGGCGGCCCAGGTGCCGGATCGGAAGGTGAGTACGGGGCCTTGGGGTGCCTTGCTGTCACGGACGGGGGTGAGTCCGGCGGCTCCGGTGGCCACCTCGACGCAGTTGCCGCCCTCCTGATTGCTGTAGCTGCTCCTGTGCCACACGACGTCGTTCAGATCGAGAGGGGACGTTCGCTCCACGGTGGTTGTCCTCGATCACGGATCGGATTGGGCAAGACGGTGTGGGCGGAGGTCACGGTCGGGCGGCCGGACGGGCACGATGGCCGCTCCGACGTGACCCGCGCGGGCGCGGTGCCGTAGTGAGGGGGCGCTGAACGGCTCGAACCGGTCTGTCGGACCGGGAGCTCTCTGCCGGACGGGAGCGGGAAGGCCCGGTGGTGGGGAGCCGAAAGATCCGGAGGTGGGTGGCGGAGCTGCGGCGGGCGGATGGTCGCCCACTCCTCGCCACTCTCAACGTATAGCGCACTGGGGGGCTTGCGGCAAGGCCCCCCTTCTGGCGCAGAATTCCCGGCCGGAGCCAGGAAGCTGCGGAAAAGGGTGATTCACGTAATGAATACGATGCTGTCCGGATACGGCGTGGCCGACGCCGCCGGCGCCTTCGACCTGCCGGACCGGCTCTCCGCCAAGGCCGACCCCGCACTGATCGCGGGCGACGAGGCGCACTTCGCGGCGATCGCAGCGTGCCTGGAGGAGACGATCGCCGAGCTGACCGCCCGCCTGGACGCCGAGCGCAGGGCACCCGGCGGGCTGGGCCGGCACGCCATGGACCGGGACGCCGAGATCCACCGGCTGACCGCGCGGCTGCGCGCCCTACGCCGCTTCGGCCTCGACCTGTGCCTCGGGCGCATGGTCGCCGACGACGGCACCGACCCCGTCTACGTGGGCCGCCTCGGCCTGACCGACCGCACCGGCCGCCGCCTCCTGGTCGACTGGCGCAGCCCGGCGGCCGAACCGTTCTTCGGGGCCACGCACGCCCACCCGATGGGGCTCGCCAGCCGGCGCAGGTACCGCTGGTCCGGTGGCAGGGTCAGCGACTACTGGGACGAGGTGTTCACGGCGGACGGTCTCACCGGCCACGCCGCCGCCCTCGACGACCAGTCCGCCTTCATCGCCAGCCTGGGCGACACCCGCTCGCCGCGGATGCGGGACGTGCTCGGCACCATCCAGGCCGACCAGGACGCCGTGATCCGCGCGGGCTCGCGGGGCGCCCTCGTCGTGGACGGCGGGCCGGGAACGGGGAAGACCGTGGTCGCCCTGCACCGCTCCGCCTACCTGCTGCACGCCGACCCGCGCGTGGGGCGGCGCCGGGGCGGCGTGCTGTTCGTCGGCCCGCACCGCCCGTACCTGGACTACGTCTCCGACGTGCTGCCCAGCCTCGGCGAGGAGGGCGTGCAGACCTGCGTCCTGCGGGACCTGGTGGACGAGGGGGTCGATGCCGTACCGGAGTCCGACCCGGAGGTGGCCCGGCTGAAGGCGTCCGCCGACATGGTGCGGGCGATCGACACCGCCGTCCGCTTCTACGAGGACCCGCCCGCCGAGGCCCTGACGGTGACGACGCCCTGGTCGGACCTGCGGCTGACCCCCGAAGACTGGACGTCCGCCTTTGCCGCCGTGGAACCGGGCACCCCGCACAACGAGGCCCGGGAGCAGATCCGGGAGGAACTGCTGACGATCCTGATCGAGCAGCACGGGCCGGGCGCCTCGGCGGCGGACGGAGCGTCGGCGGAGGACGGCATCCCGGTGGGGGACGGCCCGGCCGGGGACGGCGGCGTCTCCGAGGACGTGCTGCGCAGGGCGCTCCGCCGGAACGCGGAACTGGCCACCGCCCTCCACCGGGCCTGGCCCGTGCTCGACGCGGCCGACTTGGTCTCCGACCTCTGGTCCGTGCCCGCCTACCTGCGCCTGTGCGCCCCGTGGCTCGACCGGGACGAGGTGCAGAGGCTCCAGCGCGCCCAACCCCGGGCCTGGACCGAGTCGGACCTGCCCCTCCTGGACGCGGCCCGCCACCGGCTCGGCGACCCCGAGTCGGACCGGCGCGCCCGCCGGCAAGAGGCCGCCCTCGCCGCCCAGCGCGAGCGCATGAACCAGGTCGTGGACAACCTCGTCGAGGCCACCGCCCACTCCGGCGCCGACCTGGACGACGGGGAAGGGCTCGTCATCATGCTCCGCGGACAGGGCGCCGACGTCAGCCTCGTCGACACGTCGGAACTGCCCACCGCCACCCCGGACCTGCTCGCCGGACCCTTCGCGCACATCGTGGTGGACGAGGCGCAGGAACTCACCGACGCGGAGTGGCAGATGCTGCTGCGGCGCTGCCCGTCCAGGAGCTTCACCGTCGTCGGCGACCGCGCCCAGGCACGGCACGGGTTCACCGAGTCCTGGCAGGAACGCCTCGAACGCGTCGGCCTCGACCGCGTCCGGCTCGCCTCGCTCACCGTCAACTACCGGACGCCGGAGGAGATCATGACGGCGGCGGAGCCGGTCATCCGCGCCGTGCTCCCGGACGCCAACGTGCCGACCTCCGTCCGCAGCACCGGCATCCCCGTCACCCACGGCAGCGTCGCCGACCTCGACGCCACCCTGGCCACCTGGCTCGCCACCCACCCCGAGGGCACGGCCTGCGTCATCGGCGCCCCGGCCGACGACGGGCGCGCGACCGAGCGCGTGCGCTTCCTGACCCCGGAACTGTCCAAGGGGCTGGAGTTCGACCTGGTCGTCCTCGTCGAACCGGAGCGGTTCGGCGCGGACGCCGACGGGGCCGGCAGCGGTGCCCGGTCGTCCGACGCCGACATCTCGGGAGCGGTGGACCACTACGTGGCGATGACACGGGCGACACGGCAACTGGTGGTGCTCGGCGGCTCATGAGGTGGCCCGGCCTGTCGGGGGTTCCGGCGGGCGTCGGGATTCCCTCAGCCGCCGGGCACCCACCGGCGGCCGTGCGGGACTCACCGGCGGCGGTGGGCTCCTCAGCCGCCGGAGACTCCCCGGCCGTGGGGGATCGTCAGCCGCCGGGGCCGCCGGGGCCTCCGGGGACCCCGGGACCCCTACGGGCCCCAGGGACTCTCGGGGCCCCTAGGGACCCTCGACCCCTAGGGACCTTCGGGACCCCCGGGGCCCCTAGGAGTTGTCGTCAAATGTCACGCCCACATCAGCAGCGATGCGAGGGTGACGGCTGCTTGGTAGGACTCGGCGGTCTTGTCGTAGCGGGTGGC
>NZ_JBEZWE010000022.1:0-84637 GCF_040637405.1 Streptomyces sp. NPDC029526
ACCCGCTACGACAAGACCGCCGAGTCCTACCAAGCAGCCGTCACCCTCGCATCGCTGCTGATGTGGGCGTGACATTTGACGACAACTCCTAGGGGTGGGAGGGGGAGGCGGACGTGGCGTACGGGGGTCGGCGGCCGATCGCGTCCAGTGCGGCGAGGTCCTCCCCGGACAGGGCGAGACCCGCGCCGGTGACGTTCTCCCGCAGATGCGCCACCGACGAGGTACCCGGGATGAGCAGGATGTTGGGCGACCGGTGCAGCAGCCAGGCCAGCGCCACCGCCATCGGCCGGACGCCGTGCCGGGCGGCCACGGCGGAGAGGACGTCGGACTGCACCGGGGCGAAGCCGCCGAGCGGGAAGAACGGCACGTAGGCGATGCCCTGGGCGGCGAGCCGGTCGAGGAGGGCGTCGTCCCGGCGGTTCGCGAGGTTGTAGAGGTTCTGCACGCACACGAACGGGGCGATGCCCTCCGCCTCGGTGACCTGTTCGGCGGTGACGTTGCTCAGGCCGAGGTGTCGGATCAGGCCCTGCTGCTGGAGTTCGACGAGCGTCTCGTAGGGCCGGGCGAGCGAACCCGGCTGCGGTCCCTCCGCGGTGCCGAGCCGGAGGTTGACGAGGTCCAGCGACTCGACGCCCAGGTTTTCCAGGTTGCTGTGCACGGCCCGGCGCAGGTCGTCCGGCTCCCGGGCCACCGGCCAGCCGCCCTGCGCGTCCCGCACGGCGCCCACCTTGGTCACGATGTGCAGGGAGTCGGGGTAGGGGTGGAGCGCCTCGCGGATCAGCCGGTTGGTGACGTGCGGCCCGTAGGCGTCGGCGGTGTCGATGTGGGTGATGCCGAGGCGTACGGCCTCCCGCAGGACCGCGAGGGCGCCGGCGTGGTCGGCCGGGGGGCCCATGACGCCCGGGCCGGTCAACTGCATGGCCCCGTAGCCGAAGCGGGTGACGGTCAGGTCCCCCATCGTCCAGGTGCCGCCGGGGAGGGTGGTCGTCGCCTCGCTCACCGAGCTGTCGGGCGGAGTGCCGGGAGGCGTGTCGGCCGCGGTGCCGGGAGGCGTGTCGGCGGAGGTTCCGAAAGGCGTGCTGGCTGAAGTGGTCATGTCCCCACCGTCCGCCCGCCCGGTCCGGTCCGCCCAGATCCCTGCCGATCCTGGGAGTGACAGGACCAGGGACACCACGCCCCCGCCGCCTACGATGGAACGCATGTCTGAGGAGAACCGGCTCGGTGACTACCTCCGGGCGCGCCGGGAGCTGGTGACGCCGGCCGACATGGGACTGCCGGTCCACGGGATCCGCCGGGTGCCGGGGTTGCGCCGCGAGGAGGTCGCCCTGCTCGCCGGCATCAGTTCGGACTACTACCTCCGGCTGGAACAGGGCCGCGACCGCAATCCGTCGGCGCAGGTCCTCGACGCGCTGGCCCGGGTGCTGCTGCTCGACGACACCGCCACGGCCTACCTCCACCAGCTCGCCGCGTCCCGGCCACGGGCCCGCCGCCGGGCCCCCCGGCGGCCCACCGTCCCGGCGGCCACGGAGCAGCTGCTGGCGACGATCGGACTGCCGGCGTTCGTGACGGACCGGACCCTCGACGTGATCGCCGTCAATCCGCTCGCCTCCGCGCTGGTGCCGTCCCTCCGGGTGGGCGAGAACCGGCTGCGCTCCTTCTTCCTCGACCCGGCCGAACACGCCCTGCACGCGGACTGGTCCCACACCGCCGCCCAGTGCGTGGCCGTCTTCCGACGCCGTCTGGGCACCGACGTCGACGATCCGCGCGTCGTGCGGCTCGTCGGTGAACTGTCCCTGGCGAGCCCCGAGTTCCGGAAGGTGTGGGCCCGCCACGACGTGCGCCCGGTGGTGGACAAGCCGATCCGGATGAACCACCCCCAGGTCGGAGAACTGAGCCTCACCCTGTCCAAGCTGGACGTCGACGGCCCCGACGGCCTGGCGCTCGCCGCCTACCACGCGGCGCCGGGCAGCGAGGACGCCGAGCGCCTGGCGCTGCTCGCCTCCCTGACCGCGGACCCCTCCCGACGCGCGACGGACCCCACCGGCGCCCGCCCGGCCCACGGGACACGCTGACCAGCAGCCCGGTACTGCACCCCCCTCCGGCCGAGAACCCGCCGTAGGCCGACCGGGGGAACGCCGTCCGTCCGGAGAAAAAAACCGTTTGGACCCGGCCCCGCTCCACGCCCTAGAATCGCCGCTTCTCCCCGCCTCCCCCTCGTGGAGCGCCGCCGCCCGGACGGAAACCGGCCGGCATTTCCGCAGCCCACCCCCCAGCAGGTCATCCGGAGGCACCCCCGTGTCCGCGTCCACGCCCGTTGACGAGCCCGTAGACGAACCCGTAGACGGTTCCGCCGACTCCCCGACGACCGGCGACGACCCCCTCGCCCGCGAACGCTCCCACCTCGCCGCGTCCCGCTCCGCCCTGCGCGCCATGCGGGAGGACGTCGAGGCGCTCGACATCCGGGACGTCACCGCCAACTGGGTCAACGCCGCCGTCCTGGAACACCAGATCGAGAACCGCGTCAAGGCCCTGGCCGACCTCGCCGACACCCCGCTGTTCTTCGGCCGGCTCGACCACCTGCACACCCCGGGCGCCGACGCGGAGGCGGACGGTGCCGCGGGCGAGCGGTTCTACATCGGGCGCCGTCACGTGCACGACGCCGACGGCGACCCCATGGTCATCGACTGGCGCGCGCCGGTGTCGCAGCCGTTCTACCGGGCCTCCCGCAAGGACCCGATGGACATCGCGCTGCGCCGCCGCTTCGGCTACACCGGCGGCGACCTCACCGCGTACGAGGACGAGCACCTGAGCGACCCGGCCGAGGCGGCCGGACCCAGCAGGCTGCTCCAGCAGGAGATCGAACGCCCGCGTGTCGGGCCGATGCGGGACATCGTCGCCACCATCCAGCCCGAGCAGGACGAGATCGTGCGCTCCGGGCTCTCCGGCAGCGTGTGCGTGCAGGGCGGCCCCGGCACCGGGAAGACCGCCGTCGGCCTGCACCGCGTCGCCTACCTGCTGTACGCGCACCGGGAGCGGCTGGCCCGCACCGGCACGCTCGTCGTCGGCCCCAACCGGTCCTTCCTGCACTACATCGAGCAGGTGCTGCCGGCGCTGGGCGAGCTGACCGTGCAGCAGGCGACGGTGGACGACCTGGTCGCGCACGTCGAGGTGCGCGGGACGGACGACGCCGCCGCGGCGACCGTCAAGGGCGACGCCCGGATGGCCGAGGTGCTGCGCCGGGCGCTCTACGCCCACGTGACGATGCCGACGGAGCCGGTCGTGGTGGTGCGCGGCTCCCGCCGCTGGCGCGTCCCGGCGTACGAACTGGAGGACATGGTCCGGGAGTTGCTGGAGCGCGACATGCGCTACGGAGCCGCCCGTGACGCACTGCCGCAGCGCATCGCGCACGCCGTGCTGGTGCAGATGGAGCGGTCCGGCGAGGCACCGGACGACCGGGTGCAGGACACGGTGGCCCGCAACAGCGCGGTGAAGGCGGCGGTCAAGGCGGTCTGGCCGGCCGTCGACCCGGCGAAGCTGGTGCTGCGGCTGCTGGGCGACCCGGACTTCCTGGCGGAGCACGCCGAGGGCCTGCTCGACGCGGAGGAGCAGAAGACGATCCTGTGGGCGAAGCCCGCCCGGTCGGTGCGGTCGGCGAAGTGGTCGGCGGCCGACGCCGTCCTGATCGACGAGGCGGGCGATCTGATCCGGCGCACGCACTCCCTCGGACACGTGGTGGTCGACGAGGCGCAGGACCTGTCCCCCATGCAGTACCGCGCGGTGGGCCGCCGCTGCAGCACCGGATCGGCGACCGTCCTCGGTGACCTGGCCCAGGGCACCACGCCGTGGGCGACCCGCAGTTGGGGCAAAGCGCTGGCCCACCTGGGCAAGCCGGAGGCGGTCGTGGAGGAGCTGACGGCCGGTTTCCGCGTGCCGACCGACGTCATCGCCTACGCCTCCCGGCTGCTCCCGCACATCGCGCCGGGGCTGACCCCGGTGGCGTCGATCCGCGAGAACCCGGGCTTCTTCGACATCCGCCGGGCCACCGCGACGGCCGACGTGCTCGCCGCCTGCCGGGAGCTGCTGCGCCGCGAGGGCTCGGTCGGCCTGATCGCCGCCGACGCCCGCGTGGCGGAGCTGGCCGAGGGGCTCACCGCAGCCGGCCTCGGCTTCGTCGCCCCGGGCGAGGAGACCACGCACACCACCCGCCTCACGCTCGTCCCGGCGTCGCTGGCCAAGGGCCTGGAGTACGACTACGTGGTCCTGGACGAGCCGGCCGCCGTGGTCGCGGCCGAGCCCGACGAGCGCACCGGGCTGCGCCGGCTGTACGTGGCGCTGACCCGCGCGGTGTCGGGACTGATCGTCACGCACCGCGCCCCGCTGCCGGAGCAACTGGCGGCCTGACACCCTCCCGGCTGCCGAAGCAACCGGCGACCCGGCACACTCTCGGCCCGCTGCCCAAGCAACCGGCGACCCGGCGCACTCCCGGCCAGCGGGCGACGAGGTGCTGCGCACCGAGGCGTACGGAGGGTGCCCGGAACCGGGTTCAGCCGCCGTCGACGGCCCGCCGCCACTCGGCGACCGCCGCGGCCGACACCGGCCCGTCCCACCCGTCGGGGCGGGCCGCCCCGCCGATGTGGAAGGCGTCGAGGCCGGCCGCGAGCAGCGCGGGCAGGTGGTCCAGGCGCAGCCCGCCGCCGACCAGCACCTGCTGCCCGTATCCCGGCTCGCCGTGCCGTCCGGCCTCGGCGCAGAGCACGGGCAGCCCCTCGTCGACCCCGGCCGGCGAGCCCGCGGTGAGGTAGGTGTCCAGGCCCGGGAGCCCGTCGAGCTGCCGGCGCAGGGCGTCCCGGTCGGCGGCGCGGTCGATGGCCCGGTGGAACGTCCACCGGCACCCGCCCAGCGCGCCGACCACCCGCTCCACCGCCGCCAGGTCCACCTGGCCGCCCGCGTCCAGGAACCCCAGGACGAACTCGTCGGCCCCGGCCCCCCGCAGCTCCCCCGCGACCCCGACGAGCCGGTCCACGTCCCCGGCGGCGAAGCCGTCCGCAAGCCGCAGCATCACCCGCAGCGAGAGGTCGACCGCCTCGCGGATCCCGGCCACCGTCGCGGGGGACGGGGTGAGGCCGTCGGCCGCCATGTCGGTGACCAGCTCCAGACGGTCCGCACCGCCTTCCTGAGCGGCGACCGCGTCCTCGACGCCGAGGGCGATCACCTCCAGCACCGCACGCTTGCTCATGGGACCCCATTCATCGGTTCATCGGTGCGCCGGTATCGGTATCGGTATCGGTATCGGTATCGGTATCGGCACCAGACTACGACGACAGGTCTAGTCCAATCTACCCGCATCGCGAACGATCCTCGGTCCCTCCGATCCGCGGTCCCTCCGATCCGCGGTCCCTCCGATCCGCGGTCCCACCGGCCTTCGGTCCCTCCGCGCCGCGGTCCCACCGACCTACGGTCCCTCCGACCCCCGCTCTCCGCCCCGAGACGACGCACCCGGCGACGACCCGATCGTCCCGTGCGCCCCGCTGGGGCCGCCCGCCCCCGTACCGGCCGACGGAGCAACCGCCCGCGGCCCACCGCCCCCGTACCGGCCGACGGAGCGACCGCCCGCGGGCCGTTGGCGTGACGGGACCCCGGATCCGGATGTCGCTCCCGCCCTGCGGACGCCCACGGCCAAACCTGCGGGCATGCATGTCATCAGACAACGCGCCTCCGCCCTCCGTTCCCGGCTCGGCCGGACCGGAGTGGCCTGCGCCCTCATGGCCGGTCTCGCCCCCGTCCTGGTCGTCGGAGCCGGTGCCGGCCCGGCGCAGGCCGCTCCGCTGCCGGGCGGGCTCGGCCCGTGCGTCCCGGGCGACTGCCCGGACCCGTTCCCCGGCATCAACAACGGCCCGTTCGCCGGCCGCGACCGGGGCATCAGCATCTTCGTCGGCGACGACTTCCTGGTCCGCGGCAGGGCCGCCGAGGCCGAGGGCAGGGTCGTCGTCCTGGACACCTTCGACATGGACAAGAGCGCCGGCGGCAGTTCCGTGTACAACGTGGGCATCGTCGGTGTCGGCTCGCGGGTTCCTCCGCCGGCCGGCGCCGACTTCCTCACCACCGGCGGGGACGTCACCGTCGCCCCCGGCCAGCGGGTGATCGCCGAGGGCGGCGTCGTCCGCCACGCCGGCACGGTCACCGGCACGGTGGACGCCACCCTCGTCCACGACCCGGACGCCGCGGTGCCGTACCGGCCGCTGCGCGACCGGCTGACGGCGGCCAGCCAGTGCTACGCCCGCGTCGACGGAGCATCCCGCCCGGCCACGGGCACCGCGGTCAACCAGGGCTACCGGACCCTGTTCACGGGCGACGGCACCTCACCGATCCAGGTGTTCAACGTCGACTTCGACCTGACCGGCCCCGGCGGGGGCCAGCAGGGGATCGCCTTCGCCGGCATCCCGGACGGCGCCACGATCCTGGTGAACCTCGTCGGCACCGAGCGGGTCGTCAACACCTACAGCGGCGGCATCGACGACGCGACCGACCCGCTCAACGCCCACCGCGAGCGGCTGCTGTGGAACTTCCCCGACGCGACCACCGTGGACCTGACCGGCTCGGGCCAGTTCCAGGGGAGCGTCCTGGTCGGGCAGCAGGCGTCCATGACGACGGTGACCCTGCCGGGCATGAACGGCCGGTTCTTCACCACCGGCTCGCTCACCCACACCAGCGCACAGACCGGCGTCGAGTTCCACTCGTACCCCTTCGACGGCGACCTGCCGGACTGCGACGGCGACGAGCCGGTCACCGGCGAGGTCCGGATCGACAAGACCGACGCGACGACGGGCGACCCCCTGCCGGGCGCACTCTTCGAGCTGTGGCGGGAGACCAACGGCACGGCCGGTCTCCAGACCTCCGGCGCCGACCCCGACACGCGCCTCGGTGACACCTGCACCACCGGCCCGGACGGCGCCTGCGCCCGCACCGTCGAGCCCGGCACCTACTACTGGCGGGAGACCGCGGCCCCCGACGGGTACGACCTCCCCGACCCGGGCGTCTTCGGCCCCCTGGTCCTGACCGGGGACGACACCGAGGAGGGGGTCCGCGTCACTGCGGAGAACACCCGCAGCGAGCAGCCCGGCCCCGAGGGCTCCCTCCGGGTGGAGAAGACCGACGCGGACGACGGCGCCCCCCTCGCGGGCGCGTCCTTCGCCCTCTGGCGGGAGACCAACGGAACGCCTGGGCTCCAGACCGACGGCGACGACCCCGACACCATGACGGGCCGGAACTGCTCCACGGGCACCGCCGGGACCTGCGCCTTCGACGGCCTGCCGCTCGGCGAGTACTACGTGGTCGAGACGGCCGTGCCCGAGGGGTACGAGCCTCCCGTCGACCCGGTCAGCGGCCCGCACGAGCTGACCGCGGACAACGCCGGGGACGGCGTCACCGTCCGGCTGGTCAACGAGCGCGGCGAACCCGACGAGCCGGATGAGCCGGAGGAGCCCGACGAGAACGGCTACGGGGACTCCGGCGGCTACGGCACCGGCCACGGAAAGGACCACGGCGGCTACGGGAGCCGCTGACCCCCGTCCGCCCGTCCGCCGTCACCGGTCGCGGGGCGTGCGCCCCGCGACCGGTGCGCACGCCCCGGGCGGGCCCTCAGTCCCCGAAGATGTTCAGCTCCTCCGCCCGCGCCCCCGCCAGTTCGTACGACGCGCCGTGGACCGAGCGCCCCGCGTACAGGCGCACCAGGGTGGCGCCGTCCCCGATGTAGCGCGCGGGCGGGCGCTCGCCCGAGATGTCGCCCAGGCGCAGCGGCTCATCGGCGTCGTCCAGGTCGGCGTGCAGGGGGAGGTGGTGGTCGCGGCAGGTCACGTAGGCCAGCAGGGCGAGCGCCCGGGGCAGCCGGTCGCCGCCGTACGCGCCCGGCTCCGCGAAGGTCTCCCGGAGGTCCCCGGCGTGCACCCACTCCCCGAGGGCGAGCCCGTCCAGCGCACCGCCCGCCCGGGCGATCACCGGGCCGACCTCGGTCAGCCCGCGCTCGAACTCGTCGACGATCCGCCCGTTGCTCCAGTCGGCCCGCTCGGCGATGTCGCGGTCGTTGGACTCGGGCGAGAACACCCCCTCCTCCAGCCGGTTCTCCAGCACCCGGGTGAACGCGGACGAGCAGTGCGCCAGCACGTCCCGCACCGTCCACCCCGGACAGGCCGCGACCGGCAGCGCGAAGTCCCCGTCCGGGCGCGCCCGCAGCAGCGGCACCAGCGCGTCCCGCTCGTCGGCGAGCAGCCGCCCGGGCAGCTCGGGGTCACGTACGTCGTGCACATCGGCAGGAGTCGTCATGCGCCCCACGCTAACGGCGGCACCGCCCCGGACGGCGGCACTTTCCGGGGTGGCCGCGCGGTCAGTCCGCGGAGGGGGCGGTGAGGGAGGCGAGCTCGCCCAGGACGCGGGCGGCCGGCGCCGGGTCGACCAGCCACTTGAGGTGACTGCCCGGCAGCGTGCGGACGTCGTAGGGGTTGTCCGGCGTCAGCGCGTCGCCCTCGCGGATCAGCCGGTCCTGCAGCGCGAGCGGCATGCTCGCGTCGTCGGCCAGGCGGACGTACGTCTTCGGCACCCGCCCCCAGGTCGCCGCCTGGGCCCGGTCGGCGGAGGTGCCGGCGTCCAGGTTCTCGTCGGGCTGGAAGGTGTTGAGGAAGGTCAGGAACTCCTCGTCGGTGCCGTCGGCGAGGAAGGCCGCCTTCAACGCGGCGAGGGCGGCCGGGTCGGCGGTGCGGAAGTTGACGCGGAGCAGGCCGAGTTCGGCGGGGTTCCCGGCCGCCGCCAGGGCCAGGGAGGCGGCGTCGACGTCGGCCATCTCCGGCTCGCCGTAGTAGTCGCCGACGTCGAGCGCGACCGGGCACCAGGCCGCCACATAGACGATGCGGTCGATGAGGTCCGGCCGGGCGTTGGCCGCCGCCGTGGCGGTGACGCCGCCCCGGCTGTGGGCGACGAGGACCACCGGGCCGTTCCGCTTCGCCCGCTCCAGGATCCCGATCAGGTGCGCGGCGTTGTCGGCCAGCGTGACGCCCTTGATCGCCCCGGGCGCGACGGCGAGGGCTTCCAGGTCCTGCGGCGCCTGGTAGGCGCGGGTGTAGGTGGCCGCGAAGCCGTGCCCGGGCAGGTCGACGGCGACCGACCGGTGCCCGAGCAGCCCGAGTTCGGCCTGGAGCGGCGCGAACGAGAAGGAGTTGGCGAAGGCCCCGTGGACCAGGACGTAGGTCGGTTGCACTCGGCAGCTCATTTCTTCCGGCGGGGCGGGGCGCGGACGGCTGATCGCGCATCCGCCGGTCACGCTACCGAGCGCAGGACCGCAGCACGATCGACTTTCGGAACGTCAGTGGGGCCGCCCCCCGCGGGAACGACCCCCCGGAACCCGCCGGCGGCCGGCCGACGCCCGATCCCGGTCAGTCAGCGCGACGCGCGTGTGTGACGAAGGCCGACCAGGCGGCAGGGGACACGGTGAAGACGCCCCGGCCGGTGTCCTTGGAGTCACGGACGTGGACCGAGGCGGGGAGGGCGGCGACCTCGACGCACTCGCCGCCCGCGCCCCCGCTGTAGGTGGACGTGAACCAGTGGAGTGCACGGGCCTGGGACTGCTCGGTGTTCATAGGTCTCCTTGCAGCAACTTCTCGACGTGGCGCACGGATTCGGCAGGGGACAGCGCCTGTGCCCGCAGGATTCCATACCGCACGGCGAACCCCCGTACGCTTTCCCGCTTGGTGATCACGCGCCCGTTGGCCTGGCTCTCCACGTACGCCACTTGTTCACCGCCCTCCGGCGTCATCATCGTGAACGGTCCGTCCGCCCCCGCGTGGTCGGTGACCCGGGTCGGCATGACCTGGATCTCGACGTGGGGGTTCTCGGCGATGTGCAGCATGTGTTCCAACTGGCCGCGCAGCACCTCCACTCCGCCGACCGGACGGCTCAGGACGGATTCCTCGATGACGAAGCTCAGCGTCGGAGCCGGCCTGCGCCCGTAGATGCCGTGGCGGGCCATGCGCGCCGCCACCATCTGCTCGATCTCGTCCTCGCGCCGCCGTGGCCGCCACACGGTGAACATGGTGCGCGCGTACTCCTCCGTCTGGAGCAGGCCGGGCACGGCCAGCACGGCGTACGCGTGGAACTCGACGGCCTCCTCCTCGATGCGCGCCGCGTCCCGGAAGAAGGCCGGGTACCGCGTGAGGGCCACGGCCCGCTTCATGGCGAGCAGCAGCCCCCCACCCTCCAGGGCGCTGTCGAGATGGTCGATCGTCTCCGGCCGCGGGATCCGGCGCCCTTGCTCGATGGCGGCGATCTGCGCCTCGCTGTAACCGAGTCGAGGGGCGAGCGCGGCTTGGGTGAGGCCGCAGCGTTCGCGAAGAATCTTGACCTGCCTGCCGAAGGAGCGCAGCAACTCATCGGCCGGGTCCTCGGCCCGCCTCGCCTCCGCGTTCTGCGCCATGAGCGCTCCTCTCTCTCCCTCACCGACAGGCACTCGCTGCACCCCTACAGACACGCTGTGTCAGGGCGTCACGACTCGTCACGGTACGCATGGACCGGCACGCTCACTGCCATGACGACCGAAACCACCCCCAACGAGCGCACCGCTCGGCCGGCCGCCCCCGCCGAACACTTCTCGATGTGCTTCAGCTCCACCCCGCGAGGTGCCCGCCTCGCCCGGCGGCTCGCCGCGCACCGTCTGGACTCCTGGGGCTTCGCCTACGACTCCGAGGTGAACGACACCGTGACGCTGGTGGTGGCCGAACTCGTCGCCAACGCGGTGACCCACGGGCGGGTCCCGGGCCGCGACGTCCGCCTGGGCCTGACGCTGACCGGTGCCCGGGACCTCCTCCGCGTCGAGGTCACCGACTCCCGGGCCGGCGACGTGCCGGCGGCTTCGCCCGCTCCTCCCCGGGACCCGGAGGCGGAGGCGGGCCGCGGGCTGTGGCTGGTGTCCCGGCTGGTGAGCCGGCTGTCCGTCGGGCCGCGCGCGGAGGGCGGGCCGGGCAAGACGGTGCGGGCGGAACTGGACCTCCGCGGCGGCGCCCCGGCGGGTCAGGGTGCCGTCGAGCGGGCCGGGGAGCCGCCGGAGGTCGTGCCGGCCGTCTCCACCCGGCACCATGTCCCCATGGCCGACACCGATGACGCCGACAGCGCCCTGCGTGATCTGCGCGCCCGTTTCGCCCGTGCCCTGGAGGGCGCCCGGGGCCCCGGGGGCGGCCCGGACCCGGCGCCGTACGCCGACGCCCTGCTGGCGCGCTGGGCGGAGCCGCAACGGCGCTACCACACCGTCGCCCACCTGACCGCCGTGCTGGACCACGTCGACGCGCTGGCGGGGCACGCGGACGACCCGGACGTGGTCCGGCTGGCCGCCTGGTTCCACGACGCCGTGTACCTGCCGGACCGCTCCGAGAACGAGGAACGGTCGGCCCGGCTGGCCGAGCGGGCGCTGACCGAGGCCGGGGTGCCCGAGGCGAAGGTGGCGGAGGTGGCCCGGCTGGTCCGGCTCACGGTGACGCACGACCCCGCCGACGACGACCGCGACGGGCAGGTGCTGTGCGACGCCGACCTGGCGGTCCTCGCCTCGCCGCCGTCCGCCTACGCCGCCTACACGGTGGCCGTCCGCGAGGAGTACCACTTCGTCCCGGTGGACGCCTTCCGGGAGGGCCGCGCGTCCGTGCTGCGCCAACTGCTCGGTCTGCCACGCCTGTTCCGCACCCCGTACGGGGCGGAACACTGGGAGGCCACGGCCCGCCACAACCTCCGCGGCGAGCTGGACATGCTGTCGACCCCGGCACCGCCGCCCGCTTAGGGTCGGCCCCATGGATGCCACGGGCGCACGACAGGTCGAGGACGCCGTCGCGGACTGCGTGAGCGCGCTGGGGGCGGCCGTCGGCCGGGACTGGCGGGCCGTACGGGCCGAGGGGCTGGAGTGGGACTGCCGGCGGACGGCGGAGCACATCGCCGACGACCTGATCTCCTACGCGGGCCAGCTCGCCGGGCGGGCAACCGACGCCTACGTCCCCTTCGGGATCGCTCTGGAGGACGGCACCGACAACGCCGGTGCCCTGCACGTGATCCGCACGGCCGGAACCCTGCTGGCCGCCACCGTGCGCAGCACCCCGCGCGCGGTGCGCGCCTTCCACCCGTTCCCGTTCCGGCACGCGAACCGCGAGGGGTTCGCGGCGATGGGGGTGGCCGAGGTGCTGCTGCACACGCACGACATCGCCGCCGGGCTGGGTGTGGCGTACGAACCGCCCGCCGCGCTCGCCGAGTTCGTGCTGACGCGGCTCTTCCCGGAGGTGCGGCCGGGGCCGGCGCCCTGGCCGACGCTGCTGTGGGCGACCGGGCGCGGGGACCTGCCCGGCCGGGAGCGGGTGAGCGCGTGGCGGTGGAGCAACAACCTGGTGGTACCGGCCGGGCGGCTCGTCCTGGAGGGCGTCACGCCGGCGGCCGCCGCCGACCTGTCGGTGGGCGGGGGCGGCGGGTTCCGCTGGGTGGACTCGGGGCCGTACGACGGGACGCGGGACGCGGCCGGGGCACTGCTCAAGGCGTACGGGGCGGGGGTGCTGCGGGCCCGGTGGGGGATGTTCGTCATGGTGCGCCGGGAGGACGACCGCGCGGTCGGCGGCATCGGCTTCCACGGCCCGCCGGACGAGGACGGCCGGGTGGAGATCGGCTACGACCTGTCCCCCGAGGCGCGCGGCCACGGGTACGCGACGGAGGCGCTGCGCGGACTGTCGGCGTGGGCGCTGGAGCAGCCGGAGGTGACGTCGGTGTTCGCGGCCACCGAACCGGACAACCTCGCCTCCCAGGCCGTGATCGGGAGGGCCGGGTTCACCCGGATCGGCGGGGGCGAGGAGGAGTTCGCCTACGAGCTGCGCCGCTGACCCGGGCCGCCCACGGCCGGCCCGGGAAGCGGACGGGAACCGAAGACGCCCCCGGCGCCGGGGAGACCCGGGCCACCGGGCAGACCCGGGCCACCGGAGAGAGCGGAGCCACCGGGCAGACCCGAGCTGCCGGAGAGGCCCGGGGCGCCGGAGAGGCCCGGCACCGCGCTGCGGCCCGTGCCCGTGCTCGCGCCCTTGCGGCGGCGCAGCCCGGCCCCGTGCAACAGGCGCACCACCTCGCGGCTGCTGACCTCCAGCGCGCCCGCCAGCACGACCTCGCCGTACCGGTGCTCGGGGATGTCGTAGTGGTCGCGTTCGAAGGCGCGGCGCGGGACGCCGAGGCGGGCGGCGAACAGGTGCAGTTCGTCGTAGGAGACGTCGCTGACGAGGTGGGACCACAGGCGGCCGTGGCCCGGCCAGGTGGGCGGGTCGATGTAGAGCGTCATGGGGCCGGCGTGCCGCCCGTCGCCCCGGGGCCCAGTGAGCCGACCGCCGCGACCTTCACGCCCGCCTTGTGGCACACCCAGTGCGGGTCCGGGCCCAGCTCCGGCTCCACCTCCAGCGCGTGCGGGTCGCCGGATCCGCACACCGGACAGACGGGCCAGCGGCCGTACCGTTCCAGCAGGGCGTCCTGCACGTCCTGGGCGACCAGCCCGGCGAGGAACGCGGCGCCCTCCGGCCACTGCTCGACCCACCACCGCCGGTGCGCGACCGACTCCTCGACCAGCGACACCACGTCCGCGTCGGCGACCTCGCGCGCGACGAGGTCGGCGAGGACGAGGGCCCTGGCCGCGTGCAGCGCCTGCTCCAGCGAACTGACGGGGGTGTTGTCGGGGTGCATGCCCCTATTGTGCGCACTCTTGACCCCGACGCCGAGACGAAAATATCTTTCAGGAGTGACCCAGGACGTGAAGGAAATTTTCGCCCAGGACCGCGGACCGGGCGGCTCCGCCTCCGCCCCGCCCGCACCCGCCGCCCTCGCGGCCAAGGTGCGCACGCTGGCGCCGTCGATGACGCGCTCCATGCAGCGCGTCGCCGAGGCCGTCGCGGGCGACCCGGCCGGCTGCGCCGCCCTCACGGTCACCGGGCTCGCCGAGCTGACCGGCACCAGCGAGGCCACCGTCGTGCGCACCGCCCGCCTCCTCGGCTACCCGGGCTACCGCGACCTGCGCCTGGCCCTGGCCGGGCTCGCCGCCCAGCAGCAGTCCGGCCGGGCTCCGGCCATCACGACCGACATCGCGGTGGACGACCCCATCGCCGACGTCGTCGCCAAACTCGCCTACGACGAGCAGCAGACCCTCGCCGACACCGCCGCCGGACTGGACACCGTGCAGCTCGGTGCCGCCGTCACCGCGCTCGCGGGCGCCCGGCGCACCGACGTGTACGGCCTCGGCGCCTCCGGACTGGTCGCGCAGGACCTCACCCAGAAGCTGCTGCGCATAGGTCTGATAGCCCATGCCCCCAGCGATCCGCACCTCGCGGTGACCAACGCCGTGCAGCTCCGTCCGGGCGACGTGGCGATCGCCATCACCCACTCCGGGTCGACGGGGGACGTCATCGAACCGCTCCGGGTGGCCTTCGAGCACGGGGCGACGACCGTGGCAGTCACCGGCCGCCCCGACGGCCCGGTCACCCAGTACGCCGACCACGTACTGACCACGTCCACCGCCCGCGAGAGCGAGCTGCGGCCGGCCGCGATGTCCTCCCGGACCAGTCAACTGCTCGTCGTCGACTGCCTGTTCGTCGGCGTCGCGCAGCGGACCTACGAACAGGCCGCACCGGCCCTGTCGGCGTCCTACGAGGCCCTGGCCCACCGCCACCGCAGCGGCCCGCGGTAGGCGCGGCGGGGTTGGGGCGGGGCGGGAAGAGGCGGCGCAGCGTCCCGCGGCACGGAACAGCTCGCCCCGCCGCGCGGAACGGTCCGCCCGGCCACGCGGCACGGACGGCCGGACGGACGGATGGACGGATGGACGGACCGGCGGACCGGCCGACGGGCCGGTCGGCGGACCGGACGGCGGACCGGACGGCGGCAGGACGGGGCGGGTGCCGGAACGGCCGCCGGACGACCGGCCGCGCTCCGCCTGGACGACCGCCCCTCCTCCTCGGCTCTCCGTTCCGTTCCCCCGATCCCCCGATTCCCGATCCCCCGATTCCCGACCCCTTGTCCTCCCCACACCACGCACCACCACCGGGCTCCCCCCAGCAGTGCCACGGCCACCGGACGACCGCGGCCCGCCCCGGACCCACGGACCAGACCGACCGGAGAGACCGGAGACCGGAGAGACCCGCACCATGACCGACCGTCCCGCCGCCGACCACCCCGCGCCCGACGGGCGCCTGCCCGATCCGTCCCCGTCCCACGCTCTGCGCGCCCAGCTGGAGACCCTGGCCACCGAGGCGTTCCGCCCGGAGCTCGCGGAGATCGACCGGCTGCCCACCCTCGAGATCGCACGGCTGATGAACGGCGAGGACGCCACCGTCGCCACCGCGGTCGCCCGGCGGCTGCCGGAGATCGCCGCCGCCGTCGACGCCGTCGCCGACCGGATGTCCCGGGGCGGCCGACTCGTCTACGCCGGGGCGGGCACCGCCGGCCGGCTCGGCGTGCTGGACGCCTCCGAGTGCCCACCGACCTTCAACACCGACCCCGGACAGGTCGTCGGCCTCATCGCGGGCGGCCCCGCCGCCATGGTCACCTCCGTCGAAGGGGCCGAGGACTCCGCCGCCCTCGCCCGCGCCGACCTGGACGCGCTCGGACTGACCGCCGACGACACGGTGGTCGGCGTCTCCGCCTCCGGCCGCACCCCCTACGCCGTCGGCGCCGTCACCCATGCCCGTGCCCTCGGTGCCCTGACCGTCGGGCTGGCCTGCAACCCGGACAGCGCGCTGGCCGCCGCCGCGGACCACGGCATCGAGGTCGTCGTCGGCCCGGAACTGCTCACCGGTTCCACCCGGCTCAAGGCGGGCACCGCCCAGAAACTCGTCCTGAACATGCTGTCGACGATCACCATGATCCGGCTGGGCAAGACGTACGGGAACCTGATGGTCGACGTGCGCGCCTCCAACGACAAGCTGCGCGCCCGGTCCCACCGGATCGTCGCCCTGGCCACCGGCGCGGACGACGACGCCGTCGAGCGGGCCCTGACCGCGACCGACGGCGAGGTGAAGCACGCCGTCCTGGTGCTGCTCACCGACGCGGACGCTGCCACCGCCGCCCGCCTCCTCGACGAGGCCGACGGCCACCTCCGGGTCGCGCTCGCCAAGGCCGGGGGCGCCCCGGGGGCGGACGGCTGACGCCACGGCCGACCGGGGCCACCTGAGCCGGGAGGGCCGCAGTCACGGTTCACGATCACGGTCACGGGTCACGGCTGTGACAGGCTCCAGGGCCGCTGGGATACTCGTAGCGACTCCGACCCCGACCCCTACCCCGACCCCGGCACTGGGACCGACGTCGGAACCGGACCGACCCCGGGGCAGCGGAGCCCGCGAACCCCACCCCACGGAGACGGACGCCATGAACCACGCGCAGCTCACCGCACTGGGGCGTGCCCTGCGCCTGCTCGGCGAACACGGCGAGGCGCTCGGCGGCGACACACCGGACGCCAAGCTGCACGAGGTGAAGGCGGACCTGCGGCGGGCCCTGGACCTGCTGGAGGAGGGCGTCGGCTCGGCCGCGCCGAGCACCCGCTGCCCCGAGCACCCCACCGGCCCGGTCGACGAGAGCGCGCCCGACCTGTGCCTGCTGTGCGAGACGCGCCGACGGGCCGCCCGCCGCGCCGAGTTTAACGGCCCGGCGCCGCAGTACCCGCCCGCCGAGCCGGTCCCGTCCCGCTACGGGGTGAGCGGCGACCGGCCGCAGCCGCAGCAGCGCTGGCTGCCGGAGCTGTGGAACGGTCAGGTGTGGCAGCTGTGCGGCACCCCGCGCCGGGACCGCCGCGAGGCCGAGCTGTACCTCGCCGCCCTGCGGCGCGGCCCCCGGCCCGCGATGGCGTACCGGATCGTCCACGAGTTCACCGACTACGAGGTGCTGCGGGTGTGGGGCACCCCGGTGCGCGTCGACATCGAGCCGATGGGCGGCCTCTGACCGACCCCCGCGACCGCCGCCCCCGCGACCGCCGGCACCCGGGTGCCGGGTGCCGGGTGCCCTGACACGCCCGAGGGCGGCACCCCCTGTCGTCCAGGGAGTGCCGCCCTCGTTCGTGCGTCGGACGGATCCGATCCTCGGGAGGATCAGAAGTCCATGTCACCGCCCGGCATGCCGCCGCCGGCCGGGGCCGCGTTCTTCTCCGGCTTGTCGGCGATGACGGCCTCGGTGGTGAGGAACAGCGCGGCGATGGAGGCGGCGTTCTGCAGCGCGGAACGGGTCACCTTCGCCGGGTCGATGATGCCTTCGGCGATCATGTCGACGTACTCGCCGGTCGCGGCGTTCAGGCCGTGGCCGACGGTGAGGTTGCGGACCTTCTCCACCACGACGCCGCCCTCGAGACCACCGTTGACGGCGATCTGCTTCAGCGGGGCCTCCAGGGCGAGCTTCACGGCGTTGGCGCCGGTCGCCTCGTCACCCTCGAGCTCCAGCTTCTCGAAGACCTGGGAGGCCTGCAGCAGGGCCACGCCACCACCGGCGACGATGCCCTCCTCGACGGCCGCCTTGGCGTTGCGCACGGCGTCCTCGATGCGGTGCTTGCGCTCCTTGAGCTCCACCTCGGTCGCGGCACCGGCCTTGATGACGGCCACGCCGCCGGCCAGCTTCGCCAGGCGCTCCTGGAGCTTCTCGCGGTCGTAGTCCGAGTCGCTGTTCTCGATCTCGGCCCGGATCTGGTTCACGCGGCCCTGGACCTGGTCGGCCGAGCCCGAACCGTCGACGATGGTCGTCTCGTCCTTGGTGATGACGACCTTGCGCGCCTTGCCCAGCAGGTCGAGGGTGGCGTTCTCCAGCTTGAGACCGACCTCCTCGGAGATGACCTCGCCGCCCGTGAGGATGGCGATGTCGCCGAGCATGGCCTTGCGACGGTCACCGAAGCCCGGGGCCTTGACCGCGACGGACTTGAAGGTGCCGCGGATCTTGTTGACGACCAGGGTCGACAGGGCCTCGCCCTCGACGTCCTCGGCGATGATCAGCAGCGGCTTGCCCGACTGCATGACCTTCTCCAGGAGCGGGAGCAGGTCCTTGACGTTGGAGATCTTGGAGTTGGCGATCAGGATGTACGGGTCGTCGAGGACGGCCTCCATACGCTCCATGTCGGTGGCGAAGTACGCCGAGATGTAGCCCTTGTCGAAGCGCATACCCTCGGTGAGCTCCAGCTCCAGACCGAAGGTCTGGGACTCCTCGACGGTGATGACGCCTTCCTTGCCGACCTTGTCCATGGCCTCGGCGATGAGCTCGCCGATCTGGGTGTCGGCGGCGGAGATGGAGGCCGTGGAAGCGATCTGCTCCTTGGTCTCGACGTCCTTCGCCTGCTCCAGCAGGGCGGCGGAGACCGACTCGACGGCCTTCTCGATGCCGCGCTTGAGGGCCATCGGGTTGGCGCCGGCGGCTACGTTGCGCAGGCCCTCCTTGACCAGGGCCTGGGCGAGGACGGTCGCGGTGGTCGTACCGTCACCGGCGACGTCGTCCGTCTTCTTGGCGACTTCCTTGACCAGCTCGGCGCCGATCTTCTCGTACGGGTCCTCGAGCTCGATCTCCTTGGCGATGGAGACACCATCGTTGGTGATCGTGGGGGCGCCCCACTTCTTCTCGAGGACGACGTTGCGGCCCTTGGGGCCGAGCGTCACCTTGACGGCGTCCGCGAGCTGGTTCATGCCGCGCTCGAGGCCGCGCCGCGCCTCCTCGTCGAACGCGATGATCTTGGCCATGTGAAGTGGTCCCTCCAGGACTGGGGGTGATTCCTTCGGACCGCGCCCGCGCCCGCGACGGACGGCTCGCCGGCCTCGTGGTTCCTTGCCCCACACGGCCTGCGGGCCTCACCGACCCGGTCCTTCGTTGTCACTCTCACCTTCAGAGTGCTAACGCCAATGATTAGCACTCGACCCCTCCGAGTGCAAGGCGCTCCCGCGAAGCGGGCCCGTCGGAGGGTCGGGGCGCGCGGGCGTGCCCGCAGGCGCGGTCCGGGACGGGGGGAGGTGTCTCCCGGGCACCACGGCACGAGGGCCGACGGGGCCCGTGTGCTGGGAGGACGGCGGAGGACGGCGGTGCGGAGGCACCCCGGGCGGGGGGTGGCACGGGGGTGGTACGGGGGGCGCGGCGACACCCCGTACGGCCCCTCGCGCGCGTGGGCGCGAAGGAGAGGAAGGCGCGCTCTCAGCGGTCGGCGAACACGGGTGTACGGCGCCGCCGGGACGGGGAGCGCGGGCGGCCCGGGCGCACGGCCGGCCGCCCCCTTGCGGAGGCGCCGGCGCACGGCGAAGGGCCCGCACCCCGGGAGGTGCGGGCCCCTCGTCAGCAGAAGCTGCTTGCGGCTGGTAGCGCGTTCAGGCGGTGACGCGAACCATGTCGGCCTGCGGGCCCTTCTGGCCCTGCGAGATCTCGAATTCGACCCGCTGGCCCTCTTCAAGGGTGCGGTACCCGTCCATCTGGATGGCGCTGTAGTGGACGAAAACATCCGCACCACCGTCGACCGCGATGAAGCCGTACCCCTTCTCCGCGTTGAACCACTTGACGGTGCCCTGAGCCATGCCTAACTCCCCTATTACTGGCCCTTGCACAGATCCACACTTCGCGGACCCGGGTCAGACCTCACCCCCCATTGGAGTGGGGGCGTGCGCCGGAACGCGTCGACCGCGGCTGAATGTATCTGTCCAACTGCCGTCTGCAACAGGTCAATCGGACGAGAAATCTGGACGCCGCCGGTCCGGAATGTTGTGCAACTTCGCCCGAATTCAGGGCAAACCGGGTCACGCAAACGCCACAAAAGCCGCGAAAGGCGCACAGACTTTGGCTACTTATCGTCGGGCGAGCGGCAGGAATTCACGGTTCCCGATCGAGGGACCGGGGCCGCGTTCCCCAACCCTATCGCGTTCAATCCCATGGAATTGCCCCCTCCGCTTCTCTCACGGAGGGGGCAACGAGTTCCACGCTGGGTAACCGAAGTTACCCACGGTAATGATCAGGCCGGATCAGCCGCCGGCGACCGCCGGAATGATCGAGACGCCGGCGCCGTCCGGCGTCGCCGTCTCCAGGCCCTGCTCGAAGCGCACGTCGTCGTCGTTGACGTAGACGTTGACGAAGCGGCGCAGCTTGCCCTGGTCGTCCAGGACGCGGGCGGCGATGCCCGTGTGGTTCTTCTCCAGGTCCTCGATGACCTCGGCGAGGGTCGTCCCCTCGGCGTTCACCTGGGCCTGCCCACCGGTGTAGGTGCGCAGGATGGTCGGGATGCGGACGGTCACGCTCATGCGAGGCCAGCCTCTCGGAAGGAGTCCAGGGTGGGGCGGATGGTGGCGGTCACGCCGGTCCCGGCGACCGCGTCGAGGGTCTTCAGGCCGTCGCCGGTGTTGAGGACGACGGTGGTCAGCGAGGGATCCAGCAGGCCGCTCTCGACCAGCTTGCGGGTGACGCCGACGGTCACCCCGCCCGCCGTCTCCGCGAAGATGCCCTCGGTGCGCGCGAGCAGCTTGATCGCGTCCACGACCTGCTCGTCGGTGACGTCCTCCACGGCGCCGCCGGTGCGGCGGGCGATGTCCAGGACGTAGGGGCCGTCGGCGGGGTTGCCGATGGCGAGCGACTTGGCGATGGTGTCCGGCTTCTGCGGGCGGACCACGTCGTGCCCGGCCTTGAAGGCGGCTGAGACCGGGGAGCAGCCCTCCGCCTGCGCGCCGAAGATCTTGTAGGGGCGGTCCTCCACCAGCCCCAGGTCGATCAGCTCCCGCAGCCCCTTGTCGATCTTCGTGAGCTGGGAGCCCGAGGCGATCGGGACGACGATCTGGTCCGGCAGCCGCCAGCCGAGCTGCTCGCAGATCTCGTAGGCGAGCGTCTTGGAGCCCTCGGCGTAGTAGGGGCGCAGGTTGACGTTGACGAAGCCCCAGCCCTCGCCGGCCGGGTCGCCGATCAGTTCGGAGCAGAAGCGGTTGACGTCGTCGTAGTTGCCCTCGATGCCGACCAGTTCGCCGCCGTAGACGGCGGCCATGACGACCTTGCCCTGCTCCAGGTCGTGCGGGATGAACACGCAGGAGCGGAAGCCGGCCCGGGCGGCGGCGGCGCCGACGGCACCGGCCAGGTTGCCGGTGGAGGAGCAGGACAGGGTGGTGAAGCCGAAGGCGCGGGCGGCCTCCAGGGCCTGGGCGACGACCCGGTCCTTGAAGGAGTGCGTCGGGTTGCCCGAGTCGTCCTTGACGTACAGACCGCCGGTGACGCCGAGTTCACGGGCCAGGTTGTCCGCCTTGACCAGCGGGGTCCAGCCCGGGTTGAGGTTCGGCTTGCCGGCCACGTCCGCGGGGACGGGCAGCAGCGGCGCGTAGCGCCAGATGTTCGCGGGTCCCGCCTCGATGCGCCGGCGCAGTTCCCCGGCCTCGTAGGACGAGAAGTCGTAGGCGATCTCCAGCGGGCCGAAACACTCCTGGCAGGCGAAGACGGGTCCGAGCGGGACGCGGTGGCCGCACTCGCGGCAGGACAGCGCGGCGGCGGGACCCAGGTCGACGGCGGGGGAGGAACCGGCGGAACCGGCAGAGTCGGCGTTGCTTGCAACGGTCTGCACAGCCATGTGAGGCGAGGCCCTTTCTCCTCATCTTCCTCACGACGCATCTCGCCGTGAGACGGATTTGGCACCTTCCCTAGCCGGGAGCCTCGCCACGTCCGTGTGACAAGAACCGACTGGAGGGTTGCCGGGGCTTCAACGGGCCGTATCCCTCTGCCCCTCTGGATGAGCGGTGTTCAGTTGTCGCGCGGGACCCCGGCATGCGGGGACCGTGCGCGTTGTTCAAGACTGTAACCGACGCCCCGGGCGATTGAGACAGTCGTCCGAAGCGCGAGATGGATCACAGGACCGGACCGGAGTGAGGAGCCGCAGACCGTGCTGGAAGAAGTCGAGCGCTGGCTGATCGACCGGTCCTGGTCCGTGGCCGACCGCCCCCCGCACGCGCTCCTGGCCGCGAAGCGCGCCTCGGGACAGACGGTGAGCGTGGTGCTGCCGGCGCTCGACGAGGAGGCCACCGTCGGCGACATCGTGGCGGTGATCCGGCACGACCTGATGCTCCAGGTGCCGCTGGTCGACGAGGTCGTCGTGATCGACTCCGGCTCGACGGACGGCACCGCAGCGGCCGCCGCGGCGGCGGGCGCCACCGTGGTCCACCGGGACGCGATCCTGCCCCGCATCCCCGCCGTGCCCGGCAAGGGCGAGGTGCTCTGGCGCTCCCTGCTGGTCACCCGGGGCGACATCGTCTGCTTCGTCGACGCGGACCTGCGCGACTTCTCCTCCGACTTCGTCACCGGCATCGTCGGTCCGCTGCTCACCGAGCCGGACGTGCAGCTGGTCAAGGCCATGTACGACCGCCCCCTGGGCGCCGCCGCCGGGCAGGGCGGCCGGGTCACCGAGCTGATGGCGCGCCCGCTGCTCAACATGCACTGGCCGCAGCTCGCCGGTTTCGTCCAGCCGCTCGGCGGTGAGTACGCGGCCCGCCGCTCGCTGCTGGAGCAGCTGCCCTTCCCGGTCGGCTACGGGGTCGAGCTCGGCATGCTGGTCGACGCCCTGCACCTGGCCGGGCTGGACGCCCTCGCCCAGGTCGACGTCGGCGTGCGCAAGCACCGCCACCAGGACGGGCGGGCCCTCGGCCGGATGGCCGCCGCCATCTACCGCACCGCCCAGCTCCGCCTGGCCCGCGGCCACCTGATCCGGCCCGCCCTCACCCAGTTCGAGCGCTCCGACGAGGGCTTCGAGCCGCGCACCTACTCCGTCGACACCGAGGAACGCCCGCCCATGCGGGAGATCGCCGAGTACCAGGCCCGGCGGGTGGCCTGAGCGCGTCCCGGCGACGTTTGAGGTTCCGGGGGCCGGGCTAGGTTGGTGCGTATGGCTTCCACGCATGCTGCTCAGGCTGGTCAGGGTGCCCAGGTGCTGGTCGCGTCGAACCGCGGGCCCGTGTCGTACACGGTGGACGAGGACGGTTCGCTGCGCGCCAAACGGGGCGGCGGCGGACTGGTGTCCGGGCTGTCCGCGATCGGCTCGGACGCGGACGCCCTGTGGGTCTGCTCGGCCCTGTCCGACGGCGACCGCGAGGCCGTGCGGCGCGGCGTCGGCGAGGACGGCGTGCGGATGCTGGACATCCCGGCCGACGTGCACGCCGACGCCTACAACGGCATCGCGAACTCGGTGCTGTGGTTCGTGCACCACATGCTCTACCAGACCCCGCTGGAACCCGTCTTCGACGCGGAGTTCCGCCGCCAGTGGGCGTCCTACGAGACCTACAACCGGGCCTTCGCCGAAGCGCTCGCCGAGGAGGCCGCCGAGGGCGCGGCCGTCGTGGTGCAGGACTACCACCTGACGCTCGTCCCCGGCATGCTCCGCGAGCTCCGCCCCGACCTGCGCATCGGCCACTTCTCGCACACCCCGTGGGCCCCGCCGGAGTACTTCCGGATGCTGCCCGACGACATCGCCGCCCAGGTGCTCGGCGGCATGCTGGGCGCGGACCGGCTCGGGTTCCTCACCCGGCGCTGGGCGGACGCCTTCACCGCCTGCTGCGAGCAGTTCGCGGGCGGCCTCGGCGACACCCGCGTGGGCGTGCACGGCCTCGGCGCCGACGCGGACTTCCTGCGCGCCCGCTCCCACGAGCCGGACGTCGAGGAGCGGATGGCCGCGCTGCGCGAGGAGATCGGCACCGCGCCCGACGGCACCCCGCGCCGCACCATCGTCCGGGTGGACCGCACCGAGCTGTCGAAGAACATCGTGCGCGGCCTGCTCGCCTACCGGCAGCTCCTCGACGACCACCCCGACTGGCGCGAGCGGGTCGTGCACGTCGCCTTCGCCTACCCCTCCCGCCAGGACCTCGCCGTGTACCGCGACTACACCGCCGAGGTGCAGCGGGTCGCCGAGGAGATCAACGACCGGTACGGCACGCCCGGCTGGCGTCCGGTCGTGCTGCACGTCAAGGACGACTTCGCCCGCTCGCTGGCCGCCTACCGGCTGGCGGACGTGGCCCTGGTCAACCCCGTGCGGGACGGCATGAACCTGGTCGCCAAGGAGGTGCCGGTGGTCTCCGACCGCGGCTGCGCGCTGGTGCTGAGCCGGGAGGCGGGGGCGCACGAGGAGCTGGGCGAGGACGCCATCACCGTCAACCCCTACGACGTGACCGGGACCGCCCGCGCCCTGCACGAGGCCCTGACGATGGGCCCGGCCCAGCGCACCGAGCACAGCAAGCGCCTGGCCGCGGCGGCGACCGCGCTGCCGCCCGCCCAGTGGTTCGTCGACCAGCTGGACGCCCTGCGGGGGCAGGACCCCGCCTGATCCTGGTACCGATCCGCCGCCGCGGGCGCGGGGGTGCCGGACGCCGGGTGCCCGGAGTCGGGTGCCGGACGTCGGGTGCCCGCCGGGCACGGCCGGTGCGGCCTGGTAGGGCCTGGTAGGGCCTGGTAGGGCCTGGTGCGGCCGGGGCTCCCCCGGGGACGGTCCGGCCGGTCTGCGGGCCGCCGCGCTGTGGCCGCTCCGGTCCGCGGGCGGTGTCCGGCCGGACCCGCGCGCCGACGACCGGCCAGGCGTGCGTGCCCGCGTGGCACCGGGTGGCCGGGCACGCGTGGCACCGGGCGTCCGGGCATGCGTGGCACCGGGCGGACGTGGATAGGTTGGCCGTATGGGCAGCCACACCGCATCCACGGATCCGCATGCCGTCCCCGACCTTCCGACGCCCGTCACCCGGGCCGGGCGCGAAGGGCTCGACGCCCTGCTCGCCCGGCCGGGCGAGGCGCTGATCGGCCTCGACTTCGACGGCACCCTCGCGCCGATCGTGCCCGACCCGGACCGGGCGCGGGCCCACCCCGACGCCGTCCCGGCGCTGACCGCGCTCGCCCCGAAGGTGGCCTCCGTCGCGGTGATCACCGGCCGGCCGCCCGCCGTCGCGGTCCGCAACGGCGGGTTCGCGGGAGTCGCCGGGCTGGAACACTTGGTCGTCCTCGGCCACTACGGCGCCGAGCGCTGGGACGCCGCCACCGACACCGTCACGGCGCCCGAACCGCACCCCGGGGTGGCCGCCGTGCGCGCGGAGCTGCCCGGGCTGCTGGAAGGGCTGGACGCGGCACAGGGCGCCCGGGTCGAGGAGAAGGGCCGGGCGGTCGCCGTCCACACCCGGCGGGCCGTCGCACCGCAGGCCGCCTTCGAGGCCCTGCGCGAGCCGCTGACGGACCTGGCGACCCGGCACGGACTGATCGTGGAGCCGGGCCGGATGGTGCTGGAGCTGCGCCCGCCGGGCATGGACAAGGGCGTCGCCCTCCGGGAGCACGCGCGGGAGACCGGCGTTGGGTGCGTCCTCTACGCGGGCGACGACCTCGGCGACCTCCCGGCCTTCGCGGCGGTGGACGAGCTCCGCTCCGACGGGGTCCCCGGGCTGCTGGTGTGCAGCGGCAGCGACGAGGTGCCCGAGCTGCGCGACCGCGCGGACCTGGTGGTGGACGGCCCGGCGGGCCTGGTGGACCTGCTGACCGCGCTGGCCGGGCACATGAAGTGACGGCGTACGCGAAGTGAGCGGTCGCGCGGTGCACATGGAGTGAACGGTTCCGTGAGGTGCCGTTCGCTGAATGAGGGTCGGGCGGGGTGCCGGCCGGTCCGGCGGGACGACGGCCCCGCAGGGTGCCGCCCCGCAGGCTGACGGCCGCGTGGGCGGGCCCTCGCCCAGCCGTTGCGCCCCCGGCCCCGCTGCCCCCGGCCCCCGGCCCCGCTGCCCCCGGCCCCCGGCCCCCGGCTCAGCGTTCCGCGCGCCGGAAGTCCCGTATGCGGCGCAGGCGGTTGACCGTGACCGGGTCGTGGGCCAGGGCGCGGGGGTCGTCGAGGAGGGCGTTGAGCAGCTGGTAGTAGCGCACCGGTGCCAGGCCCAGGCGTTCGCGTATCGCGCGCTCCTTCGCGCCGGGGCCGGGAAAGCCACGGCGCTCCAGCGCGAGGATGTCCTGCTCGCGTCGGCCCAGTCCGGCCGCCGGCCGGGCCGTCCGTGATTCCTCGTCCATGTCCCGCACCGTAACCCCCGCCACCGACAACGGGCGGGGCCCGGCGACCCCGGAGGCTCCCGTGAGGGCCGCCGGGACGGCCGTCACCGGCCGCCGCCCTCCGTGCGGGTGGCGGTGGCCTGGAGGCCGGAGAGGACGACGGCGGGGCTGCCGCCGGGGGCGACGGCCTTGCCGATCTGCTTCTTGATCTGCGCGTTGACGGCCGCCCAGGAGGTCTCGCCGACCGGGTACAGCTCGGACGTCCCGAGCTGGTCGAGGAAGGGCTTGAGGGCCTTGTCGTCGGCGGACTCCGCCATCACGCGGGACGCGGACTGGGTGACCGGCAGCAGGTCGTAGGTGCGGGAGAACTTCAGCACGTTCTTCTCGCTGTAGACGGCGTCGAGGAAGTCGCCGATCGCCTCGCGGTGGCCGTTCTCCTTGAAGGCCATCATCCAGTCGGAGACGCCGAGGGTGGCCCTGCTCTCCCCGTCCACGCCGGGCGTGGGCACCATGCCGTACTCGACGCCCTTCTGCCCGGCGAGCCTCATCAGCGAGGGGTGCCCGTTGAGCATGCCGACGTCCCCCGCGGCGAAGGCGGCGAAGGCGTCCGCCCGGTTCAGCTTCCCGGGCGCCACGGGGCCGGTGAGGCCGGCGCCGACCAGTTCGTCCTTCAGCCAGGTGAGGGTGTCGACGTTCTCGACGGAGTCGATGGTGTAGGCGCCCCGGTCGTCGGTGTAGCCGCCGTCGCCGCTGAGCAGCCACTGCATCGTCTCGGCCTGCGCCTCCTCGGGCCCGAGCGGCAGCGCGTAGGGGTACTTCACGCCCTCGGCCTTCAGCTTCGTGGCGTTGTCGACGAGGTCGTCCCACGTCTCCGGCGGGGTGATCCCGGCCTCGTCGAAGAGGTCCTTGTTGTAGAAGAGCACGCGGGTGGAGGAGGCGAAGGGCAGCCCGTACTGCACCGAGGCGACCTTGCCGGCGTCCGTCAGCTGGGAGAGGAGGTCGGCCTGGACGGGGATGGAGAGCACCTCGCGGGCCTTGTACAGCAGGCCCTGCTGCGCGTAGTCGGCGTACGCGCCGATCTGCGCCAGGTCCGGCGGGTCGCCCGCGTCGACCATCTCCTTGACCTTGCGGTCGACGTCGTTCCAGGAGTAGACGCTGACGTCGACCTTCACGCCCGGGTGCCCGGCCTCGAAGTCCTCGACGAGTTCCGCCCAGTACTTCCGGGTGCTGTTGTCGGCGCTGTCTCCGTAGTCGGCGGCGACCAGCTTCAACGTCACGTCGGAGGAGTCACCGCCACCGCATCCGCCGAGGACTCCGACGAGTCCCAGTGCGGAGACCACCGCGATCGCCCGTGTCCTGACCTGCCGCTGCACTGCTCACTGCCCCAACCCCGGCGACCGGTGCGCCGTTCGAAATTTTTCGATAACCGGAATAAGGTCTACACCACGTAAGTGGACTAGACCTCTCCCGGGTGACGGGGTCACACTGTCCTCGTGGAACATGTCATCGCCCTCGACGTGGGCGGCACCGGGATGAAGGCCGCCCTGGTCGGGGCGGGAGGCGAACTGCTGCACCAGGCGCGCCGCGCCACCGGCCGCGAACGCGGACCCGACGCCGTCGTCGCCGAGATCCTCGACTTCGCCGCCGACCTGCACGCCCACGGCTCCGACCGCTACGGCCGCCCCGCGTCCGCGGCGGGCCTCGCCGTCCCCGGCATCGTCGACGAGCACACCGGCACCGCCGTCTACGCGGCCAACCTCGGCTGGCGCGACGTCCCGCTGCGCGCACTCCTCACCGAACGGCTCGGCGGCATTCCCGTCGCCGTCGGCCACGACGTGCGCACCGGCGGGCTCGCCGAGGGCCGGATCGGCGCGGGCCGGGGCACCGACCGGTTCCTGTTCGTGCCGCTGGGCACCGGCATCGCGGGCGCCATCGGCATCGACGGACGGGTGGAGGCCGGAGCGCACGGCTTCGCCGGCGAGATCGGCCACGTCGTCGTCCGGCCCGGCGGCGTCCCCTGCCCGTGCGGCCAGCGCGGCTGCCTGGAGCGGTACGCGTCCGCCTCGGCCGTCAGCGAGGCGTGGGCGGCGGCCTCCGGCGATCCCGCCGCCACCGCGGCCGACTGCGCCGCGGCCGTCGAGGCCGGGGACGAACGGGCCCGCACGGTCTGGCACGGCGCGGTCGACGCGCTCGCCGACGGACTGGTCACCGCGCTCACCCTGCTGGACCCCCGCACGCTGATCGTCGGTGGCGGGCTCGCCGAGGCGGGGGAAACCTTGTTCACACCACTGCGGGAGGCCGTCCGGCGGCGGGTCACCTTCCAGAAACTGCCGTCCCTGGTCCCCGCGGCCCTCGGGGACACCGCCGGATGCCTGGGCGCGGGACTCCTCGCCCGGGACCTGCTCGCCCCCGCCGACTCCCCGGACCCCTCGGAGGTAACCGCCTGATGGCCCCCACCACTGTTCTCACCGGTGCCCGGGTGGTCCTGCCCGCCGGGACCGTGGACGACGGCCGCGTGATCGTCGAGGGCACGCGGATCGTCGCCGGGGGTCCCCCCGCGTCCGGCCCCGCCCCGGCGGGCGACGTCAGCACGATCGACCTGACCGGCCACTGGGTGGTGCCCGGCTTCGTCGACCTGCACAACCACGGCGGCGGCGGCGCGTCCTTCACCTCCGGCACCGTCGACGACGTCCTGCACGGCATCCGCACCCACCGGCAGCACGGCACCACCACCCTGGTCGCCTCCACCGTCACCGGCGAGATGGACTTCCTCGTCCAGCGCGCCGGGCTCCTCGCCGAACTGGCGCAGCAGGGCGACCTGGCCGGCATCCACTTCGAGGGTCCCTTCATCTCCCCCTGCCGCAAGGGCGCGCACTCCGAGAAGCTGCTGCGCGACCCCGACCCGGCGGAGGTCCGCAAGCTGATCGACGCCGCCCACGGCCACGCCCGGATGGTCACCCTCGCCACCGAACTGCCCGGCGGCCTGGACTCCGTGCGCCTGCTCGCCGAGCACGGCGTGATCGCCGCCGTCGGCCACACCGACGCCACCTACGAGCAGACGGTCGCCGCCATCGACGCGGGCGCCACCGTCGCCACCCACCTGTTCAACGCCATGCCCGCCCTCGGCCACCGCTCCCCCGGCCCCATCACCGCCCTGCTGGAGGACGAGCGGGTCACCGTCGAGCTGATCAACGACGGTGTCCACCTGCACCCCGCCGCGCTCCAGCTGGCGTTCCACCACGCGGGCCCCGGCCGGGTCGCCTTCATCACCGACGCCATGGACGCGGCGGGCTTCGGCGACGGCCGCTACCTGCTCGGCCCGCTGGAGGTGGAGGTCGCCGACGGCGTGGCCCGGCTGGTGGAGGGCGGCTCCATCGCCGGCTCGACGCTCACCCTGGACCGCGCCTTCCAGCGGGCGGTGACCGTCGACGGGCTGCCCGTGGAGCACGTGGTCGCCGCCCTGTCCGCCAACCCCGCCCGGCTGCTCGGCCTGGACGACCGCATCGGCTCCCTCGAACCGGGCAAGGACGCCGACCTCGTGGTCCTGGACGCGGACTTCGCCCTCACGGGCGTGATGCGCCGGGGCGAATGGGTGGTCCGGCCCCGGCAGGCGTGATCCGTCCCCCACAGGCCTGATCCATCCCCGACAGGCGTGATCGGTCCCCAACAGGCGTGATCCGTCCTGCCGTCAGGAGACGGCGACCGGTTCGGGGGTGGGCCGGCCGCCGTCTCTTTGGCATGATCGTGTACCTGACGGACAGGCCCGCGCGACCGACGCGGACGGCATGACGGGGAGGTCGGCACGGTGATCCTCACGGTGACGCTGAACACCGCTCTCGACATCACCCACCGTGTGCCGTCCCTGCGGCCCCACGCCTCCCACCGCGTCTCCGAGGTGGCCGAACGTCCCGGCGGCAAGGGCATCAACGTGGCCCGGGTGCTCGCCGCCCTCGGGCACGAGGTCACGGTCACCGGCTTCGCCGGCGGCACCACCGGGCGCATCCTGCGCGAGCGACTCGCCGCCGTACCCGGCCTGGTGGACGCCCTCCTGCCTGTCGAGGGCACGACCCGGCGCACCATAGCCGTCGTCGACGAGACCTCCGGCGGCACCACCCAGCTCAACGAACCCGGCCCCACGGTCTCCCCCGCCGAGTGGTCCGCCTTCCAGGAGGCCTACGCGGCCCTCCTCCCGTCCGCCTCCGCGGTGGCCCTGTGCGGCAGCCTCCCCCCGGGCGTCCCCGTCGGCGCCTACGCCGGCCTCCTGCGCACCGCCCGCGCGGCCGGGGTGCCCACCCTCCTCGACACCAGCGGGGCGGCGCTGCGCCGCGGCATCGCCGGACGCCCGGACGTCCTCAAGCCCAACGCCGACGAACTGGCCGAACTGACCGGCTCCCACGAGCCGTCGACCGCCACCCGGGACGCCCGCCGCCGGGGCGCGGGCGCGGTGGTCGCCTCCCTCGGCCCGGACGGCCTGCTCGCCCTCACCCCCGACGGCCGCTGGCGCGCCACACCCCCGGCCCGCCTGCACGGCAACCCGACCGGCGCCGGCGACTCGGCCGTCGCGGGCCTGCTCTCGGGCCTGGTCGAGAACCTCCCCTGGCCGGACCGCCTGACCCGCGCGGTCGCTCTGTCCGCGGCCACGGTTCTGTCACCGGTGGCGGGCGAGTTCGACCGCCCGGCGTACGAGGAGCTGCTGTCCGGTATCACAGTGACGACAGAGACGAACGCCGCCTGACTCCCATTCATCCGCCCGCAAATGACCGGGGGGCCACACATCGAAGGCGCGCGCCGTCAGCAGCCTTGCATTCTCTTTTCGGCCATATCGCCCACCCCTGCTTCCCCTGCGCAGAAGTGGCGAACCAACGTCATCCACCAGCAGCCGGACGTCAGAGGATTGAGGACGAACAAAGCAAATGAGCGACTTTCCCGCTCATCGCAGCAATATTCCTCAAGTTGCTCAACTCGTGTACCGACTGGGCCTGACAACGACCTGCGCCGAAGAATCACTCAACGCCGTTGTTCCCAGGGGACAACGGCGTTGACGTCGGCTACTTCTTGACCTGGCCTTCCTTGATGTAGAGCTGGTCCAGCAGGACGTTGCACTTGTCGCCGTCGTTGCAGGAGACCGAGATCGTGTTGGTGCCCTTGTTCAGGGTCGGCCACGCGAAGGTCTTGGTCCAGCCCTTGGCGAAGTCGCCGTCCTCGGCGCCGGTGAAGTTGTCCATGTTCAGCTTGTTGCCGAACTCCTTGCCGTTGACGGTGAGCGTCATCGACTGGGGTTCACCGGCGGTGCTGTAGCTCACGAAGACGGTGTACGCGCCGTCCTTCGGGATGCCGTCGACGGTCCAGGTGACCTTGGAACCGGGCTGGTTCAGGTTGGTCACGTAGATGCCGCCGTCGGACTGGGCGCCCTCGACGTCCGACGCCAGCGAGGCACCGCCGTCCAGGCGGAGCGCCTTCGCGTCGATCGTCGGGGACGCGAACGCCTCTTCGTCGCCCTTGTCGTCGCTCGCCGACGGGCTCGGCTCGCTGCTCTGGGTCTGCGTCGGTGTCGGGGTGGCACCCGCCTCGTCGCCCTTGTCGTCGTCGTCACCGCTGAGCATCGCGACGCCGATGCCGATGACGACCGCGGCGACCACGGCGATCGCGCCGATCAGCAGGCCCTTGGTGTTCGGCCCGCGGCCCCGGCCGCCGCCCCCGTGTCCCGGCTGCGGGGAGTGGACGGTCGTGGCGCCGCCGGGCAGCGTCTCGGGGGCCGCGTAGTGGGCGCTGGGCTGGCCGTACACGCCCTGCTGCGGAGGTGCCTGCGGGGCGGGTGCCTGCTGGCCGCCGTACTGCCGGGCGCCGACCGCCCGTACCCGGTTGACCGAGTTCGGGTAGCCGTAGCCCCCGGACGGCGGCTGGGCCCCATTGGCCTGACCGTCGGCGTAGAGGTAGCCGAACGGGTCGTCGTCCTCGGGCGTGCTCGCGCCGTTGTTGCCGGGCGTCATCCCTTGGTGCTCCTAGGTACTGATCGGGTGCAGAAGCGTGGTCAGAATGGCGAGCCTACCCCCATCGGATGACCCGATCGGGTGACGCGGACCGCATCAGCTTCCTGACCTGGGATTCACCCGGCTCGACGGTGCTGTTTGGGACGGGATCGTTTCTCGACGTACATGCGTTCGTCGGCGGACTTGAGCACTTCGTCGGCCGTCATGCCGCAGTGCGCCCACCCGATGCCGAAGCTGGCGCCGACCCGTACGGCCCGCCCCTCGGCCCGGATGGGCTGGATGATCTCGTTGCGCAGCCGCACCGCGAGGTCCTGGGCGTCGGCGCGGCCGAGCCCGTCGGCGAGGATGACGAATTCGTCACCCCCCAGCCGGGCGACGGTGTCGCCGTCGCGGACGCCGTTGCCGAGCCGGCGGGCCACCTCGATGAGGACGGCGTCGCCCGCGTTGTGCCCGAAGCGGTCGTTGATCGACTTGAAGCCGTCGAGGTCGCAGAAGAGGACCGCGAGCCCCTTGCTGCCGTCGTCGTGGTCGTCGGGCGGCGCGACCATGTGCACGTGGTGGTCGTAGCCGTCGTACTCGTCGGCGCCGGGCGGGAAGTCGAAGTCGTGGCCCCGGTCGAAGACGGGTGGCCCGCCGTGGGCGGCGTCGTGGGTGTCGAACGACTCGAAGGCCTCGAAGGACTCCAGGGAGCCGGGTGCGGGCAGCGCGGCGGGCGGGCGCTGGCGACACAGCCGGGCGGAGAGCCGGGCGCGCAGTTCGGCGGAGTTCGGCAGGCCGGTGAGGGAGTCGTGGGAGGCGCGGTGGGCGAGGTGGAGTTCGCGCCGCTTGCGCTCCTCTATGTCCTCGACGTGGGTGAGCAGGAACCGGGGCCCGTCGGCGGCGTCGGCGACCACGCTGTTGCGCAGGGACACCCAGACGTAGGTGCCATCGCGGCGGGCCAGCCGGAGCTCGGCCCGGCCGCCCTCGGCGGAGGTGCGCAGCAGGGTGCCGATGTCCTCGGGGTGGACGAGGTCGGAGAAGGAGTAGCGGCGCATCGTGGAGGCGCGGCGGCCGAGCAGCCGGCACAGGGCGTCGTTGGTGCGCAGGATCCGGCCGTGCTGGTCGCCGCCCATCTCGGCGATGGCCATGCCGGAGGGGGCGTACTCGAAGGCCTGCCGGAAGCTCTCCTCGCTGGCGCGCAGGGCCTGCTGCTCCCGCTCCAGGCGGACCAGGGCGCGCTGCATGTTCGCACGTAGACGCGCGTTGCTGATGGCGATGGCGGCCTGGAAGGCGTACATCTGGAGTGCTTCGCGGCCCCAGGCGCCGGGCCGCCGGCCGTTGCGCGGGCGGTCGACGGAGAGCACGCCGATCAGCTCGCCGGAGGTGCCGCCGCCCTGCGGGCCGGGCGCGTACATCGGCGCGAAGAGACGGTCGGAGGGGTGCCACTCGTCCTCGAAGCGCGGCGCGGGGCCGTCGGTGTACCACTGCGGGACGTCGTCGTCGTCGAGGACCCAGCCCTCGGTGTGGGGTATGAAGATCAGGTCGCCCCAGCGCTCACCCATGACGAGGCGCCGCTCCCAGGACTCGCGGGAGCCGACCCGGCCGGTGATCAGGGCCTCGGCGGCGGGGTTGCCGGAGAAGGCCGCGACGACCAGGTCGCCGTCGTGGCGCACGAGGTTGACGCAGGCCAGCTCGTACCCGAGGGCGTCGACGACCCCGTCGGCGACGGTCTGCAGGGTGTCCGCCAGGCTTCGGGCCGTGTTCATGTCGGCCATCACCTGGTGCAGTTGTCGCAGCGACGCCAAGCGCACATAGGGTTCCGACTCGGTCTCCATGCTCGCCCTCCCCCCGAGTCCTCGCAGCGAATCAAGGGTGCTCATCGGCGTATCGTCCTGGCAGCTTCCCAGCCACTGAATCACAGCGCGCTGCCCACTCGGTACACAGGGTCAACAATTCCCGCTCCCTGTGACTCAAGTCACAGGTAAACGTGAACAATTGGCTGATCTTTCCATGGTTTCTCCCTGAATTTCGACGCAATCGCGGAGAGGGACTCTTCGGGATCCCTTTGCGGCCCTCCTCGGCCCTTCTCGGCCTTCCTCGGCCTCCCTCGCCCCTTCTCGGCCCTCCTCGCCCTTGCTCGGCCCTTGCTCGGCCCTCGCCGGCCGGCCTCGGCCGTCGTCCGCTGGTCCTAGGACCGGATTGGGCCCGGGGTCCGATGCGGCCCGGGTGAGGCGGAGACTAGCGTTCCGGTGTGTCCCACACTCCTGTCGCCCCGTCCTCGATCACTTCGGTGCCCGCCGCCCGGCATGCTGAGGGGGTGAGCAATGACGCGTTCCGTGCCGCCCTGTCCCGCCTGGCCGCCGGCGTGGTCCTGGTGACCGCGAAGGAACCGCCGTTGGACCCCGACGACCCGCGGGCCCCGGCCGGTGAGGACGTCGGCATGACGGCCACCGCGTTCATGTCGGTGTCCCTGGACCCGCCCCTGGTGCTGGTGAGCCTGCGCGAGGGGTCCCGCATGGACGAACTGCTGGAGGAGCAGCCCCTGTGGGCGGTGTCGGTGCTCGCCGAGAGCCAGCGGCACATCGCGGGCCGCTTCGCGATGCGGGGCCGCATCAGCGACCGGCTGCTGTTCGAGGACATCCCCTACGTACGGGGCGAGTACAGCGACTCGCCGCTGGTGGGCGGGGCGCTGGCGACCCTGGAGTGCCGCACCGAGCAGCGGGTCGCGGCCGGGGACCACACCCTGGTCATCGGCCGGGTGCTCACGGCCGCGCTCCCCAGCGCGGACGGCGGCCCGCTGACCTACTTCCGGGGGCGCTACCGGCACTTGGGCTGAGCGCGGGCGGGGGCGGGCGGCGACCCGTGCTGCGCCGTGCACGGAGGTTGCGCGACCTGTGACATGCACGGAGGGTGCGCGGCCTGCGTCCGTAACCGCGGGCATCGCGTGCCCCGCGTCCCCAGTGCCTCGCGGGCGCTCGCCCGCTCCGCCCGCAGCGCCGTACGAGGTTGCGCGTCCTGCGCCCTTGCGGCCGGACTTCCCCGGCGCCGTGCACCCGTCGGTCGCACGGCGGGTCCCGGCCGTTCGGTGCCGCACCGGGTCAGGCAGGTCAGCCCCAGTCCCGGCCGCTGCGACCTCGCTTGGTCTCGGCGCGCTGCTTCTTCTCGCGGAGCCGGCGTTCGTTGATGCCGCGCGGGACACGGGTCGGTCTGCGCGGCTTGGGGGGCGGTGCGGTGGCCTCGGCGAGCAGAGCCGTGAGACGCGTGGCCGCCGCCTCGCGGTTGCGCCACTGGGAACGGTGCTCCGAGGCGCGCACGCTCACCACGCCGTCGGCCAGCCGCCCGGCGAGCCGCTCCAGCGCCCGCTCCCGCCACACCTCGGGCAGTGCCGTGGTGCGGGCGAGGTCGAACCGGAGCTCCACCTGCGAGTCGCTGGTGTTGACGTGCTGGCCGCCCGGACCCGAGGAACGCGAAAAACGCCACATCAGCTCGGACTCCGGCAGGAAGACGGAGCCACGGACGCGGAGCGCTCCGGGAGGCAGGCCCCCGGGCCTGCGGGAGGGACCGGACATGCCGTCCATGGTCGCGTGCCGGACGGGGCGGCGTCACCCCAATATCGTCGGTAAAGAAAGTAAAGGGAACTGGAACCTGGCGTTGGCCTCTCGCGTTCAAGGGGGTAGCGGTAGCTTCTAGCCGTACGTCAACGAGGGAAGGGACTCCCAACAATGGCTGTAAGCCTGTCCAAGGGTGGCAACGTCTCGCTCACCAAGGAGGCTCCGGGCCTGACCGCCGTCACCGTGGGCCTCGGCTGGGACGTCCGCACCACCACCGGCACGGACTTCGACCTCGACGCCTCCGCCATCGCGGTCAACACGCAGGGCAAGGTCTACTCGGACGCCCACTTCGTCTTCTTCAACAACAAGCAGACGCCGGACAACACCATCGTCCACACCGGTGACAACCGCACCGGTGAGGGCGAGGGCGACGACGAGGCGATCAACGTCAACCTGGCCGCCCTGCCGGCCGACATCGACAAGATCGTCTTCCCGGTGTCCATCTACGACGCCGAGAACCGCAGCCAGAACTTCGGCCAGGTCCGCAACGCCTACATCCGCATCGTCAACCAGGCGGGCGGCGCCGAGATCGCGCGCTACGACCTCTCGGAGGACGCGGCCACCGAGACCGCCATGGTCTTCGGCGAGCTGTACCGCAACGGCGCCGAGTGGAAGTTCCGCGCCGTCGGCCAGGGCTACGCCTCGGGCCTGGTGGGCATCGCCCAGGACTTCGGCGTCAACGTCTGACGCACGTCGCGGTCGTCCGCGAGCCCCCGTTCCCGCCTGCCCGGCGGGGGCGGGGGCTCCGGCGTTCCTGCCTGCCCGGTGGGGCGGGGGCTCCTCGGTTCCCAGCAGCCGGAGCGGTGCCCGCCCCCGCCGCAGCACCGGCGCACCGCGCTTCTCGGGGCCGGGTGGGCGGCGGCGCGCCGCGCCCCTCGCGGCCGGGCGGCGGCGGGGCAACACGGCCCGCAGGGCCAGGCAGGCACCGACACACCACGACCCTCAGGGTTGGGCCGGCCTGCCCGTCCCGTGGAGCCACTCCGACCAGACGGGGTCGAAGTCCTCGTCCGGGGCCTGCTTCTCGACGTAGGCGGTGAAGTCCGCGGTGGAGACGGTGCCGTGACGGTTCTCCCGGGCCCAGCCGCGCAGCAGTGCGTCGAAGGCGTCGTCGCCGACGGTCTGCCGGATCTTGTGCAGGACCATCGCCCCGCGCTGGTAGACGGGCGCACCGGAGATCTGCGCCGGGCCGGGCGGCCGTGCCGGCGGGAACGCCCACACGGCCTCGTTCGACGCCTCGTCGGCGAAGTACGTCCCCGCGTACAGCGCGTCGAAGGTCTGCTGGGCGCTGTCCCCGCCGTGCTCCTCCCGCCACAGCCACTCGGCGTACGTCGCGAAGCCCTCGTTCAGCCACATGTCGCGCCAGCTCTCCGGCCCGACCGAGTTGCCGTACCACTGGTGGGCGATCTCGTGCACCAGGAGGCCGGTGTCCGGGGCCCCGGGGAAGACGGGCCGGTTCTGGGTCTCCAGCGCGTACCCGGCGTCCCCGGGACGCTCGACGATGACCCCCGCGGAGGAGAACGGGTACGGGCCGAACCGCCGCTCCGCCCACTCCAGCACCTCGGGCAGCCGGTCCAGCGCAGGACGGCTCGCGTCCTTCTGGTCCGGGTCCACGGCCGAGTACACCGGCAGCCCGCGGGCCGTCCGGGAACGGTGGACGTCGTACCGGCCGATGGCGGCCACCGCGAGGTAGCTCGCCATCGGCTCGCTCACCCGCCAGCGCTGGATCCGGCGGTCGCCCCGCGTCTCCTCGCCTTCCGGCTCCCCGTTGGACACTGCCCGCAGGGCCTTCGGCACGGTCAGCGTCAGACGGTAGGTGGCCTTGTCGGAGGGGTGGTGGTTGCCCGGGAACCACGCCATGGACCCGGTCGGCTGCCCGAGCGCGACCGCGCCGTCCGCCGTGCGCAGCCAGCCCTCCTCGGAGCCGTCCGGGTCGGTGACGGTCACCGGGGCCCCGGAGTAGCGCACGGTCACCCGGAAGGTGTCGTCCCGCCGGATCGCGGTGCGCGGACGGACCGTCAGTTCCTGTCCGTCGCGCCGGAACCGGGCAGGCTTCCCGTCGACGGCGACCCGCTCCACGTCCAGGCCCTCCAGGTCGAGGTTCAGGGCGGGCAGGTCCTCGGTCGCGCGGGCGGTGACGGTCGCCGTGCCGGCCAGGTGGTGCGGGCCGGGATCGTAGGCGAGGTCGAGGTCGTAGTGCGCGACGTCGTACCCGCCGTTGCCCGACTGCGGGAAGTACGGGTCCCCCACCCCCGAGCGCGACGGCCCCGGGTCGGCGGACGCCCCGACGCCGCCGTCCGCGCCCCCGCCCCCGCCCCCGCCCCCGCCCCCACAGGCGGTCGCCACCGCGGCGAGCAGGGCCAGCACCCCGGCAGACAGCCGCGGCCGGCGCACGGGGCCGCGCGCGGGACGACGCACGCCAGGGCCTGCCGGGTGCAGGGGGGCACGGCCGGTGACGTCCCGCCGGGCGGGGTCCCCGACGCGGCTTCCGAGGGCGGGGAGCCGGGGGCCCGAACCGAGGAGGCGGCCGGAACCGGGAAGGCGCAGGCCGGGAAGACCGGAGTCGGGAAGGCGGAGGCCGGGAAGGCGGAAGCGGGCCGTGAGGCTCGGCGGGACCGAGGGGGCGGGGTCGTCGGGGCGGGCCGGGCTGCCGGCAGTGCGGACGGGGCTGCCGGCCATGTGGGCGGGGCTGTCGGCGGAGCGAGCGGGGCCGCCCGCGGAGTCCGCAGCCCCGGCGGCGCCGGCGGGCGTATCCGCACAGGCGGGCGTATCGGCACCGGCGGGCGTATCGGCACCGGCGGGCGTATCAGAACCGGCCGGACGAACGGGCTCGCACTCGAACGGGGTCGCGGGCCCTGTGGGCGCATCGCGCCGTGCCTCCGCACGGCGGGCAGCGGCGGGGCGACGACGTGGGGCCGAGCCCGAGGGAGCCGGGGGGCGGCGGTGGGGGCGCACCCCGCGATCCTAGGAGGTGGCGGCCCCCGACAGCGGTGCCGCGCGGCCGTGACACCATCAACCCCGTGCTCGACATCGGCTACGCCCTCTCCAACCGCTTCCCCGACCCCCCGCAGACCGACTACCGCCGCGCGGACGTCCACGCGCTGCGCCACGACCTGTTCTGCGGCGACGTCTACCTGGCGGACACCGAGGAGGACCGCGAGCTGTCCACAGCCTGGGGATGGGTGCCGGTGCTCGACTTCGCCTGGGCCCTGTGCGACATCGTGGAACGCGTCGACCGCGACCCGGCCGGCTCACGCGCCTCGCGGCCCCAGCACGCGGAGCTGGACTTCACCGAGTCGACCGACCGCCTGCTGTTCGAGCGCCGTTTCGGCTGGGTCGACATCGAGGCCGAATGGCTTCCGGCGAGCGAACCCCCGCTGACCTTCTCGCACGCCGAACTCCGCCGCGAGGCCCGCGACTTCCTGCACGACCTGCTGGCCGACCTGATCGACCTGCACGAGGACCTGGGCGAGAACCCGGCCGTCTGGGCCCTCCAGGCCCGTTTCCCCCGCGTCGGCTGACCCTCCACGGCCGAGCCGGGCGCGAGCCGGGACCGGCTCACCCAAAACCGGGCCACCCGAGACCAGGCCGTCCTCACGTCCGGGGCACCGGACGAGCAGGTCACCGCACGCGCGGCCACCGCACCGCCGGGCCTCCGGCCACCCCGCCCTCTCGTTACCCGGGAACCCCGGTCACCCCTGCCCACAAGCTCTCGCGTCACCACGTCACCACGTCACCCCGCCACCCCGTGCCCGGCCGTCAACTCCCCTCGCCCGGGCTCACCCCTCCACCCGGATCCCCGCCTCGGCCGCCAGCACCGGGGCCAGGTCCAGCAGTTGACCCGTACTGATCACCGCGCCCGCCAGCCGGTCCACCCCTCGGGCGATCTCCAGGGGGACGGCACCGCGCAGGTCGACGTCCGTGAGCGTCGCACCGGTGAAGTCGGCCTCCTTCAGCGCGCAGTCCACGAAGGCCACCCGCTCCAGCCGGGCCCCGCCGAAGTCGGGCTCGACCAGGACGCAGCCCTCGAAGACGACGTCCCTCAGCCGGGCCCCGCGCAGGTTGAGGAAGTCGATCTTGCCGCCCCGCACGTGCACCCGTTCCAGCTGTGCCCCGTGCAGCTGCGTCCCGCCGAGACGCGCGTCGGTCAGCTCCACGTCGCGCAGGGCGGCCTCGGCGAGATCGGTGCCCACGCCGCGCACCCCGGCCAGGACCGAGTCCAGCACCCGGGCCCGGGGCAGCCGCGTCCCGTCCAGCGCGCACCCCCGTAGCGCGCAGTCCAGGAAGCGCGACCCCGCTCCGTCCTGCCCGGACAGGTCCACCTCCGCGAACTCCAGCCCGTCGTAGTCCCCGTCCGGCTCCAGTCCACCCCCCTCGTAACGCTCCAGCGCCACGAGCCGCACCTCCGGCCGCCGTGGCTCCCGCACG
The DNA here is from genome assembly GCF_040637405.1 of Streptomyces sp. NPDC029526. NCBI lineage: Bacteria > Bacillati > Actinomycetota > Actinomycetes > Kitasatosporales > Streptomycetaceae > Streptomyces > Streptomyces sp. NPDC029526. The sequence continues at coordinate 40,004 of NZ_JBEZWE010000022.1, forward strand.
CCCGCACCACCCGCCGCTCTCCTCGCCATGTCCCCATGCTGCACCCCACCACTGACAACGCCCCGGCCGTCCGGTGACCCGCGCCGTGCCCTGCTCAGTGACCAGCTCTGTCACGTCATCTGCTGCCTCCCCAGCCTCCTCATGCGTGACCTGCTGCCTGACCATGCGTGACCTGCTGCCTGACCATGCCGTGACCTGTGCGAACGCTCCCTATGTCACATTCCGGGGCCCCCGATCCGTCACAGCGGTGAAGGCACCGGGCGCCTCCCAGGCGTGCCCGGGCCACGGGAGACAGGAGAGAGCACAGGCATGCACCACACCGACCGCATCACCGTCATCGGCGGCGGCTTCGCCGGACTCACCGCCGCCATCACCGCCGCGGAGGCGGGGGCCCGGGTCACCGTCCACGAGGCGCACCACACCCTCGGCGGCCGGGCCCGTACCGCCGAGGGCCCGTACCGGACGAACGAGGGCCCGCACGCCCTCTACAGCGGCGGCCCGCACTGGAGCTGGCTGCGCGCCCGCGACCTCGTCGGGCCGCTGGCCACGCTCCCGCCGCTGGAGGCCGCCCGGTTCCGGCTCCGCCACCGCGGGGCGCTGCGCCGCACCCCGCCCCTCGCGATGCTGAAACTGCTGCGCCGGCGCGCGGACCGGGCCCCCGTCGGCACCGACTTCCTCAGCTGGGCCACCGGTGTCGCGGGCGAGGAGGCCGCTCGGGCCGCCGCCCACTACGCGGCGGTCGCGCTGTTCCACCACGACCCGGGCTCGCTGTCCGCCGCCTTCGTGCAGGAACGGCTGCGCCGCGCCACCCGGCTGCCCCCGGAGGCGCACTACCCGCGCGGCGGCTGGGGCGGGCTCATCGACCGGATGGCCGCCCGCGCCCGGAACCTGGGGGTGCGGGTGGAGACCCTGTCCCGCGTCGACACCCTGCCCACGGACACCCCCGTCGTCGTCGCCACGTCCCTGGAGGCCGCCCGCCGGCTCCTCGGCGATCCGGGGCTCACCTGGCCCAGCGGCCGTACCGTCCTCGTGGACCTCGCCGTGCGCACCCGACGCGGCGACGCGTTCGTCGTGTCGGACCTGGACGCCCCGGGCTGGCTGGAGCGGTTCACGGCCCAGGATCCCTCCCTCGCCCCGGCCGGTGAGCAGCTGATCCAGGGACAGATCCCCGTCGCCCCGCAGGAGTCGAAGGCCGACGGGGTGCGGCGGGCCGAGGAACTGCTCGACCTCGGCTTCCCGGGCTGGCGCGAGCGCCTCACCTGGCGCCGGGAGGCGATCGCGGACGGCCGTACCGGTGCGGTCGACCCGCCCGGCACCGACTGGCGCGACCGGCCCGCCGTGGACCGCGGCAACGGTGTCTACCTCGCCGGGGACCGGACCGCCGCGCCCGGTGTGCTCTCGGAGGTGTCCTTCAACAGCGCCCTCACCGCCGTCTCCCTCGCGCTCGGCCGCCGCGGGCTTGACCTCGAGCAAGCTGGAGGTTGAACAGTGGGGAGGGCCCGCCGCGGCACGCCCGCCGCGCCGCCGTCCACCCCTGGGGGTCCCCATGCACGCCGTCCGCCTGCACGCCTTCGGCCCGGCCGAGAACCTCGTCCACGAGGAGGTCCCGGACCCCCGGCCGGGCCCCGGGCAGGTGCGGATCGCCGTCCGCGCGGCCGGGGTGCACCTGCTCGACACCGCCCTGCGCGCGGGCCGGGCCGGCCCCGCCGGAGCCCCGGCCGAGCTGCCCACCGTCCCCGGCCGGGAGGTCGCCGGGGTCGTCGACGCCGTCGGCGAGGGGGTCGACGACGCCTGGCTCGGCCGGGACGTCGTCGCCCACCTCGGCTTCGTCCCCGGCGGGTACGCCGAGCTGGCCGTCACCGGCGTCGACCGGCTGCACGTGATCCCGCCGCGCCTCGACCACGCCGGGGCCGTCGCCATGATCGGCACGGGGCGGACCGCGATGGGCATCGTGCAGTTCGCCGAGCCCGGCCCCGGTGACGTCGTCCTGGTCCCGGCCGCGGCCGGCGGCATCGGCACCCTGCTCGTGCAGTACGCGCGCAACGCCGGGGCGACCGTCGTCGGCCTGGCCGGCGGCCCCGCCAAGACGGCCCGCGTGACGGCGAACGGCGCCGATCTCGCCGTCGACTACACCGCTCCCGGCTGGGCCGGCCGGCTCGCCGCGTACGCGGGCAGGGTGACCGTCGTGTTCGACGGGGTGGGCGGGGACGTCGCCCGCACCGCCGTCGGCCTGCTCGCCCCCGGCGGACGGCACGTCGTCTTCGGCTGGTCGTCGCAGGGCCTCGACAGCGACGCCCCGCACCTCGTCGACGGTGTCTCCGTGAACGTCCTCGGCCCGGCCATGCTGCGGCGGGCCGGTGGCCCCGACCCCCTGCGCACGCTCGAGGAACGCGCCCTCACCGAGGCCGCCGAGGGCCGGCTCGTCCCCGCCGTCCACCGTTTCCCCCTCGCCGAGGCCGCCGCCGCCCACCGGGCGCTGGAGAACCGCGGCACCACCGGGAAGGTCGTCCTGGAACCGCAGCGGCCCCCGGCGCCCCGCTGACCGGAGCACCCCGCTGACCGGAGCGCCCCGCTCCCGGCACACGGCACACGGCGCCCGCCGGCAGACGACTCGCCGGCACACGGCCCGTCGGCAGACGACCCACCGGCGCGCCGCCCGTCGGCACACGCCCCACCGGCACACGCCCCACCGGCGCGCGGCCCGCCGGGGACGGAGCACCCCGCCCCGCCCCTCGCCTCACCCCCCGCCCCGGCCACGCCACCCGGCTACCGTGCGGTGTGTGATCGTCGTCCCGCCGCAACTCGCGGCCACCCAGATCAAGTTCAACAAGGAGGCGGGCCGCGCCTTCGTCGCCGCCCTGCCGGAGCTGACCGCGTCCTTCGTGGACCGCTGGGAGCTGCGGATCACCGGGACTCCCCTGCACGGCGTCAGCGCCCTGGTCGTCCCGGTGGACCGCGCGGACGGCACACCGGCGATGCTGAAGCTGCAGCTCCGCGACCACGAGAGCGAGGGCGAACCGGTCGCCCTGCGCCGGTGGGACGGCGACGGCGCGGTCCGGCTGCTGGACCACGACGAGCCCACCGGCACCATGCTCCTGGAGCGCCTGGACAGCTCCCGCATGCTGTCCCGCGTGGCCGACCCTCAGGAGGGCGTCCTGGTGATCGCCCGCCTGCTGGCCCGCCTCCACGTGGCCCCGGCCCCCGCGGGCATGCGCCGCCTCGACGACATCGCGCGGCGCATGCTCCAACGCACGCCCGCCGCCCTGGAGCGCATCCCCGACCCGGAGTCCCGGCGCCTGGTGGCCGACTGCGCCGCGGCCGTCCGGGAAGTCGTCGACGAGCCCGGCGACCGCCTCCTGCACTGGGACCTGCACGACGAGAACGTGCTCGCCGCCGACCGCGCCCCCTGGCTCGCCATCGACCCCAAACCCCTCGTCGGCGACCCCGGCTTCGACCTGTGGCCCGCGCTGGCCAACCCCTTCCGTGCCGACGACGTCCTCCGGCGCTTCGACGCCATGACCGAGGTGCTCGGGCTGGACCGCGCGCGGGCCCGCGCCTGGACGTACGGGAGGGTGCTGCAGAACTGCCTGTGGGAGACCGAGGAGGGCCGGCCCCTGGACGACACGGACCTGGAGATCGCCCGCCGCCTGCGCCGTGCCTGAGACGTCCCGGGCCTGAGACGTCCCGGGCCGGAGAAACGGGCCGGCCCGGGACGGACGGGAGGGGCCCGCACGAGGCCCCCTGCGAAAGCCCCCTGTCGGATTCGAACCGACGACCTGCTGTTTACAAGACAGCCGCTCTGGACCGGACTGAGCTAAGGAGGCGCCGCGCGCTCCGCGCGCGAAGGCTGGTCCACTGTACACAGAGCCGGATTCACCCGGCCACGGACTTCCCCGTCGGGCCCGCGCGCCCGCCCCGCCCCGGCGAGCCGTCGAAGGTTCACGAAGAAATCACAGCCCGGAAACTACTGACAAGCAGGTGAACGCCGGGTACCGTCCTGTGCCAGTTCACACACGTGGACTACACCACAACGGAATACGTGGACGACACCACTGCGGAACACCCGTCGTGGCACCACCTTCCTACTCGGATCGTCCGGCACGTTCCTGCCGGTAGAAGGGGGCCCATTCCCATGGCCACAGTCACGTTCGACAAGGCGACCCGGATCTACCCGGGTTCCACCAAGCCCGCCGTCGACGCGCTCGACATCGCGATCGAGGACGGGGAGTTCCTCGTCCTGGTCGGCCCGTCCGGTTGCGGCAAGTCCACCTCGCTCCGCATGCTCGCGGGGCTCGAGGACGTGAACGGCGGCGCCATCCGCATCGGCGACCGCGACGTCACGCACCTGCCGCCCAAGGACCGGGACATCGCCATGGTGTTCCAGAACTACGCCCTCTACCCGCACATGACGGTCGCCGACAACATGGGCTTCGCGCTCAAGATCGCCGGCGTGAACAAGGCGGAGATCCGGCAGAAGGTCGAGGAGGCCGCGAAGATCCTCGACCTGACCGAGTACCTGGACCGCAAGCCGAAGGCGCTCTCCGGCGGTCAGCGCCAGCGTGTCGCGATGGGCCGCGCGATCGTGCGTGAGCCGCAGGTGTTCCTCATGGACGAGCCGCTGTCCAACCTGGACGCCAAGCTGCGCGTCTCCACCCGTACGCAGATCGCCTCCCTGCAGCGCCGCCTGGGCATCACCACCGTCTACGTCACCCACGACCAGGTCGAGGCGCTCACCATGGGCGACCGGGTCGCGGTGCTCAAGGACGGGCTGCTCCAGCAGGTCGACACCCCGCGCAACATGTACGACAAGCCCGCCAACCTCTTCGTGGCCGGCTTCATCGGCTCCCCGGCGATGAACCTCATCGAGGTGCCGGTCACCGACGGCGGCGTGAAGTTCGGCAACTCGGTGGTGCCGGTGGAGCGCGACGCGCTCTCCTCCACCACCGACAAGACCGTGACCGTGGGCGTGCGCCCCGAGCACTTCGACGTGGCCGGCGAGGAGTCCGACCAGGGCGTCGCCGTCACCGTCAACGTCGTGGAGGAGCTGGGCTCCGACGCGTTCGTCTACGGCTCCACCACCGTGGGCGGGGAGACCAAGGACATCGTGGTCCGCGTCGGCGGCCGCAACGTGCCGGCCAAGGGCAGCGAGCTGCACGTCGTGCCGCGCGCCGGCGAGACCCACGTGTTCTCCACGTCGACCGGCGCCCGCCTGTCCGACTGAGCACCGGCCCGCCCCCGCCGGACGGCCGTCCGGCACCGCTTCGCACCTGCCGCCCGGAGAGATCACCCGGACGGGCGACGGAAGCCCCGCAGTCCGCTGCGGGGCTTCTCGCGTTGTCGACAAATACCCCGGCAAGTCACGCATTTCGCGCGTGCGCGTCAACGCGTTACCCGAAAAACTCGTCGACCATGTCCCCCGAACCGGTGACGGAATGTCTTCACGCCATTACCGGACGCTACCCTCACTCGCGTGAAGCACTCCACTAACCCTCAGACGCGACGCGGCCGGGGCCACGCCCGCCGGATCGGCCGCAGCCTCGCCCTCGTCCTGCCCGTCGTCCTGGTGTTCTCCGGAACTCTCGCGGTCGCCCGGGTCGACTGGTCGGGGAGCCCCACGAGCCCGGTGCTCACCGCCGCCGACACCGCCGTGGCCGGTGCCTCGCGCAGCGCGGCGCGCGCCCCCCACGAGATCCTCCGCGACCGGCTCCTGGTCGAACAGCAGAAGAAGGACCCGGGCGTCGCGCTCACCCACCTCCAGGAGGCGGTGAACGACCGGCCGTCGCTGGCCCGGCACTGCGCCTCCATCGCCCGCGCGCTGGGCAAGGCCGCGGTGCGCGTCTACGGCCCGACGAAGGCGCAGTCCTACTCCCGCCCGGTCTGCGACACCTCCTTCGCCTCGGGGGTCCTCGCCGCCCACCACTGACCCCCGGGCCGGCCGCGGCACGTGAGGTCCGGCCCCCGCGCGGCCGACGGCCCGTGCGGGGGCCTCGGCCGTGTGGGAACGGTCGGGCATGCGGGCGCGGTCGGGCGTACGGGAACGGTCAGGCGTGCGTGAGCGGTCGGCCGTACGGGGGCCCGGAGGGCCCTCCGGGGCGCCCGGGAGTGCCACGTACAGTTCGGTCATGACCCATCCGAGTGCCGCGTCCCGCCCCGTCCAAGCCGTCGTCCTGGCCGGCGGTCAAGGTTCCCGGCTGCGGCCGTACACCGACGACCGGCCCAAGCCGATGGTCGAGATCCCCGGCACCGGGACGCCGATCATCGGCCATCAGCTGTCCTGGCTCGCCGCCGAGGGCGTGACGGACGTGGTGATCTCCTGCGGGCACCTCGCCGACGTCCTCCAGAAGTGGCTGGACTCCGCCGACCTGCCCGTGTCCGTCACCACCGTCGTCGAGACGGAACCCCTCGGCCGCGGCGGCGGCCTCAAGTACGCCGCCGCGCACCTCCCGCACCCGGACCGGCCCTGGTACGCCACGAACGGCGACATCTGGACGCGCTTCTCGCTGCGCGACATGGCGGACTTCCACACCGAGCGCGACGCCCTCGCCACCCTCGCCCTCGCCCGCCCCCGCATTCCCTGGGGCGCCGTGCAGACGGACGGTTTCGGGCACATCACCGACTTCATCGAGGCCCCGCCGTCGACGTTCGAGATCAACGCGGGCATCTACGTCTTCTCCCCCGGCTTCGCCGACCTGCTGCCGGAGCGCGGCGACCACGAGCGGACCACGTTCCCGCGCCTCGCACGGGAGCGCCGCCTGGCCGGCTTCCCCATCCCGCAGGGGTCGTACTGGCGCGCCATCGACACCGCGAAGGACCTGACGGAGGCCGCGAAGGAACTGGCCGCCCACGGCCGCTGACACACGCACGGCCGGTCCGCAGCCGCCCCACGCCCGCCGCCGGCGCTGACGGCCGCTGCTCACGGCCGCTGCTCACGGCCACGGTCCACGGCGCTCACCGCGCTGCCGCACGGACGCCTGACGCCTGACGCCCGGTCACGCGCGGTCCGCTCGCCGGTCTGCGGCTCCGTGCCCTCCGCCCGCCCGTCGGCCGGGTTCGCCCGCCGCCACCGGCCCGGTCCCGTCCACCCGTCGCCTCGCCCGTCCGCCGGCCGGGCCCACCCCACGGCACGCGTCCCCGGAGGCAGCCCGGAGCGGACGACCCGACGGAGGCGTCCCGAAGCAGGCGCCTTGGCGAGCACCCCGGAAGAGGCGCCCCGCAGAAGTGGGCCGCACGACGAACGGGGTCCCGCACGTCGTCCGTGCGGGACCCCGCCGTCGTCGGAAGGCCGGAGCAGACCGTCCTCCCGGGCTACCGGCCTACCGGCCTACCCGAGGAGGCCGCCCACCAGGCCCGGCTGGCCGGTGGACGAGCCGCCGCCGCCCCCGGAACCGCCGCTCGGCGTGCCCTCGCCGCCGGTGCTGCCGCCGCCGGAGGTCGGGCCGGTGGTGGTGCTCGGCGCCTGCTCGACCGGGGAGGACTGCTGCGGCGGGGCCTGCCCGGCGCTGCCCTGGGTCTGGCTGGGCGTGCCGCCGGTGACCGTGCCGGTGTCCTGCGTCGCGCCCGGGGTGGTGGTCCCGGCGGACGGGCTGCCCGTACCGGCGGTGGTGCCCCGGGTGGGCGACGTGGACGCGGAGGGCGTGCGCTTCTTCGGCGAGGCGTCGGGCTCCTGCGGGAGCGGGGAGCCGGGGAGTTCGTTGCGCGGGGACTCGCCCGGGCCGGGGACGACGACGCGGTCGGCGTCACGCACCGCGCCGCCCAGCAGCGACCCGGTGAGCAGGGTGATCCCGCAGACCACGACCGTGACCAGGGCGCCCCGGCGCAGGACGTAGCGGCGCAGGTCCCAGATGTCGGCGCGGGGGCCGAGGCGCCGCCAGGCGCGGCCGGCCAGGCGGCCGTCGACGGAGTAGACGGGGGCGCCGGCGATGATCAGCGGCGACCAGGCGGCGAGGTAGATGATGTCCGGCGTGTCGTAGACCGGGACGCTCTTCCAGCTGACGGTGACCAGCAGCGCGGCGGAGAGCAGCGCGCCGACCACGGCGGCCACCCGCTGCCAGCAGCCGAGGACGGTGAGAACGCCGACGATGACCTGGAGGAAGGCGATGACGAGGCCGGAGCCCACCGGGTGTTCGAGGGCGAACTGCCGCAGCGGCTCGGCGACTTCCCAGGGGTGCAGGGTGTTCAGCCAGGTCACCATGGAGCCGCGCTTGCCGCCGTCGAAGTAGACGGGGTCGCACAGCTTGCCCATGCCGGCGTAGATGGAGATGAAGCCGAGGAAGACGCGCAGCGGCAGCAGCACGACGCCCAGGTTCATCCGGCGGCCGGGGTAGTAGGCGTGCCGGGCCGGGTCGTCGCCGTGGCGCCGGGTGCGCGGTGCGTCCTCGTCGGCGGCGGGCCGGGCGCCGGTGTCCTCGAACGCGTCGTCCTCGTAGCCGCCCGCGTCGTGACCGCCCGTGTCGTAGGCCGGTTCGTCGTAGGCGCTGCCGACGGTGCGCATGGGCGGCAGCAGCGGGCCGCCGCCGTGGGTGCGCTGGGCGCCGACGACCGGCGTCTCCAGGGTGGCCGGGTCGTCGCCGTAGCCGTAGCCGGTGCCGACGCGCGGGATGACCTGGGTGGCGCCGGCGTCGGCGAGGGGCTCCTCGGCGTGGCGGACGCCGTCGTGCCGCACGGCCTGGAGCAGGCGGTGGGCTCCGGTGTCGTCCGGCGCGGACCGGCCGCTCCAGACGACGGGGCGGCGCCGCGGGGCGCCCGGACCGGCGGCGCCCATGGTGGTGACCACGGGGATGCGGGCGGTGTCCTGGGCGGCGCTCAGGTGCCGGGCGATCCGGGGTGACTGGACGCGTCGCGCCGAGACGCCCAGCTGCACGCGGAAGCTGGCGTGATTGACGATGACCTGCGCCGGATCGCTCGGCACCTTCACCATGCTCAGCGCGGGAGTGTCGTCGAGTCCCAACGAGCGGTCCCCCGTGGGCGTGCGGGGTGTTCTGGTGTCCACACTCATCTAACCGAGTGACGCGGGGTTAGGACACTGCCTTGACCGGCCGGATGTGTCCGGACCCCGTCAAGCCGGTACGGGCCGCCCGGAACACTCCGTGTGGGTGATGCCGCCGAACACCCGTTCAGGCGCGGCGGCGCGCCACCTCGTACAGCACGATGCCCGCCGCGACACCCGCGTTGAGCGACTCCGCACCGCCCGGCATCGGGATCCGCACCCGGACGTCACAGGTCTCGCCGACCAGCCGGGACAACCCCTTGCCCTCACTGCCGACGACGATGACGACCGGACCGTCCAGCGCGGCCAGCTCGCCCAGCTCGGCCTCGCCGTCCGCGGCCAGCCCGACGACCGTGATCCCGGCCTTCTTGTACGCCTCCAGGGCGCGCGTCAGGTTGGTGGCGCGGGCGACGGGCGTGCGCGCGGCCGTGCCGGCGGACGTCTTCCAGGCGCCGGCGGTCATCCCGGCGGCCCGCCGCTCGGGCACGACGACACCGTGGCCGCCGAAGGCGGAGACGGAACGGACCACGGCACCCAGGTTGCGCGGGTCGGTCACCCCGTCGAGGGCGACGATCAGCGGGTCCTGGCCCTCGTCGTGGGCGCCCGCGACCAGGTCCTCGGGGTGCGCGTACTCGTAGGGCGGGACCTGGAGGACCAGGCCCTGGTGGTTCAGCCCGTTGGTCATCCGGTCGAGCTCGGGACGGGGGGCCTCCATGAGGTTGATCCCGCCGCGGTCGGCCGCGAGCTGGAGCGCCTCGCGCACCCGCTCGTCGTTGTCGATGAACTGCTGCACGTACAGCGTCGAGGCGGGCACGCCCTCGCGCAGCGCCTCGACGACCGGGTTGCGGCCCACGACGAGTTCGGAGGCCGACCGGCCGCCGCGCCGCTGCGGGGCGCGGCCGGTCGCGCGGCGCGCCTTGGCCTGGGCGGCCCGCTGCTTGGCGTGGCCCTTGCGCATCTCGGCGGGGGGCGTGGGGCCCTTGCCTTCCAGGCCCCGGCGCCGCTGGCCGCCGCTGCCGACCTGCGCGCCCTTCTTGCCGGACATGCGGCGGTTGTTCGCGGCCATGAGGTACTCGTCTCCGTGAGGTCGTGCGGTGGACGCGGCGTGCGCGTCCCGCGGTGGCGTCCGTGGTGCCGCGCCGCGCGTGGTCCGTGCGGTGCGGTGCTGCTGTGCGGTTGTGTCCGTGCGGTGGGCGTGCCCGTACGGGACACGCGGTCGTGTACGTGCAGTGTGCCGCCCGGGGGTCCGGACGGCATACCCGTCGCCGGGGGTCCTCGCGCTTCCCGGGTCCCGTCCGCCGTGGCGTCCGGAATCCTGGGCGCGGGGCGACCCGTGGCACGGGCCCGGCGGGGCCTCAGCGCGGGCCGAGGCTCCAGCGCGGTCCCTGCGGGCTGTCCTCGATGACCAGGCCGGACTGGTTGAGCTGGTCGCGGATGGCGTCCGCGGTCGTCCAGTCCTTGCGGGCCCGGGCGGCCTCCCGCTGGTCGAGGACCATGCGCACCAGGGTGTCGACCACCCCGTGCAGGTCCTCGCCGCGGTCGCCCTCGCCGGCCCAGTGCGGGTCGAGCGGGTCCAGGCCGAGCACGCCGAGCATGGCGCGGACCTCGGCGAGACGGGCGACCGCCGCCTCCTTGTCGTCGGCGGCCAGCGCGCTGTTGCCCTGCCGGACGGTGGTGTGCACCACGGCCAGCGCCTGCGGGACCCCGAGGTCGTCGTCCATGGCCTCGGCGAAGGCGGGCGGCACCTCGGCCGACGGCTCGACGGCGCCGGCCTTCTCCACCACGCGCTGGACGAAGCCCTCGATCCGCGCGAACGCCGACTCGGCCTCGCGCAGCGCCTCCTCGCTGTACTCGATCATCGAGCGGTAGTGCGGGGTGCCCAGGTAGTAGCGCAGCACGATGGGCCGCCACCGCTTGACCATCTCGCTGACCAGCACCGAGTTGCCGAGCGACTTCGACATCTTCTCGCCGCTCATGGTGACCCAGGCGTTGTGCACCCAGTACCGGGCGAACTCGTCGCCGAAGGCCTTGGCCTGCGCGATCTCGTTCTCGTGGTGCGGGAAGATCAGGTCGAGGCCGCCGCCGTGGATGTCGAAGGCGGTGCCCAGGTACTTGTGCGCCATCGCCGAGCACTCCAGGTGCCAGCCCGGTCGCCCGCGCCCCCACGGCGTCTCCCAGCTCGGCTCGCCCGGCTTGGCCGCCTTCCACATGGCGAAGTCCCGCGGGTCCCGCTTGCCGGTCTCGCCCTCACCGGACGGCTGGAGCAGGTTCTCCAGCTCCTGGTTGGACAGCTTCAGGTACGCGGGGAAGGAGGTGACGGCGAAGTAGACGTTGCCGTCGGCCTCGTAGGCGTGGCCGCGCTCGATCAGGCCGCGCATCATCTCGACCATCTCGGTGATGTGGCCGGTGGCACGCGGTTCGTAGGTCGGGGGCAGGCAGCCGAGGGTCCGGTAGCCGTCGCTGAAGGCCCGCTCGTTCTCGTAGCCGATGGCCCACCAGGGCCGTCCCTGCTCCGCCGACTTCGCGATGATCTTGTCGTCGATGTCGGTGACGTTGCGGATGAACGTGACGTCCAGGCCGCGGTACTCGAACCAGCGGCGCATGATGTCGAAGTTCAGCCCCGAGCGGATGTGCCCGATGTGGGGCGCCGCCTGCACGGTGGCACCACACAGGTAGATCGAGACGCAACCCGGCTGGAGCGGGGTGAAGTCACGGATCTGCCGGGCGCTGGTGTCGTACAGGCGAATAGTCACCCCTCCAGGGTAGTGGGCCCCGGAGGGTGCGTGTGCCTCCACCACCGCGCCGTCCCGGGCGGGGACGCCCGCGCGTACGGGAACACGCGCGGGCCTGCGGGGACACGAGCGGGGCTGCGGGGCGGGGTGCCCGCGCGGACACGAGCGGGGGTGCGGGGCAGGGTGCCCCCGCGGGTGCCGGTACACCGCCCGCGGGCGTGCTCCGCGCGCGGACCACGGTGTCAGTCCGTCCGCGCGCGGATCACGGATGTCAGTCCGTCCGCGCGCGGACCACCAGGGCGGTCGCCACCGCCATCAGCCCCTCGCCGCGCCCGGGGAAGCCGAGCCCGTCCGTGGTCGCCCCGGAGACCGACACCGGTGCTCCGGCCGCCTCGGAGAGGATCCGCTGCGCCTCGTCGCGCCGCTTGCCGATCTTGGGCCGGGGCCCGACGACCTGCACGGCGACGTTGCCGATGCGGAACCCGGCCGCCCGTACGATCCGGGCGGCCTCGGTCAGCAGGGTCACCCCCGAGGCGCCCGACCACTCGGGCCGCCCGGTGCCGAAGTGCTGCCCCAGGTCGCCCAGGCCGGCCGCCGAGAACAGGGCGTTGCAGGCGGCGTGCGCGACGACGTCCGCGTCGGAGTGCCCGGCCAGACCGGGTCCCTCCCCGTCCCACTTCAGGCCGGCGCACCACAGCTCACGGCCGTCCTCGAAGGCGTGGATGTCGGTGCCGATGCCGACCTGAGGAAGCGGCGGCAGGGGCGGTTCGGCACTGCCGTGCGGCTCGGCAGGGCCCTGCGGCTCGGGAGCGTCCCCGTGTCGCCCGGGAGCAGCCTGTGTCTCAGAAGCCATCGTTGAGCCTCCTCCGGGCCAGGACCGCCTCCGCGAGGACCAGGTCCAGGGGACGGGTGACCTTGAACGCCTCCTCGTGGCCGGGCACGGTGACGACGGTCAGGCCGAGCTGCTCGACCATGCTCGCGTCGTCGGTGACCTGCTCCGTGACGGTCGCGTGGGCGCGCACCAGCGCGGCCCGGTCGAAGCCCTGGGGGGTCTGCACCGCGCGCAGCACCGACCGGTCCGGCGTCGCGACGACCACCTCCGGGTCGCCGGGCGCCGTGGCCGGCTCGACCTCCTTGACCGTGTCGGCGAGCGGCAGCGCGGGGACGACGGCGGGCGCGCCGCCGCGCACCGCCTCGATCACCGCGTCGACGGTGTCGACGGGCACGAGGGGCCGGGCCGCGTCGTGCACGAGCACGATGTCGTACTCCTCCGGCAGCGCGTCCAGCCCCAGCCGGACGGACTCCTGGCGGCTCTCCCCGCCGGGTACCACCAGGAAGTCGGTGCGTTCGGGCAGGACGTGGGCGTCGAGCAGCGTCCTGACCTCGGCGGCTCCGTCGGGCGGGGCGACGAGGACGACCAGGGAGACGGAGCGCGAGTCGGCCATCGCGCGGACCGCGTGGATCAGCATGGGCGTGCCGCCCAGCGCGCGGAGCGCCTTCGGGGCGCCCGGGCCGAGTCGTACGCCCCGGCCGGCGGCCGGGATGACGGCCGCCGTACGGCGTGTCGTACGGTCGGGCGCGTCCGGCGCGGGGCTCTGCGACGGCGGGATGAGGGGATCGTCAGTCATCGGTTCCTGTCAGGTTTGTGTGCTCGGCCTACCTGGGTATGGCCTGGGCGTACCCACCGCTCCGAGGAGCGGAGGGATGACCGGGCGTGACGACTCGACCAGCCCCTTCCGTGACTCTGGTCGAGGCGGGACGCCCGGACCGGTGTGCCGGGTGCGGGCGTGAGTGATGGCACAGCCCGCGCGGTCACGGCACCCGTACGGTGTACGGACGGACGGCACTTCGCGTCGCCGGCCGGGCCGCACACCGGTGGCCGCACGCGGCCGCGCGGTCGTATCAGTACCAGGTGGCCGAAGCGGGTGGGGGTCACGGGCAGCCGTCCGGACGCCCCACCGGCGTCGGCCACGTGGCGCACCGTCCGGTCTCCGGGTCCGGTGCGGAACCAGGTGGCGTCGGCGCGCCGGGTGGCGTCGTGACGTGGCGCTTCCGGAGGTCGGAGCCCAGCCGTCCGCGTCCCGGGGCAGCACCTCCCGGGATCGCGTCTCCTCGGGAGCCGGAGCCGGGCGGACATGCCCGGGAGCGGACATGCCGCAGCGCCCGGCGACATCTCGTTCGTCATCGGGCACCGCGGCATTTCACTGTGCTGTGCTTGCTGTGCGCTGGGAGCGCCGAGCGAGCGGCGCTCCGCCTCCGCTCAGGAGGCGAGTACCTCGTCGAGCAGGGCCTCGGCCTTGTCCTCGTTGGTGTTCTCCGCGAGCGCGAGCTCGCTGACCAGAATCTGGCGTGCCTTGGCGAGCATGCGCTTCTCGCCGGCGGAGAGTCCGCGCTCACGCTCACGACGCCACAGGTCACGCACGACTTCCGCGACCTTGATGACATCGCCCGAGGCGAGCTTCTCCAGGTTTGCCTTGTAGCGACGGGACCAGTTAGTGGGCTCTTCGGCGTAAGGTGCGCGGAGCACCTCGAAGACTCGGTCCAGCCCGTCCTGACCGACCACATCGCGCACGCCGACGAACTCCGCATTGTCCGCTGGCACACGTACCGTCAGATCACCCTGGGCGACCTTCAGCACCAAGTAGGTCTTGTCCACGCCTTTGATCTGGCGAGTTTCGATAGCCTCGATCAGCGCGGCCCCGTGATGGGGATAGACCACGGTGTCGCCAACCTTGAACGTCATGTGACAGGTACCCCTTCCGTGGCTATCCAGGGTAACACGGATACGGCGGGTTCTGAATGACGTTTTCGCAGGTCAGGGCCATTCTCGGGGCTTGACAACCGCAACATGAACGTGCATCGGCCGCCGAACGGAAGCAGGTATTCGCAGGTCGGAGCGGCTCTCCGGGGCGGAAGAAAGACACACGTCACACCCGCCCGAAGGCCGTCGCGAGTGACCGAAGGTACCCAAATGTCCGGTTCCACATGCTCGACTTCCGCTACTCCGTTCGGTGCTCCGCCGGGGTTCCGGCCGAATCTCGAATTGATCTTCACAGAGGCCGTGGAACGGCCGGTGATCAATTCCCGGGGGGCGTCGGCACATTCCTGCGGGGAAATGCCGACCGGCCGACGGGGCTATGACACGCGCACCCGGGTGACACTCCTGGAGTAATGCGAATGCCCATCGGGTCGCACCGTGTTCTTGCCTCCCGACCGGGACGCGTGACCGCGCCGTTGACCAGCGGGGCGCGCGGCGGACCGCTCTCGCCCTCACGGCCCCTTCCTCTCCCCGCCCTGTCCGGCTTCCCCGCCTCCCCTCCTCGTCCGACCCGCGCGGGAACTCACGGGTCGACGCGCGCAGGGGCCCTCGGGCGGACCGGCGTGCCCGTCGGTCAGGGACCCGCGGACCGTGGCCACGGGCGGCTTCTCGGGGGAACGGGGCCGTTCCGGGGAGGGTCGGGTGCGGTCGTGCGGGGACGGCTCGGTAACCTGAGGCCGCTGACAGACCCTTAGGGCGGCTTCACAGGTCGCCACGCTCGAGTCCAAGGAGTTGCCGCCGCCGTGAGCAGCAGCCTTCGACGCGGTGCCCTCGCCGCCGCCGCCATCGCGTTCTCGGTCGTCTCGCTCTCCGCGTGCGCGTCCGGCAACAACGCCGAGACCCTCCAGGTCAAGCCGGACAACGCGGCCACGACCGTCGGTGACATCAAGGCCCAGAACGTCGTCGTCATCACCCAGCCCGACCTCGAGTCCACGGGCCCGGCCGTCGTCTCGGCCACGTTCTTCAACGAGGGTTCCACCGACCAGACCCTGGAGTCCGTCACCATCCCGGGCACCGGCAAGACCGCAGAGCTGTCCCCCGCCGAGGGCGGCAGCCTGACCGTGCCGGCCGGTGGTTCGCTGATCCTGGGCGGCAAGGGCAACGCCTCCGCCGTCCTGCCCAGCAGCCGTGAGGCCGTCCAGGACGGCAACGCGCAGAAGGTCACGTTCACCTTCAGCAAGACCGGCGACGTCTCCCTCCAGGCCTTCGTCCAGCCGGCCGAGGACTTCTACGCCGAGTGGGGCCCGAGCAAGGCCCCCGCCACGCCGCAGGCGCAGCAGAGCGAGGAGCCGTCCACGGACGCCCCGGCGTCCACCGAGTCCGGCGCCCCCGCCGAGGGCCCGTCGGGCAGCCCCTCCAGCGACGCCTCCGCCAGCCAGCCAGCCGGCGACTGACCCCCCGCGGAGCGCCGCACAGGCGCACGCGGACATGCGGAAGGGCGGGACCCGGGTGCAGTACCCGGGTCCCGCCCTTCCGTCGCGTCACGTCCGCCGGACCCGCCGGCCCATGGGATCCACAGGACCCGCCGGCGCGCCCCCTACGGCTTCGGCTTCGGCTACGGCTACGGCTACGGCTACGGCTACGGCTCGAACTTGTAGCCGAGGCCGCGGACCGTCACCAGGTACCGCGGGGCTCCGGGGTCGGGCTCGATCTTGGCGCGCAGCCGCTTGACGTGCACGTCCAGGGTCTTGGTGTCCCCCACGTAGTCGGCGCCCCAGACCCGGTCGATGAGCTGCATCCGGGTCAGCACGCGCCCGGCGTTGCGCAGCAGCATCTCCAGCAGGTCGAACTCCTTCAGCGGCAGGTCCACCTTGGTGCCGCCCACGGTCACCACGTGCCGCTCGACGTCCATCCGGACCGGGCCCGCCTCCAGGGCCGCCGGCGTGACCTCCTCCGGCTCCCCCCGGCGGCGCAGCACCGCGCGGATCCGGGCGACCAGTTCCCGGGAGGAGAACGGCTTGGTGACGTAGTCGTCGGCTCCTATCTCCAGGCCGACCACCTTGTCGATCTCGCTGTCCTTGGCGGTCACCATGATCACGGGGACGTTGGAGCGGTTGCGCAGCTGGCGGCACACCTCGGTGCCCGGCAGCCCGGGCAGCATCAGGTCGAGGAGCACGAGGTCGGCGCCGTTGCGCTCGAACTCGTCGAGGCCGTCGGGCCCGGTGGTCGCCACGGCGACCTCGAAGCCCTCCTTGCGGAGCATGTACGACAGGGCGTCGGAGAAGGACTCCTCGTCCTCGACGACGAGCACTCGGGTCACGGAAGGACCTCCGGGGAGGGAAGCGTTTCGTACGCGGATGAGTCGGAAGCGTGGGGGGTGGAGGGGGACGACATGTGGGGGGACGACTGGGGGCCGGCGGACCCGGAGGCGGACGGGCCGACGGACGCGGAGGCGGACGGGCCGCCGGGCGAGGCGGTGGACGGGCCGCCGGGCGACTCGGCGGGCGAGGCGGTGGATGACTGGGCAGACGATTCCACGGCCGACGTGGTGGATGACCCGGCAGGGGACTCGGCGGGCGACGTCGTCGGGGATCCGGCAGACGCAGACGACCTCGTGGACGATCCGTTGGGCGAGGCCGTCGGTGGCGCGTCGGGCCAACCCTCGTCGGTTGTGCCGTCGGTTGCCTCGTCGGCCGTCTCCTCGACCGTGTCCTCGCCCGTCTCGTCGGCTGTCTCGTCGGCCGTGCGGGAGGCGCGTTCCCGGCTCGCCGGTGCTTCCGGCAGGCGCAGGGTGAAGGTGGAGCCCTGGCCCTCGGCGCTCCACACCGTGACGTCGCCGCCGTGGGAGGCGGCCACGTGCTTCACGATCGACAGCCCGAGGCCGGTGCCGCCGGTGGCCCGGGAGCGGGCCGGGTCGACGCGGTAGAAGCGCTCGAAGACGCGTTCCTTGTCCTTCTCGGAGATGCCGATGCCCTGGTCGGTCACGGCGATCTCGACCATGGGCCCGCCGGCCAGGCGGACCGAACGGGCCGCTATGCCGACGCGGGTGCGGGCGGGCGAGTAGTTGACGGCGTTCTCGACGAGGTTGCCGAGCGCCGCGGCGAGCTGCCCCCGGTTCCCCCACACCCGCAGGTCGGCCGCCCCGTCCGTCGTACCGTCGCCGTCCTCGTGGGGACCGTCACCGGCGCCCACGTTGGTGGCCATGGTGATCTCCTTGGTGCCGGCGGCGTGCCGGCAGCGTTCGATCGCCTCGGCGACGAGTTCGGAGACCCGGACGGGTTCGGAGTCCTCCAGGGGGTCGTCGTTCTGCACCCGGGAAAGGTCGATCAGCTCCTGGACGAGGCTGGTCAGCCGGGTCGCCTCGATCTGCATGCGCCCGGCGAAGCGCTCCACGGCCTCGGGGTCGTCGGCGGCGTCCATGACGGCCTCGGACAGCAGCGACAGGGCGCCGACCGGGGTCTTCAGCTCGTGGCTGACGTTGGCCACGAAGTCGCGCCGGACCGCCTCGATGCGGCGGGCCTCGGTGAGGTCCTCGACGAGCAGCAGCACCAGCCGGGAGCCGAGCGGCGCCACCCGCGCGGAGACGGCGAGGGCCTCGCCGCGGCCGGTCCCGCGCCGGGGCAGGTCCAGCTCGACCTGCCGTATCTCGCCGTCGCGCCGGGTGTCGCGGGCCATCTTCAGCATGGGTTCCACGGCCAGCTTCCCGCCCCGCACCAGCCCGAGGGCGTACGCGGCGGAGCTGGCCTTGACGACGCCGTCGGCCTCGTCGAGGACGACGGCGGAGGAGCGCAGGACGGACAGCACGGTGTCCACCCCGCGCGGCAGCACGGGTTCCGTGTGAAGGGAGGTACGCGTGGGGCGGCGCTGTTCGCGCTCGCTCCAGCGGAACGCCAGCATCGCGATGACACCGGTGAGCACACCGGCGATCGCAGCCGCTGCGGCGACCGCCGCGTTCAGGTCCATGCCCCCAGGTTAGGCATGGGCCGCGCGGTGGCCCCAGCCGTCCGGGGGCGACCTCGAACACTCGTCGCCCAGAGTTCACCTCGGAGCCAGGGATGGTTCATGTGAGGTGGTGGAAGCGGACGCGTGACCGTCGCACCGTGGGAGCGTGGGGTTCGGACCGTCGGTGGCGCGGACCGCGTACCGCCGCCCGCGCGCCGGGCACCCGCCCCCGAACCCCGTAGGGGCCCAGGCCGCTGGACCCCTGAGACACCCAGGAGAGGAACCCTGATGCGGGACGCGTACCACGAGGAACTGGATTCGATCGGCGACGGTCTGGTGGAGATGGCCAGGCTGGTCGGGTCGGCGATCGGGCGCGCCACGACGGCCATCCTCGACGCCGACCTGAAGCTCGCCGAGAACGTCATCGAAGGCGACCTGAAGGTCGACGAACTCCAGCACGACCTGGAGGCCCGGGCCATCACCCTGCTGGCCCGGCAGCAGCCGGTCGCCACCGACCTGCGGATCGTCGTCACGTCGCTGCGGATGTCGGCCGACCTGGAGCGCTCCGGCGACCTCGCGCAGCACGTCGCGAAGCTCGCCCGGCTGCGCTACCCGGCGCGCGCGGTCCCGCGTGACCTGCACGCCACCATCCTGGAGATGGGCCAGCTCGCGCAGCGCCTGATGGCCAAGGCCGGCGAGGTGATCATCACCAAGGACGTCGACCTGGCGCTCCAGTTGGAGACGGACGACGACGCGATGGACCTGCTGCACCGCACGCTCTTCCAGCACCTGATGGACGACCGTTGGAAGCACGGCATCGAGACGGCCGTCGACGTCACCCTGCTCGGCCGGTACTACGAGCGCTTCGCCGACCACGCGGTCTCGGTCGCCAAGCGGGTCGTGTACCTGGTCACGGGCGAGCACGCGGACGAGATCCAGGCCGCCGACCTCCAGCAGGAGATCCAGCCGACGCCGGAAGGGGCCTGACCACGGCGACCGGACGGGCGCCGAGGGGCCGGTGCGGGGGACGGCGAGGCCCTGGTCCGACCTGCCCGACGGTCCGGAGACCGGCCCGGACCGGGCCGGGTCGGACCGGTGACGGCTGAGTGCCGTTGTTCTCGGTGCGGGCGCGGCTCCCCGGTGGTGTGACGGGAGTCGCGCTCGCGTGGTGCTCGCGTGGTGCTCGTGTCGCGCGCTCGCGTCGCATGCTCGTCGGGTTCGCCTCGCCTTGGCGTCGGGTTCGCCTCGCGTGGGCGTCGGGTCACCGGTGTCCCCCCGTGGGCGCGAAGGGGGTGGGCCGGGGGCTCACCAGTGCCGGTCGGGCGCGCGTGAGCCTCAGTGCGCCGTTGATGCGCCCGGCCGGGCGGGCATCCAATGGGCACAGGCACCCGTTCCGAGGAGGGACCCATGGCCGAGACCCCCGGCACGACACCCGACCCCACGCAGGAGCGCGAGACCGAGCAGCCCGCCGAGATCAGGAACCTGACCCTGATCGCCGCCTGCGGCTGCGGCTCCGGCTGCGGCTGCGGGTGCCAGTCGGGCAGCCCCTGCCAGTGCGGCTGAGACCGTGACCCCAGGGACCCCGTAGGCGGCCCCCGGGGCAACGGGCCGTACGGACAGGGCACGCGACCGGCCCACCGGTGAGGTGCACCGGTGGGCCGGGCTGCTCAGAGTGTCTCCGGGGTGCCTCAGGGCAGCTGCTCAGGAACAGGGCCTTCTCACGGCTGCCCCAGGCTGCTCAGGAGGCGCCGACCTCCGGCTTCCGCAGCACCGGCCCGCCGGGGCCGCCCGCGTCCGCACGGTCCCCGTCCGGCCCGGTTCCCGCGCCCACGCCCACGCCCTCCACGGCGACAGGAGACTCCTCCGCGGGCAACCGCCGCATGAGCAGCGCGTACCCGAGTCCGGCCACGGTGCCGATGACGGCGCAGGTCCCCCACAGCCACTCCGCGCCGAACCGGTCGATGACGAACCCGGACATCAGCGGGGCGACGAGCGAGGCGACGGCCCAGGACATGGTGTACATGCCCTGGTAGCGCCCACGTCCGTGCACCGGCGACAGCCGTACGACGAGCCCGGTCTGCGTCGGCGCGTTGACGATCTCGGCGAGGGTCCACACGCAGACGGTGAGCGCGAAGACGCCCACCGACCCGGCGAACGCGGTCAGTCCGAAGCCGTACCCGGCGAGCAGCGACGAGATCACCAGCAGCCGGCCGGGGTCGCGGTGCTCGATGAACCGGGTGACCGGGATCTGCAGGACGACGATGAGCACCCCGTTGACGGCGATGGCCGTGCCGTAGTCGGCCGGGGTGAACCCGGCCGCCCCCATCGCGACCGGAAGTCCCACCGATCCCTGCATGAAGATCAGGGCGACCAGGAACGACAGCCCGACGACGCCCATGAACCGCCCGTCCCGCAGCACGGTCCCCAGACCCACGGACTCCTCGGCCACGGCCCCGCCGGACCGCACAGGCCGGGACTCGGGGATCTTCACGAAGACGACGACGGCACAGGCCATGGTCATCGCCGCTTCCAGCAGGAACCCGGCGAGGTAGCTGTACTCGGCGATGAACCCGGCGGCCATGGCGGACACGGCGAACCCGAGGTTGATCGCCCAGTAGTTGAGGGAGAAGGCACGGATCCGGTCCTCGGGCCGGACGATGTCCGCCATCATCGCCTGCACGGCCGGCCGGGAGGCGTTGCTGGCCATGCCGACGAGGAACGCCACGGCGGCGATGGCGACCGGGTGGTGCACGAACCCGAGCAGGGCCACCGACACCGCGGTGGACGCCTGGGCGACGAGCAGTGTGGGCCGCCGTCCCAACCGGTCGGTCATCACGCCGGCCCCCAGCGAGGACAGCACGCCGCCGAGCCCGTGCAGGGCGGCGACCAGACCGGCGTAGGTGGCGGAGTAGCCGCGGTCGAGGGTGAGGTAGAGCGCCATGAAGGTGGCGACGAACCCCCCGAGCCGGTTGACCAGCGTGCTGGTCCACAGCCACCAGAACGCCGGGGGCAACCCCGACAGGGTCTCCCGGAGCGCGCGCCGCGCGCGGACGACGGATGACATGGAACCCCCCGGAAGGACGGCGCCCCTCCCCGGAGCGCGTCGACGGTCACCAGGGGCTGTAAGCACCCCCTGCCGAGGCCACACCTTACGAATGCCGCGCCCCGCCGAACCATCCGATTAACAGATCCCGTCAACCGTCCGCTGTGCGGGCGGCACGCGCGGCTCGCGCGGGCCTTCGATTACCCTCGGCCCCATGGCCGACGCACCGTACAAGCTGATCCTCCTCCGCCACGGCGAGAGCGAGTGGAACGAGAAGAACCTGTTCACCGGCTGGGTGGACGTCAACCTCACCCCGAAGGGCGAGAAGGAGGCGACGCGCGGCGGCGAGCTGCTCAAGGACGCCGGCCTGCTGCCCGACGTGCTCCACACCTCCCTCCAGAAGCGCGCGATCCGCACCGCCCAGCTGGCCCTCGAGTCCGCCGACCGCCTGTGGATCCCGGTCAGCCGCAGCTGGCGCCTGAACGAGCGTCACTACGGCGCCCTCCAGGGCAAGGACAAGGCGCAGACCCTCGCGGAGTTCGGCGAGGAGCAGTTCATGCTCTGGCGCCGCTCCTACGACACCCCGCCGCCCCCGCTCGCCAACGACGCCGAGTACTCCCAGTTCTCCGACCCGCGCTACGCGACCCTCCCGCCGGAGCTGCGCCCGCAGACGGAGTGCCTCAAGGACGTCGTCGTCCGGATGCTCCCCTACTGGTTCGACAACATCGTCCCGGACCTCCTCACCGGCCGCACGGTCCTCGTCGCCGCCCACGGCAACAGCCTGCGCGCCCTGGTCAAGCACCTGGACGGCATCTCGGACGCCGACATCGCGGGCCTCAACATCCCGACGGGCATCCCCCTGCACTACGACCTCGACGCCGACTTCAAGCCGGTCAACCCGGGCGGCACCTACCTCGACCCGGACGCGGCGGCCGCCGCGATCGAGGCGGTCAAGAACCAGGGCAAGAAGAAGTAAGCGCCCACGAACAAGCCCCCTGCCTGCGGGTTCTTCGCGAGCAGGGGGCTTGCCGTTGCCTCTGGGCCGTCTCTGGGCCGTCAGGTGCTGGACGGCTCCGACCGGGCCGTGTCGAAGATGGCGGCCACCGCCTTGCGGGTGCGCTCCTGACTGGACGGCATGAGGTGTGCGTACACCCGAAGCGTCAGCCCGGGGTCTGAATGGCCGAGGTACTCGGCGAGGGCCTTGATGTTCTCACCCGCGTCCAGGAGCACCGAGGCGTAGAAGTGGCGAAGAGCGTGCATGCCGTTCTCGCGGGACTCGGCGTACGGCCGGCCCCGCTCGGGCACGGGGATGATGCCTGCCGCAGCCAGCGCCGGTTTCCACGCCTCCTCGTTGAGCGACGTACGCCAGACGTGCCCACCGCGCGGCCCGGTGAAGATGAGCCGCTTGGTCACCGGAGGACCGTCGGCAACCTTCCACGGCAAGGTGATCTCGACTGGCGGAAACCGCTTCATGTGTGCCCGCAGCGCATCGGCGACGGGGCCGGGAAGCGGCACGTCCCGCAGCTTGCCGCCCTTCGGCGGCGCGAACACCGGCTTGCTGCGGCTCAACTTCAGTTGCTGGACCACGTGGAGCGTGTCCGAGGCGAAGTCGATCGCATCGACGGCCACGCCCAGGATCTCGCCCTGGCGAAGCCCGCAGCCGCCGCCCAGATCGACCATGGCTTGGTAGCGCTCGGGCATGGCGGCCCGGACGGCGAAGACCCGCTCGGGCGTCCAGGGCACGATGCGCTTGTTGTCGACGGTCGGCGGGCGGACAGACCGAGCTGCACAAGGGTTCCGGGGAAGGTGCCCGTCGTCCACGGCCGCGCTGAGCGCCGCGCGCACGTTGGAGTAGATCGTCCGGGCGTACGACCCGCGGACGCCGTTCTCCTGCAACTTCCTTACCCAGTCGCGAATGTGCGCCGGCTGGAAGGAACCGAGCGGACGTGAGCCGAGGTAGGGGAAGGCGTGCAGCCGTAGTTGCGACTCCATCGAGGCCTGGGTGTTCGGGTCGGCGCCCTGTGTGGCGACCCAGCGCTCGGCGTACTGCTGGAAGGTGATCCGGGCAGCGCGCGGGTCGATGTACTGCCCGCGCGCCATGTCCGCCTCGATGTGCGCCAGCCACTGATCAGCGAGCCGCTTCTGACGGTCGGGGAAGCTCTTGGACTTCTCCGTACCGTCCGGGCCGACGTAGCGAGCGCGGTAGCGCAGGCCGGACCCGTAGCGCTCAGTCTTGATCCTGCGCGCCTTCCCATCCGGGCCGGTCTCGGTCCGGTACCACCGGTCCTGGATGTGCCCAGCCATCAGGCAACAGCCCCTTCCCGCAGGGACTCGACCCAGGCTTGGACGTCCGCAGGGTCGTAGCGGAGGTGCCGGCCAACCCGGAAGCCACGGGGTCCGGTGCGCTTGCGGCGCCACTGGTAGACCGTCTCGACGCTGGGCAGGTCGAACATCGCCACGAGGTCGTCAGGAGTCAGGTACCGCGACGGCAGGCCACGCGGCTCGGAGGCCGCTTCTGCGACAGCGAGGCGTCGGCTACCCATGGGTGGGTTCTCCTTCCGTTCCGGGGGCGGGTTCGAGGGTTTCGGCGAGCCAGGCTTCGGCGTCGGTGAGGCCGGTTCCGGCGTAGACCCAGTGCGCGAGGACGAGGGTCGTGTCCGGGTCGGTCCCGTTCGCTGCCAGGGCCTGTGCGCGGCGCCATTCGGCGCGGGCGTCGCGGAGGGCGCCGAGGGTGGTGGAGTAGCGGCGGGACTTGGTGGAGAAGTGGCCGCGGAAGCCGAGCATGTGGGCCCAGGCCCGCAGGCGGAGGTGTTCGAGGTCCTTGCGGGCGCCGAGGGTCCAGGCGGTGCGGATGAGTCGGCGGGCGTGGTCGCTGATGTCGAGCTGAGCGAGTTCGGCGAGGAACTTCAGCGGCCGGTCCAGGGCTCCCGTGGCGGTCTCGGCGCCCTTGGTGGCGTACTTGGCGATGTATGCGGCGACGGCCCGTTCGGTCAGCTCTTGGCCGCCGTCGAAGTCGGCCGAGCGGATGGTGCGGACGTCGAGCTGACGGCCGAAGGTGACTGTGTGGGCGCGGCCGTCGATGACCGGGCCGTCCACGCGGGCGGCGGTGGCGGCGGCCCGGATGGCGTCGGTGAGCAGTTCGGCGGTGGCCCAGGCGGGAGGCGGGGTGTCGCCGCCCTCGGGGCCGTCGATGCGGATGACGGCGTGGAAGTGGACGGCCCCGCGCTTCTGGTACTCGGCGACCTTGGCGAAGGACACCCGGGCGTGCTCGCGAAAGGCCCGCTGGGTGAGGCCGGCGCGCTTGGCGACCTCCCGGCGCAGGTAGATGGAGAAGCGCCGCCACAGCAGACCGGCGTGCGCGTTCCAGAGCACGGCCGCTTCGTAGTCGTAGGTGTCCGGGTCGAGCGGGGTGCCGAGGGCGGGGTCGTCCTGGTCGTGGAGCGCGCCGCAGCGGCAACGGCGGACCGAACCGGCCGGGCCGGTGGGCCGGTTGTGGACCGGGCCGAAGCCCGGCGCAGTGAAGGTGGCGAAGACGCGCGGGTGGGTAGCGACGCGTTCGGGGACGCCCTTGCCGCCGCGCAGGCCGGAGGTGATCAGGTGGAAGGTGTCGCGGCGGTACACCTCGGCGCAGGCCGCGCACCGGGTGGTGCGGCGGTTGTTGCAGCGGACCAGGAGGTGACCGGCCGGGAGGCTGGACGAGTCGAGGTGGTGGAGGACGTTGCCGATCTCGCCGGTGCGGGTGTCGACGGCGTACTCGGTGCGGTGGCCGTCGAGGCGGATCGGGTGCGTGCAGCCGCCGAGGCCGGCGAGTTGGCGCAGGAGTGCGGGCATGGTGCCGAGGGCGGCCAGTTCGCCGAGTTCGTGGAGCGGGGGCGGAGTGGCGCGGGTGATGATGGCTTTCTCCTTCTGGTTCGGCTGGAGGGAGACGGCCCCCGGGGCGGCGGATGCTTGGCGGTATCGAGGCCGCCCCGGGGGTCCGGTGCGTCAGCGGCGGTGCTGGTCGCGGAGCAGCGAGCGCAGGACCACGGCGGCGACGGCCACAGAGACGGCCGTGACGGCGACGGCGGCCAGGAGCGCGGTCAGCACGACGCCGCCGACGAGGACGGCCGCGACCGCTCCGGTGCTGACGGAGATCTGAGGGACCGGCCGCCGAGCGGGCATCTGGTCGACCACGGTGTGGGGGTGCGCGGGCGGCGGTGTCGGGCTGTCGGGGTACTTGGGCAGGAACACGGCGAAGCTCTCCTTACCTACTCGTCTAGTCATGTGAGCCGTTGACGATGTCCACGCCAGAACGCGTGCCGGACTCGATGGCGGGGGCCATGAAGGTGTCCGAGAGCCAGAAGCCGAAAAGGGCGATCAGGACGACGATCCATGTGCGGACGCCGAGGAACTTGACCGCTCCCCAGGCGAAGAAGCCGAGGAGGACGACGAGCGGCAGGCTGACGGTCACGGTGTACGGGTCCTTTCAGCGGACGGGGCAGCGGTGGGTACGGGCGGCCAGTTCGGCGGCGGCGCGGCTGTCGTAGTCGGCGGAGAAGCCGCAGCGCGGGGCTGTACAGGCGGCGGTGTGCTTCTCCCGGCCGCGGCCGTCGTAGGACGTGCCGACCTGGACGGGGCCGATGCGGGTGACGGAGCGGAAGCGGCGGTTGGCGCTCACGTGAGTCTCCTTTTAGAGCTGGGCGGCGATGGCGTCGGCCATGGGTGGCGGGACGCCGAGGCGGGCGCGCAGGGTCGGGGTGTCGATGGCCGTTCCGGTGCGGGCGTGGTGCTCGGCGGCGACTTTGCGGGCGTGCTCGACCAGGGCGGCCGGGACGGCGACCGGCGGCGGAACCGGTACCGGCTCGACTGCCGGAGGCGCCGGGAGTTCCGGTGTGGGATCGGGCGCGTCCTCCTGGTCCTCGATGTCCTCGGGCGTCTCCTGTCCCACGGCGTCACTGGTCTCGTCGTGCGTGGTCGGTGACGAGTGGACGAGGAGGGTTCCGCCGAGGAAGGCGACCGCGGGCCAGCCCGCGACGAGGATGCGGAGCCAGGCCGGCACGTGGTCCAGGTCGAGCAGTCCGGCGGTGGCGACGTTCGCGCCCAGGGACGCGGCGAGGGCGATCAGGAACCAGCACCACCCGGCCGCTTTCGCGTCGCCGGAGCGCAGTCGGCGCCAGGCGGCGACGAGCAGCAGGTCGACCGAGACGGGATAGGCCCACGCCTTCCACCCGTCCTGTCCGGCCGCCGAGGCGACGTCGTGCAGGTGGGCGAAGGACAGCGCGGCGGCGATGACCGCTTGGACGAGCACCGCGTCGACGCGGGCCAGGTGGGCGCGCATGCTGCGGCTCCTTCCGGGTTCGGGCATGGGAGGGGTAGGGACATGGCGTGAGGCGGTCACGGCGACCGGGGATGCGTGCGGACGCGGGTCAGTCGGTCACCGGGCGGGGCCGCACGACCGGGCCCGGTGTCTCGACGGGCGGTCGTACGGGAACGTCGGGCCGGAAGGGCTTGAGCGCGGGCAGGTCGGGGACCAGGGGGGCGAACTCGCGGCAGGTCTCGGCGGCGTCGCCGAGGGAGAGGTACGGCGTGCGGATGCGGGACCAGCCGCCGGAGGTGTCACCGGCCACGGCGAGGCCGGGCCGTTCGGGGGCGATGGCGCAGGCGGCCGAGACCGCCTCGGGGGCGATGTCGCCGAGCGCCATCTTGGCGGAGGCTTCGTCGTTGACGCGGTGGCAAACGCGGCCGGTCAACTGGGCCCGCAGCATGGTCGCGCCCTTGCCCAGTTCGGCGCCGAAGCGCTGGCCGCAGACCTCCAGGTAGATGCCGGCGGCGCGGCCGAGCTGGGCGAGCCGGATGAGCTGGGTGACCATCTCGTCCCGGCGTTCCTCGTCCTTCTTCGTCGCGACGAGGAAGAGTTCGGCCACCTCGTCGACGAACAGCACGACGGGAACCGGGCGTTCGTGCTCGGGCAGGCCCCAGATGTCGGAGGTGATCTCCTCGTCCGGCGTGCTCGGCGCGATGCCCTGTCGGGCTTTGATCAGGTCGTATCGGTCCTCCATTTCCTTGATGAGCACGGGCAGCAGTTCGGCGGCCTGCTCCGGGTCGGTGGCGAGCGCCGACAGGCGCGGGGCGAAGGGCGCCAGTTCCACGCCCCGCTTGCAGTCGATGCCGACGAGGGCGACGGGCTGACGGGCGAGGCCGGCGACGAGGTGACGCAGGTACATGGACTTGCCGGACAGCGTGGCGCCGAGAGTGAGTTGGTGCGGCACGGCGCGGTAGTCGCGTACGAACGGAGTGGCGTCCTCGCGCAGCGCGACCGGCACCCGGAGAAGGCCCGCACGGAGCTTGCGCGGCATGCGCACCCGCCGCAGCACGTCGAAGCCGACGAGCCGCAGTTCGACCACGCCCGGCTTGAGCGTGGTCACGTAGACAGCGTGGACGCCCCAGGCGTGCCGCAGCCGTTCGGCGGAGGCGGCCACGTCGGCGGGTTCCTGCCCCGGGGCGAGCCTCAGGCGGACCCGCAGTCCCGTCGTGGTCGGGCGGATGATCCCCCGGCGTGGCGGTACGGGCCGGACCTCACGGCGGGTGGTGGCCTTGACTGCCAGGACCCGCAGCCGGGAGGGGGCCACGGTCAGCCCGCACGCCTCCATGACGGAGCCGTAGGAGCTGAGCAGTCGGACTGTGGACACCGGTAAGCCGACCGTGGACCAGTAGACGCCGGGGTGTCGCGCCCGGGCGTAGGCGGCCCCACCGCCGAGCGCGGCGACGGGACCTCCCACCTCCAGAAGCGTTGCCAGGTCGGTCATCAGGCCGACGCCCCCATGGCGGCCGGGAAGGCGGCCGGAGTGACGGCGGCGGCCCGGAAGGCGATGCCGTGCCGCTGCTGGCCGTTGAACACGCTCTCCCACGGCCGTGCGACCAGGCCCGGCAGCGAGATCGGGGCACCGAGGGCGAGCCCTTCCGACACCCCGCTCTCCGGAACGGTCACCTTGATCAGGGACGACTCCCCCTCCTCGATGTACACGACGCCGATGGTCATCAGCGCCTCACCGCTGACGGCGTCCTTCGCGATCTCGCCCGACTGCCGGTCGCGGACCTTGGGCTCGGGCGCCTCGGTCAGCAGGATCGTCGCGGCCGAGGTCTCCACACGGATGGTGCGCAAGGTTTCTCCCCATCTACTCGTCTAGACAAGATGCATCCTTCGAACCCGGCGGCGCCGGGAACGGGATCACCCTGCCACACAACTTGCCCACTCGTCTATACGAGTATGCGTGTCGGTGTGTACGAGTCCGGAGAAGTGGCCTCGCGCACCGCCGATCAGGTCGCCGGAAGCTGGTAGGAGAGGACGTAGGCGTCGGCCGCCATCACCGTGTCGCAGACCTCCACGGCCCGTCCCGAAGTGTCGAAGGCGGTACGGATCAGGTGGATCACCGGCACGCCGGAGGCCAGTTGGAGCGTCTTCACCTCGGACGGCGAGGGCATCCGGGCCCGGATCTCCTCCTCGAAGTGGTCGAGCTGGTGGCCCAGTTCCTCGAGACGGGCGTAGATGCCGCCGGGGCCGGGGTTGGGCTCGGCGATCTGCGTACCGCGGGCGATGTCAAGCGGGAGGTAGGACGTGGCGAACTCGACCGGTCGGCCGTCGAGCAGGTACCGGCGACGCCGGGCGAGCACGCGCCGCACGGAACCGAGCCGGGTGGAGATGTCCTGGCCTGCCTTCTCCTCCTTCACCTCCAGGCTGTCCACGGTGGGGTGACTGCCGGCGGCGTCGGCCTCCACGATGAACGCGGACTTGCCCTGTTCGCGGTGGCGCCGGGCGAACCGGTCGGAGGCGAGGCGGCGCACCGGAGGCCGGGGCCGGACGAAGACGCCCCGGCCGTGCTCGGCGTGCACCAGGCCCTCGCCCTGGAGGATCGAGAAGGAGTTCCGGACCGTCATCCGGGAAACCCCGTAGTGCTCGACCAGCTCAGCCTCGGAGGGCAGCTTCTCCCCTTCCTTGAATCGCCCACGGTCGATGGCCTCGCGCAGCTGGTCGGCGATCTGCCGGAAGACCGCACGATCACTGGTCGGGTCGAGGCCGCCGAGAATGCTCGGTAGAGACGCCATGCGTACTCCTTTAGGTATCTAGACGAGTGGGCGAGTTTTGTTGCTACGGTGGAGAGCCTAGTCAGCCGAGAGGGCCGAGGAACGTGAGCACAGAACGCCCGCACTCCGTGAGCGTCGCCGGGGTCATCGTCGATGACCAAGGCCGGGCCCTCCTGATCAAGCGCCGCGACAACGGCCACTGGGAACCCCCGGGCGGAGTCCTCGAACGCGAGGAGACCATCCCCGAGGCCCTTCAGCGCGAAGTCCTCGAAGAGACTGGCATCAAGATCGAGCTTCCCGCGACCCTGACCGGTGTCTACAAGAACATGACGGGCCTGATCGTCTCCCTCGTCTTCCGCTGCCAGGCGGCCGACGGCACTCCCACCACGGGGGACGAGACCCGCGCCCTGCACTGGGCCACCCGCGAAGAAGTCATCGAACTCACCGACGAGGCGTACGCGATCCGCGTGCTTGACGCACTCGACGCGGCGTCCCCGCCGGCCGTCCGCGCCCACGACGGCGTGAAACTCGTCTAGCCCGAACCCGCTGCACATGGCGGCCTACCAGCATGAAGGAACTTGTATGCACGAGTATACGAGTCGCGCCCGGGTCTGGGGGCTCAGTTGCCCAGGTTTCCCGGAAGAGGTCAGCAGGGCCCGCCGCTGGACCCGCGACATCCTGCGGGGATCGCCGTTGGCCGAGGACGCCGAGCTGATCGTCAGCGAGCTGAGCGCGAACGCGATCCTCCACACGGCCAGCGGCCATCAGGCGGGCAGCTTTCACTTGGCCTTGGCGGTCTCCGCGCAAGTGATCGCGCTCTCGGTCACGGACGACGGAGGCACTGGCACTGCCCCGAAGGTCGAGCACCGGGACCAGGACGCCGAACACGGCCGAGGCTTGGATCTGGTCAGCGTTCTCGCGCACCGGGTCATCGTCCACCGCAGCCAGGCCGGCCACACCGTCACCGCGGAACTGTTCGCCGCACCGCGAGGATCGGCAGGAGGACACCCGTGCTGACGTACACGCATCCCGAGGCCCTGGACGTGGGCAGCCAGCCTCTCCCCTACCAGTGCCGGGCCGCCGCCTACCCCCTGGATCAGGTGCGCTCGATCCCGCTGGGATCACACGACGCAGCGAGCCCGCGCCTGGCCCTGCGCTGGTTACAAGAGCGCGCCCGCCACATCACCGACCAGCTCGATGCCGCGTACGCACGGCCGGGACTGCACTGGCTGACGGACGAGGCGGAGCACGAACGCGCCCTCGCCTACATGGCCACAGGCACGGGATACCAGCTCACCCTCTACGACGAGGGCACTCGCTACGTGCTCGCGGTCTACCCACCGGGGGCGGCCTCATGAGCGCACCCATCCGCGGCTACTGGTGCGAGTGCTGGACCGAGGACCTGACCTCTGCGGAAGGGCCAACGCTCCTGGCATCCTTCGACACCCGCTCGGCACCGCAGGCGGACCGCTGGATCGCTGTTGCCCTGCGCACCATCTCACCAGCGCTCGACTCCGACGCATCAGACGAGGCGTGGGCATGGCTGTACGAGGGGCGAGTCGAGACCAGGCAAGCTCTCCTGCGCTCGGAACCCTGCACAGTGATGGTTACGCATGCCAGCACCCGCATCACATGGACGGTTCGCCCAACTCTCTTCCTGCCGCTCGTACACCGAGGAGGAGCCGAACTCCCGGCCTGTGCATACGACTTCAAACGCTACGCCGCAGACTGAGTTACAACTTTCTCTACTGGTTCAAGGCGGCTCGCTCCGCTCACCGCGCGCGGCCCGGCCCCCGGCCGGGCCTGCGCTCCTGTCTCCGCCCCGCTCCAGCCCGGCCGGCGCCCGTGCCGCGCTCATGGCAATCAGCCACCTGATACCAGAGAAGAGGTATCTCGTGGCTGGGGCGGTCGGCTCCACGGCTTTAGGCAGCCACTTTGGCGCGAGCCTCGAAGATCATGGCCCCAACGTCGTGCTTTACCGGGCAGGTCCACAGACTGCCCGACGCGCCGGAAGCTTACGGGGCCATGATCACTCGCGCCAAAGCAGCTCCAGCCCAAAGCCGCTCCACCGACCTCAAGCTATCTTCCGCGCCGCCAGCATGGCCAGTATGAGCTCTGCATCTTCCGCAGAATCTATGTTAGCCAGGATAGAATCCGGATAGTTGGAGAGCATTCTTGCCGCCAATCTGCGCAACTCTTCATCGTCTGTAAAATCAGGCAAGAGCCCCAAGCCACTCAATTTGCGAGCTAGAACACGCGGCCGCGCTCCGGCCCGCATCCAGGCGATGGGGGCCGGGCCATCGGCGCCAAAGCGAATAGCGAAGGGGAGCAGATTCAGAGATCGAAGACTTTGTTCATCGAGGCCCCAAGGGCCTTCTATTTCTTGCTCGCGGCCTGCAGCCACAACAGCCGCGATTGCGCCCGCCAAAGATGTCAAGCTATACCCGAACCCATCATTTACGATGCGGATCATCTTTGGCAGCGGATCGGCCTGCCCACGGCCGTTCTTTCCCAGCGTGTCTTTACCTGTCGCGATACTAGCAATTGTGAGTAGCGGCGCTCCCTCCATCCACTTCTGAAGGACATCATGGAACACATGCCATGCTTCAGTACGAGATTCATCTGCCTCAGCCCATAGATTTTTGAGTATCGTCCCACCATAGTCTTCCTGCTTCAAGAAGTTCAATGTATGAAAATCGGCCCCTTCAAGGATGCCGAGAAGATCTGAAGCCCACTCTGAAACGTCTTGAGGCGGTCCCATCTCTTCGAGCCGCTGCCGCAATTCCTTGTAGATGAACACACATTCCGCGAGTGGGATTCCAGCTCGATGCGCAGCTAGAGCGACCCAGTCAGGGGATTCAGTTGAGCGCAGAAAGCTAGAACCTACATACTCCAGTGATTCTGCGATATCAGATGCCCGGTCTACAACATTGGCTCGATATGCACCCCAGCTTTTTTTGATCACACCTCGTGCATCGTCTCGGTTGCCCGCAAAGGACAGGAATGTGAAGGCGGCCTGTTCTGTCGCCGTCATTTCTCCGACGTTTAGAGTCCCGTCCAGCGAACCCGTTATGATTCCGTCAAGCTGGCTTTTTATTTCACTGGACGCATCCTCCTTGGCTAGAAATCTAGCCTTCCCGATAGCCTGGTTTATGTTTACGTTACGCCCGAATACGAGTCCGCGGTTCGGTACGACGATCGCCAATGATCGCGATGAAACCTGAGCTCGACCTGCCCGCCCGATCGCATTGAGCAGCTGAGCTTGCGCTCGCCTGTCTTGTTCCTCTCTATCAGCATCAGGATCCCAACCAATCTGCGTTCCACCCACAATTACTGTTGTGGCAGGAAGATTTAGCCCTTGAGCAAGTGTTCCAGTGGCAAACAGGGCCCTTGCACGATCTCGTTCAAATGAGATCTCACTAGCTCGCTGCTCCTCTCTGAGCATGGCACCCGTATGAACAGCTACCCCCTTCGAGAGCGCACCGCGGAGCAAGGAAGGAGCTCCAATTTCTGCGTCCGCCAGTTTTAGCAGCGCATCGACATCAGAGTCCGGAGGAACGTTCGCACCCGCTGAAAACCCTTCGAGTTGCAAGGCGCAAGAGAAGCTGTCATGCCTGCTCCGGGGTAGGAATACTAGGATCCTTTGATCTCTTTCCCCCAGAGCTTGTGCTAGTGACTTGACTACTCTGTTGCAATAGCTGTCATCGACTGTTCCGACTCCCCGCTTGTATAGCAAGCCTGCCCTGACATTCGTATGCATGAGCCTGTAGTCAGACAGGTCGAGCGACTGCCAAGCACCTTGCAACCCAACCAGCAAGGAGATAGGGACGTCAAAGGGGTAATTAACTCGCCTGGGAGGCAGTTTTTCAAGTGCCTTTTTAGCTTCACTTTCCAAGGCGGAAGCTTGATGTGCATCGAAACCCGCAATAGCCCTTAGTGTCCGTGTCGGGCGCCACGGTGGATTTACTACGAGTGACTCTCTTCCGGTGGATCCTCGCAGCCAGGCAGAAACATCACCTGGGTTCGCAAGCAGGGCAGAAAGCATCAGGATTTTGACATCGGGCGCTCGGTGCAGAACCTCAGCGACCACCAACTCAGCAATGATTGCCCGGGAATCCTGTGCGCCGATCATGTGTGCTTCGTCGACGATGCACAAAGAGAGATCAAGAAATATCTCAGGAGCCTGGCGAAGGGCAAGAGAGCACTTCTCGGGAGTCATCACAAGAATCGAACGATCCGCCATATCACGTATCGCCTCACCGGTCAGCTCCGTATACTCTGACCCGCCAAGAAACTCCCTAACCTTTACCCCGTCATCGCCACGAAAAACCTTTCCGATCTCGCGCCGTATCTGACCAACGAGGGCATTTGTTGGCGCCAGATATAGGACCCATCCGTCTCGGAGCGCCTGAGCTATCGCTATCTCAGCAATGGCTGATTTGCCAGCCCCAGTTGGGACCGATACAACAGCATGAGAGTGAGGCCCCGGCAAGGCCCCATTTGCATACTCAAGCACTCCAGGCCACATCAGAGGCCGATTCCTTGAGCGATACCGTTGATACCGCAAAAATCTTCCTGAATCATCGGCCGGCGGCGGCACGCTTCTCAGTGCCCGTGCCGACGTTTCCTCGACGGCAAAAGTGAGAAGCAAGAGTAGATGGTGCAAGTCGATATGACTCGCGGAAATCGCACGTCCGTCGGAGTCATGCTCCATTCTGTAGAGGAGCTGGTGCAATTCTTCCGAGCTATTGCTGACTGACTCATCGTAGGTCAACCAGAGAACGTAATCTCGAACTGCTTTTCCAATGACCCGAAGAATGTTTGCGCGGGAGCGCTCGCCGAGAGTAAGGTCCTGCAACTCCAGGAGCGGAAAGTCGTCACCGGAAGGTGATCTCAACGTGAGAAGCGATCGAACTTGCTGAAGGACCCATTCCTCGGCAAGGCTCATTGCAGATATCGGGGCTGGCATATCACCAATCCCCTGCTCTGTCAGAGCGGCATTCGAATCATATCCTGCGATCAAATAAAGGAGCCCTGTTTCGACGATCGTATATCTTGCTTGATCACCGAAGAGCCAAGTTTCCCTTAGCTCATGAGATTCGACATCAGCCTCCGCCACTATGCTTAGCGCTTCAGCGGCGACAAATGCGCATGACCTTCTCACCTCGCGGGCTAGCTCTTCGTTCAGAATCGCGTGAGTCTCAAGAGCCGTGGCAAGCTTACGCAGGTCATTCAAATCCCGTTGATGCTCTTCTGATCCCGGCAAGCCGTCAAGCGTATCTGACCTACTCAGATCTCGCCGATCAATGCAATCCGCCCACGCCCGCGTCAAAATTCTGCGTACTGTTGAGGCGTCGAGGTTTTCCAATGATGGAAGGCTAGAGAGCATTTCTTCTATGCCACTATTGAACATCAGATAACCACTTCCGCGACCGCATCCCTCATTGCATCTGATATATCATCGAAGAACTTCTGAAACTTCTGGAGTCTCACTCCGATGACCCGTCTGCGATCTATCGAGGGGAGGAGGCGACCGTATACGACACGTTTCGCTTTGAGATCGAAGTGTGTTTCATGCACCACCATCGGGAAATAGCATCGATGCTCAAGCCACAATGCGTTAGAGACCTTTTCTGCCAAGTCTGGGTTTATTACCCGCCTTAGAGCTCCCAGCTTTGCCCTCAACTCGGGGCCATA
The DNA here is from genome assembly GCF_040637405.1 of Streptomyces sp. NPDC029526. Lineage (NCBI taxonomy): Bacteria > Bacillati > Actinomycetota > Actinomycetes > Kitasatosporales > Streptomycetaceae > Streptomyces > Streptomyces sp. NPDC029526. The sequence goes on from NZ_JBEZWE010000022.1 coordinate 75,223, forward strand.
CTTCATCCTATCGATGTCTCGAAAGATCGTCGCTGCCTCAGTTAGCTGCCCACTTCCGTCGTCGCGTGACGCCTTGCTTTCCCCTATTGCAACGACTGGGCCCGAGGCGTCGGTATAGATTGCTAGAGCATCCAAGCCCTGCTGTGTCGGGATAGTGTGAAGATCGGCCAATGCGTGAACAGGGCCGTCCAGCATGTCGCTTGCGGACCGAGCTCTGATCATCAGCAGGGCATGCATCACCCCTTCTGCTATCCAAGCGTTTCTCTTAGTATCCCGAAACGATATTTCAGAGCTTGTCATGAACTGGTTGTTCATGCCTACCAGCCGGTGAACGGCCTGTTCAACTTCCCGTTGGCCCTCAGGTCCGATCGGCAGCATGGCATCGCACAGGCTCGCATCCTGTTGGATAGCACCGGCGAGAGCCCCAACCAAATACAGCCCTAGAGACTTAGCTACCCCGGAGGCTTCCAGGCCGCTAGCGATGATTACCGTATGGGTGGGAGCCCCAGGATCCTCGCGCAGGTCTACCTCGGCAGCGAGAAGCGCGAGTGCTTTATCGATCAGCGCAAGTGGGCTTCTAGGGCCAACCATCGCACTCGTCACATCCATGCCAACAAGTTACCGCCCGTGACGGGCTCGTATGCGACTTCATGCCAAGAACAGTCCCGAGACCAGCCAGCACTGAGGTGCCCAAGGCTTCCAGCATGGCGCATCGTCGCCCTCAGTCGGCCATGATGGTCCGGACCAACTCTGCCCTACCCAGCCCCTCTCAGTTTCCGCCTCATTCAGCCCCGTTCACGGCCGTTCAGGGAGACCCGCACGCCGGGCTCGTCTCGCGGTCCACCCGCCCATGAACTCAAGTGACCCCCCCGCCACCAAGCCCATCACTACACCACCACAGTTGGAAAGCGGGCGCCTGCTCCCGCGGCAGTGCAGTACTCAGTGCGCAGCCGGCGCTGGCAGGTCTCGCCTTGGCCATCGACGAAGCCCGACCGTTGGTTAGGTTCCAGGTCGTACCTGGGCCACCCCCAACAGAGCCGGGGATGCAGCTGCTCTATAGAGCTGGACACCTCGGAAGCCGGCCGCGCGCCAGAGTCCCTAGCCATGCGCACTGACAGCGCGCCCCACGAGCACAGCCTTCGGCACGGTGCTGCTCGCACCACAAGCGCACCAGATCGAGCGGGGAACAGCGGGGAATCACGGTGCACGCAGACAGGCCCAACGGGGCCGCGGCATGGACGTTGATACAGGTCAGCGCCCCAACCCTCCGCAAATGCCAGCAGCTTCCCAAGCTGGTAGCTCAGGCAGTGTGCTCACGGCCCGGTCATCCCAGCTTCTCCAGTCGACGACGTCTCGACCAGCGTGGCTGAGACCAGTGGGAGTCCAGCGAGGCACACGCGCGCCTGGCCGGTCGGCAAACCCGCCATCGTGGCTGACTGTCGTCGGTTGAGGCACAGACGACTTGAGTCCACCGTGCACCGTGAGGACCAGCTGAGGTGACGTCCCTGTCCTGCGTGATTCTGAGGTGTCGAAGGGGAATGCAGCCCTGTGGCGGAGTAGGGCCAGGGGAGGGGCAAACAGGTGGCGCAACGGGGCAGCGGCCGAGGCAACGACTATCAGCGGCAGCAGCAAGCTTTACGACGTGCCCAAGAGCAACGGGCGCGACAAGCGGAGCGGGAGCGTAAGGCCGCTGAGACGGCCAGCAAGCGGCAGGAACGAGAGCGGAAGGCCGCGTATCAGGAGCAGCAGGCCGAGCAGGCGCGGGTTCGCACGATCGGGGTCGAGCACGAGGTCGAGCAGCTTGGACAGTTGCTCCGTGACGCGCTGGTGGGGGATCCGCCGACGACCTTTGAGCGCCGGCGGAGGACTCACACGCCGAGAGCGTTGGACGAGCGTCCTTGGTCTCGTCCGGAGCCTTCCCCGCGCTGGGAGGAGTTCGCACCACCGGAACCCGGTGGCCTGGCTGCTGTCCTTGGTCTTGGCAGGAAGCGCTATGAGGCTGAGGTTGCAGAGGCGCGTGTGCGGTTCGGCGAGGCACAGGATCGTCACCGGAGGGCCGAGGAGAAGCGGCTGGCAACACTGGAGCGGAAGCGTGCCGAGCACCGCCAGGCCGAAGCGCAAGCCCTTGACGAGGTGGCGACCTTCAACGCGAAGTTGGATGAGGAGCGCGAGGCGTACAGGGCCGGGGAGCCCGCGGCGGTCGAGGCTCATCTAGGGGCTGTTCTGGATGCGTCGGTGTATCCAGTGGGCTTCCCGCACGAGCATCGAATCGCCTTTCGCCCTGCCACCGGTGACGTACTCGTTGAGATCCATTTGCCTCCTGAGGCGATCGTTCCCACGGCGCGGGGCTACCGGTACGTGAAGAACCGGGACGAGACGACCGTGCTGCCTCGTCCAGAGAAGGAGCGCAAGGAGATCTACGCATCCGTCCTGGCGCAAGTCGCTCTGAGGACAGTGCACGAAGTCCTTACTAGCGATCCGGACCGGGTCGTCAATGGCGTGATCCTGAACGGCCATGTGAAAACCATCGACCGGGCTACCGGTCAGGAGGTCTCACCCTGTCTGGTGACGCTCAGCGCCAGCAGGGAGCAGTTCGGCAAGCTCCGTCTCAGTCAGGTTGATCCAGCGCAGTGCCTCAGGGGGCTTAACGCTCTGGTGTCTCCCAACCCCTACGATCTCGAACCGATTCGGCCCATCGTCGAGTTCGACCTGTCGAAGTACCGGCTCATGGACAGCATGGATGTAGTCGCCGGCCTGGACAGCAGGCCCGTGCTGGTGAAGCTGACGCCCACCGAGTTCGAGCACCTGATTCGCCAACTGTTTGAAGCGATTGGCATGGAGGCTTGGAACACCCAGGCGTCCAAAGACGAGGGCGTGGACGCGGTGGCCGTCAGCAAGGACCCCGTCTTCAACGGTGAGTGCATCATTCAGGCGAAGCGCTACAGCAAGCTCGTGGGTGTTGAGTCCGTCCAGGCGCTCGCCGGAGTGGTTGAGCACAAGCGTGCTGCCAAGGGGATCCTGATCACGACATCGTGGTTCGGTAGGGCCAGCCACGACTTTGCCCGCCAACATGGCCGGCTCCAGCTCATCGAAGGTCCGGAACTCAAGTACCTGATCAAGGAACACCTTGGCAAGGATGTGATCCCGGGCCCGGTCCCCCCGAAGCGGCGCCCCTCGCGCTGAGGCCCCGGGGGGCGCCCACTCAGACCGAGAAGCTGGGCCGTCTCTGGGCCGTCCGAGGCCGCTCGACAGTGGCCAATGACGACCAACGACGACCACCATGCCCACGGGCCTACCGTCTCTGAGCAGCGGAAACGCAGGTCACCAAGATCCCCGGCAAGACCCAGGGCTAGAAGAATTAGGCCCGATGATCATGTCTCCCACCTTCGCATACGGCGCGGATAGGAGGCATCTTCACGGCCCGGGGCCACTCCGGGCTCAAGGGCCCTGGTGCTCTCCCCGGCGTCCAGCAGAACGGGCGCGCTGAAGTGCCGCAGGCCGTTCGGTCCTCGTTTCAGCGACGTTCGTCAGATGTGCCCGCCGTGGAGGCCAGTGAAGACGAGCCAATGGGTCGTCGACTGCCCGTTCTCTGTCGGGTAGCGCCACGAGCCTCATGCCGGGCCATTGCCTTGCTGTCGCACGGCCGCCTCCAGCCGGGCAATGTCCTCGGTGTCCTTCATCCGGCGGGGCCGTCCCGGAACCCAGACCGGCATCATCTGCTTGATCTCGATCTGGGCGCGAGGACTGATGATCCGGCACCGCAGCGTCCCGATGCGGCCGGCTGCTGCATCGAGCATGCCCTCCGGCCACTTTTCTCCGGCCCATGGGCCGCCAGCGACCACAATGCGCTCGAACCGGTCCCTGGTCAGGAGAGCGAAACTGCACTCCACGTCCTGCTTACGGAAGTCGAGCTGCTGGTCGGCAGGAGGCCCGGACAGAGGCTCGTAGCCCGAGCGCAGCAGACCAGCGGACAGAGCGGAGGCATCCTGTGCCCAGGCGAACCAATCAATGTCCACATGGTCACGCGTGACCTCGCCGATGAAGAAGTCCATGGCCCAGCCCCCGCGGAGCCACACCTCCGCACCGGTGGCATGCGCGATCTCCACCGTCTCGCTGATCAACCGGAGTTGTCGAGCACTGCGTTGCCTGTCCACAGCCGTGCAGGCTACGCGGCAACTCCAGTCGCAGCAGGCGGATTTCCGGCTGCTGGCGGGGGCGAACGGTGCCTCATGCGGCACCAGCGGCAGCGGAAGGGGTCGCAGCGGTGGGAAAAGGCGGAGGGTCTTGTCAGACGTGGCGGATAGCCTGCGGGAATGAGTGATGCGACCTGGGACGCCCTGGCGGCGACGGATCTTCAGGAAGTGCGGCGCCGTGCGGCCGTCGTGCACGACGTGGTCGGTGCCGAGCCGGTGCCGGTGCCCGGCGCACAGCGCCTGGCCTGGAACGACGGGGGTGGTCAGTCCGCGGTCTGGTACTTCACGGAGGACGGCCGCGCGCTGCTGCTGACGTTCGACCACGAGTCGGACCTGAATCTTTACGCGGAGGAGGACTACGCGCTCCAGGAGTCCTTCTTCGAGGGCGTCCCCGAATCTCTCGTCGCCCTGGTCCGCGACCGCCCGGAGAACTACGAGTCGCTGAACCTCACCGACCCGGAGACGCAGCGGACGATCCACTACGCGGGTGGGGTGTTCTGGTACGACGGCTCCGGCTGGCACATTGCCGACGGGGTGGCGGAGCACTGTCGGCAGGAGGGCCTGGATCTCTTCCGCGAGTCCGGCTTCGACTACTGCCTGAAGGACTACCGCTTCGGCCAGAGCCTCACCCCGGAGACGTTCGTGGCGCTCCGCGACGAGGGCGGCCGGTACAAGGACGAGGAGGAGAAGGAAGCGGACCTGGCTCGGCTCCGGGAGATCTTCGCCCGGCACGGCTAGGGCCTCCGTGGCAGCCCCGGGAGTCTTCTCGCGGCGCCTCCCGCACGGCGGCGGCAGGTTCCCGGTTGCTCCGGCTTGCGGCCGTCGGCCCGGCCGGAAGCCGGTGCTGTGCGGACATGTGCCCGGCTAGGATGCCCGCCGGGCGTAGCCGTAGCGCAGAGGTTGTCGCGCGCGGTCTCCAAAACCGCGAGGACGCCGGTTCGAATCCGGTCGGTTACGTCCGTCCCACCTGTGTGTCCGCCCCGCCACGACGGCCGGCGCATCTCCAAGGCGCCCCGGCTCCCCTCCTGGTAACGTCCCCCGCATGTCTGCTTCCTCGTGCGCGGCCGCCTGTACCGCAGTGACCCGGACCTCCCGCTAGCGGCGGGACGTTCGACGCACGTCACTTCTCCTGGACGTCCAGCCGCTTCGTGATCCGACCGGAGCGGCACGTTCGTGCTGCTCGGAGACATCTCTGAGCGACGGAGCACCTGATGCTTCCAGGCATCCTCTCTTCAGGCGGGCGACCCGGCCCGTCTCCCGTGCGCGCATGGCTGGTGCTGTGCGCGATGTCCATGTTGCAGTTCCTCGTCGCGGTCGACGTGACCGTGGTCAACATCGCGCTGCCCTCGATCGGCGCCGAGTTCGACACCGGCGGGCATGCGCTCACCTGGGTCGTGGTCGGGTACACGGTCACCGGTGGCGGGTTGCTGATGCTCGGTGGCCGGCTGGGCGACCTGCTCGGGCGGCGGCGCGTACTGCTGCTCGGCACCGGCCTGTTCGGGGCGGCCTCGCTACTGGCGGGGCTGGCGCCCACCTTTCCCCTGCTGGTCGTGGCGCGTCTCGTGCAGGGGGCCGGTGAGGCCGTGGCGCTCCCCGCCGCGATGGCCGTCGTCGTCCTGACGTTTCCCGAAGGGCCGCGCAGGTCACGGGCGTTGGGTGTGTGGGCGGCGGTGGCCAGCTGCGGTCTCGTGCTCGGGTTCGTCCTGTCGGGGTTCATCACCGCCCACTGGGGGTGGCGGTGGATCTTCCTGGTGTCGGTCCCGTTCGTCCTGGTCGTGCTGGTGGCAGTGGTGCTCCTCGTCGAGCATGACCGGCCGTCGAACGGGGAGGCGGCGCCGTTGGACCTCCCCGGCGCGCTGCTGCTCACCGCGTGCCCGCTGCTGCTCGCCTACGGTGTCGTGGAGGCGGGTGAGCCCGGATCGCCCGGCTGGGTCACGCCCGCGGCGCTGGCCGGTGCCGTGGCCGCCGGGGCCGCGCTCGTGCGGGTCGAAGGGCGGGCGCGTCACCCGCTGTTGCCGTTGCGGTTCTTCGCCCACCGCGCGCGGGTGCGCGCCAACGTGACGACGATGCTGCTGAGCGGCGCGTTGTCGACGTCGTTCCTGTTGTTCACGTTCCACCTGCAGGACCGGTGGGGATTCGGGCCGCTGGAGGCGGGCGTGACGATGGTGCCGCTCGCGGTGGCGTTGATCGCCTGCTCGGTGTTCGCACCGCGACTGCTGGGCCGGTGGGGAGCGCGGGTGTGCGTACTGGCCGGGATCGGGTGCACCGCCGCCGCGATGGCCGCGATCGCCCTCGTCTCGGTGCTGGGGGCGGGCGGGGTCGCGCTGGTCCCGGCCATGCTCCTGATCGCGGCCGGGATGGGCTTCGGTCTGGTGGGGTTGCAGTACGTCGCGGTCAGCGGCGTCACCGAGGACGACGCGGGGGTCGCCTCGGGCATCCAGCGCGCCGCCGATCAGCTGGGCGGCGCCACCGGGGTGGCCGTCTGCGTCGGGATCGGGTTCGCTCCGGCCCTGCACTCCTTCGACCCGTTCCTGGTCGCCGCCACGCTGGCCGGCGTGGGGCTCGCGGCCGGTGCGGTCGTGGCCCGGCGGCTGCCCTCCTCGGGTTCCGCAGGGGGGACGCCTCCTGAGACGCCGGATGCGCCCGAGGCGCCCGAGGCGGCGGAAGCGCCCGAAGAGGGCGGGTGACACGTCCTCCCGGTGCCGCGCCGGGGTGTGCCGTCGCGTGATGGCGTCACATCCCGGCACGCCGGGGCACACACCGGCCCGGCAGGTCGGCCCGGCAGGTCGGCTCACCTGCCCCGGCGCCGTACCCGGCTCGCCTCCGGCATCACGTCCGGCCTCAGGTCCGTCGAGCCGGCCGGGTGCAGGCGGTGAGCGCACCCGCCAGGGCCAGGGCGAGGGCGTAGTCGGCGCGTACCGTGCGGTGGCGGCTCAGCAGGGTGCTCAACAGGCCCGACGGGATGCCCGCCGCCCGGTGGATGCCCGACGCCCCGGGTCTCCTCCGTCGCCGGGCCACCGCAGCGGGCGCAGCGTGGGGTGCGTCAACGGACCGGGGGGAGGTACGTCGCCTTACGGGTCATCGGCGGTCCGGAGGGGGCGTATGTCGTCATACGGGTTGATCAGTGGCCGTCCGTCGGATCATTCTGGGCCGCATGCATCTCGCCACTGCCTCCTTCGACCTGCCCGTCGCGGGCGACTACGCCCGTGACTGGGCCCTGGTCGATGTGGAGACCTCCGGTCTGAGTGCCCGGCGTGACCGGGTGCTGTCGGTCGCCGTCATCACGCTCGGGCCCGACGGCGAACAGACCGGGGAGTTCTCCACGTTGCTCGATCCGGGGTGCGATCCGGGCCCGGTGGGCGTGCACGGGCTCACCGCCGAACGGCTGCGGGGTGCACCGACCTTCGAGCAGGTCGCCGGACGGATCGGGGCCCTGCTCCAGGACCGCGTCCTCGTCGCCCACAACGCGCAGTTCGACTACGACTTCCTGGCCCACGAGTTCGCCCGAGCCCGGTTGTGGCTGCCGGTGTCGCAGCGGCTGTGCACACTCGCGCTGAACCGCCAAGTGGACCCGCCCACGCCCGACATGAAGCTCGGCACCCTCGCCGCCCACTACGGAGTGCCGCAACAGCGCGCCCACGACGCGCTCGACGACACCCGCGTGCTGGCCGGGATCCTGCGGGCCACCCTGCGCGAGGCCGCACGTCTCGACCTGCCCCTGCCACTGGTGTCCTGCCCGCCGCGCGGTGAGTCCCTGTTCAGTCCGAAACCACCGAAGACGCCCTGCGCGTACCGCAATCCGGGGCGGATGAGCCCCGGCGGGCCGCTCCGGCAGGGGATGAAGGTCGCCATCACCGGCTCCACGGCCAACGCACGCCCCGAGTTGGTGGCGCGTGCCGTCGAGGCCGGGCTGAACATGATGTCGTCGGTCAGCCGTCACACCAGCGTGCTGGTCACGAACGAACCGGGATCCGGCTCGTCCAAGGCCCGGCGCGCCCGTGCCGAGGGCGTCCCCGTCATCGACGAGGCCACGTTCCTGGCACTGTTGGCGGACGTACGGGCCGGCGTCGCCCACGAAGTGACGATCCCCAGCCCCGCCACGCCCACGCCGACGGCCCCGGCCACGGGCCCCGCTACCGCCCCGGCCACGGGCCCCGCTGCGGCTGCGGCACCTGCCACGGCTCCCGCCGTACCCCCGGCGGGTGCACGCCAGGCCGCCGCCCGTCCGGGCGGGACGCCCGTGCCCGACGGCGCGGCATCCGCCGTTCCCGCTCCGCGCCGGTCCGAGCCGGCCGGTCACGAGACCGGCCGCCCTCTCGAGGGTCGCCGGGTCCTGGTGCTGGGCGGGGTCCATGCGGAGGCCGTGGCGGCACGTACCCGGGTCGTGGAGCTGGGCGCGTCGGCGGCGATCAACCTGTCGGCCAGCGTCACCGACGTCGTGCTCCTGGCGGGAGGCGAGGCCGACCGGCGGATGCGGCGGATCACCGCGCTCGAACTGCCCGTGCACGACCGGGAGTGGCTCGTCTCGCCGACCGTCACCGACCCGGACTCCTCGGCCTTCTTCTCCGCACCTGGGCCCCAGGTCCTGCCGCGGGGCGGCGTCGTCGATCTGCCCGTGCCGCACGCGGGGCCGGCATCGGAGTGGTACGTCACCGTGGGCTGGGAGCCACGGATCGAGGGCGAGATCGACGTGGTCGCCTTCCTCCTCGACGACGACGAACAGGTCGGCTCCGACGATGACTTCGTCTTCTACGGTTCACCGGAGACGCCCGCGGGAACCGCTCGCCTGCTCACGGGTGGCCCCGCCGAACAGACCGTCGCACTCGACCTGGCTTCCCTGCCGCCCGCCACGCAGCGCGTCGTGATCGCGGCCGCCATCGACGGTGACGTCACCTTCGGCACGGTCGGCGCCATCCAGATCGGCGCCGCCCCCGGCAGCAGCGGCGCCCCGCTGGCCCGCGCCACGCTGGACGCCGCCACCACCGAACGCACCCTCCTCCTCGCGGAGATCTACCGCCGAGGGCCGCTCTGGCGGCTCCGCGCGGTCGGACAGGGGTACGACCACGGGCTCGACGCACTGGCCCGCGGCTACGGGGTCGACGTCGACGGCTGAGGGATCCGGGGGCTCCCTAGGGTCTGTCGTCAAATGATCTTCGATCGGGGATCATGGTCGGGTGATACGTCGCCATGAACTGTCCGATGCCGAGTGGGCCTTCGTGCAG